>DUBH01000086.1 GCA_012960415.1 Henriciella sp. | reverse complement strand
AACATACATGGCGAACATACATGGCGAACCTACATGGCGAACACATACATGGCGAACATACATGGCGAACATACATGGCGAACATACATGGCGAACATACATGGTGAGCATGGCGAGCATGGCGAGCATACATGGCGAACATACATGACGAACATGACGAGCATGGCGCCAATCAGCGCGCCCCAGCGCCCGCCCGGAATGGCGTGAAGGAGGTCAGCCACCATGTCGTCGCCGCCGAAGCCGCGAAAAACGAGTGAAAAGAGCGACGCGCCAATCAGGATCAGGAACACCATCGAGGTGATGTGCACGCCGCTTTTCAGAGCGAGTGAGAGAAAGCCGCGCCGATGTAGGATGATCATCCCGGCGACCGTGCCCGCTAGGAACAGGATGGCCGACACGACGATGACGGCGATACCAACGAGGGTGATCGCATCCGTTGTCGCCACCCCAAGGCGCAGATCCATAATGTTGCGGATCACCAGAATGAGAAGCAGCGCCGCAAAGGCGCCAGCGATGATCCGCACCAGGAAAGCATCTCCCGTTTCCGACAGGCGGAGACCTGCGAGAAGCAGCGCGCCAGCGACGCCAATCGATGCCGCTTCTGTCGGGGTCGCAATGCCGGACAGGATAGCCCCCAGCACCGCAATGATCAGGAAGAGCGGGGCCCCGAGGCCGAACGCGACTTCCCTGCCTGTCAGTGGAGGGCTGTCATCGTCGATGACGGGCGGACAGGACTCCGGCTTCAGGATGGCCATCACCGCGATCCAGCCAAGATAAAGCCCGACCAGAAGCAGCCCCGGAATGAGCGCCCCGGCAAACAGGTCACCCACAGACACGACGAAGCTGCCAACGCCCATTTCGTTCGCGGCCTGGCTCGCGGCATTGGACACTGCATCTGCCAGCAGAATGAGGACGATACTTGGCGGAATGATCTGGCCGAGCGTACCTGAGGCAGCAATCGTGCCGGTCGCGAGCTTCGGGTCGTATTTCTGCGCCAGCATGGTCGGCAGGGCGATCAGCGTCATTGTGATGACGGTTGCGCCGACAATGCCGGTCGAGGCTGCAAGCAGGGCGCCGACAAGGACGACAGCATAGCCGAGACCGCCGCGCATACGCCCAAGCAGCCGGCCGGCAATGTGCAGAAGGTCCTCTGCCACGCGGGAGCGTTCAAGGATGACGCCCATCAGCACGAAGAGCGGGACGGCGATGAGCGTCTCATTCTGCATGATCGAGCCGCCCTGGATACGGCTTGGCAGGGACAGCAGTAGCGGTTCAGGGAAGACGCCCAACGTAATGCCGAACAGGGCAAAGAGCAGGGCGACGCCGCCAAGTGTGAGGGCGACGGGATAGCCCGCGAGCAGGGCACCGATGGCCGTCAGGAACATCAAGAGCGCGAGCAGGAGTTCAAGCTCCATAATGGCGCTCCTGCGGTGTGGTCTCGTCAGCAGAGCCTGCAAACCCTGTCAGTCTCAGCGCTGCTTTCAGGGCGACCGACAGGCCAGCGAGGATCAGCAGCACCGCAAAGATCGGCACCAGTGTCTTGAAAAGGAAAAGGATCGGCAGGCCGTCGCTTTCGCGCGAGCCTTCGAACAGCGTCCAGCTGCGTGTCAGCCCCTGTTCGCCTGCCATCAGGAGCCGGATGCAGATCGGGAAGAGGAGGAGGTAGGTGCCTGCAAGCTCAATCCAGTTGCGTCCATTCTCGCCAAAACGCGGGCGCAGGATGTCGACGCGCACATGGGCATCATCGCGAAGCGCGGTCGCAGCGCCCAGCATGAACATCGCGGCGAAGGCGTAGATGACCGATTCCGACAGCCAGGTCGCCGTGAGGGCCAGTGCGTAGCTGCCGATCACGACGACAAGCTGGAGCATGAAGAGAAGGATAGCGGCCAGCATCGCTGCGCGCAGGACCCAGTCCAGCGACCGGTCGAGACCGTCGGCAAGTGTCTGCCCGGCTTTGTGAAGCGGGGCCGGGATCACGAGTATAAGCAGAGGCAGAAGCAGGACCGGAGATGCGACAATCCCGATCCACTTCAGAAAGCTGCCAAGGGTCAGGAAGACTTGCGGGTCCATGACGGGCGCCTAACCTCCGGTCTTCCGGCCAAGTTCGCGGGCTGCGTAGTACGGCCCGTCAGAGACCGCCGCCCAGCCTGCCATCTTGTTCAGCGCCTCTTCGAAGCTTTCATAGATGCGTTTCTCAAGACCATCGCGGCCGGATGCAGCACGCACATCGCGGGCCGCCTCTGCCATCCGGGCAACGACTTCGTCCGGGAACGACCGGAGCTGCACGCCGTGCTCTCGCACCAGAAGGTCCAGGTAGACGGAATTCTGATAGGTGAACTCACCAAGAGACAGATGATTCACCGACTCGCAGGCCGCCTTGATCAGCGCTTGTTCGCCTGCCGTCAGGCTTTCCCAGAGCTTGAGATTGATGCCGACAGCGAGGCTCGCGCCCGGTTCATGGAAGCCCGGGCCGTAATAGTACGGCGCCTCCCGGTAGAAACCGAGCGAGTAGTCATTCCAGGGCCCGACCCATTCGGTCGCGTCAATATTGCCTGTCTGGAGTGCCTGATAGATTTCACCGCCGGGCAGGGACTTTGCTGATCCGCCAAGGGCGCGCAACACGTCGCCGCCTTGTCCCGGGATACGCATTTGAAGGCCGACAAGGTCATCCAGACTGTTGATCTCACGCCGGAACCAGCCGCCCATCTGGTGACCGGTATTGGCGCCCTGCAGCGGCTTGATGCCAAAGCCAGCCGACAGCTCATCCCAGAGCTCCTGACCGCCGCCAAAGTCGATCCAGCCCATGATCTCCTGCGCCGTCATGCCGAATGGGACTGCCGTAAAGAAAGGGTAGGCAGTGGACTTGGCCGTCCAGTAATACTCAGCGCCGTGATACATGTCGGCAGAACCATTCGCGACGGCGTCGAAGCTTTCGAAGGCGGGCACCAGCTCACCTGCGGCATAGACCTTCACTTCGATCAGGCCTTCGGACATGGCGAGGATACGCTCGGCCACGCGCTCGGCCGCCCGGCCAAGCCCAGGCAGGCCCTTCGGCCAGGTGGTCACCATGTTGAGGCGCCGCCGGTTGCGGCTGATCGCAGGCGCTGCAAGATTTGCCGCGTGGTCCGGGCTGCCAAAGGATGCGGCAGCGCCGCCTATGCCAAGAAGACCTGCGCCAAGCAGGTTACGTCTGCGTATCATATCCTCCCCCGGATCCTCTAGGGATCGCCCGATTCTGCCCCTCTGACAGTCCGGGTTCTAACTATCCTCTTCAAGCGGACGCCAGACGGCCCCGTCAAGGACTTCAAGCGGCTGGAAGCGGCGTTTATAGTCCATCTTCGGGCTCTGCTTGATCCAGTAGCCAAGATAGACGTGCGGCAGGCCATAGTCCTCAGCGCTGCGGATATGATCGAGGATCATATAAGTGCCGAGGCTGCGCTTTGGCTGGCGCGTGTCGAAGAAGGTATAGACCATCGAGAACCCGTCGCGCAGCACATCAGTCAGCGAGACAGCGACGAGAGGCGCGTCTTCTTCCGGCCCTTCGCGATACTCGAACATCAGGGTCTGCACAGGTGTTTCGTTCACCATGCCAGCGAATTCGCGAAAGCCCATATCCGACATGCCGCCGCCTTCATGGCGCGACACGAGATAGCGTTTCAGCAGGCGGAACTGCTCGCGCGTCGCTTTCGGAGCGACGGGGCGGCGGACAAGGTCCGCGTTGCGCTTCAGGATGCGGGCCTGGTTGCGGCTGGGCGAAAACTGAGAGGCGTCGACGCGCACACTGCGGCACGCATTACAGGACGGGCAGGCCGGACGGTAGGCGACCGACTGGCTGCGCCGGAAACCTGCTTCACTCAGCTGGTTGTGCAGCGTGTCAGGGGCAGACTGGTTGAGATGGGTAAAGGCTTTGCGCTCCATCTGGCCGTCCAGATAGGGGCAAGGGGTTGCACCGGTGACATAGAAACGTAGTCCGCGTCCGACACCCGGTACGGTAAATAGCGACTCATCCAGTTTCATAGTCATCGATTAAGGCACTCAAAGATCAAAACGCCAAGGGGCCATTATGGTGAATGCGACCCACATCACAACCAAAAGTGGCCCACCAAACTTTATGAAGTCTGAAAAGCGGTAATGGCCGGGGGCCATGATCAACATGTTGGTCTGGTAGGCGATCGGCGAAGCAAAACTGCAGTTCGACGCGTAAATCACTGCAAGAATGTAGGGCAGAGGGTCGCTGCCGACCGTGTGAGCTGCCTCCAGCGCCACAGGCGCGAACAGGACGGCCGTCGCGGCATTGCTGAGAATATTGGTCAGCAGAGCTACGCAGATGAAGATGGTGGAAAGGATGACGACCGGTCCGTATGGCGCGGCCAGGGTCACCACGCCGTTCGCGATCAGGGTCGCCGCGCCGGTCTTCTCCAGCGCCGTGCCCATTGCCAGAGCGGCTGCAATAACGAGGAAGATCCGAAGATCCAGGGCCCGGCTAGCCTGTCTGGTGTTCAGACACTGCGTCACGATCATGGCGAGGGCCGCGAGTAAGGACGCAACGAGGATGCTGGTGAGGCCGGTCGCCGCCAGAATGACCATGCCGAGCGCGATGAGGCGCGCTGCTAGGCTATGAGCCGTCACCGGGATTTCTTTCTGAGACCACTCCAGAAGCAGGATATCGCGGCTTGTGCGAAGCTCTTGAAAGACGGTCTGAGGGGCGCAGAGAAGCAGCGTATCACCTGCTTCAAGCCGGATTTCACCCAGCCTTGTGCGGATCATACGCGAGCGGCGCTGGATACCCAGAACCACTGCGGATGTGAGCCGTCTGAAGCCCAGCATTTCAACCGTACGACCGGCCATGCGAGAGCCCGGCGCGATAACCGCTTCTATCAGGCTGAGCTGCGGCACGCTGGTGTCGACCTTTTCGTCTTCGTCGCCCTGCCAGATCTGCTGAAGAAGTCCCGGTTTTGAGGCAAGGAGGTCGCTGATGGCCTTTCGCGTCGCCGCGACGATGACCAGGTCGCCGACGCGAAGCTCCACATCCTCGAAAGGGGGCAGCATCGCTTTTTCGCCGCGCTGGATGAGGCGGACGGTCATGTCCTTCAGATCCGGGAACATACCTGCCACCGGAGACTGTCCGACGAGAAAGTGGCCATGCGTGACTTCGATCTGCGCCACGAACTGCTTGCCGCTGGGCACGATTTCCTGCGCAAACGTGTCCCGGTTGGGCAGGAGGTAGCGCGAGAAAATCGCGATATAGGCCAGTCCGACCCCGGCAAGCATCAGGCCCATCGGCGTCTGTTCGAAGAAGTCCAGCGAAATGCCTTCGGTGCGCCGGTAGGCGTCAGCCGCCAGCAGATTGGTTGAGGTACCGATGAGCGTCGTCATGCCTGCCAGGATCGACACGAAGCTGAGCGGCATCATCAGGCGCGAGGGCGAAGCGTTCATACGCATCGCAATGGCGCTCATGATCGGCAGGAACATGATGACGACGGGCGTATTGTTGGTGAACGCGCTGATCGCGAACACTGCAAAGAAAGTCAGGCAAAGCGTGTAGATCGGGCGCCTGCCATAGGAGCGTACCAGCGCTTTGGTCGGCCCTTCAATGGCTCCAGTCTGGAACAGGCCCTGACCAACGACCAGCAGGGCCATGATTGTGATGAGGGCCGGGTTGCCAAAGCCGGACAGCAGGTCTGCAGACGTGATCGCGGTTCCGTCAAATGCCGTCGCACCCGGAATTGTGAAAAGCAGCAATAAAGCCGCGACGACGCCGATGGATACAGATTCCATCGACCACCGGTCCAGCACATAAGCCACGATCGCGCACAGGATCACGAAAAGGCTGGCCCACATGGGCCAGTTTGCAACAAGCTCTGTTGCCATGAAGTCTCCCGGCCGCGGCGGGAGCAGAACGCTCCCAGCAGAAAATCAGTCTATGTGGATGACTATGCTCAAGCGCCGGTTCTGAGGCAAGTTGGTAGAATTGGCATCCAGAGGGCGCGTGTCAGCAAGCCCTGCAACGCTGCGAACACGGGCAGGATCGATGCCCTGTGCGAGAAGGGCCCTGCGGGCTGCGTTCGCGCGGTCAGCGGACAGGTCCCAGTTCGAGTAATTGATGCGGTTGATCGGGTCACTATCGGTGTGACCTTCAATCGAGAAGGGCATCTCGACCATGCTGAGCGCGGCAGCGGTCAGGCCGATCTGGGTATGGCCGCGTGCGTTGAGCGACGCTGCACCTTTCTCGAATAGCGGCGCAAGATCGGGGTCGAGCAAGTCGATCCGGACGCCATTCTCGATCTCGCTGATTGCAACATGGCCAGCAGGTTCTGCAAGCAGCGGGGAGCTACGAAGCGTTTCGGCGAGTGCAGAGACTTCGGTTCGCACGGGTGTCAGGGAGAGCGGCTCAAAAGCTTGCGCGGTCGCAAGGCCGGGTGCGCCGAATTGCTCTGCAACGCTTTCCTTTTGCTCAGGCGTTGCGCCATGAACCAGCCAGAGGACGAGAAAGAGGGCGCACAGCGCTGTCAGGAAGTCCGCATAAGCGAGCTTCCATCCGCCAGTCTGGCGGATCGGCGCCAGTGGCATTCTGCCACCAGCACGCGACAAGGCGTGAACATTAGCCATCGTGTCCGATCTTTCTGATCCGTACACTCTGCCTACACGAACGTCCTTGAGGTGAAGTTTGGGGTAACCTTTGAATTTTAATCAAATCTGGCCAGATCCCACGGGCCGGTCTAGTTGGCGGTGACGCCAAACGGGTTATCTGGCACGAGACGGCAACGGAGTTATCATTATGAGCAAGTGTGCGTTTCTGGGGCTGGGTGTCATGGGCTATCCGATGGCAGGCCATCTCGTTTCGAAAGGCCATGAGGTCACTGTCTGGAACAGAACGAGTGCGAAAGCCGAGGGCTGGGCCTCAAAGCATGATGGCAAGGCCGCTTCGACACCGAAGGATGCTGTTTCGGGCGCCGACTATATCTGCCTCTGCCTTGGTGATGACCCCGACGTCGAGGCTGTTTTCGATCAGATCGAGGGTGCGCTAGCGAGCGGCGCGATCGTTATTGACCACACAACGGCAAGTGCAGGACTTGCCCGCAGCCTCCATGAGCGGTGCGCCGCCCGCGGTGCGCACTTTGTTGATGCGCCAATTTCCGGCGGTCAGGCGGGCGCAGAAGCAGGGCGGCTGACCATTATGTGCGGCGGCGATGACGAGGCGATGGCGAAAGCGCGTCCTGTCATGGAGGCTTATGGCGCCCGCATCACCCATATTGGCGAAAGTGGCGCAGGCCAGCTCGCCAAATCGGTGAACCAGATCTGTATTGCAGGCATCGTACAGGGGCTGTCCGAGGGCATCCACTTTGCCGAAAGCAACGGTCTCGACGTCGCCAAGGTTATGGAAGCCATTTCTGGCGGCGCTGCGCAAAGCTGGCAGATGGAGAACCGCTGGAAGACGATGGCCGCGCGTGAGTTCGAGCACGGTTTTGCGGTCGACTGGATGCGCAAGGATCTGCGCATCGCGCTGAAGGCTGCTCGCGAAAGCGGCGCTCGTCTGCCGGTTACGGCGCTGGTCGATCAATTCTACGCAGACGTGCAGGCCGAAGGCGGCCAGCGCTGGGATACGTCTAGCCTAGTCACCCGCTTCGACACCTCGCGAAAGCAATGATTTGAAACAGGTCGAAATCCATCTGAAGAAGCGCGACAGCGAAATCATCGTCCGCGCAATCAAGGCCTTCGAGCCCGTTGACTGGATCCAGTTCGATATCGAGCAGGAAGACCGCAAGATGATCCGCGTGCTCACGCATGACGGGCGCTGCCAGATCCTGATAGACACGGTTTCACAGGCACTGGAAGACCGCCGCGACCGGAGGGTCACCATGATCCCGGTCGAGGCAAGCCTGCCAGAGCCGCGCGAGCTTGAGCAGGATGAAGCGGCCAGTAACCTTCGCGTTCTGCGTGAGGAGCTTCTCGACGATGTGGTCAAGGACGCGACCCTCACGCGTGACTTCCTCATTCTGTCTGGCCTGTCCACGGTGGTGGCCGCCATTGGCCTAAATTCGGACGGTGTCGCCGCCGTTATCGGCGCCATGGTGATTGCGCCGCTGCTCGGTCCAATTCTCGGCTTCGCGCTCGGTGCCGGTCTAGGGAATATGCCGCTGATCCGTCAGTCGGGCGTGACCTTGGCCGGCGGACTCGGTGTCGCGCTGCTGGTCTCCTTTCTGATTTCGTTTGCCTTGCCGCTCAATCTTCAGAGCGACGAACTTATGTCGCGCACGGAGGTGCGGCTCGACAGCGTCGCGCTGGCATTGGCAGCCGGAGGTGCCGCCGCGCTCTCCATGGCGCAGGGCAAGTCGGCCGTGCTCGTTGGCGTCATGGTCGCCGCAGCACTCCTGCCGCCCGGCGCCGCCTTCGGCCTCTTTGTCGGTGCGCAGGAATGGACGTTTGCAGGCCGCTCCGGAATGCTGCTTTTTCTCAACATTGTGTGCCTGCTTGTGTCCGCCCTGGCCGTCTTCCGTCTCAAGGGCATCAAGCCGCGCGGTTGGGTCGATCAGCAGAATGCGACGCGCGCTTTCTGGATAAACGTAACTCTTTCAGCCGCACTTCTCATCGCGCTCATGGTCTTAATCGTCGTTCTCGACCTTGGTGAGAAAGTCACGATTGGAGACTGAGATTGCCGGCAAAGCCTACCGCTTCTAAAGTGTGATGCACTTCGGGAGGGAGAGCGATGGCAAAGGCTGAAAACAAGACGAAGCCGACGGCTCGGTCGCCTCAGGATTTCGTCGCGTCTGTCGAGCATCCTGTCCGCAGCGCCGACGCTAAACGGCTGCTTGAGATATTCGCAAAAACGACCAATCTCGCGCCGCGCATGTGGGGACCATCGCTGATCGGCTATGGGCGCTATGCCTATAAGTATGAGAGCGGACGCGAAGGCGAGTTCTTCATGACGGGCTTCTCGCCGCGCAAGGCGAATTTGGTGATCTACATCATGCCGGGATATCTAGACCTGGAGGAAAAGCTCGCACGCCTGGGCAAATACAAGCTCGGCAAGTCGTGCCTCTACATCAACAAGCTCGCCGATGTGGACGAAGCCGTCCTGGCCGAGATTATTGACTTTGGCGTCCAATATATGCGCGGCAAATACGAAACCTGGGAAGAATAGCGCTTCAGCATCGTCGCTAACTGTCTCCAATCAATCGATCCGCTCAATGACATCCTCGAGAAGTTCG
>DUBH01000085.1 GCA_012960415.1 Henriciella sp. | reverse complement strand
CCCCGGATAAAGCCCGACACGTTGCATGGACACTCTCCTCGCCTTGGCATCTTTCGGCGCCGCCCCGGGCGGGGGCGGCTTATTCTTCCTCTGTATCGTCTTCGCCGTCTTCTACAAGGCGTGCCACAGAGACAACCCGCTCGCCCTCATTGGTGCGAAGCACCCAGACGCCTGAAGTCGCCCGGCCAGCGATACGGATCTGGTCGACGCGCGTACGGATCAGCTGACCCGCATTCGTCACCAGCATGACCTGGTCGTTTTCATCCACAGTAAAGGATTGCGCGATCTGTTTGACCGGCCCCTTCTTCTTGTCCGGGCCCCAGATATTGTGCGCCACAAGGCCTTTACCGCCGCGTCCCGTGACGCGGTAGTCATAGGAGGACGAGCGCTTGCCCATGCCGTCATCGGCAACCGTCAGGATGAACTCCTCGGCCGCGCCCATTTCGGCGATGCGTTCCGGGCTGAGGGAAATCTCGTCCTCAGCTGCCTCATCCTCATCGTCGGCGATGGATTCGCCCTCATCCTCTTCCTCGCCAGAGATGGCCCGCATCTTCGCAATCTCGTGCTTGCGATAGGCACGCGCCTCAGCAGACGTGAAGTCGAGATGGTGCAGGATGCCGAGCGAGATGACCTCGTCGCCCTTGTCCAGACGGATACCGCGCACACCGGTCGAATTGCGGCCCGCAAAGACACGCACATCATCGACGCGGAAGCGGATACACTTGCCCAGCACCGTCGTCAGCATGACGTCGTTCTGCTCAGAGCAGATCTTCACCGAGACGATGCCGTCGCCCTCGTCGAGCTTCATGGCAATCTTGCCGTTGCGGTTCACCCGCGTGAAGTCAGACAGCTTGTTCCGGCGCACCGTGCCTGACCGTGTCGCGAACATGAGGTCGAGTTCCTCACGCGCGGCCTCATCATCCGGCAGCGGCATGACGCTTTCGATGCGCTCATCCTTTGCCAGCGGGAAGATGTTGACCAGCGCCTTGCCGCGCGCCTGCGGCGAGCCGACAGGCAGACGCCACACCTTCTCCTTGTAGACCATGCCTTCAGAGCTGAAGAACAGGATCTCAGTGTGCGTGTTGGCCGTAAACAGCCGCGTTACGAAATCCTCGTCCTTCATCGACATGCCAGAGCGGCCTTTGCCGCCGCGATGCTGGGTGCGGTAGGTCGAGAGCGGCACACGCTTCACATAACCACCATGCGTCACCGTCACGACCATGTCTTCGCGCTCAATGAGATCTTCATCGTCGAGGTCGGCATCCACGAAGGTGAACTCAGAGCGCCGCGGCACGGCAAACTTCTCTTTCACCTCATTCAGCTCAGCCCGGATGATGTCGAGGATACGCGGACGTGAGCGGAGGATATCGAGATAATCGGCAATCTTTTCCGACAGCCCCTTGGCCTCATTGCCGATCTCGTCCCGGCCAAGGCCGGTAAGACGCGACAGTTGAAGTGCAAGGATAGAGCGGGCCTGCTCATCGGACAGATAGATCGTGTCACCCTCAGCGCGGCGTGTCCGCTTGTCGGCGATCAGGTCGATCAGCGGGCCCATATCCATCATCGGCCACGCCTTGGCGAGCAACTGCTCGCGCGCCGAATTCGGGTCCGGCGCATTTCGGATGATGCGGATGACTTCGTCGATATTGGCGACGGCCAGCGCGAGGCCGACGAGAACGTGGGCGCGGTCGCGCGCCTTGTTCAGCTCAAACTTGGTGCGCCGGGCGACCACTTCCTCACGGAACTGGATAAAGGCCTGAAGGACGGCGCGCAGGTTCAGCTGTTCCGGCCGGCCACCGTTCAGCGCCAGCATGTTGACCGGGAAGGACGTCTGCAGCGGCGAGAAACGGAAGAGCTGGTTCAGTACCACGTCCGCGCTCGCATCCTTCTTTATCTCGATAACGACGCGAATGCCGTGACGGTCAGACTCGTCGCGCAGGTCCGCAATGCCTTCGATGCGCTTGTCGCGCACCAGTTCGGCAATCTTCTGGACCATCGAGGCCTTGTTCACCTGATAGGGAATCTCTGAAACAATAATGGCTTGGCGGCCAGACTTCACGTCCTCGATCTCGGTGCGCGCCCGCATCAGGACAGAGCCGCGCCCTTCAAGCAGCGCCTTGCGCGAACCGGCATAGCCAAGGATCAGACCCCCTGTCGGGAAGTCCGGTCCGGGCACGATCTCAAGCAGTGCTTCATCGTCGATCCCCGGTTCATCAATCATGGCGAGCGTCGCATCGACGACCTCACCCAGATTGTGCGGCGGAATGTTGGTCGCCATACCGACGGCGATACCGCCGCCGCCATTTACGAGAAGGTTCGGGTACTGCGCAGGCAGAACCATAGGCTCCTGCTGGACACCATCATAGGTGTCCTGGAACTGGACCGTATCCTTGTCGATGTCGGCAAGCAGGTACTGCGCCGCCTTGGTCATCCGCGATTCTGTATAACGCATCGCGGCCGGCGGATCGTTGTCGATCGAGCCAAAATTACCCTGGCCATCGACCAGCGTCAGTCCCATGGAGAATGGCTGCGCCATCCGCACGAGCGCGTCATAGATCGCGCTGTCGCCATGCGGGTGGAAGTTACCCATCACGGCGCCGACGATATTGGCGGACTTCTTGTAAGCCTTGTCCGGCGTGTTGCCGTTGACATGCATCGCGTAGAGGATGCGGCGGTGCACCGGCTTCAGGCCATCACGAACATCCGGCAGCGCGCGGCTGACGATCACGCTCATGGCATAGTCGAGATAGGACCGCTTTAGCTCGTCCTCGATATCGACCGGATCGATGCCATCCTCATGCGGAGTTTCTGGCATTTCCGGCTCGTTCGGCGGAGTGGTCTCGTCGCTCACGGGCTTTAGCCTCTTTGTCTGCTTTGCGCGCGGCGTCGAATCGGCCGCGATCACTGGCGTTCAGACTAGCAAACGCAGCCACCCGACACAAACCGGAGCGCCGCTTTTCAGCAGCGCTCCCCTGTGACGCGAAACCGGCTACAACGCCTTGTAATTACAGCAGGTCGCCGCCCGCCGCGGCCGCCGTCGTGCCGTCCTTCTTGAAGGCGCGGATAACGTTCTTGCCCGTGATCCATTTATGGACCTCATCCGGGCCATCCACGAGCCGCTGCGAGCGGATATGCGTGTACCAGGCCGCCAGCGGCGTATCGAGCGAATAGCCAAGCGCACCATGCAGCTGGATCGCCGTATCGACCACCTTGTGCACCATGTTTGCGAGGAAGACCTTGGCGATGCCATTCTCCTGTCGAAGGTCCATGCCGTTCTCAGCCTTATAGGCGATATGCATCAGCATGAGACGGGCGATGTAGAGCTGGCTCGCGCACTCAGCCAGCATGAACTGGACGCCCTGGCGGTCCTCGAGCCCCTTGCCGAAGGTCGTGCGGCTGGTCACTCGCTCAGTCGCAAGGTCCAGCGCCCGCTGCGCCATGGCGACATTGTGCATGCCGTGGCGCAGGCGCCCATAGGCAAGCCTGTGCTGGCCCATGGCAAAGCCTTTGCCCTCGCCGCCGAGCAGATTCTCCTGCGGGATGCGAAGGTTCTCGATCTTCACCTCTGCATGACCGCCCCCCATGATCTCATAGAGTGGCCCATGCACGGCCATGGTCGGGATATCGCGGACGATATTGTAGCCCTCATTCGGCAGCTCGACGATGAAGGTCGAGAACTGCTCATGGCGCGGCGCTTCCGGATTGGTCTTCGCCATGACAACGGCGATGTCGGCGACACTGGCCGCGGAAGAATACCACTTTTCGCCATTCAGCACGTAGTGGCTGTTGCCATCCTTCTCGGCGCGGGTCTGCATGCCGGTCGCGTCAGCGCCAGCCGCTTTTTCCGTCATCGAATAGCAGACGCGCTTCTCGCCATTCAGGATCGGCTTGAGGAACTTCTCTTTCTGGTAATCGGTACCATGCGCGAGCAGCGTCAGCATGGTCGCGTCATCTGGCCCCTGCGAGTTCATGGACAGCGCGCCGAGATGGCTCTGGCCAAGCTCCATCTGGACCAGCGCATTGGCGAGCGGGCCCAGCCCCATGCCGCCATGTTCTTCAGGGATAAATGGTAGCCACAGCCCTCGGGCACGCGCCTTCTCGCGAAGCTCATTCAGGACGGTCTTGTAGTCCTCGCCATCGGTGAGGCGCTTTTCCGCCGGAATACACTCGTCCTGCACCCACTGGCGTACCTTCTCTCGGACTTTCTTTGCGTCTTCCGGAATGGTGAAATCGATAGCCATGTTTTCTCTCCCTGATCGTTATCTGGAGACAGGCTAGGCAGGAATCATCAGGCTGCACAGGCCTGCCGCCGCGTCGCACCGCCCTGATGAAGACAAGAATTCTCCTCTCACGCGCCCCAGCTTTGCCAATGCTACGCGCCAGCCTATTGTCACCCGCGATGGGTAGAGAGGACTCTGTAGATGAAACTGACACCGACGCGCCGCCAGTCGCTTCAATGGCTCGCCGCAGGCCTTGCCGCAGGTTGCGCCGCGAGGCCGGCGACTAGCGAACAGCCTCAGACGGCAAGTGGCTGGCGCGATGGGCCATCGCTGCCATTCCCCGTTCAGGAAATCTATCCCTGCCTCCATGCTGGCCGCATCCACCTTGCGGGCGGATTTATTGCCGAAGATGGCCGCATCACCGGGCCAACCGCCGCCCACAACGCGCTTGATCTTGAGACAGGCACCTGGCAGCCGCTCGCGGAACTGCCTGTCGCGCGTCATCACCCGCAACTCGTCAGCGTGAACGGTGCGCTTCACTGCATTGGCGGCTTCCAGTCCGGACCGGAAGGCGGCTGGCAGATGCAAAGCTCGGCATGGCGCTATGACGCCAATGGCGATACCTGGCTCCCTGCCCCGTCTTTGCCCGTCGTAAATGGCGAAAGCAGCGGCGGCATCATTCGCGGAAAGCTGTATCTCGCGGGCGGGCGCCAGCCCTCCGGCACCCGCAATCTCGACTGGAACGACCATACAGATGTCGGAACCCTGCTCTGCTTTGACGGCGCGCGATGGGAGGTGCTCGCCTCAATGCCGACCGCGCGTAACAGTGCCATTGCGGGTGTGCTCGACGGACGTCTTCATGTCGTTGCCGGCCGCACCGTCGATGGCGGCAATACGGCCGTGCATGAAGTCTATGACCCCGGCACCGATCGCTGGGAGACGCTGGCCCCCATGCCGCGCGCCCAGGGCGGCCTTGCTAGCGGCGTGGTGAACGGCAAGCTCTACACATTCGGCGGCGAGTGGTTCGACAATGGCGGCGGCGTCTATGAGGACGCCTGGGTCTACGACCCACGCACCGATCGCTGGTCGGCGATTGAGGATATGCCGAAGCCCCGCCACGGGCTGGGCGGCGTCACTGTCGGGTCTGATATCTACCTCATTGGCGGCGCCCTTGAGCGCGGCGGCAGCCGGACCAGCGCGGCGGTAGAGATCTATACGCCTTGACGCGGCGACCGCCCCGCGCAAATAGCCCCCATGTCCGATACACCTGAAGCCGATAGCGAAGCCGCGGTCGTCCCGCACAAATGGTACGAGGATGTGCAGGCCCTCATACTCGGTACGCTGCTGCTCAGTTTCGGTGTGATCCTCTATAGCGAGGCCATGCTGATTACCGGCGGCGTCGCTGGCACCAGCCTGCTTGTTGAGTTCGGCACGTCGCTGACCTTTGGCCCGGTCTTCTTCGTTCTGAACCTGCCCTTTTTTGCGCTGTCCATTCTTCGCATGGGCTGGGGCTTCACGCTCAGGACGTTTGCATCTGTCGCGCTCGTCTCGGCGCAGACGCGCCTTCTACCTCTCTGGGTGGATTTCAGCTTTCTCGCGCCCGCCTACGCGGCTGTTGCGGGCGCAGCCATGATGGGCGTTGGCCTCGTCGTGCTGCTGCGTCACCGTGCGGGCATTGGCGGCGTGACCATCCTGTCCCAGTTCCTTCAGGACCGCGGTATCATCCGCGCTGGCCTGTTTCAGCTCATCGTCGACCTGATCATCTTGGTCGTTGCGCTCTTCATGCTGCCGCTGAAGCTGGTTGCACTCTCGATTGTGGGCGCCTTCGTGCTGAATCTCACTGTCGCCATCAATCACCGCCCTGGCCGCTATCGCGGGATGAGCTAGCGATTATTGGCTTTCCGTTTCCACGGGACGCGGGCGAAGGTCACTCATCTCGATATGCCACTTGCGCTCTTCCGTAGAAGCGCCCGGCACGTCATTCACACGGCTAAGCAAAAGTGGGCCTTCCATACGGTAGCCGTCGCCATTTTCCAGCTCACCGGTCATCGTCACTGGTACTTCGTAATATAGCGTTCCGGCCGCGCCTTCCCGGCGGGGCTCACCGAAGGTGACATTGATCGTGCGGTACTTGCTGAACGCGATTTCGAATTCCTCGGCATCGAGACCGCTCGCCATCCCGCTCTCGCCCCAGGACAGGCGCGCCGTTTCCCAGTCGCGCGCTTCAAGCGCATTCGCCCAGCGCTGCGCGACATCGGACGGGTCGCCCGCATCAATCGGCGGCATCGACGCATCTATAGGCGGCTCTTCATCGGCAAGGGCAGCCTCGTCCTCGATGGCATTGTCGACAAGCGAGTCTCCATCGCTGCCCATCCGCGCCTCATTCTCGGTCGCGTCCGAGACATTCACGGACCCACCCTCTGGACCGCAGGCGGTCAGGGCAAGGCAGACAAATGGAATAAGGGCGCGTCTGATCATGTTTTGAAAGCTCCGATGAGGCCGAATGAAAACGGTCAGCGCGCCAAGGCGTTCCCGCCGCAGGCCAAGCTCTCAGTACGATTTGCCTGAAAGAATGCTGCCCACAAATCCGGTACCGGCGTTCCTTGGGCGGCGAGGCCTTCGAAAAGGTTTGCCTGCGTACGCTCGGTGTCATGCAAGCGGGCCGCCTCACGCAGCTCCAGCAGACGCCGCTGGCTGAACCAGCGCCCATCGCGCACCACACCTGACGGCGACCTGACACAGTCGATATCGGCGAGCGGATCGCACGCATACACAACGAGATCGGCGGCGCATCCAGACTGCACACAGCCAGCCGTTTCGCTCTCACCAAGCGCCAGCGCAGCATTCCACGTCGCTGCCCGCAGCGCTTCATAAGGTGAAAGCCCCGCATCAACGAGCAGGCCAAGTTCGTCGCCGAGCGACTGGCCCGGCGCATTGATGAAGATCCCTGCATCGCTGCCAGCCACCAGCGTGACGCCCTCTTCAGCGAAGATTTTCGTCAGGCGCGCCTGAAACGCATCGTCTTTCCGCAGCGGCGCCGGGTCGGCCTCAGCCCAGCGCGCTTGCTCAGCCGCTTCGATTGCCTGAACGAACGGATTGAGCAGATCCATTCCGCTGCGCTTCGCCGCGTCGCCGTCGCTTTCGGCCATGCGTAACAAATTGTGGTGGGCGACCCGCGTTGTCGTTACAGGCACGCCAGCCGCAGCAATCTGGCGGGCCAGCTTGCGCGCCGCATTCTCGCCCTTGCGGCCGCGAAGCCCATGCCAAGCAATCGTCTCTATGTGTTCGAGCGTCTCGAAACCATCCTCCAGGATATCTTCGAACGCGATTTCAAAAGGCTGGCTCGTGGGGACACCGAGGCCGCGCACGCCTTCAGGACTGTGCCCGGTCACCGACATACCGCGCGCCCGCGCCTCGGCCAGCGCAGCTTCATAGGCGTCACGCGTAAGGTTCGAATAGACCTTTAACCGGGTAAAGCCGGCGTCGGCCTGCCATGCGACAGCGGCCCGTGCCGCATCCGCATCCTCGACCAGTTGGTGATTGGCCTGCTCATTCGGTCCAGAGCTGTTGAGAATAGGACCTGACGTCAAAAGGCGGGGCCCTACCCTCTCTCCACGCGCAATCTCGTCCTGCAGGACCAGATGGAATGGCATGCCGGACAGGTTTCTTACCGTCGTCACGCCATAAGAGAGATAGGCGCCAAGCTCTGCCTCATCCCAGATATGGACATGCATATCGCTGAGGCCCGGCGTGACGGTCTGACCGCCAAGCTCGATAACCGCGTCTGCGACAAAGTCCGAAGCGGCATCACCGATCGCAGTGATCTGCCCGTCTTCAATCAGCAGAAAAGCATTCTCCCGAATCTGCGGCGCATCACCTGACAGATCGACAAGCCGCGCATTCGCGAGCACGAAGCTGCTGACTTTTGAAAGATCAGGCTCCGTCGCCTCCGGCGGTTCAGGCTGCGGGCTACTGCTCGCGCAGGCCGTTAGCCACAGCACCGCCGCGACGAACCATAGCCCTATGCCCGCGCCTGACGGCACGCCTAGAACGGGATCTCGTCTTCAAAGTCCTGATTGAAGTCCTGCGGCGGTCCGTCGAGCTGGCGCGGACCACCACCGCCGCCGCCGCCATAGCCGCCACCACCCATGCGACCGCCACCGCCGCCACCCTGGCCGCCGCCAGCGCTGTCCAGCATGGTCAGCGTGCCGTCATAGCCCTGCAGGACAATCTCGGTCGAATAACGGTCAGCGCCGCTCTGGTCCTGCCACTTGCGGGTCTGCAATTTGCCTTCGATGTAAACCTTGGAGCCCTTCTTCAGGTATTGCTGCGCGATCCGCACAAGACCTTCGGAGAAGATCGCCACCTGATGCCACTCGGTCCGCTCGCGGCGCTCACCGGTGTTCTTGTCTTTCCAGGTGTCAGAGGTCGCAATACGCAGATTGCAGACCTGGCCGCCATTCTGGAACTGACGCACTTCCGGGTCTGCACCAAGATTGCCAATGAGAATGACCTTGTTCACTGAGCCTGCCATATCGCGCTCCATTCATTTCGGGTTCGAATCCAGCTTCCGGGTGTAATACGACACTTGGCGCGTGTCGCCCTCACACCCCATATTTCCACAATCGGCAGCTTAAATGGCTGCAGACGGCACAATGTTCATTTTTTGTTCTGGTCGTCAAGCTGGACTCCAGTTACACATGATACTTCAACGCAAGACGAGGCGCGGTCCCGAAAGGCTATGTCGATGACGTCACCCGATCTTCGCATGATCCGCGTGCGCGGCGCGAAAGAACACAATCTGAAGAATGTCGATGTCGACATTCCTCGCGACAAGCTTGTCGTGCTCACAGGGCTGTCCGGTTCGGGCAAGTCCTCGCTCGCGTTCGACACGATCTATGCAGAAGGCCAGAGGCGCTATGTCGAAAGCCTGTCTGCCTATGCGCGCCAGTTCCTGGAGCTGATGCAGAAGCCCGATGTGGAGAGCATTGAAGGTCTCTCGCCTGCCATCTCCATCGAACAGAAGACCACGTCGAAGAACCCGCGCTCGACCGTCGGCACGGTGACCGAGATCTACGACTATATGCGCCTACTCTGG
>DUBH01000084.1:121688-181502 GCA_012960415.1 Henriciella sp. | reverse complement strand
GCGGCATCGCAGCCTCCGCTTCCTTCAGGCGGTGCTTGTCCTTGAAGGAGAGCTTCGCTTCGCGCTTTGAACCGACTGAAGCCGGCACGCTGGCCTGTTTCTTCTGGGCCTTGTCCGCCGGCTTCGCAGCTCTGCGCGTCGTCAGGGACGGAACCTGTTGGGCCGCATCACTCCAGCCGCCTGAAGTTTCCACCCAGCGTCCACCGCCCATCGGCACCAGACAGCTCGTAACAATGGCATCGAGGAGGCGCGGTCGTGGCTGACGAGGATGAGCGTGCCGTCGTAGTCGCTCAGCATCTCTTCAAGAAGATCGAGCGTCTGCATGTCGAGATCGTTGGTCGGCTCATCGAGAACGAGGACATCAGCGGGCTGGGCGAGGGCGATCGCCATGGTCAGCCGGTTGCGTTCACCGCCCGATAGAGCCGACACGGGCTGGCGCAGCTGTTCGGGCGAGAACAGGAAGTCCTTTGCGTAGCCCGCCACATGCTTTGGCTGGCCCTGAACGATGATGGAGTCGCCGCCCGCGGGCGTCAGCGCTTCCCAGAGCGTCTCGTCAGGCTTTAGCGTGTCCCGCGTCTGGTCGAGATAGGTGACATTGAGCGTCTGGCCTATCTTCACAGAGCCCTCGTCTGGCGCAAGCTCTCCCAGTAGGATCTTGAGAAGCGTCGTTTTGCCGACCCCGTTCGGACCGACGATACCGATCCGGTCACCTTTCAGGATACGAAGCGACAGGTCCTTTGCGATGACCGTGTCGTCGAAGCTCTTCGAGATACCGAACGCCTCGAGCACTTTGCGGCTCTGGCTGTCGCCGCTTTCGGCGCTCAGGCCCGCAGTCGACTTTGCATCATTGACCAGGGATTTCTGCTTGGCGTGCTGGGCGCGCAGTTCGTGCAGGCGTGACAGGCGCCCCATATTCCGCTTGCGACGCGCCGTGACGCCGCGGGCCAGCCAGTGCTGCTCTTCCTTCAGGTGCGTCTTCATCCGCTGAAGCTGTTTTTCCTCTTCAGCCTCGATCGCGGCGGCCCACTCATCGAATTCGGCATAACCCTTGGGCGACTTCCAAACCTTGCCCTGACGAAGCCAGAGCGTGGTAGTTGTCACATTCTCGAGGAAACGACGGTCGTGGCTGACCAGAAGGACAGCGCCGGGAAAGGATTTCAGACGCGTTTCCAGCGTCTCGATCATGGGCACGTCGAGATGGTTGGTCGGCTCGTCGAGGAGCAGGATATCCGGGTCGCGGGCAAAGGCGCGGGCAAGGGCCGCGCGCCGGATCTGGCCGCCAGACAGCGTCTTCGGGTCGGCTTCAGGATCAATCCCGAACAGGCCAAGCTCGGCCTCTGCCATCCAGACGGCTTCAAGGTTTTCAGCGGCGTAATCGATCACGGTGTCGAAGGCGGAGAGGTCCGGCTCCTGCTCAACGGTCGCGGCTTCGACACCGGGCTGGCGCCAGAGGTCGCCTGCGTCCGGCGCATGTATGCCGGTCACCAGCTTCATCAGCGTGGACTTGCCCGCCCCGTTACGCCCGACAAGCGCTGCGCGTTCACCGCGCGCAAGGGTGAAGGTCACGCCCGTAAAGATCGGTGTGCCGCCAAAGGTCAGCTCGACATCGGCGAGCCGGAGAATGGGAAGGTCTGCCATGGGGTGTGAGGTGCGGCCTGCGGGCAGGTGTCGTCAAGCCAGCTTCATCAGGACTTCAGCTTGTAACCCGTCCGGAACAGCCACCAGACCCAGAGACATGCGGCGAAGGTGAAAGCGGCCGACGCAATAACGCCGGTCATCAGCGAGGAGTTGGAGACCCCGATGAAGCCCGCACGGAAACCGTCGATCAGATAGAAGATCGGGTCGAAATGAGCGGCCGTCTGGAACGGCTCAACCAGCACCTTGATGTCGTAGAACGTCCCCGAAAGGAAGGTCAGCGGCACGATCACGAAGTTGGTGATGGCGGCAAGGTGATCGAACTTCTCTGCCCAGATACCGGCAATTGCGCCGAGGGCGGCAAGGAAGATCGTCGCCATGAGGCTGAACCAGATGATCGGCCAGATCATCGAGATGTTAAGATCGGCAAGGCCGGAGAAGTGGATGGCAAGGCCGCCGATCACGCCGACCATAAGGCCCCGCGTGACGGCGCCGAAGATAAAGCCAAGCGTCAGCTCCAGCGGGGAGAGCGGCGGCATCAGAAAGTCGACCTGGCTGCCTTGCACCTTGGCGATGGTCAGCGAGGAAGACGTATTCTGGAAGGCGTTCTGCAACATCGACATGATGATGAGGCCGGGCGCGAGAAAGGCATTGTAGTCGAGACCGGCAAAGTCACCCGTGAGCTCACCGCGGTTCCCGAAGGCCAGCTTGAACACTGTCATGAACAGAAGCGTTGTGATGACGGGGGCAAACAGGGTCTGCATCCAGACCTTCAGGAAGCGGCCGACCTCACGCTGATAAAGCGTCCAGAGCCCGATCCAGTTGATCGCACCATAGTTTCGCGGTGGGGCGGGAAGCGGGCGGGCATCTGCAGAAATCTGATCGCTCATGGGCGCTATTTAGGGGCTCGGCTGGCCAAAGACGATAGCTAAAAACTTCTGGCGCAAGGATTTTTCGATTCTATCCACAAGGCCATACTACATATAGAAAGGTTGTGGAGAACTCTGATCATCATGTTGTGTTTCATTTCGCCTTAGATACGATATGTAGGTGTTAAGCACGGCGGCAAAACTAGGCCGTCACTATATCTAGGGTCGCACAACGCCAGGAGGCCATCCAAATGTCATGGACCGAAGATCGCGTCGATGTTCTGAAGAAACTGTGGGCAGAAGGTCACTCAGCCAGCCAGATCGCAAAGCAACTCGGGGGTGTGACCCGCAATGCCGTGATCGGCAAAGTGCACCGTCTCGGCCTGTCGGGCCGCGCAACACCGTCGCGCCCTGTAAAACGCCCGCCGCGCCTGGCGCGTCCGAAGCCGCAAATCCAGGCCACGGGAGCGGTCGAGGTGCAGACGCCAACAGCATCGCCCGAAGAAAGCCGGATTCGCCGCTCCGATCAGCAGGCAATCCTGTCCGCGCTCGCGCCAGCGCCCGTCGCAGACGGCGAAGCTGCAACGATCCTCACCCTGCGGGACTCCATGTGCAAATGGCCGATCGGTGACCCGGCAGATCCGCAATTTGCGTTCTGCGGCCGCAAGTCGGACTGTGGCCCATATTGCACCGAGCATGCGAAAGTGGCCTTCCAGCCGCAACGCAAGCGCGACCGCAAGGGCGGCGAGGACAAGGTTGCACGGAAGATCGCTGGCTAAGCGGCCTTCGTGAGCCAGATCAAAGAAGCCGGGTGCAGGATGCGCCCGGCTTTTTTCGTTTTGGTAGATTTGAGAAAGCGACTGGGGCCGGCTTTCAGATCAGGCCGCTTCCGTCTCGACGCGTTCGCCAATCTCTCTTGGTTCATCGACTTCGAAACGGTCAGCCTCGCGGGACACCCAGTCGGCGACTTTCTCTTCCTCGACGCCAAGTTGGCGAAGGATGTCGGCGGCCATTTCAATCCCCTTCGGCTCGCCCATCGATATCCAGGCGCGCATGCCGAGATTGGCGAATTTGCTTCGGTCGGCCTCATTGTCGACGGAGACGAAACGCGTCGTGTTCGGAAATTCCCGTTGCGTCGCAGGCGTGAGGTCCCGTGAAACATCATAGCGCGGCGCTCCGATAACCACGGCACGCGGGTTCGGTCCGGCAACCGCTTCTACAAGGCGCAGATTGGCGGCATTTCCGAAGGCGACCTTGTAACCATCCGCGATTGCGGACACGAAACGTTCAGGCTCGGCATCGAGGCAGACATGCGGGATGTCATGGTCTGCAAGCGCGTCCGCTGCGAGGCGGCCAGCTTCGGTCATTCCGAAGATAATCACTGGACGCTCCGGACCGATCGGTGTGATCTCGTTTACCGGCCGGGTCTGGCCTTTCAGCATGTTGGCGACCTTGCGCGACAGGCGCATGCCACCAGCCGCCCAGAAAGGTGCCGCCGCAAGCGAGAGTGCGATTGAGGCGACAGCAATCGTGTCGAGCGCTGGCGGGACAGCGTCTGTCGTCATCACCAGAATGGACAAGACGACCAGCGTGAATTCCGAGCCCTGCGCCAGCAGGAAGGAGAGCTGCACGCTGCCCGGATTACTCCACTTGTTGAGGCGTGCGGCTGCAAAGCCGGTCAGCGTCTTTACCAGCAGGATCGCGACGGTAACGCCGAGGACAACAGGCCAGCGATTGAGAAGCACCCCGAGATCGACCGACAGGCCGACTGACATGAAGAAGAAGGAGAGGAGCAGGCCGCGAAACGGACCTGTTTCCATCTGAACCTGATGCCGGAACGCCGTACCTGACACAGCCAGACCGGCTAGGAATGCGCCGAGCGTCAGGGAGAGGCCGAGAAAAGCGGTTGCCGAGGCGGCCCCAAGGACAAGCAGGAGGGTGACGGCGGTAAAGGCTTCCTGATCGCGTGTCGGGGCGAGCACCCTGAAGATCGGGCCCATGAGATAACGGCCTGCCGCGAAGGCAACGACAAAGGCGAGTACGGCGAGGCCAGCAGCCTTGGCCAGGTTGAGCGCAAGCTGCATCCCATCCCCGCCTGCACCGAGCGAGTTGGCGAAGATGAGCAGGAAGATGGCCACGATGTCCTGAAAGATCAGGACGTGCGTCGTGGAGCGGCCGAGCGGGCAGGAGCCGAGCCCCCGTTCCACCATGACGCGTGAGACAACGGCGGTCGATGACAGGCCGAACGAGATGCCAAGTGCGAGCGCGATGGGCCAGTCGAGCCCGAGCAATGTCAGCGCAATGGTGAAGGGGACACTGGTCAGGACCAGGTGCGCAGGCGCAAGACCCATCAGGTCACGCTGGCTTTCTTTCAGCTCGCGAAGTGAGACGTGCAGACCGATATCGAACAGCAGGAAGACCACGCCCAGCTCTGCTAGCAGGTGTGTGGTCGAGCTTTCTTCCATAAGGCCGAAGACGTGCGGCCCCATCAGAATGCCGACAGCAAGATAGCCAACGATCGGAGAGAGTTTGAGCGCCTTGGAGGCCAGCGCGGCTGCACCGCCTGCGGCGAGCAGGGTCATGGTGGGGATCAGTGCGTCAACTGGTGTTGTAGCCGGGTCTGCCATTCCGATCCTCCTCTGCCCCTATATTGGGCCATTGAATGATTAAAGAAAGACCGCCGCTCCTATTGAAGCGGCGGTCTCTTTCCAGACCCGGTAACGAATTCTTCCGAACCGGTTCCGGTGAGGAGCTTGGTTCAGCTTAGAGCGAACGGCCGATTGACACGACGAAGTACTCGTCGATGGCGTCGCTGTCCGTGCCGATGAAGCGGAAGTCGAGGTCAAAGCCTTCGAACGACGTGGTCAGACCTAGCGAGTAGTCGGTGTAGTCGCCGCCAGCGTCCACGAAGTCGGAATAACCGATGGTCGCATCAACCGAGAACAGCTCGTTGATCGGAAGCGCAACGCTACCTGCGTAATAGAAGGCGTCGCCAATCTCGAGATAGAACTCTGGCGAGTAAGCGATAGATGCGCCAACTTCGAGCGTGTCGCCGAGCGTGGTGCTTGCACCGGCATAGGCTTCGAAGAAATTCTGCTCTGGATTGTCCGGTGCATCCGGATACCAGTAATAGATGACGCCGAGATCAAGGTCGAAGGCGCCAACAGTTGGCGTCCAGCCAGCATAGAGGTCGATCTCGGTGGACGTGCCGTCGCCGAAGTCGACGCCAGAAGCCCAGGTGCCGACGTAGAAGCTGTCACTCGCCCAGTCGAAGCCACCCTGGATCATCGGAGCTTCGTCAGTCTGCGTAATGCCACGGAACACATAGTTCGACGTGAGCGTAACGTTGCCGCTCCATTCGCCCTCTTCCTGCGCGAGAGCAGGTGTTGCCATGACCACTGTTGCAGCTGCGAGCGCTGCAAGTCGTGTGAATGATTTGAGCATTGTTACTACCTCCTTTGCATCCTCATCACGAGGCACAAACTGAAGGGGTGCTCAAAAGTCAGCCATGATGAAATAATCGTAACCGTAAAATTTTGCGCCGCAGCACGAAATTCAGGCACATGGCGCAAAAATCGCCTGCAATAAGTGCTGATTAGGGCGCTATCTCGCAGCGAGAGGGGCGTAGCCGAGGTGAGTCCCAGCATCGACGAGCAGTGTTTCACCGGTGACGTGGCGTGAAGCGTCGGTGAGGAAAAACACTGCAGAATCTGCGATATCGTCCGGCCCGCTGGCTGCGTTGAGCGGCGTGGAACGGGCAACGTTCGCCTCAAGGCGTTCATATTGCTCAGCGCCCATTCCGTCCTTGAACCAGCGCGTGCCGATAAAGCCTGGACAGACTGCGTTGACCCGGATGGCCGGGGCGAGCGCCCGTGCAAGTGAGAGGGTCATCGTATTAAGCGCGCCCTTGGTCGCAGCATAGGCAACCGATGAGCCGATCCCGGTCACGCCTGCGATGGAGGAGATGTTGAGCGCCGTCGATGCCCGGCCCGTCTGCTCAAACGCTTTAACCATGAGCGGCTTGCAGGCCTGCATGACCAGAAAAGGTCCAGCCACATTCACGGCATAGGTATCGAGAAAGTCCTCGCGGCTGAGCGCGTCGAGGTCAGAATGGTCCCGGGCGTGGCGGGTGATGCCTGCATTATTGACGAGAATATCCAGACGGCCCCAGGCCGACGCGGCATCTGCCAGCTTCCGGGCGCCTTCATCAGTCGACACATCGGCAGCGACCAGCTGGGCCTGCGCGCCAGCTTCACTACAGGCTGCCACTGTTGCCTCACCATCGGCGATGCTTCGCGTGCAATTGATGATGACGTCTGCGCCGCGTTCAGCGAGGCGCAGCGCAATAGAGCGTCCAAGCCCGGTTGCCGAGCCTGTTACAATTGCCTTGCGCCCTGCCAGATCCTTGTCAGCCATGCCTGTTTCCTTCCCGGTTTTTCTTTGGCGTCACTTGGCCCGGTGAGGGCTGCGGCGTCAATCGGGGCGCTCAGGCTTTGTGATAGGGAAGGCCAGCCTCAAGGCTTGCGGCCCGGTAGAGCTGCTCGGCAAGCATGACCCGGACGAAGCGATGCGGCCAGGTCTGGACACCAAACGCCATTGTGTTCGGTACGGCCTCGCGCACCGCTGCGCCATAGCCTTCCGCCCCGCCTATCAGGAAGCAGAGATCGGGCAGGCCCTTGTCGCGTTCATTGGCGAGGAGGCTGGAAAATGCGGTGGAGGTGTATTGTTCGCCAAATTCATCGAGGCGGATCGTACGCGCGCCTGCAGGGATCTTTGCAAGGATACGGTCAGCCTCAGCATCGAGACCTCCGGAGGAATCGACCTCGATGAGGTCAGCACTGCGAAAGCCGAGCTGGCGCCCGGCTTTCCTGAAACGGTCTATATAGTCGTCGAAGAGCTCGCGTTCGGGGCCTTTCTTGATACGGCCCACGGCGATTATCGAGATGCGCACAAGTCAGGACTGCCGATCAGGCGTGTCCGTGCGCACTGTCGTCGGCCCAGATCTTCTCAAGGTTATAGAAGCTGCGCACTTCCGGTCGGAAGAGGTGAACAATGATGTCGCCGATATCGAGAAGCACCCAATCAGCATTGGGCAGGCCTTCGACCTTTACAGGGCGGCCTGTGACTTCTTTCATCGTCTGGGAAAGATGGTCTGCGATCGAGGCGACGTGGCGTGCTGAGCGGCCAGACGCGATGATCATCACGTCAGCGAGGGATGACTTCCCCTGAAGATTGATCGAAATGATATCTTCGGCCTTATCATCTTCAAGATTGTTGACGACGGAGTCGGCAAGCGCGCGAATGTCATCAGCACTGGCTTTGGCGGCCTTCAATGGCTGCGGGCTGGAAGAGGGCAGGGCTTAATCCTTTTTTCTCAATACAACCGGCTTCATAACATGCGAGGCCTAGAGGCTCTAGCCTTTTTGCGCGTGCGCTCGCAGTTGGGTTGAGGAGGTCGCATCGAAGGGGGCTTTCAGGAAAACCCAGGCGGGCGGTGCCATGAATGGCAGCCGGGCGGCATCACGCTCTGGAAGGCGAAACGGAGCGAAGCGGCGCGCAAAAGGAGAGCTGAGCGCGCGCGGGCCGGCACCCGGGCGAGACACGATGCAGAGCGGCAGCGTCGCTGCGACGGATTCCCAGTTCTTCCAGTCGTGAAAGTTACGCAGACTGTCGGCGCCCATGAGCCAGACAAACCTAGCATTCCGGCTATGGGCTGTGAACGCACGGACGACGTCAGCGGTGTATCGAAGGCCCGCCCAATGTTCGAAGTCGCTGACGAACATCTTCGGATGGCCGCCTGCAAGCTCACGCACGGCGAGGAGCCTGTCATAGAAATCAGCAGGCTTCGATTTCAGCGGGTTACCGCTCGCTGGCAGCCAGTAGATCCAGTCGAGGCCCAACCGTTTCATCGCCGTCTTTGCGACGTGGAAGTGGCCCGAATGCGGCGGGTCGAACGACCCACCAAACAGGCCAATGCGCTGGGTGGTCTTTACCGGCGGCAGCGTGCGCACAGGTGACAGGAAAGGAGAGGGCAAAATCAGCGAGTTTCTTCTGTCTGCTCAGGGCCGGGTCTGGCCCTTGCCGCGCACAACGTATTTGAACGTCGTCAGCTGCTCGGCGCCGACTGGACCGCGTGCATGAATGCGGCCGGTCGCAATACCGATCTCTGCGCCCATACCGAATTCGCCGCCATCGGCAAACTGTGTCGATGCGTTGTGAAGCACGATGGCGGCGTCGACCTCGCGCATGAACCGCTCGGCGGTGGAGTTGTTCTCCGTGATGATTGCTTCGGTGTGGCCCGTCCCGTAGCGCGCGATGTGTGCCAGTGCAGTATCGAGATTCTTTACCACTTTGACCGACAGGATCGGCGCGAGATATTCGGTGCGCCAGTCTTCTTCGGTGGCAGTCGTCATGTCAGGCAGCAACGCCTTGGCTTGTGCGTCTCCGCGCAATTCGCATCCTGCATCCCTCAGGGGCGCGGCGATGGCAGGCAGAAGACGGGCGGCAACGGCTTCGTTGATCAGCAGGGTTTCCATAGCGCCGCAGACGCCGGTGCGCCGCATCTTTGCATTGAAGGCAATATCGATGGCTTTCTGAGGGTCGGCGTCGGCATCGATATAGATGTGGCAGAGGCCCTCAAGGTGACCGATGACCGGTATGCGCGCATCCTTCTGGACCCGTTCGACAAGACCTTTGCCGCCGCGTGGGACAACAACATCAAGGTTGCCTTCCAGCCCGCTCAGCATGTGTCCAACCGCTTCGCGTTCGCGTGTGCCGACAAGCTGAAGCGAGTCGGCGGGAAGGCCTGCGCCCTCAAGACCAGACCTGAGCGCCGTTGCAATGGCGAGCGCTGAGTTGAGGCTTTCGCTGCCAGCCCGCAGGATCGCGGCATTGCCCGAGCGAAGACAAAGCGCCGAGGCGTCGGCCGTCACATTCGGGCGCGATTCATAGATGATGCCGATGACGCCCAGCGGCGTGCGCACCCGTGAAATGTCGAGCCCTGAGGGAACGGACCAGTTGGCAATGGTTTCGCCGACAGGGTCTGGAAGTTCAGCAATCATACGAACGGCGCCTGACATGGATCGCATCCGCTCCGGCGTCAGCAGGAGCCTGTCCAGCATGGCGTCGGACAGCTGCTTTTGTTTTGCCTGCTGCATATCGAGCGCGTTGGACTTCAGGATCTCGTCCTGCGACGTTTCGAGTGCATCCGCCATGGCAAGCAGGCCGCGGCTGCGGTCTTTTGCGGTGAGGTGTGACAGGCGCATCGACGCAGCGCGCGCACGTTTGCCCATGCCGACCATCATGTCGGCAAGACTTGTCTCAGATGTCTGCATAATTCGGCTCATCGTGAGCAGTGTGTGCCGGAAACCCGATAGGCGTGCAAGCCAGTGAGCGGCGCCTTGCGGAGCTGTAAGCCTTTAGCCGCGCCAGAAACGCGACGTCATCAGTGTAAAGACGGCGACGAACTCAAGTCGGCCAAGCAGCATGGTGGTCAGGCAGATCCACTTGGCGGCGCCTGGAATGTTCTGGAAGGTAGAGGACGGGCCGATTTCAGGGCCAAGTCCGGGGCCGACATTGGAGACGCTGGTCGCCGCGCCGGAAATCGCTGAAAGCGGGTCCATCCCGGTCAGCGACAGGAGGACGGACGCGACAACAAAGGTCGCGAGGTACAGAAAGACAAAGACCATGACCGACTGCAGCGTGTCAGAGGAGACGACGCGGCCTGCATAGCGCACGCGCACGATCCGATTGGGTCGGACGATCTGGGCGGCATAGGCGGCGACTGCCTTGAAGCTGATTTCCAGCCTGAACATCTTGATGCCGCAGGCCGCTGAGCCTGCACAGCCGCCAAGGAAGGTCGCAGCCAGGAAGATGATGGTCACAGGGCCGCCCCAGGTGTCATAGGGTGCCGAGGCATAGCCCGTTCCAGTCATGATTGAGATGATATTGAACAGGGCCTGTCTGAAGCCATGAAAGATATGATCGAAGACGGGCGGGTCGACGACCGCCTCATGCCAGACGACGATAACGACTGAGAATCCGACCGCGAGCCAGAAATAGAGTTTTGGCTGCGGGTCAGATGCGAAGGGCCTCCAGCGTCCATGCAGGATCAACAGGGTGAGCAGGCTGAAGGGCAAGCCTGCGACAAACATGAAGAAAGTGGCCGCATAGGCGGCCGGTGTATCGCTGAAATAGCCGAATGAGGCGTCATGGGTTGAGTAGCCGCCAGCCGACATTGTTGTCATCGCGTGAGCGATCGCATCGAAGGCGCTCATGCCGCAGGCTGCATAGACAATCGCGCAGATGGCAGAGATGAGCAGATAGACAATGCCGGTCTGCGCTGTGATCTCGGTGATGCGCGGCAAGAACTTGCCTGACATGTCCGAGCTCTCGATCTGGAAAAGCTGCATGCCGCCAACGCGCAGCATGGGCAGGATCACGATCGCGGTCACGATGATGCCGATACCGCCAATCCATTGCAGGATGGCGCGCCAGAGCAGGATACCGCGCGGCGTGGAGTCGAGGCCTGTCATGACGGTCGCGCCGGTTGTTGTCAGGCCCGATACGGCTTCGAACATGGAGTCGGTAAAACTCATCCCGTAGCTGATGAATGGGATCGTCGCGATCAGGGGCAGGGCGATCCAGATCACGACGGTCAGAAGGAACGCTTCGCGTGCGCCGGTCGATGGCGGCGCGCCGCCCGACAGGACAGCGAGGCCCGCACCAATCAGGATGCTGACGGCAGACGAGACCAGGAAGATCGGCCACTGGTCGGAATTGTCAGCAATGTCCAGCAGGGCTGACGGGATCATTGCGGCGCCCAGCAGGGCGACCATGATGCCGATGGCAAATATGACGGCTCGAATCTGCATGCCTGAAAGCCTCTATCACCGAACCGGGCGGGAGGTCGTCAAATTCTTCAGATCATAATCGCGAAGTCGGGCAGCACCGGCCTGCCGTCGAAAAACACAGGCCCCGTCAAAAAATGCATGGGATTTCACGCTCTTTATTAACCCTTTGTAAATCAGTCACTTATTGCCTCGAAAGGGCCTTCAGCGTGCCCTGGTCGACCGCCCGTTCCGTTATATTCGGCTTATGTTCTTGTTCTGGTCGCTTGTGAAATAAGCGAATCACCGTGTCTGCCCATTGGTGCCCTAGCCTACCCATGCTATCCCAAATTTGATCACAACTATCCCACCGAATGTGGGTCTGGGCTGAAGGGAAAGTGGCTGGTGTTCATTTCCACCTATGAAACTGCGCTTGATGCGAAGGGACGGGTCTCCGTGCCTGCATCCTTCCGCGCAGCTTTGGGTGGCGGCTCACGCCTTTTCGTCTGGCCGGCCATGGATGGATCTGGATGTCTTGAGGGCGGCGGCGACGAACTGATGGCTGTCTATCGTCAGACGCTTGCGCGCATGGCGCCGACAGATCCGCATCGCCGGGCTTTCATGCATGCCATCTTCACCAAATCCGCTGACCTCAAGATGGACGATACCGGCCGCATCACGCTGCCCGCCCACCTGCTTGAAGCGGCTGGCATCGAGAAGAAGCTGGTCTTCGCGGGCGCCTTTGACCGGTTCCACATCTGGGAGCCGTCTCGCTTTCATGCCTTCGATGAGAAAATGGCGCAGGCGGCACTCGAAAACCAAAGCGCGCTTGATGAGCCGTTTCAGAAGGCAATGGCAGCAGGAAACCTTCCAAGTGTCGGCTCTGCCGGGACGGGGGGCGTCTGATGGGGCATGTACCGGTTCTCCTGAACGAAGTCGTTGAGGGTCTCGCGCCGCAGGACGGCGATGTGATTGTCGATGGCACCCTGGGTGGCTGCGGATACACGCGCGCCATTCTCAAGGCGGCTGATTGCCAGGTGATCGGGATCGATCGGGACGAGACTGCCATCGACCGCGCAAATGCGTCTGACGATTATGATGGGCGCCTCACGCCTGTGCTGGGGTGCTTCGGCGACATGGGGACGCTGCTGCCGGCTGCAGGCTATGAGGCCGTTGACGGTATTACACTGGATCTCGGCGTGTCCTCTTTCCAGCTGGATGAGGCCGAGCGCGGCTTTTCTTTCATGCGTGACGGACCGCTCGACATGCGCATGGGGGGCGATGGCCCGTCAGCAGCGGATGTGGTCAATACGATGCCTGAAAAGGCGCTTGCCGACATCATTTTCCGCCTCGGAGAGGAAAAGCAGTCCCGCCGGATCGCAAAGTCGATTTCTGCGCGCCGTCTTAAGGCTCCGTTCACCACAACACTCGATCTTGCCAGCCACATAGAAGATGCAATGGGCGGGCGCCGGGGCGCGCGGACGCATCCAGCAACCAGGCCATTCCAGGCGATCAGGATGTTCGTCAATGATGAGCTGGGTGAGCTTGCAAGAGCTCTGGATGCCTGCGAGGCACTGATGAGGCCAGGAGGCCGGCTAGCCATTGTGACTTTCCACTCGTTGGAGGACAGGATGGTCAAGCAGTTCCTGAAGGAGAGGGCTGGCCAGATGGGCGGTGGCTCTCGCTACCTGCCCGCGCCAGAGGCTGGCCGCGCGCCAAGTTTCAATTTGGTCCAGAGAAAAGCGATCGAGCCAGGTGAGGCCGAGACGCATGCCAATCCGCGTGCCCGGTCGGCAAAGCTTCGTCTTGCTGTGCGCACCGATGCGCCAGCATGGGGGGAGCCGGTCGACACCGGCCTCAACCTTCCGGGCCTTGATAGCGTAGAGGTGTCCTCATGAGCCGCCGCGCATTCATGGTCGGCCTCGGCGTCATCGCGCTCCTGATCTTCAGCCTCTACCGGGCGAAGTATGGGGCCGCAGACAGCGCTGAGCGCATCGCGGGCATCGAAGCAGAGATCGAGCGCGCCATCGATGAGCGCCAGATCCTGCTGGGCGAGCTGAGCACCCTGTCACGTGAAGACTGGGTCGAAGACTATGCCCGCAATGAGCTTGGCATGGTCACGCCACGCGCTGAACAGTTCGTGCGCGCAGACGACCTGCCGCACATCTTCGACGCCGTTGATGACGCCCGTGAGATAAGCCTCGCTGAACGCGGCTCGCAGGGGGTGCGTCATGACTGATCGGCTCGCTGTCAGTGAAGTTGAGGGCTCTGCCCTTCGTGCGCGGCTCGTGTCTCTGGCACTTTGCGTCGGCTTTCTGGCCGTGACCATGAAAGCCGGGTTTGTCGCCCTCGCCGGGCCGTCCGGCCAGGAGGGTGTCTCGACCGCTTTCGAAGAACCAGCCCGCCGCGCCGACATTGTAGATCGCAATGGTGTGCTGCTGGCGACCTCTGTGAACGTCTATTCCCTGTTTGCCGACCCACGCGCCATCTGGGAGCCGGAAGTCGTCGCTGCGGGTCTGGTCAGCGTCTTCCCGGAGCTGGATGTCGATACGCTGACGCGCCGCCTCTCCGACAATGAGCGCGCTTTCGTCTGGATCAAGCGCGGCCTCACGCCTCGCCAACACAAGGCTGTTTTCGACCTCAACCTGGAAGGCCTTGGCTTTCGCGAAGAGAGCCGCCGCGTCTATCCGCGCAGGACCCTTGCAGGCCATGTGCTCGGTTATGCCGGGACGGACGGGCAGGGCCTCGCCGGTGTCGAATATGCGCTGGACGCAGAACTGGCTGATGGCGGTGAGCCGCTCCGCCTGACCATCGATTCCAGCGTGCAGCATATGCTGGAATCCGAGCTGGCTACCGCAGCGACCGAATATGAAATCGAAGGCGGCGCGGGCGTCGTGCTCAATGCGCGCAATGGCGAAGTACTCGGCCTCGCAAGCTGGCCGCCCATCGACCCGAACCGTGCACACACCCTTGCAAGCGATGATCCCGCGCGTGCCAACCGTGCCGTCAACTCCGTGTTTGAGCTTGGCTCCGTGTTCAAGCCGATCACCGTCGCGGCTGGTATCGATACCGGCGCCATCCGGCCGTCAGACACATTCGACGTCGAAGAGCCGATTGTGATCGCAGGGCGCCGGATCGGCGATACGCACCGTATTCCGGGCCCTATTTCTCCGGCGAAGATTGTTTCCGAAAGCTCCAATATCGGCACGGTTAAAGTCGCCCTGATGCTCGGCGCGCGCCGCCAGCAGGACATTCTTGAGAACCTCGGCCTGTTCGAGCGTTCACCGATTGAGCTTGCCGGAAGTGCGGACCCGATCCTGCCGTCGCGCTTTGACGATATCCATGCGGCGACTGTCAGCTACGGTCACGGCATCGCCGTGTCTCCGATTGCTTTTGCTGGCGCGTTCTCGATGTTTGCAAATAGCGGCGAAGTCATCGAGCCGACCATCCTCGCGAACCGGAACACAGAGCGCGAAGTTCGTCGTGTTGTCTCTGCGCCGACGGCTTCGCTTATCACGCACATGCTGCGCGAAGCGGTCGTCGACGGTACGGGCGGGCAGGCCGAAGTCGCCGGGTATCGCGTGGCAGGCAAGACCGGCACAGCGGAGAAACCTGTCGCTGGCGGCTATGCCAATAATGCGAACATCGCGTCCTTTGCTGCGGTGTTTCCCGCTGACAGTCCTGAATATGTCGTATTGATCGTGCTTGACTCCCCCAAGGCGGATGTCGGGCGCGGACGTACGGCAGCCTGGAATGCTGCGCCGACGGCGGGGCGGGTCATCAACCGGATCGCCCCGTCACTTGGTGTAGAGCCCAGCTTTGATGATTACGGTCCGTATGAAAGCCCGCTCGTTCGCTCCGTCGCAGAGAGAAGGAGTACGCTGTGAACCTCGCCGCCCTGTTTCCCGGAAAGAACTTGCCCGCAACCGTTGAGGTCAGTGGACTGACGGCTGATAGCCGCAAAGTTGCGCCAGGCTTTGTCTTCGCCGCCCTGAAAGGCGTCGCCGCAGACGGGCGCCAGTTCATCCCGCAAGCGCTCCAAAAGGGTGCCGTCGCCATAATTGGCCATGACCTGCCAGATGTCGGAAATGCCGTCGCCATTGAGGTAGACGAGCCGCGCCTTGCACTGGCCACGGCTTCGGCAGCTTTCTATGCCCGCCAGCCACAGCACGTCGTTGCTGTCACTGGGACTAATGGCAAAAGCTCCACTGTCGATTTCCTGCGCCAGATCTGGGAGAGCGCCGGGATCACGGCGGCCTCTATGGGCACGCTCGGCGCAATCGGCCCGAACGGGCATATCGACCTTGGGCATACCACGCCTGATCCGGTGGCGATCCATGCGACGCTGGCAAAGCTCGCAGATGAGGGCGTGACGCATTGTGCGATGGAAGCGTCCTCCCACGGTCTCGTCCAGTACAGGCTCGATGCCGTCAAACTCACTGCAGGCGCGTTCACGAACCTTACCCAGGACCATCTCGACTACCACGCGGACATGGATGAGTACCGCGCGGCAAAGATGCGGCTCTTCTCCGATCTGCTGCCAGCGGGCGCACCGGCCGTCATCAACGCCGACAGCCCGGAGCGCGGTGCCTTCGAGGCGGGCGCGAAGGCGCGCGGCCTGAAGCCGCTTTCTGTTGGTTGGCGCGGCGATGATCTCAAGATTGCAGAGCTGATGCCAAAGGCGACCGGCCAGACCCTGTTCCTGAAATGGCATGGCGAAGAAACCGAAGTCGAGCTTCCGCTGATTGGTGAATTCCAGGCGCTCAACGCCCTGACGGCGGCTGGACTTGCCCTGTCGCTGGGCGCGAGCCTCTCAGACGTGAAGAAGGGTCTTTCCAGCCTGAAGCCAGTGAAAGGCCGTCTCGAATTCGTTGGCGAAACCTCCGACGGTGCAGGCGTCTTTGTCGATTATGCACACACGCCAGATGGTCTCGATACGCTCATCCGCGCAGCGCGACCCCACACGGCGGGCCGTCTGTTCGTGATCTTTGGCTGCGGCGGCGACCGTGACCGAAAGAAGCGCCCGATTATGGGCGAAGTGGCAGTAAAGCAGGCAGATGTCGTCATCGTTACTGACGACAATCCGCGCTCTGAAGATGCGGCAGAAATCCGCAAGTCGGTTCTCGCCGGTGCCAAGGGCGCAGTTGAAATCGGTGATCGCGGCGAAGCGATCCAGCATGCTGTCGCGCAGCTTCAGGCAGGTGACACGCTCCTAATTGCGGGCAAGGGGCATGAGACCGGCCAGATTGTTGGCGACAAGGTGTTTCCTTTCTCCGATCAGGACACCGCGCTCGCGGCGTTGGAGGCGCGCAAGTGATGGCACGCCCGCTCTGGACTTCTGAGGAGATTACCAAAGCAACCGGCGGACGCGTAACCGGCGCCTTTGAGGTAAATGGCGTGTCTATTGATACGCGCTCACTTGAGAAGGGTGACCTCTTCATCGCGCTCAAGGATGTTCGCGACGGGCACGACTTCGTCCCCGCAGCCTTTGAAGCGGGGGCAGGTGCCGCGCTGGTCAGCCGCGAGGTCGAAGGCGCGTCTGGACCGCTTATCGTCGTCGATGACGTCATGGCGGCGCTGGAGGCGCTCGGCCTCTATTCGCGTGAGCGGGCAAAGGACGCCGTGCGCATCGCGGTGACCGGCTCTGTCGGCAAGACCAGCGTCAAGGAAATGATCGCCCGCATCCACCGGGGCGCAGGCAAGGCGCACTGGTCGGTCAAGAGCTTCAACAATCACTGGGGCGTGCCGCTAACGCTGGCGCGCATGCCAGCTGACACAGAGTATGCCGTCTTCGAAATCGGCATGTCGACACCGGGTGAGATCGCGCCGCGGTCTAAAATGGTCGCTCCGCATGTTAGCGTCATCACCAAGATCGCACCAGCGCACCTTGAGGGCCTTGGTTCGATTGAAGGTGTCGCCCGCGAAAAGTCCGATATCGTGGCTGGCCTTATCGAACCAGATGGCGTTGTTGTGCTACCTGCCGGTGACAAGCTGCTACCCGTTCTGGTCGAACGGGTCCGTGAACTGAAGCCGAATGCCGCGATCGCGCTGTTTGGCGCAAATGGCGCGGGCGCAGACCTCGACTGGATCACCAATCGCGACGGCTGGTCCTGGGTTGAAGCATACAACAGCGTAGGCGGCATGAGCCACATCGCGCTCGATACGCTGAGCTGCAAGCTGGATGTCGAGATTCACGCCGTTGGCGAACACTGGGCAGATAATGTCGCCTGTGCCTTGCTGGCCGTCGGCCTGAACAGTTCGATTGATCTCTATAAGGCTGCGCTGGACCTCTCTGGCTATGCGCCGCCTGCTGGCCGGGGCACGGCCGAACGGCTCACACTGCCCGGCGGCGGTGAATTCGTCCTCGTGGACGATGCCTACAATGCCAATCCGGAATCCATGCGCGCGGCCCTTTCCAGCTTTGCCTCAAGAGAAGGCAGTCGGCACCTCGTTGCGCTGGGAGAAATGCTTGAAGTTGGCGAGACGTCGCAAAAAGAACACATCGGGCTCTCTAAACCTTTGATTGATAGCGGGGCCGTCATGGCCTTCCTCGCAGGCCGGGGAATGCAGCCCCTGCAGGCAAGCATCGAATCACAGATAGAATCGCACTGGGCAGAGAAGGCTGACGGCCTCGACGAGGTGGTGAAAAACTCTCTGCGGGACGGTGATATCCTCTTGATTAAAGGCTCGAATGCCTCCGGGATGGGGAGGCTCGCAGACAGGTTGCGCCAGTGGAGCAAGACCGCGGACGGGCAGGTGATGGATAGCGGCTCTGATGGGGCTGCAGGGGGTCGCGATGCTGTATGAGCTGCTGGCCGCAGACGACGGGTTCTTTCGTCTTTTCAACTACACGACGTTCCGCACGGGCGGCGCGATCGTTACCGCTTTCCTGTTTTCGGTGCTCACCGGGGACTGGGTGATCAGCCAGCTGCGCCAGCGTCAGGGCAAGGGCCAGCCGATCCGCGATCTTTCGCTTCAGGCACAGCTCGAAAAGCGCGGCACGCCGACCATGGGCGGCTTCCTGATCTGGATCGGTCTCCTCGTTGCGACGCTTCTCTGGGCTGATCTCAGCAACCCATACATCTGGACTGTTCTCTTCGTGACGGTCGCCTTCGCCTTCCTCGGCTTCCTTGATGATTATGCGAAAGTCACCAAACAGACCGATGCGGGCGTGTCCGCGCAGGTCCGCCTGATGGTGGAGTTCATTGTCGCCGCGCTGGCCGGTGCTTTCATCATGGGTCTGCACGGCGCCAACACACCGCTCGGCCATGCGGAATGGGGCCCACTTAACGGTCTCGCTGAGTTCATCGCCGCGCTTGCCCCGCCGACCTCTCTGGAGCCAAACGATCAGAGCTTCTCTGGCGGTGTCGCTGTGCCATTCGTGAATGACTACTTCATCCCGCTCGGCGGCTTCTTCATCATCTTCGCAATGGTGGTCATCGTCGGCTCTGCCAATGCGGTGAACTTCACTGACGGTCTGGATGGCCTCGCCATCGTGCCGGTGATCTTTGCGGGCGGCTCTTACGCTCTCATCGCCTACCTCACCGGCAACATCATCTTTGCTGACTATCTCGGCATCCAGTTCACGCCCGGGGCAGGCGAGATGAGCGTTCTGCTCGGCGCGATGATTGGCGCAGGCATGGGCTTCCTCTGGTTCAACGCCTTTCCGGCGACCGTCTTCATGGGCGACACCGGATCGCTGGGTCTCGGCGGCCTGATCGGCGTCGTCGCCGTCGCGGTCAAGCATGAGTTTGCGCTGGCCATCATTGGCGGTCTCTTTGTCATCGAGGCGCTTTCGGTGATGATCCAGGTCGGCTGGTTCAAGATCACCAAGCGCCTGACCGGGACCGGCAAGCGCGTCTTCCTGATGGCGCCGCTGCACCACCACTTCCAGAAAGAGAACTGGCCTGAAACCAAGGTCGTTGTCCGCTTCTGGATCCTCTCCATCCTGTTCGCCCTTGCGGGCCTTGCCACGCTGAAGCTGAGGTAGCCCGCACCTTATGATCCCGATTACCGAATATGCTGGAAGAGACGTTGCGGTGTACGGCCTTGGCCGGACTGGCCTTGCGGCTGCGCGCGCTCTGAAAGCCGGTAAGGCAAAGGTTCATGCCTGGGACGACAATGAGGCATCGCGGGCCAAGGCCGAAGCTGAGGGCATCCCGGTTTCTGACCTCAACAAGCGCGACTGGCAGAATTTCGCCGCTCTGGTGCTCTCGCCAGGAATACCGCTGACACACCCGCAGCCACACCGTCTCGTGCGGCTGGCGCAGATGACGAATGTCCCAGTCGTCGGCGATATGGAGCTTTTCGCGCGGGCAGTTCAGTCGCTGCCTGAACGTGGCCGCCCGAAGATCATCGGCATTACGGGCACGAACGGGAAATCGACGACCACCGCCCTTATCGGCCACATCCTCAAGGAGTGCGGCCTCGACGTTCATGTCGGCGGCAATATCGGTACAGGCGTTCTTGACCTGCCAGCGCTTTCGGCGAACGCGTACTATGTTCTTGAGCTCTCATCCTATCAGCTTGACCTGACCAAGAGCCTGCATTGCGACGTGTCGGTCCTGCTTAACATGTCGCCAGATCATCTGGACCGGCATGGCGATATGGACGGCTATGTCGCCGCCAAGAAGCGCATCTTCCGCAATCAGGGGCGCGGCGATACGGCGGTCATCGGGATCGATGACCACCACACGCAGGCCATCGCTATGGGCCTTGCTGGCAGCGGCGAAATGCGTCTGGCGCGTATCTCGTCAGAGTTTGCGCTGGGGCGCGGCGTCAGCGCCGTCGATGGCAAGCTATTCGACAGCCTCGCCAACAATGCCGTACGCGTTGGTGACCTAGGCGAGTCTGCGACTCTTCCCGGCCGCCATAACTGGCAGAATGCGGCCGCTGCCTATGCTGCTTGCCGCGCACTCGGGCTCGACCCGGGCCGGATCTTCGGCGCCATCCTGACCTTTCCTGGCCTTGCCCACCGTATGGAGCAGGTCGGCGAGATCGACGGCGTGCGCTTTGTCAACGACTCCAAGGCCACCAATGCGCAGGCCGCAGAGCAGGCGCTCCGCGCCTATCCGCGCGTCTACTGGATCGCTGGTGGCCAGCCTAAGGCGGGCGGTATCGAGCCGCTGATGCCTCTGATGGACCGTGTCGCCAAAGCCTATCTCGTCGGTGAAGCCGCTGATGAATTTGCCCGTACGCTCGAAGGCAAGGCCGCCCATGAAAGCTGCGGCACGCTGGACAAGGCGGTCGCACGCGCACTCGAGGACGCAAAGGCCTCGGGCGAGGAAAACCCGATCGTGCTGCTCTCACCGGCCTGCGCCAGCTTCGACCAGTTCAAGGATTTCGAGGCGCGGGGACAGGCCTTCCGTGAGGCGGTCGAAACACTTGGCGGGGATGCGCTCCGCCCGGTCATGCGAGAATCGGCATGACGGTTTCGGTCGGCAGCACGGTGATCGTCCCGCGCTCCGAGCGGTCGATCATCACCGAATGGCGCCTCAGCGTGGACTGGCGCATCATGGCCGCATCCTTCACGCTGCTTGGCCTCGGCCTGATGCTGTCACTGGCAGCTGGCCCACCAGCAGCTGAGCGCCTTGGCTATTCAGACCCATATCACTTCGTCAAACGCCACTGCGTCTTCGCGGCTGGCGCATCGGTCGTGCTCATCGCGGCCAGCATGATGACGCGTGTCTGGGTGAGGCGGATATCTGCGTTGATCTTTGCTGGATCGCTCGTCCTGCTCGCGGCGATCATGTTGATTGGCCATGAAGCGAAGGGGGCGGAGCGCTGGGTCAATATCGCAGGCTTTACGCTTCAGCCGTCAGAGTTCGTAAAGCCCGTCCTGATCGTGCTAATCGGCTGGCTCCTCGCGCAGCGGCGTCTTTTTCCGGACGGGCCCTGGGCGGTCGTCGCGCTTGTCTTCTACGTCGTGGTTCTAGGCCTCCTGCTGCTGCAGCCGGATGTCGGTCAGTCGGCGCTGATTACGGCCGCCTTCATCGCGACCTTCTTCGTGTCTGGATTGCCATGGCGCTGGGCGGCGGCCTTCTTCGCCGGCGGTGTGACGCTCAGCGGCGCGCTCTATGCGCTGCTTCCACACGTGCGCTACCGGGTGAACAGCTTCATCAACCCGTCTGACTATGACACCTACCAGATCGACAAGGCGTCCGAAGCGATCTCGCGCGGCGGCCTTCTCGGGGCCGGGCCGGGTGAGGGGACAGTGAAATCCAGCCTGCCGGATGCTCACACGGACTTCATCTATGCGGTGCTTGGCGAAGAGTTCGGCTATGTCGCTGCGCTGCTGGTAATCGGCCTCTATGGCTATATCTGCTGGCGTGGCCTTCGCGCTGCATCGCGCCTGCATGACCCTTATCCGCGTGCGGCTGCGTCCGGTCTTTTCACCCTGTTCGCCTTGCAGGCAGCGATCAATATCGCCGTCAATGTCAGCCTCATCCCGCCAAAGGGGATGACGCTGCCTTTCATATCGTATGGCGGCTCTTCCATGCTTGGGATTGCGCTGACGCTTGGTCTCGCGCTCGCCTTGATCCGCCGCCAGAGCCTTGGGATGAGAGGTCGACATGGCTAACAAACCGCTCGTCATTATCGCCGCGGGCGGCACGGGCGGGCACATGTTCCCGGCTGCAGCCTTTGCTGAAGAGATGCGCGCGCGGGGCTGGCAGGTCGGACTGATAAGCGACGCGCGCGGGCTCTCCTATGCAGACAGCTTTCCAGCCGACTGGAAGGAAGAAGTTGCCGCTGCCAGCCCGAATATCCGCAAGCCCTGGACGCTGCCATCTGCTGTTCTCAAAATCTGGCGCGGCATCGGACGTGCCAACCGGTTGATGAAGTCCAGAAAGCCTGCGCTTGTTGCGGGTTTTGGCGGCTATCCCGCCTTTCCGGCCCTCAGCGCCGCGCGCCGGTGCGAGGTGCCCATCATCGTTCATGAGCAGAATGCGGTCCTTGGCCGGGTTAACCGGCAGTTCGCGTCAAAGGCCGCGTTTGTCGCTTCAGGCTTCCCACGCCTCGACAAGCTGCCGGCTGGTGTGCGCCATGAGCCGGTCGGCAATCCGGTCCGTGCGCCCATTGCGGCCATGCGCGGTGCGCCATTTCCGCCGACCAGCGGCGACCTCAATATCTTCATCACGGGTGGCAGCCAGGGTGCCCGCATCCTCGGCCAGATCATCCCGCTCGCCATTGCGTTTCAAACGCCGCCGCCGCTTCGCGCCCGCCTCAAGATCGTCCAGCAGGTGCGCGAAGAACAGCTCGATGAGGTCCGCGCCATCTATGAAGAGGTCGGTCTTCGACATGAGTTGCGGCCCTTCTTCGCCGATATGGCAGAACGCCTCGCTGCCGCGCACTTGATCATTGCGCGCTCTGGCGCAGGCACGGTTAGCGAAATTTCAGCCGTTGGGCGCCCGTCCATTCTTATCCCGCTCAAGATCGCGATGGATGACCACCAGGCCGCAAACGCGGAGGCCCTCGTCGATGTCGACGCTGCTGATGTCGTGCTTGAGGACAATCTCTACCCGAACCTCCTCGGTGAACTGATCAAGGTGCGGCTGGAGAATGGCGAAGAGCTGGAGGCGCGCGCCGCTCGGGCGAAGGACGCGGGCACGGTCACTGCGGCGCAGGACCTCGCAGAACTCGCCATAGAGGCAGCTAGCTGCTGATCTCCTCTAGACCGATTGCCCCTAAATTGCCGCGTCGCAGCCATCTCAGCATGCTCGCGCTTGCCTAGTCTGGCCTCCACACGTTACTGCGGAGGACCCCGTTTCCATGCCCTACGAAGTCAGAACATTCATGCCAAACAAACCTTCGCCCTTTGATCTCGGTCCGGCCCACCTCGTTGGCATAGGCGGCATCGGCATGTCAGGCATTGCCGAGATCATGATCAATCTCGGCTACAAGGTCCAGGGCTCCGACGTGAAGGACAGCGCCAATGTGGAGCGTCTGCGCGCCAAGGGCGCGACCGTCCATATCGGCCACAAGCCGCAGAATGTGATCGGGGCAGGGGCCGTCATCATTTCTTCGGCCATCAAGGCAGACAACCCGGAAGTCGTCGCCGCGCGTGAGTCAGCCATCCCTGTCGTGCGCCGCGCCGACATGCTGGCAGAGATCATCCGCCTGAAATGGACGGTGGCTGTCGCAGGCACGCACGGCAAGACCACGACGACAACGATGGTCGCTGCACTCCTTGATGGCGCAGGCATCGACCCGACCGTCATCAATGGCGGCATCATCAATGCCTATGGCTCTAACGCCAAAGCCGGCAATGGCGACTGGATCGTGCTTGAGGCTGATGAGAGCGACGGCACCTTCACAAAGCTGCGCCCGACCATCGCGATCGTGACCAATATGGACCCCGAACATATGGAGCATTACGGCTCCATGGAGGCGCTGCGGTCCGCTTTCGATACCTATGTGAAGAACATCCCGTTCTACGGGTTTGGCGTCCTCTGCACCGATCATCCCGAAGTCTCCGCCATGGTGGCGCGCGTGTCTGACAGGCGCATCCTGACCTATGGGTTCAACCGTCAGGCAGACGTCCGTGCGACCAATCTTGAATCCGATCCGGGCGGCGTGACTTTCGATGTCGTCCTACGTGAGCGTCTCGGCATCGGCGTGTCTTCGATTGAAGGCGTTCGGCTGCCAATGGCGGGCGACCACAACGTTTCCAACGCCCTCGCCGCCATCACGGTCGCGCTGGAGCTTGGCGCGACGCCCGACCAGATCCGCACCAGCTTCAGGAATTTCGGCGGCGTGAAACGTCGCTTCACCCCTGCAGGTGAATGGAATGGTGTCCGCATCATAGACGATTATGGTCACCACCCGGTGGAGATTGCAGCCGTCCTGAAGGCTGCCCGCGCCATGCAGGGCGAAAACCGCGTCATCGCCGTCGCCCAGCCGCACCGCTATTCGCGCCTGCACGATCTCTTCAAGGATTTCTCTGGCTGCTTCCATGACGCCGACATCGCTTTCATCGCGCCTGTCTATGCAGCCGGTGAGGACCCGATTGAGGGGGCGAGCCACACCGCACTCGTCGATGCGATCAACGCAAGAGGCCATGCCGATGCACGCGCTCTCACATCTCTCGATGACCTTCCGGCCGCCATTCGCGAGATTGCCCGCCCCGGCGACCTCGTCGTTTGCCTCGGCGCTGGCGATATCACCACGCATGCGAATGCACTCGCCGGGAAGCTCGCGTCATGATTGAGCGACCGCAGCTCGGCCGCTTGGAATTGGTCGACCTGCGAAAAGCTTGGGTCGACGAAGCTCGCAATTTCACACCTTGGCTTTGTGAAGAAGAAAACATCTCGCTGTTGGGTGAAGCACTAGGGCTGCAGGCCCTTACACCGATCGGCCGTGAGCAGGCTGTTGGACGTTTTTCTGCTGATATTTTGGCAGAAGACTTTCGAGGTAATCGCGTACTCATCGAAAATCAGCTGGCCCAATCCGATCACAGTCACTTGGGCCAATGTCTCACTTATGCAGCCGGGCTCGATGCAAAGACGATCGTATGGATTTGCTCGAAAATCCGCGACGAGCACCGTGCCGCAATCGACTGGTTGAATGAAATTTCTGACGAAAAATACTCATTTTTTGCTGTCGAGATTGAACTTTACCGCATTGGAGAGAGCGATCTTGCGCCAAAATTCAACGTTGCGGCCAATCCTAATGATTGGACTCGAGACTTCCGCAAAATAGCTCGATTGGCTGAAAGTGAGCTGACGGAAAGTCAGATCGCCCATCGCGATTATTGGCAACGTTTAATCAGTCAAGCAGAAGGTAGATACCCGGCTTTGGGGCGCCGCACCCCATTCAAAGGGAACTGGCAAACGGCGGAGTCGCTAAGCTTGAAGTCATGGCTAGGCGTTGATGTGACTGCAACGAAGTCGAACATCGGACTTCGTGCAGAGATATATTTTTATATGGCATCAGCAAAACTGGGCTTTGATTTTTTCAAGAACACTATCGATTCTGAAAACCTTCTAGATGGAGAAGATATCAGCTGGGAGAGAATGAACGACAAGGCGACCGCCCGAATTGCGATTTATCGGTCGATTACTGAAGCAGCAAGCGCACTGGACGAGACGAGTGAGCTCAATTGGATTATCGATACTCTCATCAAGCTAAAGACTGTCGCTCACGACTTAATGGAGCGCCTAAGGCTTGATCCAGGGCCTGTAGATCCAAAGCAATTGGAGATCGACTAGGCGATGGCTGACTGGCGAGATAACCTGCCCGACGTGCGCGGCAAGCTGCTGCTGGATCAGCCGCTGGCGCCCTACACCTGGTTCCGCGTCGGTGGGCCGGCCGATGCGCTCTTCCTGCCAAAGGATGAGGATGATCTTGCGGACTTCCTGAGAGTGCTGCCGGCCGATGTGCCCGTTCACTTCATGGGCGTTGCCTCAAATTCCATCATCCGGGATGGCGGTATCGAGGGCGTCACGATCCGGCTCATGGGCGGCTATTGGGGCAGTGTTGAGCCGGCTGGCTCACATTCCCTCTTCGCACGTGCTGGCGCGCTTGATCTGGCCGTCGCCAAGGCATCGGCAAAGCACGGCATTTCGGGGCTCACCTTCTTCTCTGGTATCCCCGGCTCCATTGGCGGGGCTGTGCGCACCAATGCTGGCTGCTATGGCCGGGAACTGAAAGACGTCGCCAACCAGATTGAAGGCATCACGCGTTCTGGTGAGAAAGTCCGCTTCGAAGCCGAGATCGCCCAGTATGGCGACCCGAAGATCGAGTTTTCCTACCGCCACACCAACTTTCCGGATGATGTCATCGTGACCGGCATCCTGCTGACAGGGTCAGGTGACGGTGACCCGGAAGCGCTTCAGGCCGAGATCGAAGAGCATCAGGCCCGGCGCGCTGAAACACAGCCGATCAAGGACAAGACGGGCGGCTCCACCTTCGCCAATCCGGACCCGCCGGGGACGCCAGACCAGCGCTCCAGCTGGAAACTGATCGATGCAGCGGGCTGCAGGGGCCTGAAGGTTGGCGGCGCGCAGGTGTCCGAGAAGCACTGCAACTTCCTCATCAATACCGATGACGCCACCGCGGCAGACATCGAGGCGCTTGGGGAGCTGGTGCGCGCCCGCGTGCTGGATGTGACCGGGGTGGACCTTCGCTGGGAAATCCGCCGCATCGGCCGCATCCAGGCGAAGGCCTAGAACGTCCCTCGCAGCGACACGGTCAGGATCGGCCCGGCGCTCCAGCTCCTGTCCTCACTGAAGAGAAGGCTGCCATCGCGCCGGGGCGTGTAGACCTGCCGTGTGAATTGCTCATCGCCATCGGTCACGTTGAACCACTCGACCTTCCCGGTCATGCCGAAGATGTCTTTATGCTCGACATAGAGGAAGGTGTAGATCGGCCGGAGCTCAAACAGCTGGCGCTCATCGAGCCGCACGAAGGGCGCATTGTCATAGCGCTCCCCGCCAAAGCCCAGCGCCCAGTCCGTCTTCGGAATGTCGTAGCGAAGCTCAAAGAAACCGCCCAGCATCAGGTCATCATTGATGCGGCGCGTCTCGCCCGTTAGCGGATCGTCCAGTTTGGACTGGCGCACTTCAAGCTCATACTCCAGCTGGAGGCCTTCAACGCCGACAGGCGCAAACTTGAACGTGCCATTGGTCGCGATGCCGTAGCGCGTGGCCTGGTCCAGATTGCCTGGGCCTTCTGCATTCGGGCCAAACGTCCTCAATGGCCTCGTAGTAGACCTTCATCGTGTGTGCACCAGCTGCGCCGAAATCGCGATCAAATGAGACCTCGCCTTTCCAGCTCTGCTGCGGGACGATGTCCGGATTGCCCTGATTGCCATTGCCGGCATTGACGTTCACCGACGAGATGAAATCGAAGAAGTTGAGCTGGCCCACTTCGCGTGCGGCCCGCGCATTGATCGTCAGGCGCTCATTCACCGTCCATGCAGCCGAGACAAAGCCTTTCGGCCTCGTGAAGGTTCGCGTCTGTGCGGCGCCGCCTGACTGGCTGAGCTCGGAATACTCCATGCCGAACGAGGCCTGCACCGACAGGTCTTCTGAAAGCTTGCGGCCATGCGTGATGGACGCATCGAGCCGCTTCTCCTCGACGCGGGAATTCGCATTGGTCAGCGGTACAGGGACAAGTCCACCCGTGGCATCAAGCGCCTGCAGGTCTGCTTCGGCTTCAAGGAAGTTGAAGGCCGCCTCACCGGCAATCTGCCAGTCCACTGTCTCGCTCGGCGCCCAGTTATACTCACTGCGCAGGATGCTCTCGCCTTCATCGACAGTCTGCTCGAAGATGGAGCGTTCGCTAAGCGTGCCATCTGCCTCGGTCGTGCGGACGCTAGAGATGAAGGGGCTGTGTTCAAAGCGCCAGAGACCGATCGTCTTCAGGCGGCCAGGGCCGAGATCGAACTCATAGTCGCCGCTGATCTCGCTATTCCACTCATCTTCGGAGTTTGCGAACTGGCGAATGCTTGGTTGTCCAGCAACCGGAAACCGGTTGGACGTCTCCTCAGCGTCGATCTGGAAAATATTGTACTCGGCATTGAGATTGCCGACTGACCCATTCAACGGCGTCCATTCCAGCGCGCCAGAGATGCCCGCACTATTGCCGATATTGGTGACGCGTTCGTCGCGCGTCTCGATCAGGTTGCGATTGGCGTCACGCACAAACTCCGGCCCTGAAGCGCCGCCCCTGATCGGTTCACTTGTCAGGCCAAGTGTCCAGCCCAGCGTGTTCTGCTGTCCGGCCACCGAAACGCTGCCGCCGTGATAATAGGGCGGGAGGTTGTCGCGAAAGCGCGCCCGCCAGTCCCAGGTGCCCGAGACACCGTTCACCTTGGCCGTAATGTTTGCCACCTGCCCGGACAGGCCCGGCACGTTGAGTGTTGCGCCGTCGACAATCTCGATCTTCTCGACATTGGTGGCCGGAATGCGGGCGAGGGCATCGCGGGGTGTCAGTGACTTGCCTGAAATGCGCCGCCCATTGATCAGCACATTGCCTTCGGCCTGACCGAGGCCGCGCTCCGACAAGTCGCCATTGCGGATGGAGAAGCCGGGGATCCGCGTCACCATGTCTAGTGCCGTATTCGGCGAATACTGCTCGAAATCGGGCAGTGTGTAGGTTCGCGCTGCCTGCGCCTGCGGGTCGCTTGCCGGTGTCTGGGCGTGGCCTGAAAGGCAGGCAAGCATCATCGTTCCCGCAAGCAGGTGGAGTTTGAGTTTCATGGGGGCGTTTCCGTTATCTCTACGCTTATTATTATCGAATGTCGCGTATCAGATATTGTTTATCGATACAACTACATTTGTAGTCTTGTGGAATTCGTTTCAGCGCAACTTACGCATTTGTAATTCGAGAGCTTCGGCAGGTAAGGCCCGGATCGGCGCCATGCATGATTAATGGATGCAGCAAGTTCAGCTGAATTGAAGGACTGCCTTAATTTCTCGGCTGCTACGTGTTTGAGTCGCGGGCCGGGTCAGCGAGCATGCAGGCCCTTTTTCTGTCTGGAGGTCAAATCATGAAGCGCGTTGCAGTCGTCTATGGAGGCTGGTCCTCTGAGCGGGAAGTTTCCCTGTCCTCGGGCGAACAGATGCTGCGCGCAGCAAAGGCCGCCGGGTATGATGCTGTTGGCATCGATGCCAACCGGGATCTTGCAAGCCAGATCGCCGCGGAAAAGCCGGACGTAATCCTGAACGGTCTGCATGGCCCCTGGGGCGAAGATGGCTGCGTGCAGGGCCTCTTTGAGATTCTCGCCATTCCTTACACCCATTCCGGTGTCACCGCGTCGGCCATCGCGATGGACAAGCGCAAGTCCAAGGCCGTCTACACGCAGGCAGGCCTCGATGTGGCAGAAGATGTGGCCGTCACGCGCGCCGAAGCGGCCCGCGCCCATCCGATCAAACCACCTTATGTCATCAAGCCTGTCAACGAAGGCTCGAGCTTCGGCGTCGTCTTCGTTCGTGAGGAAAATAACGGCCCCTCGCAGCTGCTCCTGTCTGATGAATGGGCCTATGGCGACAATCTCATGGCCGAAGAATACATCCCCGGGCGGGAACTCACCGTAGCGGTTCTCGGAGACAAGCCGCTCGCCGTCACCGAGATCACGACATTAAGAGAGTTTTACGATTTTGATGCAAAGTACGCAGCTGGTGGATCGCGTCATGTGGTGCCTGCAGACATTCCGGAACCGGTAACGAAGAGGGCTCTGGAAGCAGCGCTGAAAGCGCATCAGGCTCTCGGCTGCCGGGGGGTGTCGCGATCAGACTTTCGATTTGACGAGAAGAAGGACCGGCTCGTGATCCTGGAAACCAATACCCAGCCAGGCATGACACCGACCTCGCTCGTTCCCGAGCAGGCCGCCTATACGGGCATGACCTTCGAGGCGCTTGTCGCCTGGATGATCGAGGATGCTTCATGCCGAAGGTGAAAGGTCAGCCGAAGCAGGGCCAGCGCGCCCGGCCGCAGCCGCGCAAGCGTGCGCCTGCGCCGACGCCTGTCGAACCTGCGCGCGCAGATCTTACCTCCATCCTGACGGGTTTTGTCATGGTGGTCGCCCTCATCGTCGCCGGCGCCGCCCTGCTGGGCGGATCGATGTCCAAGGTTGGCGACGGTGTCGGCAATGCGTTCGACAGCGCAGCGACCGGTCTCGGCTTTGCCGTTCAAGACGTACAGATCACCGGGCTCGGCGATGATGTGCGCCGCGCTAGCCTCGTCCAGCAGATGTCGGGCGTTGCGCCCGGCGACAACATGTTTCGCGCCGACCCGCATGAAATCCGCCGCCAGGTCCTCGCGACCGGACAGGTGACGAGCGCGCATGTCTACCGGCTCTGGCCCAACCAGATCCTGATCAATGCTTCGCCTGCCAAGGCCAGCGCCATCTGGTTCGATGGCGAAGGCCAGCAGGTCGTCGACAGCACCGGCCAGATCATGGAAGGTCTGTCGGCCAAGGATTATAGTGAGCTCGTCCTGCTTACCGGCGTTGATGCGCCAGAGGGCGTGCCTGCGCTGCTTCAGTTTCTGGCGCGCGCTGGAAGCGTGACAGACCGTGTGTCCTATGCAGAGCGCGTGTCGCGCCGCCGCTGGGACGTCAAACTTCGCGACGGCTTGCTGATCCGGCTTCCGGCAGACGCCAGCGTCATGCGGGCGACCGATGAACTCATCGCGCTCGAAACCTCTACCGATCTTTCCCAACGCTCGCTTGCGCGCATCGACCTCAGGGTTGCCGGGCGCACTTTTCTTGAACCTCTCGACGAACAGGGTGCCTCCGGCACCGCTGCAGAAAGCTGACCATGGCCAAGGCAGACCTCCGCTTGAAACCATCCCGCGCCGCAAAAGTCGGCCAGCCTATCGCCTCGCTGGATATTGGCAGCTCCAAGATCACCTGCCTGATCGGGCGTTTCGATCCAGAGGCGAAAGCCGGGTTCGCGTTTCTCGGCGGTGGTCGTCAGCAGGCGCGCGGTTTCAAGGATGGATCGATCACTGACATGGAAGCGCTGGAGCGCTCTGTGCGCCTCGCTGTTGAGGACGCCGAACGTCAAGCCGGTGAGCGGATTGATTCGGTCACGCTCGGTGTCACCGGCGCGCAGGTCGCCTGTGAGTTCGTTGGCGCTCTCAATGATATCGGCGGACGCGAAGTCACCGCCAAAGACCTCAAGAAGCTTCACGGTCAGGCCCTCGCCAAGATCGACGCCAAGCAGCGTGAGATCCTGACCGCTCATCCAGTCCTCTACAAACTGGACGAGCAGGAAGGCATTAGCGACCCGATCGGCATGATCGGCACAAAACTATCTGTCCTTCTGTCCGTTGTTTCAGCGCCGCAGTCGCTGGTCCGCAATCTGGTTGAATGCGTAGGCCGCGCGCACCTCAACGTGGACCGGCTGATCCCGTCTGCGCTGGCCAGTGCGGCCGGTACGCTGATCGATGATGAAATAGAGAATGGCGCGATCTGTATCGATATGGGCTCTGGCGTGACCACAGCCTGCGCCTTCGTGAACGGCGTGCCCGCCTGGCTGGGCGTCGTGCCTGCCGGCGGCGCCAAGGTAACAGGCGATCTCGCGCAGGGCATCGGCACGACCTTTGCCGCCGCAGAGCGCATGAAGACGATCTACGGTCACGCCGACACGACCGGTACCGGCCTTACTGAGAAAGTCGAAGTGGCACGCCTCGGTGATGATGGCCGTCTCGCCGCCCATCACATGACGCGCGGCGAGCTTACCGGCCTCATCGCACCGCGCATCGAAGAGACGTTCGAATATGCCGCGAGGCTCATCGGCAAGAGCGAGCTCGCCAAGATCATGCCGCGCCGCACGGTTCTTACAGGCGGCGGCAGCCTCCTTCCGGGTGTGCGCGATGTTGCCTCCCGCGTCCTCGGCCAGCCGGTCCGCCTCGGCAAGCCAGTCGACGCGGACGTGCTCGGCGAATCGCATGCCAGCCCCGTTTTTTCGACCGCCGCAGGGCTGCTGTCGTACGAATCACGTGGCTTTGCCGACGTTTCGACCGGCAGCATCGGATCTGTGCAGGGCTCAGGGCCCGCAAAACGGGGTAAAATGAACAGTTTCTTGCGCTGGCTGCATGAAAATTTTTAACAGCGAGGCAGAATCCCTTAACCCTCTCTTAGTGTGACGCAGGCAGTCTGCGCCTACAAACCTCTCTAGGTAGATTGGCAAAGGCGGATTTTTCATGACTCAAGAACTCAAGCCGCGGCTCGTCGTGTTCGGTGTGGGCGGGGCCGGCGGCAACGCAGTCGACAATATGATCGAAGCGAACCTGCAGGGCGTTGAGTTCGTCGTCGCGAATACAGATGCCCAGGCGCTTGAGCGATCGAAGTGCGAAACCCGTATCCAGCTCGGTCCTGAAGTGACCGCAGGCCTTGGCGCAGGTGCAAAGCCGGAAGTCGGCGCAGCCTCAGCTGAAGAGTCGATCGAAGAGATCAGCAAGTGTCTCGAAGGCGCTCACATGGTCTTCATCGCTGCTGGTCTTGGCGGCGGTACGGGTACCGGCGCAGCCCCTGTCATCGCACGCGCCGCCCATGAGCGCGGCATCCTGACGGTTGGCGTTGTCACCAAGCCATTCAGCTTCGAAGGCAACCGCCGCATGACCATCGCCGAAGATGGTCTCACCGAGATGCGCAAGGCGATCGACACCATGATCGTCGTGCCGAACCAGAACCTCTTCCGCGTTGCCAATGAGCGCACCACCTTTGCGGACGCCTTCCGCATGGCTGATGACGTTCTCTATTCCGGCGTTCGCGGCATCACTGACCTCATGGTCATGCCTGGCCTGATCAACCTCGACTTTGCCGACGTCCGTACGATCATGAAGGGTATGGGCGCTGCGATGATGGGCATGGGCGAGAGCGAAGGCGAAGGCCGCGCCCTCGAAGCTGCCCGCGCTGCCATCGACAACCCGCTTCTCGACGATGTCTCGATGAAGGGCGCTCGCGGCGTTCTGATCAGCATCACCGGTGGGTATGACATGACGCTGTTCGAAGTCGACGAAGCAGCCAATGAAATCCGCAAGCAGGTCGACCCTGATGCGCACATCATTCTCGGTTCGACATTCGACCCAGAGCTTGAAGGCAAGCTTCGCGTTTCCGTCGTTGCTGCCGGCATCGACTCCGAAGCCCGCATCTATGAAGAGCCAGTCCGCGAAGCCTCATTCAGCGCTGCGCCGGTTGAGCCGCAACAGATCGAGGCTGAACCTGCCGAAGCTGAGATCGAACTCGCTGAAAGCGATATCAGCATTGCAGAAGAAGAGATCGAGATCGAAGAACGCCCACGTGTCGTAATCAACGACCTCGGCGAAGACGACGTTTTCGAAGCAGACACGCGTCCTGACTTTGTCAGCCGCAGCCTGCCAGCTGCAGAGCGCGAAAGCGTGTCTGGCAATGACCAGGTCAGCGCCGATCAGGTCTTCGGCGGCGGCAAGTCGCGCGGTCGTTCTGGCTCAGAAGGCAAGGCCGGTTTCGGCAACCTTTTCGGCTGGCCAAAACTGTCCTCGCAGAACAATGACGACCATTCCGTCGACGAAATCGAAGATGAGCCAGCAGCGCCTGCACGCGACAAGTTCACGGCGCCAGCTTCGTTCGACGATACCGATCTTGAAATTCCAGCTTTCCTTCGCCGATCGGCAAACCGCTAGAAGCCAGGGATAGCCCAAAGGACAGACAGAGCGCTTCCAACCCGGGAGCGCTCTGTTTTTTTGTAATATTGCGACATATTCCTTGTTTTGAATCTTTGCGCCCGATCGCCTTCATAGGACCCTGAGAGATGAGGTCTTCATGAGTCGCGTTCAGTACCAGCAAACCATCAGCCATCCGGTTGTCTGTGCCGGCGTCGGTGTTCACTCCGGCGCGCGTGCGCGTATCGTGATGAAACCGGCTGCTGCGGGCACGGGTATCCGTTTCCGCCGTATGGATATTGAAGGCTGCGAGGACATCATCGCACGCGGCGATTTCGTGACCGAAGTCCAGCTTGGTACGACGCTCACCAATGAAGCGGGTCAATCTGTTGCGACGGTTGAACACCTGCTTGCGGCCTGCGCCGGTGTCGGTGTCGACAACCTGATCATTGAAATCGACGGCCCTGAAGTGCCGATCATGGACGGCTCCTCGTCGGTTTATTGCGAACTGATGATGGCGGCGGGCCTGCGCGAACAGAGGGCTGTCCGCCGCCGTATCCGTATTCTCGAAGAGGTTGAGGTTACCGACGGTATCAAGACCGCCCGTCTCAGCCCATCGGCGGACAACTATCTCTCGATCCACGCCAAGATCGAGTTTGAAAGCCGTGCCATCGGCACACAGCAAATGTCGCTGCGCATGCTCCCGGGCATGTTCGCGCGTGACATCGCTTTTGCTCGCACCTTCGGGTTTGCGCAGGATGTCGAGAAACTGAAATCCATGGGCCTTGCCCGGGGTGGGTCGCTCGACAATGCCGTGGTTCTGGATGGCGACTCGATCGTCAATCCGGAAGGCCTGCGCGCAAGCGACGAGTTCGTGCGCCACAAGATCCTTGATGCGGTGGGTGATCTGATGCTGGCTGGTGCGCCGATTGCCGGTGTCTATGAGGCCCGCCAGCCCGGCCACGCACTGAACAACAAGCTCGTTCGCGCGCTCATCGATGCACCAGACGCCTGGTGCTGGGAAACCGATGAAGCCGAAGTCGAAGCTGAGACAACAGCGCGCGCGTCAGCAGCCCGCTAGGCGGCCAACCCAAACCAATCTCTTGAAGATGTGAGCGGTGCCCGGAAAGTAGCGCTAGTCAGCGCGTGGACGCGGGCGCTCTTCAACCGGCGCAGACTTCGTCTCACCGGCAGTTTCAGAATCAGCCAGCGCACGCAACATGTTGAGGATCGAAGCGCGGACCTTCTCGTCCCGAATACGCGTCAGGCTGCGTACGCACTCAATCGCAAAGCGCGACGATGCATCAAGCTCGTCGCCAGACTGTGCGTCGATGTCGGTCAGGCCCTCAAAGAACCAGCCCGGCGCCACGTTTAGCCGTTCTGCGAGCAGATAAAGGCGTCCAGCGCTGACACGGTTCGCACCGGTCTCGTATTTCTGGATCTGCTGATAGGAGACACCTAGTGCTTCACCAAGCTGATCCTGCGTCAGTCCCGCAAGGATCCTGCGTTTGCGGATGCGTTCGCCGACCAGCGAGTCGACATCCGAAGCGGTGAAATCTGATAGTCGCTGTGTCATGTCATTTGCCTTTTAGGCCGCTCGCACGAACCCTTCGCGCCGGTATCAACATAGGCTGATATATCCTGATACACCATAATAACTAGAAATTCACCTGGCTGTTCCTGTAGGCAATGACTTTACAAGCTGCCTGCCAGCGGCAAAGTGCGGCAAAGTCTGTTGAGAAACCGGTATCTGTTATGAAGCTTTCGCTCATTGGCTCCGTCGCAATCATGACCCTGGCTCTTGCTGCGTGCAGCTCGAACCGGCAGGCGCGAGAGCTTGCCTATGTCGAACGCCCGGTCGAGGCGCTCTACAACGCTGCTGCCGACGAGATGGACGACAGCGACTACATCAGCGCAATCGAACTCTTCAACGAAGTCGAGCGCCAGCACCCATATTCAGAATGGGCCCGCCGCGCCACGCTCATGGCGGCTTACGCCTCCTATCGCTCGCGCCGCTATGACGATGCGATTGGCACCGCGCAGCGCTATCTCTCGTTGAACCCGGCAGGCGAGGGCGCCCCTTATGCCTATCACCTCATTGCGCTCAGCTATTTCCAGCAAATCGTTGACGTTGGCCGCGACCAGCGCACGACCGAACTGGCCCGCGATGCGCTGAACGATGTTGTGCGCCGCTTCCCGACTACCGACTATGCGCGCGATGCGCAGCTGAAGCTCGACATGGTCAGCGACCAGCTTGCGGGCAAAGAAATGGAAATCGGCCGTTGGTATCTGCGCCGCAACCAGCATCTCGCCGCGGTGAACCGCTTCAAGAAAGTGGTCGACGACTACGACACGACGACGCACACGCCGGAAGCCCTGCATCGCCTCGTGGAGGCATACCTCTCGCTTGGCCTTCGCGGCGAAGCCGTGGCGGCGGCTTCCGTGCTGCAATACAACTATCCGGACAGCGACTGGTACCGCGCAAGCTACGACCTGATTGAAGGTGGCAGCGACGGCAGCGCCCAGCAGGCGAGTGGCGAAAGCTGGCTCGGCCGCATCACACCCTGGTAAGAACGTAGAGAGAACATTCTTGTTCTCACTTTGTTCTGATGATATTGAGGGTGCATGATCACTGGGCTCTCGATTCGATCCTTCCTGCTCATCGAGCGTCTCGACATTGAGTCGGCCGATGGCTTCACCGCCCTGACCGGGGAAACCGGTGCGGGTAAGTCCATCATCCTTGATGCGCTCGGCCTCGTGCTTGGCGGCGCGGCGTCCAAGAAGCTGGTCCGCAAAGGCGCGGATCAGGCGAGCATCCTCGCGGAATTCGCCCTGGAGGCTGATAGCCCTGTCTGGCCAATTCTCTCCGAAGCTGGCGTCGAGGCGTCCGCTGATGAGACGCTGACACTGAAGCGCATCCTCTCCGCCAAGGGCCCGGCACGCGCCTTTGTGAACGATCAGCCGGTCAGTGCGGGTCTGCTTTCCCAGCTCGGCGAACTTCTTGTCGAAATTCATGGCCAGCATTCTGCCTCGACGTTGATGAAGCCGGCCAATCACCGCGCCCTCCTCGATACTTATGCGGGCAACGAAGACCTGATCGCGGCCTGCGCGCAGAGCTGGGACGATTACGAAAGCGCCCGCGATGCGAGAGAGGCTCTCGAAGCAAAGCTTGCTGAAGCCGAAGAAGAGCATGCCTGGCTTGCCGAGACAGTCGAGGCGCTCGATACGCTGGCCCCTGAAAAGGGAGAGTTCGACCGGCTGAGCGCCGAACGCGGCATCCTCATGCAGTCTGAAAAGATCGCAGAATCGGCGACCGAAGCCTTCGAAGCGTTCCAGGCAGGCGATGTTGAGGCCGTCCTTGCGCAGGCAAGCCGCTCGGCTGAGCGTATCCTGCGAATTGATGGCCTCGATGCGATGGACAGCGACCTTTCCAAAGCCGCCCGAGCTGCGGCCGAAGCACTCGACCGCGCGCTGATCGAGGCAGGTGAAGCGAGCGCCGCGCTCGAAAGCCTCGGCCTTGCTGCTGTGCACGACCCCGACGCGCTGGAGCGGGCGGAGCAGCGTATCGTGGCGCTGCGAACCGCGTCGCGCAAATATAGCGTCGATGCCAATGAGCTGCCCGCCTTCTGGGAAGAGACCCGTCAGAAGCTGGAGCTTTGCGATGCACCGGACGGCTCGCTCAAGAAGGCACGCTCTGAAGAACAGGCCGCCGCCGCGCGTTGGCGTACGGCTGCTGATCGCCTGACCAAGGCCCGCAAGGCCGCCGCGAAACGTCTTGAAACCTCGATTGCTGCGGAACTCAAACCGCTGAAGCTTGAGCGTACCAGGGTGAAGGTTCGCTTTGATGAGATTTCGGATACCCAGTCTGGACGCGCAGGCCGTGAGAAAGCTGAGTTCGAGGTCGAAACCAATCCGGGCGCGGGCTTCGGGCCGCTTCGCCAGATCGCGTCCGGCGGCGAACTGGCGCGCTTCTCGCTCGCGCTTCAATGCGTCCTTGCCGAGAGCACGCAGGTGCCAGTCCTAGTCTTCGACGAAGCTGACCAGGGCGTCGGCGGCGCGGTCGCAGCCGCCATTGGTGAGCGTCTCGCCCGTCTTGCTGACAGCCGTCAGGTGTTTGCTATCACGCACAGTCCACAGGTTGCTGCATCGGCGTCCAGCCATTGGCTGGTGACCAAGCAGGGCGTGAAGGGGAATGGCCTTGGCGAAACCCATCTCACCGGTCTAGATGCCAGCCAGAGACATGAGGAAATTGCCCGCATGCTCTCAGGCAGCAAGGTCACCGAGGAGGCAAGGGCCGCAGCAACGAGGCTCCTTGAAGATGTATGAGTTCGCAGAAATCGGCTGGAGACCTGACCGAAGCTGAAGCAAAGCGAGAGCTTGCCCGCCTTGCGATCGAGATAAAGCTCGCAGATGCGGCCTATTATAAGGAAGACGACCCGCATCTGAGTGATGCGGAGTACGACGCTCTCCGGCTGCGCAACAGTGACGTCGAAGCTGCCTTTCCGCATCTGAAGCGCAAGGACAGCCCAAGCGACCGGGTCGGCGCCGAAGTCTCCGAAGCCTTCAGCAAGGTCGAGCACGGCGTCCCCATGCTGTCGCTCGACAATGCCTTCTCCGACGAGGACGTCGAGGAGTTCGTTGGCCGTATCCGCCGCTTCCTCGGCTTGGATGCCAATGAAGCCCTCACCATCACAGCTGAGCCGAAGATCGATGGCCTGTCGCTGAACCTTACCTACCAGGACGGCGAGCTTGTCCGCGCCGCGACACGGGGCAATGGGCAGGTCGGTGAAGACGTCACCGCCAACGCTCGTACAATAGACGATATCCCCGCAAAGCTGGCGGGTTCAGGTTGGCCTGCGCGCATCGAGATCCGCGGTGAGGTCTATATGGAAGGTGAGGCCTTCAAAGCCCTCAATGCCTCTCAGGAGGACGCGGGCAAGAAGATCTTCGCCAACCCTCGTAACGCCGCCGCAGGTAGCCTCCGCCAGCTCGACGTCGCCATAACCCGTTCGCGTCCATTGCGCTTCTTTGCCTATGCATGGGGCGAAGCGTCCGAAAAGTTCGCGGAGACCCAGACAGACGCTGTCGCCAAGCTGCAGGATTGGGGCTTCATCACAAATGAGCTCTTCAAACCCTATCAGGACGTCAAAGGCCTGCTCGGCGCCTATGCGAACATGGCAGAGCGCCGCGCCATGCTTGGTTATGATATCGACGGGGTCGTCTACAAGGTCGACCGTCTCGACTGGCAGGAGAGGCTTGGCTTTGTCTCGCGTTTCCCGCGATGGGCAATCGCCCATAAATTCCCGGCAGAGCGCGCGGTTACAAAGCTTGAGGCAATCGAAATACAGGTGGGTCGCACAGGCACGCTGACCCCTGTTGCGCGCCTGACACCTGTCACGGTTGGCGGCGTCGTGGTTTCCAATGCGACCCTGCATAATGAGGATGAGATCGCCCGTCTCGACGTGCGCCCCGGCGACATGGTCGAGATCCAGAGGGCGGGGGACGTCATCCCGCAGGTCCTCGGCGTGGTCGATCCGGGCGAAGACCGGGCCCCGCCTTATCAGTTTCCGGAAACCTGCCCCGAATGCGGCTCAGCTGCCGTGCGCGAGGTGGACGACAAGGGCGAGGAAGACGTTCGCCGCCGCTGTACCGGTGGCCTCACCTGCCCGGCGCAGGCGGTCGAACGGCTGAAGCACTTCGTCTCCCGCAAGGCGCTCGACATTGATGGGCTCGGCGCAAAGCAGGTCGAGCTCTTCCATTCAAAAGGCGCTGTCAAAGGCCCGCAGGACATTTTCCGCCTCGCCCGGCGGCTTGAGGAAGAAGGGCTGCCGCCGCTTAAGGATTGGGAAGGTTTTGGCGACACCTCGGCCCGCAACCTGTTCGACGCGATCGATGCGCGCCGCAAGCCGCCCTTCCAGCGTTTTCTGAATGGTCTCGGCATCCGCCATGTCGGCGAGATCACGTCTGGGCTGCTCGCGCGCCACTATCTCGACTGGGAAAGTTTCTGGCAGGTCGTTGAGAAAGCTGCCGCTGGCGACACCTCAGCCGAAGCAGACCTTCTCTCCATTGACGGAATCGGCCAGACCGCGATCACCAGCCTCAAGGATTTCGCCGCAGAGAGCCACAATCAGGACATGCTGGCGGGCCTGCTTGCAGAGATCGAGATCGAACCGGCAGAAGCCGCGGCCAGCGACAGTGCCGTTTCTGGCAAGACCATTGTCTTCACCGGCACGCTGGAAAAGATGACGCGCGATGAAGCAAAATCGCGGGCGACCGCACTTGGCGCAAAAGTGTCAGGCTCTGTGTCTGGCAAAACCGATATTCTGGTCGCCGGGCCGGGCGCAGGCTCGAAACTGAAAAAGGCCGAAGAGCTCGGTGTCCGCGTCATCACAGAGGATGACTGGCTCGAGCTCGCCGGCCTTTAACCCAGGTCTGATGTTCAGTGCGCTTCTATGCGAGAGGCGCACACTGGGCGTTCAGCCAGTCCAGAACCTCTCCATCGACGAGCGGACCAATCTTGGCCAGCACGTCATTATGGTAGCGATTGACCCAGGCAAGCTCCGCCGGGCTGAGCAGCTCAAGATCGATGAGATCACGTGCGAGAGGCGCCCAGGTGAGGTTGGCAAAGCCAAGCATCTTGCGCTCACCGCCCTCAATAGCTGCAGGCTCGGTCACATACTGCAAATTCTCGATGCGGATGCCGTACTGGCCTTCGCGGTAGAAGCCAGGCTCATTCGAAACAATCATGCCCGGGCGCAGCGCGACGCTGTTCCATGGCTTCGCAATCCGCTGCGGGCCTTCATGCACGCCCAGATAGACGCCGACACCATGTCCAGTGCCATGGTCATAGTCCAGGCCGGCCTGCCAGAGCGGATGGCGTGCCAGCGCATCGAGATGCGTGCCCGTCGTGCCTTCCGGAAAGCGCACATCGGCAAGCGCGATATGTCCCTTCAGCACCAGCGTATAGTGACGCCGCATGTCCGCAGACGGCGTGCCGATCGGGACTGTGCGTGTCACATCGGTCGTGCCGTCGAGATACTGGCCGCCGCTATCGACGAGGTATAGCGAGCCACGCTCCAGCTTCCGGTTCGACGCGGAAGAGACGCGGTAATGGGGCAGGGCGCCGTTCGGGCCTGCGCCCGAGATCGTCTCAAAAGAGAGGTCGTTGAGGTCCCCGAGCTGCTCGCGGAAGCTCTCCAGCTTCAGCGCCGCATCGATCTCGGTTGCCTCGCCAGACTGCGCGTCTGTGTCCAGCCAGTGCAGGAAACGCGTCAGCGCGGCGCCGTCGCGGATATGCGCAGCCTCGGTCCCTGCAATCTCCGTCGCATTCTTGCAGGCCTTGGGCAGAAGAACAGGGTCACGCTGGCGCAGGATGTTCGCGCCCGCTTTCTCCAGCTCACCAAAGAACCAGGCAGAGGCAAGCGCCGGGTCCAGGCTGACGGTCTGGCCAGAAAGCTCCGCCAGCGCAGGTTCGACTTCTTCCATCGGGCGTAGGCGCACCTTGTTGCCAAGATGCTCACGCAGCTTGTCGCTGGTCTTGCGCGGGTCCAGGAAAAGGTCCGCCGTGCCATCGGCTTTCAGGATGGCGCGCGACAGCGGCAGCGGGGAGCAGGCGACATCGCCGCCGCGAATATTGAACGCCCACGCCACCGAAGCCGGAGACGTGATGATGGCCGCATCAGCGCCGTCCTCTTTCAGGGCGGCTGCGACCCGCTCGCGCTTGTCATCGGCTTCTTCGCCGGCATGTTTCACGGAATGTGGCACGACCTGCTCGGTCGGCTCTGCCGGGCGGTCGTCCCAGGCTTCGTCGATCGGATTGGCATCGACCGCTTTCAGCGTGACGCCAGCCTTCTTCGCGCTCTCTTCAAGCACGGCAAGGTCATTCGGCGTCATCAGGCGCGCATCATAGCCGAGCGTCTCGCCCTTGCGCTTCTGCCCAGCCAGCCAGCCAAACGGGCCGGGGTCGGGCAGGCTGCTGATCTCAAGAAACTCGCGGTCGGTCTGGTCGCGCACCTGCAAGGTATAACGCCCGTCAGCAAAGATGACGGCCGTGTCCTGAAACACCATGGCCGCACCGGCAGACCCGGTAAAACCGGTCGCCCAGGTCAGCCTGTCATTGCAGGCAGGCAAATACTCGTTCTGGAACTCATCCTCATGCGGGATGTAGAAGCCATCGAGGCCTTGGGATTTCATCGCAGCGCGCAGGAGCGGCAGGTTCTTGCGGCCAAGCTGTGGGCCGCCTTTCACGTCGAAATTCTGTCTCATGGACGAAATCTAGTGCGAATGCGCCCGCAGCGGAAGGTGGAGTCTGCGTCCTAGTCCGCCTTGCGGAAAACGAGGCTCGACCAGCCATCGCGGCGCACACGCTTCACGAGGGCGAGGCCGCGATTCCCATAAGCCTTGCGCACTAGCGGCTCCTGCGGCGACAGCAGGCCCGACAGGATGATATGGCCGCCCGGCGCGGTCAGGCGCTCGATCTCTGGTGCCAGCCCGACAAGTGGACGGAACAGTATGTTCGCGAAGACGAGGTCGTATGGCGCATCCTTGCGGATGGTCGTGTTCATGCCGCCGCCGGTTTCAAACGTCTTGAAGGCGTTGGCGACATGGTTCTTTGCCGCGTTCTCATTGGCGACGCGCACGCTGTCTGTGTCGATCTCGGTGCCCCAGGCACGCCTGGCGCCGGTCTTGACCGCGGCGATGGCCAGAAGGCCGGATCCGGTCCCGATATCGAGCACCTTTTGCGGGCGCGTGCTGCGCAGCACATGCTCCAGCCCGATGAGGCAACCAAGTGTCGTGCCATGATGGCCCGTGCCGAAGGCAGGTCCCGCCTCGATCAGGATAGGCGTCTTGCCGGGCGCAGATTTCGCCAGCACATGGCTGCCCGCCACGATGAAGCGGCCAGCTTCCACTGGCGGCAGACCTTCCAGCGACAGGGTCACCCAGTCGCGGTCTTCCAGCGCCTCGATGACGACGTTGAGCTGCGGCGAAACCTCTTCGATGATGGCCTTGCAGGCGTCGGCTTCCTCGGCCGTTTCGCAATAGGCGTCGAGGCGCCAGGCGTGGCGGCCATCCTCCTTGGCGTCAACGGCGCCTGCCGGTGACGGGTCGGTCCAGGCCAGGGCATCCCAGGCAGGTTCGATGGCCTCGCGCGGGCCTTTTGCAGAAATCTGATACATGACGGCCCGCCCATAGCAGAGCGCGCAGGAACGGGGTAGGGTCGCGCTCAGCAGATTTCGGGAAAGGCTGGGCTATGGGACAATCTATGAGACGCGCATTTGCGGGGTTGGCGATGATCGCGGCGGCCACAACAAGCGCAGCCAGTGCGCAGGACGTTGCAGTCGAACCCGTTGCCGGGACAGCAGAACCGGGCTGGCGTACCATCGCGCCCGAAAACCTCATGATGATCGAAACCGGCAAGGGCCCGATCGTGATTGAGCTTAACCCAGACTTTGCGCCGCGCCACGCTGAGCGCATGCGAGAACTTGCCGCTTCCGGTGAGTATGAGGGTGAGCACTTTTACCGCGTGATTGAGGGTTTCGTGGCGCAGGGCGGCCTGTTCGATGATATGCAGATCCTGCGCTGGGGCCCGCTCGAGAATGAGAATGACCGGCCCTATGGCGGCGAAGGTTTCGTCCCGCTCGGCAATGATGACCTGTTCGCAGCCGAGGTCGGCCATATTGGCGGCTTCCCTGTCGGCCGGGATGAGGCGCTGGATCAGGAATGGCTGCTCCATTGCCCGGGTGCCGTAGCGCTCGCGCGCAACAATGACCCCGATTCAGGTGGCACCGAAATCTATATCGTCCTCGATGCGCAGCGCTATCTTGATCGCAACCTGACCGTGTTTGGCCGTGTCATTGACGGGATGGAGCATGTTCAGGCCTTCAAGCGCGGTGACCGGGCCATCTCCAATGGTGTCATCCAGGCGCCGGAGCAGGGCGAGGAAATCCTCGGCCTCACCATCGCGGCGGACCTGCCCGAAGACCAGCGCCCCGTCTGGCGGACAATGACCAGCGAAGGCGAGCCTTTCGCTGAGCACAAGCGCGCCCTTCGCGTCCGCGACAGCGAGTTCTTCTACAGAAAGCCGCCCGAAGTGCTGGATATCTGCAGTTTCAACACGCCCGCAGAGCGCGTTGCCGCTGCCGACTGATCAGCGGCGATAGCCGTTCCACGGGTCTTCGCGGTCGAGGCTAAGCTCGGCTGCGTAGCCTGCTGACGGGGCCGGGTAAGCTTCGTAATAGCCATCGACCTCATAATAGCCGTCATCGTAGTACGCATCGCCATAGGCGTAGCCCTCGCTGCTGGCATAGGCGCTACCTGAATAGCTGCTGCCCTGACTGTAGCCGGTGACTGTGCGGGTCGTGGAGTATGTCCGCGCGCCAGCATGGCTATAGTTGTGGTAGGCGTGGTCATGGCCGACATGGCTGGTCGCCGTGCAGTTTGGCGGGGCGACCCGCGTATAGGTCTGCACATAGCGGCGCACGACAGGCGCGGTGGTATAGGTCCGCACCACTTGGTGGCCGCAGCAGCAGCTCGTCACCGCGCACGGCGAGGTCGTACCCGTATGGCTTGTCGCATAGCCGTGGCTGGTTGAGGGCGCTGTGTAGACATAGCCGTCGGCGGCTGCAGGAAGGGCGAGAAGCGCGGCGAGCGCCCCGCCAATGAAGAGTTTGGTGCGCATACGGAATCCTTCCTGCTGCAACTTCTGTGGGTAAACAGAAGGTTAACACAGAAATCCGCCTCGCACCCCAAAATCGTAACGCCGCGCAATTTTTGCGTGCGGCGAGGTCTGTTCATGCGGGGCGGAAAGGCGCTAAGGACGAGGCATGACAGGAACGATGAAAATCGCAATTGCTGGCGTCGCTGGGCGCATGGGCCGCCAGCTCGCCTCTGCCGCTGTTGAGGCAGGCCACACACTGACAGGCGCGAGCGAAGCACCGGGCAGTGACGCCCTCGGCGCCGCGCTCTCAAAGCTGGTCCATGGCGCACCCGATGACATCCAGCCGCAATCTGATGTCTCGAAAGCCGCCAGCGGCGCGGATGTCTGGATCGATTTCACGCGTCCCAGCGCCACGCTGGAGGCGCTGAAGCATCTCAAATCAGCAGGCGTGAAAGCCGTCGTGATCGGCACCACTGGCTTCGACGCCGCGCAGGAAGCCGAGATCGCGGAAGCGGCTGGAGAGCTTGCCATCGTCAAGGCCGGTAACTTCTCGCTCGGCGTCAATCTGCTCTGCGCGCTGACAAGGCGGGCTGCCGAAAGCCTTGGCGAAGACTGGGACATCGAGATTCTCGAAACCCATCACCGGCGCAAGGTAGACGCACCATCCGGCACGGCGCTGATGCTGGGCGATGCAGCCGCCGCGGGCCGCGGCGCGGGCCTCAAGGCGCTCCGCCAGGCTCCGTATGATGGCCCGGATGCGGCACGGGAGCCTGGAAAGATCGGCTTCTCGGTTCGCCGCTCGGGCGGCGTTATTGGCGAACACGAAGTCACCTTCGGCTCGGAGAAGGAAGTCATCACGCTTGCCCATTCCGCGCTGGACCGATCTGTCTTCGCGCATGGTGCTCTCGCAGCGGCGCGCTGGGCCCTTCGCCAGCCTGCTGGCCTCTATGACATGAACGACGTTCTCGGCCTCTAGATTTCCTTTCAGTCTTTGACGCTGGGGCAGAGATTGCCTTCCGTTGACGGAAAGGGGATTAGCTTTCCCCATACGGTTCAATTCAGCACGTTCGGGAGGAATTTATGGCTGAAGCATACATCATCGACGCGGTCCGCACGCCGCGCGGCATTGGCAAGGTTGGCAAGGGTTCGCTCGCCCACCTTCACCCACAGCATCTCGGCGCGACCGTCCTCGGCGCGATCCGTGACCGCAACAATCTCGACACGTCCACCGTCGACGACATCATCTGGGGCACGAGCTCCCAGCGTGGCGCGCAAGGTGCCGACATGGGCCGCATGGCTGCTCTCGACGCAGGCTTCGACGTCAAGGCGTCCGGCGTGACCCTCGACCGCTTCTGCGGCTCGGGCATCACCACCGTCTCGCTCGCAGCAGCACAGATCATGTCCGGCATGGAAGACTGCGTCATCGCAGGCGGCTGTGAGATGATGAGCTACACTGCGTCCACCGCGGACCCGAAGAACCCGCCAATGATGGACGCTGGCAACCTTCACCTTCGTGAAATGCACCCGCAGTCCCAGCAGGGCTGCTGTGCGGACGCCATCGCGACCCTCGAAGGCATCGACCGGGAAGCCGTCGACCAGCTGGCCGTCGTCTCGCAAGAGCGCGCCAAGAAGGCGATGGACGAAGGACGTTTCGACAAGTCCGTCGTGCCTGTCTACAATCGCGATGGATCGCTGGCGCTCGACAAGGACGAATTCCCGCGTCCGGGCACCACGATGGAGAGCCTCTCAGGCCTCAAGACCGTCTTCAACATGTTCTGGGACATCCCTGTCGACGACAAGGGCACGACCTATGGCAACATGATCGAGAAGAAGTACCCGCAGATCAAAGGCAACGTTCAGCACGTCCACCATGCCGGTAACTCCTCGGGTGTGGTCGATGGCGCAGCCGCCATCCTCGTCACCTCGAAAGAGTATGCCGACAAGAACGGCCTGAAGCCGCGCGCCCGCATCGTCGCAACGGCGAACATGGGCGACTGTCCGACCCTGATGCTCAACGCACCGGTCGCTGCTGCGAAGAAAGTGCTCGAAAAAGCCGGCATGACTACCGACGACATCGACGTCTACGAGATCAACGAGGCTTTCTCTGTCGTTGCAGAGAAGTTCATCCGCGACCTCAAGCTCGACCGTGAGAAGGTCAACATCAATGGCGGCGCGATGGCGCTTGGTCACCCGATCGGCGCGACCGGTTCGATCCTGATCGGCACCGCCCTCGATGAGCTTGAGCGCTCCGGCGGCAAGTACGGCCTCGTCACCATGTGTGCCGCTGGCGGTATGGCCCCTGCCATCATCATAGAGCGTCTCGACGCCTAAATCTCCAGGCGAGACTTCGCCTTGAAAATCGAAGACCCCGCCTCGGCTTGTCCGGGCGGGGTTTTTATTTGTTTGAAATTTGAAATATCAGCTGAACCATAACCTCACACCTGTGTGCCATATCGGGCCGTAGCAAAATGACCCAACAGAGGTCGAACAGGCTTTCAGGAGTGATGTGACATGGCGAAGACGGTTCTGGTCATCGATGACGATCCAACCCAGCGCAGGCTGATCCAGGCCGCGGTGGAAAAGGCCGGCTTTGCCTGCCGGACCGCCCCGGATGGCGAAACCGGTTTCACGACCGCGACCGAAGCTGGCGCAGACGTCATTCTTCTCGACCTGACCATGCCTGGCCTTTCGGGGATGGAAACGCTGGAACGCCTTGGCGAGCGTATTCCCGATGTGCCGGTCATCATGCTGACCGCGACCTCTGGCATCGACACCATCGTGACCGCCATGCGCGCAGGTGCCGTCGACTTCGTTGTCAAACCTGCCAATCCTGAACGTGTCGTCGTCTCGATCCGCAACGCCCTGAAAATGTCCTCGCTGACCGGCGAAGTGAAACGCCTGACCCGCAAGACCGAAGGCGGGATGAGCTTTGACGATATGATCGCGGCCGCCCCGGCCATGCGCCAGGTCGTCCGTCTGGGACAGCGCGCGGCAAGCTCCGACATTCCGGTCCTCATCCTCGGTGAAAGCGGTGTCGGTAAGGAAGTCATCGCCCGCTGTATCCAGGGTGCGTCCGACCGCGCCGGCAAGCCATTCGTCACCGTCAACTGCGGTGCCATCCCTGAAAACCTGGTCGAGAGCATCCTTTTCGGGCATGAGAAGGGCGCGTTTACGGGCGCGGTTTCCAAATCTCTCGGTAAGTTCGTCGAGGCGGATGGCGGCACGCTCTTCCTCGATGAGATTGGCGAACTGCCGCTCGACATGCAGGTCAAACTCCTGCGCGCCCTGCAGGAAGGTGAGGTCGACGCCGTCGGTTCGCGCCGTCCGACCAAGGTCGATGTGCGCATCGTATCGGCAACCAACCGCGACCTTGCCGAACAGGTGAAGGCCGGAAACTTCCGCGAAGACCTCTACTATCGTCTCAACGTGTTCCCGGTCGATGTCCCGTCGCTGCGAGAGCGCCGCGAGGATATTCCAGCCCTCGTCAGCCACTTCATCTCGCGCTTCAACGCGTCTGAAAACCGCGACGTCGAGACCGCCAGCGAGGAAACGCTGCAGATGCTTTGCGCCTTCGACTGGCCGGGTAACGTCCGCCAGCTCGAAAACGCCGTCTTCCGCGCTGTCATCCTTTGCGAAGGTGACACGCTGCAGCCGCACGACTTCCCGCAGATCTCCGGCATCATGCCTGAAATGGTAGACCTGCCGCCTGTGCCAAAACGTGTGTCTCCGGCGAATGACCTGCCAGCAGCCGACAGTGAACCGCGCGCTGAAGTGATGGCCTCGCCGTCCAGCCCCGTTACGATCAAGGATGAGGAAGGCGAGCTTCGCCCGCTGACCGATATCGAACGCGACATCATTGAGTATGCGATCGACTTCTATCAGGGCCATATGTCCGAAGTCAGCCGTCGCCTCGGCATCGGCCGCTCGACCCTTTACCGCAAGATCCGCGAGTATGAGCTCGACGGCGAAGAGAACCGCAAAGCGGGTTAGCGTCTGTCCTTATAGCCAAATTCAATCAAGGCCTCGCCGCTGGCGGGGCCTTTTTTATTCAGGCGCGGGTGATGCGCAAGAAACGGGTGGATGCGTGCCGCCGGGCGCGGCAAACTCTGCTACATGACGAATACCGCTTCTTCTCTTTCCGAACGCTCGGTCGCCTATGGCCGCATGGCTGATGCGCTCTCACACCTTGGTGATACCTGGCGCGACTGGCCCGACCTCGCTGAGTGCGCGCGGGCCGTCGGTCTGTCGCCGCACCACTTCCAGCGCGAATTCACCCGCTGGGCTGGTATCAGCCCGAAACAGTATCAAGCCGCCCTTGCCCATGCTGAGGCAGGCGACCTCCTGCGTCAGGGCGCAAGCCTGCTGGATGCGTCATACGAGACAGGCCTGTCAGGCCCGTCCCGTCTGCATGACCTGTTTATCGCGCATGAAGGCCTCACACCCGGCGAGGCGAAGACGGGCGGGCAGGGCGCTGATCTCGTCATGGGAGAGGCTGAAACACCTTTCGGGACGGCCATTCTCGTCATTTCGCCGCGCGGGCTGTGCGGCCTCGGTTTTGCCGATGACGGGGCGGATGCGAAATTAGGGTTTGAGCATCCAGGCTATGGTAAGCGGGCTGTGAAAGAGGACTTTGCCAGCCGCTACCCCAATGCCTCCATCCGCGAAGACAATTGCGAAGCGGCCCGTTGGGCAACCCGCATCTTCGAAGGCACAGAGCCTGTCCCCGTCGCGCTCTATGGCACGCCTTTTCGCCGTCAGATCTGGCGCGCGCTCCTTGATATTCCGCCCGGCGAGACGCGCACCTATGGAGAGGTCGCCGCCGCTGCTGGCCAGCCAAAGGCGGCGCGTGCTGCAGGAACTGCAATTGGGGCGAACACAATATCGTGGCTCATTCCCTGCCATCGCGCCCTTGCGTCGGATGGGCGGTTACATAATTACCATTGGGGTGTGGCGCGAAAGCGCGCCATGCTGACATTTGAGCGCGCACACGCCGCCTGAGCCCTCCGACTAGGTCTCGCGGCTGGCAGAGCGCCCGGCCAATGGAAGAGACATGGGATACCTTACATTTTACGCGATGATGTTCGTCGCTCTCGGGCTGTGGGGAATCTGGATTTTGATGAAGTGGCGCGAGTTGCCGGCTTTTTCAAAAGCTGTCTACGAGTCGATGCGGGAGAAAAAGCTTCTCTCCGACCGTATCTCCCAGGAAGACTTCAAGGAAATCTTTATCCGCACCGAAGCACCGCTGGCAGCTTCCTATCGCTGGGGCGCCGCACTGGTCAGCCTTCTGGCGCTGCCACTCCTCATCATGGGTTTCAATAATCTGTGGGACTTCATGTGGCGCCTTGGCGGCTCCGTCCCCGGCCCCATGGAGCGCGGTTACATGTTCAACGTCTTTATGACGTTCCTGTTCGTCATGGGCGCGGTCGTGCTGTTCCTCTATGCGGTGACCTCGCACTATTATCGAAATGCGCCGCCATCATTGAAATCTGAAATCCGCCGCCTCGAAGGAAAAGACGAATGAGTGTTGAATACCTGCACACCATGATCCGGATCAGCGACGTTGATGCGGCGTTGAAATTTTTCTGCGACGGTCTCGGCCTGAAGGAAATTCGCCGGGTCGACAATGAAGCGGGCCGTTTCACGCTCGTCTTCCTCGCGTCGCCAGAGGACATTGCTCGTAACAAGCCAGACCCGAACGAGACAGGTCTGCCGCCAGGCCTTCCAATGATTGAGCTCACCCACAACTGGGACCCTGAAGAACTGGAAGGCGGCCGCAATTTCGGCCACCTCGCCTACAAGGTTGACGACATCTATGCCGCCACTGAGCGCTTTCAGAACCTTGGCGTGACCATCAATCGCCCGCCGCGCGATGGTCGCATGTGCTTTGTGCGCTCGCCGGATGGCATTTCGGTCGAGCTTCTGCAGAAGGGCGATCCGCTTCCGCCGAAGGAGCCTTGGGCCAGCGCGGAGAATATCGGCACCTGGTAGGCAAAGCGCCGCATCTGGGGGCGTTGCTTGCACCGGCTACCGGCTTAAATGCCAGCGAATGGCAGACGATAAAGACAAAGAGCGAAACAGGTTCAGCGCCCGGCTGAGGCGGACCGCGCAGGTCGGCTCCAACCTCTCCGGCGCAGGTGTCGCCTTTGCGGCGAACCGCATCTTTGGCGGCGATGAAGGTGATGAGCGTACCGCTCGCGCACTCGCCTCCGCCCTTGGCAAGACCAAGGGCCCGCTGATGAAGGTTGCGCAGATCCTGTCGACCATTCCTGATTTCCTGCCGCAGGAATATGCCGACGAGCTGTCACAGCTTCAGGCGCAGGCCCCGCCCATGGGATGGGCGTTTGTAAAGCGCCGCATGCGCGCCGAGCTTGGACCCGACTGGCAGGACAAGTTTGCAAGCTTCGGTCAGGAAGCGGCCCATGCAGCCTCGCTGGGGCAGGTCCACCGCGCGACGCTCCCCGATGGACGAGAGGTCGCCTGCAAACTGCAATATCCGGACATGGCGAGCGCCGTTGAAAGCGATGTCGGCCAGCTCAAAAGCCTTCTCGGCATGTTCCGCCGCCTCGATGGTTCTATCGACCCTGAAGAGATCGTCGTCGAAATCTCTGATCGCCTGCGTGAAGAGCTCGATTACAAGCGAGAGCGCAAGGCGATGAACCTCTATCGCCACATGCTTGAGGAGAAGGATTTCGTCCATATCCCTCAGCCGGTTGATGAGCTGTCCACCGACCGCCTCCTCACCATGGAATGGGTGACAGGCGATCCGCTCACAGTTTGGCAGGACGCGCCGCAAGAGGTGCGCAATGGCATCGCCAAGCGGCTCTACTGGACGTGGTGGCTACCCATGTTGCGCTACGCCGTCATCCATGGCGACCCGCACCTTGGCAATTATCAGGTCACAGATGGCGGCGAAGGGCTCAACCTGCTCGACTTTGGTTGTATCCGTATCTTCCCGCCAAACTTTGTTGGCGGCGTTGTCGATCTCTACCGCGCCATCCGGGCGGACGATTTCGACGCGACCTATGCGGCCTATGAGAAGTGGGGCTTCAAGAACCTCAACAAGGACCTCGTCGAGATCCTGAATATCTGGGCAAAGTTCATCTACGGCCCGCTTCTGGAAGACCGGGTGCGCAGCGTCGCCGATGGCGTTGCACCCGGAGAGTATGGCCGCAAGCAGGCCTTCGAGGTCCGCAAGCGCCTGAAAGAGGCTGGCCCCATCACCATCCCGCGTGAGTTCGTCTTCATGGACCGCGCCGCCATCGGGCTTGGTGCGGCCTATATCCGGCTCGGCGCTGAAGTGAATTACCACCGCCTGTTTGAGGAAAGTCTCGAAGGGTTCAGCGAAGACGCGGTCGCAGCCCGCCAGTCTGAAGCGCTTTCCAAGGCAGGCCTTACAGTCTAGTCCGGGCTTATGGAATCGAAGCCCTACAACACGCCCGAAGCGCTGGGCCGTGAGCCATTCACGGCTGCGTTCTGGACGCTGTGCGCGCCGTTCCTGTTTCCTGTTCTCGGCGCCTTCCTGATCGGCCTTGCCTGGCCGGGCTTCAATCAGGTCATCAACGGGACCGATAGAACCACCGAAGCCATCGGCCTTCTCTGGACAGCGCTCGCGGCGATCCATCTCGTCCATTTTGCGATCCTGAGCATCTGGAGTGAGCGTATGGGCGCCGGCGCTTTCGCGGGCTCAATGCGCGCCTCACAGAACTGGATCGTCGCCTCCATCCTGCTTGGCCCTGTCATCCTGATCGCCCCAAACCTGATCGCCGCCCTCATCGCGGGCGGCGAGCAGGGCTGGGAGTATTCCCGCGACGTCGATACCAGCTTCTTCGCGCGCGAGAATTGGGGCATCGCCTATCTGGTCTTTGCGCTTCTTCTGGCCCCCATCCTTGAGGAAGTGACCTTTCGCGGCGTGGCGCTGGGCGCGCTCGTCGTTCGGGGTGTGCCTCCGATCATGGCAATGGCGCTGTCCTCTGCTGCCTTCACCTTCCTGCACCTCCAATACAGCATCCCTGCGCTCATCGTGGTCTTCGTAGCGGGGATGGGGTTTGCATGGCTGCGGCTGAAGAGCGGGTCGATGCTAGTGCCAATCCTCGCGCACATTGCAGCGAACAGCATGATCACCTTCCTCGCCAGCCTCGCGCCTCCCGCTGGGTGAGGACTTGTTGGCCCCGGCGGCTTGCGGCACACCGCATTCGAAATGACAGACGATCTAGACCGTTCCCAGACATTTGATCTTCCCGAAGGCTATCAGCTCCTGCCATGGCACAGGGGCTTTGGCCGGCAGATCGGCCCACTCTTCGAAAAGAGGGGGCCTGATGGCATCACCCGCGCCTTCCGGGTCGAGGAGCATCACACCAATGGCATGATGAATGCCCATGGCGGCATGCTGATGACCTTTGCTGACATGGCCTGGGGCGCAGCCGTCGAAAGCGACGAGGATAGCTGGTGGGTCACCATCCGCCTTCTCTGTGACTTTCTTTCGGGGGCAAAGCATGGCGAGTTCGTCGAGGGCAAGGCCAGTATCGTGGCCGAAGAAAACAATCTTTATACTGTCGAAGGCCGCATCTGGACCGGAGAGCGCACGCTGCTCACAGGCAGCGGTATCTTCAAGGTCATAGAGCGCCGCGGATGAGACTGGAATTTCGATGAGTGACGGAAATTTGGCCGCCAAGACAACAGTCGCAGGCGACATGACGCTCGCCCGCTATGGCGGCGAGAAGCCAGCCGCGCCGGAATGGTTCAATTGGGCGATCGCGCAGGAGGCCAACGAGGCCAGCGTCGAGGTCGACGGGGCCAAAATCGCCTATCGAAGCTGGGGCGACCCATCCAAGCCCGGCCTGCTGCTCGCCCACGGGAATGGCGCGCATGCCCGCTGGTGGGATTTCATCGCGCCCTTCCTCGCAACCGATTATTACGTCGTCGCCCCGACCTTTTCAGGAATGGGCGACAGTGATTGGCGCAAGTCCTACAGCTTCCCACTCTTCAGCCGCGAGCAGCACGCCGTCTGTGAACATGCAGGCCTGTTCGACCATGCCGAAAAGCCGATCATTGTCTCCCACTCCTTTGGCGGCATCATCTCACTTTTTACCACGATCGCGGAAGGCGGGGACAAATTTGGCGGCGCTGTAATCGTCGATAGTCATCTCGAACCGCCCGGCGATGAACGGCCACGCCCGCCGCGCCGGACGCGTGCGAACCGCACCTATTCGAGCTTCAACGAGGCGCTGGCGCGCTTCCGCCTCGCCCCGCCTCAGCCTTGTGAGAACGATTACATCGTCGACTATATCGCCCGTCACAGCATCAGGGAGATGACCAGTGAGGATGGCGAGGAAGGCTATTCCTGGAAGTTCGATCCGTTCATCTTTAACTCGCTGATGGATGAGTGGAATGATGTCGACCTGACATCGATGGAAACGCGCTGTCCGATTGTCTTCATGCGAGGCGGCCTTTCCGACCTCGTGCCGGACAGGGTCGCCGATTATATGTGCTCGCTTCAGGACCCGCCGGTGCCGATGATTACGGTGCCTGAGGCCTATCACCATGTCATGCTCGACCAGCCGCTTGCCTTTGTTTCTTCAATCCGCGGGCTGCTGGCTGGCTGGCCGGGGCGCCGCTGATTTGGGATTTGCAAGCGCTGGCCTCGCACCCTAAACACCCGCGAAATGATTGAGATCCTCCCTGAGACGCCCGCCCGGCACGCCGAGGCGATTGAAGGCCTGTTCGACCGCACCTTCGGGCCGGGCCACTTCGCCAAGACCGCAGAGCGGCTGCGCGAATATTCCTGGACACTGCCAGAGATCAACCGCGTTGCTGTGGTCGACCAAGACACGGTCGTTGGCGTCTGCCGTGTCTGGCCGCTCAAGGTTGGCGCGCGGGGCGACAAGGCGCTGTTCTACGGACCTGTTGCTGTCTCTCCCGCCTGGCGAGGCTCCGAACTTGGCCTTCAGCTGACTGAAGCGGCACTTGAGGCTGGTACGGAAGCTGGCTGGCCCGCGGCAGTCCTGATCGGCGCGCCGGCCTATTTCGGTCGGATCGGTTTTGCAGTGACCCCGCGCGGGCGACTTACCTTTCCCGGGCCGCAGGACCAGTCACGCGTCATGGTTCGGGACCTTGCGGGGGATGCGAGCGTGCTCGAAGGCCTCGTAACGGCCGCCTAGTCTTGCCTGTCGCGATCAGCGTCCATCCAGGCGCGAAGCTCTGACAGAGGACCAATCAGGCCTTCTGCTTTTTCGCGGCTCATCGCCTCGCGCGTCCGGTTAAGAAGGGGCGCAGCCTGCCGAAGGCCTTCTTCACGCGCCTGCCTCCCGCTTTCTGTCAGAAAGACGCGCTTTGAGCGGCCATCTGTCTTGCTTGGCTCGACACAGATGAAACCTTTCTGCTCAAGCCGCGCGAGGGTCGACGTCATCGTTCCGCGCGTGACCTGAAAGGCTGCTGCAAGCTGGGCAGGGGTCTTGTCATCGCCCAGCCGCACGCAATGGTTCAGAATGTTGAACTGCGCCTGGGTGAGCCCGTGCGGAAGGATTTTCTCGAACGCGCTCGTTGCCAGCTGCTGGATGATGCCGATCTCGTTGAACAGGCGGAAAAAGACAGCCTCATCGGGCAGGGCGGCGAGTTCTTCGGGCGGGGTGTCAGACAAGGTGGGCGTTCAATCCTCTTCTGGGGGTCGCGATCACGTCCGGAGCATATCCAACCCGCACCAGCATCTGTAGTCTTTTTCCTTCGCCAATGAGGGCGTGCACCTCTTCGTAGAGCTCCGCCATCTCCGGATATTCCTGCAGGGACTGGCTCCAGGGGTGGATACCAAGGCCTAGCTCAGTGGCTTTCAGATTGAGACGGACATAGGCACGCCCGGCATTGATCTGGTCCTGGCGCGAAATGTCATCATTGCTCAACCAGAGGAATCCGCGCGCCGACATCGCCATAGCTTCATACATGGCAAGTCCCTGCTGGAAGCCCGCAGACGTCGGATCGGCGAGACTGTCACGGTTGACCATGCCAAGGAGCTTGCCAGCCGCGATCATCGGACCCTCAAGCTCAATCCCATCGGGGTTCTCGCGGACCTCACGGGCGCCAATCCGCATCAGGTCGACTGACTCCTGATTGGTGTAGTCTGTCGTGACTTCCAGCTTGTGTGCCTGCCAGGTGAGCTCGCGCAGCTTGGCCGCAAGCGGCGTGTTACCCGTCGCCCCGACCCGCTGGCCGTATGTGGTGCCCGCCTGCACAAGTGCGCCGAGCTTCTCCGGCTCAACATCCTTTTGTGCATAGACTTCCTTGTTGGAGCGTCTCTTGAGGACCTGGGCAAATAGCGGGTCGGAGCTCGCCTGTCCGGGGAGGAAACGGACATGGGCAATCGGCGCGCTGGCGAGCGAGGACATGTCGCTGCCTTCGGGAAAGAGGTCGATCTCTGCGGCATAGCCCTCTTCGGCGGCGGCGAGGCGGAGGAGTTCGAGGAAAGCGCCGCATCCGATGGTGATCTGGCGATCGAACGGGTCGGTCGCGGGCAGCCGCCTGTCAGGATCGGGGTAGAAGGTGAGCGCGTTGTCTCCCACCAGCGCGACCTTCCAGGGCTGGAGATTATGCGGGTTGGGCGCCAGCAAGGCGTAGGAAAGCGCGCGTTTGCGGAAATCAGCATACCGCCCGGCTTCGCGCCAGGGACGCCGCGCCTCACTGGACGGCCCGTTGGCCAGAACGAAGCCGCCTACGCTTCCGGCGGCGAGAACGCTGCCACCTCCAATCAGCATCAGAACATTCCGGCGCTTAAACATCCCTGTCTCCATTTAGTTTGATACCATACAATTAAAGTACGGCATCAAACTAGTCAAGACATTCGGGAGATTTGGCGCTCCTCAGGAGGTTTGCGCGCGTTCTACCTGAGGCACGACATCAATGCCGTCGACGTCTTCCAAGGCACGGATCTGCTTTTCATTCGCGTCTTTGGCGACGACGCTGAAGGACGCGTTCGTCTCGAGGATGACCCACTGAACCTGGTCCGGATCGACAAGGCCGTTCTGGCGGATTGCGGACATGACTTCACGCTTGGTGACACGCTCCTTGCGCATGGCATCTTCGCGGAAGACGCCATTACCAAGCAGGACAACTGGCTCTGCCTTGACCAGTTTCGACAGGAATTTGCTGTGCAGCACAGACTTGGTCAGCACCCATTGCAGGATGAGGAGCATCACGATGGCAGCAACCGATTCCAGTACCGTCACGCCCTTGAGAACGATGCCGGAGCCGACCAGGGAGCCGATCGCCACGGTCACGATCCAGTCGAAATTGTTCATCTGCGAGGTTGCCCGCTTTCCTGAAAGCCGGATCGCGAGAACGATGGTGAGATACATGATCGGTGCAGAGATGAGCACGCGGACAAGGTCGCTCTGCTGGTCGAGGAGGATGGGGTCCATGGGGCTGCTCCGGGTCTGGTTGGGTTGTACCGACAATGGGTGGGACGGTTGCCCTGTTCCCTAATACCTTATGCCCTGGAGCAGGGGGAAACCCCGCCGCACGTCAGACTTCGACCGATCTGTCGACCCGTACCTTGATGACGTGCCCGTCTCGCCGTTGGCCGGAGAGCATACGGCGGGTAAGCCGTTTATAATGCTGGATGAAGCGCTCGACCCATCGGGTCTCTGCCTCCCTCAGCGTGCCGGGCGCCTTGCCGAGGTTTTCGGCCTCCTGCTGCAGGCGCCAGCCGAGGACTGTTTCAAAGTCCGGCGCGTCGAGATGGATGAAACTGTCGGCCAAGTCCCAGAGGCGGGCATAGGGGCCGGCAAGCTGCTCCTCCTGATATTGCCGCCATGCGCCAGTCTGGTCTTCAGCCTCAATGCTGTTGAGCGGCGCATCCGATGGGGCGGATGGGTCTGGTGCGGCACCCATGAGCCAGCCTTCGAGGATGATGAGGCTGGGGCGCTCTTCTGGCGTAAGCACAGTCGGCTCGCCGCGGTCATCATCACGCTTGGAGAAACGGGGCAGGGAGATTGCCGAGCCTGGCCGCACGGTCCTGAGCGCGGTGAGCGTCTCCATCAGGAGTGGGACATCATGCGTGCCGGGCGGGCCGCGCGTGGCGAAAAGCGGGTGGACCTCAGCGGCGAGGCGCTCGCGCTCGGACTTTGGGAGGTAGAAGTCATCGATGCCGAGGCCGATGGCGCGGGGGCCAAGCGCCTCGATCGCAGAGCGAAGCGCCGTCGACTTGCCGATCCCCTGCGCGCCGGAGATGAAGACAAGGTGCGGCGTGGGCCCTTCGGAGAGCTGTGCCTTGAGTAGCGGCAGGAGGGCGTCGGCAAGCTCGGTCATGACGCGCAGTTTGAGCAAGGCCGGACAGGGATCAAGAGCGTTCTTGCGGGCGGCCCGGCTTATCAATTGACCAAAACCCGATTGACGCGTTTCGACATTTCAACGATCATGGAAATATGGAAAACAAGACTGCACTGCTCGCGTTTTCGGCGCTGTCTCAGGAAGGGCGGCTGGAGGTGTTCCGGCTGCTCGTGAAGGCGGGGCCGGACGGGCTTGCCGCTGGCCTCATTGCCGAACAAGCTGGCCGCGCGCCCAATACGCTGTCGGCGCAGCTGAACCTGCTTCAGCAGGCGGGCCTGATCGAGAGCCGGCGCGAGGGGCGCTCCATCATCTATTCGGCCTGTTTCGACCGGGTCAGCGACCTCATCGTCTACCTGATGGAAGATTGCTGCGCCGGTGAGCCTTGCGTTGCGACCAGTGTTCAGGCGGCGGCAGAGCGCGCCCTTTGCTGTGCGCCAGCTTCCTCAGTGAACTCATAATACGCCAGCCGAGAAAGACGGGGAAACTCCATGGGTGCTTTTGAACGCTATCTGTCTGTCTGGGTCGCGCTCGCCATTGTGGTCGGGATCGGTCTTGGCCAGTTGCTGCCGGGTGTCTTCGACGCGCTGGCGGGGTTTGAATACGCCAATGTGAACTTCGCGGTCGCGATCCTGATCTGGGCGATGGTCTGGCCGATGATGATCGGGGTGGACTTCTCTTCGCTCGCCCGGGTGGGGGAGAAGCCGAAGGGGCTTTTCATCACGCTGGTGGTGAACTGGCTGATCAAGCCTTTCACCATGGCGGCGTTGGGGGTTCTCTTCTTTCGTTTTGTTTTCGCTGGCTTCATCCCCGAGGCAGATGCTGAAGGGTATATCGCAGGGCTGATCCTGCTCGGCGCGGCGCCCTGTACGGCGATGGTCTTCATCTGGTCACAGCTGACGCGGGGCGACCCGAACTATACCCTCGTCCAGGTCAGCGTGAATGACGCGATCATGGTCGTCGCCTTCGCGCCGATTGTGGCGTTCCTTCTGGGCATTACCGATATCGTCGTGCCGTGGGAGACGCTGCTGCTGTCGGTTGCGCTCTATGTCGTTGTGCCGCTGGTGGCGGGCATCGCCGTGCGCCAGATGCTGAGGGCGCGGGGTGGGGACGCGGCTGTCGATGGTTTCATCGAGCGGGTGAAGCCTGCCTCGGTGCTCGGCTTGCTTCTGACTGTCGTTCTCCTCTTCGGGTTTCAGGGGGAGGTGATCCTCTCCCAGCCGCTGGTCATCGCGCTGATCGCCGTGCCGATCCTGATCCAGTCCTATGGCATGTTCGCGGTCGCCTACGGCGCGGCCTATGCGCTGAAAGTCCCGCACAATGTCGCCGCGCCCTGCGCGCTGATCGGGACGTCGAACTTCTTCGAGCTTGCGGTTGCTGTGGCGATCTCTCTGTTCGGGCTCAATTCAGGGGCCGCGCTCGCAACCGTTGTGGGTGTGCTGGTGGAGGTGCCGGTGATGCTGTCTCTGGTGGCGTTCGCGAACCGGACGCGGGGGGCTTTTGTAGAAGAGGGCTGATGCCTTCTCCCTTCTCCCTCGGGAGTGGTTCGACAAGCTCACCATGAGGGGGCCGGGGATGAGGGGGAGCTGCCTCTCATCAAGTGCTGCGGGTGGCAGTGATCGGTCGGGAGCATCGCTGCGTCTTCAGTTCCTGATACAGCTTCTGCCTCCCCTCACCCCTAGCCCCTCTCCCCAAGGAGAGGGGTACGCCTGCCGCCCTCTTTCCCACCAGCTAGCACCAGCGCCCGCAGGCTCCGTTGGTTGGAGTGCGGGTGTCAGACTTTGTTGTACGAGGTTTTAGGCTTTTGCCGGGAGGGGCGGATCGCCCGGAAAAGGCGGGGCGCGGGCGGTGGTTTTGGTGGGGTGTCGCTCTGGTGTGAGGACGGTGTGCCCGTGGTGCAGCGGCGGTGTAAGCGCGGTGCATGGGGTGAGCGCGGTCCAGGCAGGCTCAAGCTGCAAGGCGGGGTGTGTCCAGGGGGCGGGGGGAGAGGCGGCGGGCAGCGCGGCGCGCTGGGCCTTCTCGGCCTGTGTCAGTTCCCATGCCGAGACCCAGATGACGCCATCCTCGCGTACATGCCAGTTGACCCATGTGCGGCCGTCCGCCCTCGCTTCGTCAAAAGTGGCGCTCAGCCGGCCCAGATAATGAAACAGCGTCCGCCAGTGCCGCACCGGCACCCGCATCAGACAGCTCCATATGATTGCCCAACTCAGCTCCATTGGTGAAGGTTTATAGACGGGGGCGTGGGGAGGGGGACAAATCTCCCTTCTCCCGCTGGGAGAAGGGCCGGGGATGAGGGAGCGCCACCTCTCCTCATGGGCTGATGCGGGCAGTGATTGCGGGAGGGAGCATCGCTGAGATCTCAGTGCTCGAAACGAGGTTGCTCCCCCTCACCCCCTCCCCCCTAAGGGGTAAGGGGTGCCTG
>DUBH01000084.1:113397-121678 GCA_012960415.1 Henriciella sp. | reverse complement strand
AAGGGGAATGCGGTAGCGCATTATTCTCTTGCGCGCCGCCAGTGCCGCACCGGCACCCGCATCAGACAGTTCCATATGATCGCCCAGCTCAGCTCCGTCGGTGAGGGTTATAGACGGGTGCGTGGGAAGGGGGATGGAAGGTTGAAAATCCGGTGCCAGACATGTCCGGTATTGGCGCAAAATCGGACATAACATAACTAAAGTTAGAGGGTCCGGTATTTCCCCTATGCATTAGTTGGCAAGTACTTCTGTTCAGGATTAGCAGCTTATAAGATCACGGGGTCAGGGGGCAATGTCGTACCATAAACAGGAATATCGTTTAGTATGCAGTCCTAGCAGCGAGGTTTTGCAGGAAGTCTATCAACTTCGAGCACGAGTTTGGAAGTTACGCACAGAACATTTCCCAGCAAACCTAACTGAATGGTCGGATAATTTTGACGCTACCTCGATGCACTTCGTGGTATGTGCAAAAGACCGTTCACCAGTGGCGGCGGCTCGCTTGACTGTTACTGACGCAGTTGAGGAGGGGCCGGACTTTGACGTCTATCGCCAGCTGAACTGTAGCCTTATCGCCAAGCCACTCGGCTTCATTTCGCGACTTGTGGTTAGCCCTGCCCATAGAAGAATTGGGCTCGCACAATTGCTTGACGAAGCGCGACTACGTAGGGCGCAAACGCTCGGCTGCAAGACTATTCTAGCTAACACTCGCGCTGGAGAAAGTAGAGTTCGTCAGCTTGAGTGTCACGGATTTGAACGACACTATATCGCAAAGTTCCAAGTAACTGGCCCACTATCAAACGTAGGAACGCCGACGGTTCTCTCGCTAGTGTTCTGAGCAAGTCACTGCGGTAATTTCCGACGATTTTCTGCTTTTCAAGACCGGCTCCACAAACGTCCGCTTTCGCGATGTAGCGCGCATGATGGGGATTACCGCCCCTCACGCCGCCAGGCCAAAATCAGGAACACCAGAATGAGCGCCACGGCCAATAGGCCCGGCAGGAGCGGCAGGCTGGTGGAGCTGCGGACGGCGTAGGCGCCGCGTTCCTTTAGGCCCAGCCAGTTCCCGCCGGCGGCGTTGGCGTTTTGCCCGACGCGGCGGATGTCCGGCAGGCTGGCGCCGGGGCGGGTCAGCTCATAGACGCCGCCGCCTGTGGCCGCTGAGAGCGGGGCGAGGAGGTCGCCGGTCGCTTCGAGGGAAGCGTATTCCTTTGGATTGGCGGGGCCGTTCAAGGCCACCGCTTCTAGGCCGCCTGCCTCAGCGCGGAAGAGGCCGAGCTGGTCTATGGCAAGCTCTGCGGTGAATTCGCCGGGGCCGGTCTGTGTCCAGCGGGGATTGAGGGTTTCGCCGTCCGGGGTTTCGACGCTCAAAGTGGGGGCGGTGTCTGACAGGGTGCGAAGGCGCGCGCGCATCGTGTCGCCCTGCGCTTCGAGGAGGAGCTGGCGCTCTTCAAGCTCTGGCTCTTTCATCAGCCAGTGGACGGTGCGGCGGATCAGCTCTGCGAAGGGGCCGCCGCCATCATAGCCGCGCGCCCAGAGGAAGATCTGGCCGGACAGGATCTGCGCGACGCGGCCTTCGCCGACACGGTCGACGACCAGAAGCGGGTCGCCATTGCGGGCGGTCATCAGGACATCGCCAACTTCGGGCACGGCCTCGATATAGCGCACCCAGTCGCCCCATGACTGGCCGGTGAGGGTTTCGGTGATGGTGTGGCGCGCGCCGGTTTCAGAGATTTGCGGGTTGAACTTGCCGACCTGGATGGTGCCGGTGGGCAGGGCCGGCAGGACGGCAGAGAGCGGCGTGTTGGCGAGGGAGGCGGGGCCTGCGAAATCCTCACCCGCCGCGATCAGCAGGGCGCCGCCATCGGCCACATAGCGGGCCATATTGGCGAGGTAGGACATGGTGATGACGGTGCGCCGCTCATACTGGTCGAAGATGATGAGGTCGAACTCATTCAGCTTGCCCTCGAACAGTTCCTCTGTCGGGAAGGCGATGAGGGCCATTTCCTCCAGCGGGGTCACGTCCTGCTTGTAGGGCGGGCGCAGGATGGTGAAGTGGACAAGGTCGACCGAGGGGTCTGATTTCAGAAGGTCGCGCCAGACGCGGCCGGCGGCATTAGGCTTGCCGGTGATGAGAAGGACGCGGAGGCGGTCGCGCACGCCGGACAGGGTGGCGGCGGTGCGGTTATTGGCGAGGGTCAGCTCCTGCTCGCCTGCCGGGGTCTCGACGACGAGGATATTGTCGCCGCGCCGCTCAATCTCCACCGGGAGGGGGGTGTCGGTGCCGGTCTGGACGGTGATTTCTTCAGGCTCTCCGCCATTCATGGAATAGGTGACGGTGGCCTGCGCACTGACAGGGTCATCGACGCTCACGACGAAGGCGGCTTCTTCACCCACAATGCCGAAGTCCGGCGAACGGACGAGAGAGATGCGCCGGTCGCCGCTGTCCGGGTCGCCGGTGATGAGGCTGTGAATGGGGCCGAGCGCTTCGAGGCGGTCTGCGTCTTCTGGCACGTCATGGACCTGTCCGTCGGTGACGAGGACGGTGCCGGCGATCCGGTCGCGCGGGACGTCGGCCATCAGGCCTTCGAGTGAGGCGATGAGGTTGGTGCCGTCGGCGTCAGAGCCTGTCTCGACGGACCGGACCTCAAGCGAGGTGTCGGCGTCCATCTCGGCGCGCAGCTTTTCGAGGGCGGCGTCGGCGATGGCTTCGCGCTCACCGAAGCTCATACTCTCTGAGCGGTCGACGACGATGGCGGCGACGGAGGGGAGGGGGTCGCGTTCCTCGCGGACATAGGCGGGGTTTGCGAGGGCAGCGGCGAGCGCGGTGAGCACAGCCGCGCGCATCAGCCAGGCGCGGCCACGCCAGCGGATATAGGCGCCATAGGCGAGAAGGCAGAGCGCGAGCAGCGCCCAGAGCAGCGGCCAGCCGAGAAGCGGGTCGAGCGAGATGCGGCCAGCTTCGGTCATTCAGGCGTGCTTTCCTGCTGGCGGCGGATCATTTCCTCGATGTCGGGCATGTCGGGCTGGTCCGTGCTGCCGGGAAGGCGCGGCGGGATCTGGCGTTCGATGCCCGTCGGGGCGGGCGCTGCGCCGTCTTCGCCCTCGCCGAGGCGTTCCAGCAGGGCCGGGATGTGGACCTGGTCTTCCTTGTAATTGCCGGTCAGCACGTACATCATCAGGTTCACGCCGAAACGGCGCGCCATCTCACGTTCCCGGTCGCCGCCATCGACGCTGAGCAGCGGGCGGCCGCTGTCATCAATGGCCCAGGCGGCGAGATAGTCTGCGTCCCCGATGATAAGGCCGGAGACGCCGTCGCCGCGGCGCGCCGAAGCGTCTGCCGCGCCTGCCGAGGACTCGATCCAGAGCTGGCGGCCTTGATAGCGCCCGGCGAACCCGTCGATCAGGTAGAAGCTGCGCGTCATCACATGGTCCTGGCTGACCGGCTGGAGCGGCGGGGTGTCGAGGCCGGGCAGAACGCGGTCGAGGTCGGCGAAGCTGTTATTGCTCGCGACATTCCCGCCCCGGCGCGTGTCGATGAAGAGCGCGCCGCCATTGCGCAGATAGGCGTTGAGGCGCTCGACCGCGCGAGAGCTGAGCGGTGTTGCATTGTCCGGCAGGGCGAGCACGATCATCGGGTAGACGTCGAGCTCATCGGTTTCAGGGTCGACAGTGTGCGGCTCTGCCGGCTCAACCGAGGTGCGGCGAAAAAGGGTGAGGGAGAGGCCGCGAAGGCCCGCGCGGGTGACGGCGTCGACCTCGCTGTCGCCAGTCTCGATATAGGCAAGGCGCATTTCGAGCAGGGCTTCCATCGCCTTGTCGATCTCGCCGGTCTGCTCGATCTCCGTGCCGCGATAGCCGGGCGAGATGGCATAGCTGTAGGGGTTAGGGCTGATATCGTCGAACTGGGCGTGGGCTGGCGGCTGGGCGAGCGGTGCGAGCGTTGCTGCGCCAGCGATCAGGACGGCGGCATGGGCGCCGCGGCGGAGAGACGGGAAGCGTCCGGCGAGTGCCAGCGCGACGAGCAGGTCGATCGCGATCAGCAGGCCTGCGAGCCCCAGAAGGAGGCCGCCGAGGCGGATGGTCTGGGCTTCGGCGTCACCGAGCAGCGTGGCGCTGGTCGGCCAGTTTGTGACGAGGGCGGGGACGCCTGCAGCTGCGGTGTTGATGGCGCGCGTGCCACCGGGGCCGCGATAGAGGCCGGGCGGGTGGGCTTCAGATGGGACAGCGTCTGCAAGGTCAGCTGCCGCGATGGGCGAGGCGTTCGGGCCGGGGCTGACAAGGCGGCCATAGCCGTTCACTGTCACCTCTGGCGTATAGGTGCCTTCCTCGTCCTGCATGGTCTCGCCGCGGCCGGCGGCAATGGCGCGTCTCAGCATCTCGACGAAGGTGCCTGAATAGGGAAGGTCGGACCAGTCGGGGCCCGCAGTGACGTGGAAGAGGACAAGCGTGCCCTGTCCGCGGCTCGCGCCGGTGACGAGCGGTGAGCCATCCTGAAGGCGCGCCCAGGTGCGGCTGACGAGCTCCGGATCCGGGCGCGCGAGGACCTGTTGGCGGATCTTGATGTCGGCAGGGGAGGAGAGGCCCGCAAAAGGCGAGGTCTCGGGGTAGCTGCCGATGCTTTGCGGGTCTTCCCAAGTCAGCGCGCCGCCAATAGCGCGGGATGAACGGCGCAGCGGTGTCGGCACGAGGCTGTCAGACTGCGCAGCAAGGCGCGGGCCTGCGAACCGGATAAGCGCGCCGCCGCCTTCGACCCATTCAGCCATGCGCTCTTCAAGCTCAGGCGCAAGCTGGCCGATATCGGTCATGATGATGGCGTCGGGGTCGGCGGCGATCAGCTCTTCGATGGAGCCATCCGTGATGTGGGCGAAAGGCTCCAGCGCCTGACGGACATAGTGCATGTCGGAGAGAAGCGGCTGAGCGGTGGAGTCGCCAGAGACGAGACCGACACGGCGGGAGCGGTCTGCCGAATCCCAGAGCCAGACGCTGCCTGCGCCCTGCACGCCGGTAATGGCGAAGCGTTCCACGCGGGCGAGGGCGGCAGCGGGGACGTCAAAGCGGGCGATGGCTTCTGCCTCGCCGGCGGGGAAGTCTGCCTCTGCCGTGGCGAGGGCTGCACCGTCGAGGGTCAGGGCGGAGACATAGGTCTGCGCGCTGTTGGAGGTATCGACCCGGCGGACCGTGACGGCGGCCCCGTCAGCGGCGGAAGACAGGCTGGTAATTGCGAACGGCCCACGCGGGGCGGCCGCATAGATGCTGAGCGGCGCAATTTCGCCGAGGGCGTCGGCAAAGGCACGGGCGTCCTCGTTGCCTAATCCGTCACTGGCCCAGAGGATGCGGGCAGGCTGTATGCCGGAGGCTTCAAGACGCTCCAGCGCGTCTTCGCGGTCGGTGCCCCAGGAGACGGGATCGAGGGAATCGATACGGGCTGAAAGGTCCGTCCGTGTCAGGCGGTCGGCAGGGTCTGCGTTCAGCGTGCGCGGGGCGGTGAGAAGGAGGTGGCCTGCGGTATCACGGCTCGCGCCATCGAGAGCACTGGAGGCGGCGGATTGCAGCTCACCCCAGCGCGGGGTGCTGGTCCAGCCATTGTCGATAACGATGAGGACAGGTCCTGCGTCATCAGTGCCGATCTGCGCGCCCGGTGCATAGACGGGGTTGGAAAGGCCGAGAATGGCAGCGGCAGCAGCCAAAAGGCGCAGGAGGAGAATCCACCACGGCGTGCGGGCCGGGGTTTCGTCCTCTGGCTCGATATCATCCAGCAGGCGGAGTGACGGAAGGGCCGCCTCCTGTGGCGCGGGCGGCGTCGCGCGCAGGATGTACCAGATGACCGGCAGGGCGATGAGGCCGAGCAGCGCCAGCGGCGCGCCGAAAAGAAACGGACCGAGGCTCATACGCGCGCCCCGAAGGCTTCGAACGCCTGTTTCAGGTCTGCAGCGCCATAGGTGATGTCGTCACCGGTGGAGTGGCGGACATATTGCCAGCCAAAGCTCGCCGCGAGGTTTTCGATGGCGGCGGCATGCGCGGCGAAGCGTTCGAGATATTGCTCCCGGATCGTTTCGGCGCGGCCAAAGAGGCGGAAAAGTTGCGTGCCCGGACGGCTGAAGCGGACCCGGCCTTGCCATGGAAAGGTTTCCTCGATCGGGTCACTGAGGGCGATCAGAACCCCTTCTTTTGAGGCGCGGGCGAGCGGCGCGAGCCTTTCGCGCCAGACGTCGATCGGGTCATAAAAATCGCTGGCAAGCGCAAAGATGGCGCGCGAGCGGGGAGGCGGTGGAAACTGGTTGCTGGCAGAGGCGAGCAGGTCCTCACCGAGCTTGTCTGCGGCGGCCTTGCCAAAGCTTGCCTTGCGCGCGCTGCCAAGAACTCCAATGCGCTCGCCCGCCTTGGACAGCATGAGGCCATTGGCCAGCATCAGGATGCGGGCCGTATCCGCCTTGGTACGGCGCTCTGCTTTACCGCTCCAGTCAAAGCCCTCTTGCGGATCGCACCAGAAAAGAATGGTGCGCGCGGTCTCCAGCTCTGTTTCGCGGACATAGACATCGTCGCCGCGTGCCGAACGTCGCCAGTCGATCCGCTGGGCGGTGTCTTCCTGCGTGTAGTGGCGGTACTGCCAGAATTGTTCGCCTGTGCCTGCGCGCTTGCGGCCAGCCGCGCCCAGATGAGCAGCGTCCGCGGCGCGGGCTTTCAGGTTGAGCCCCGGCAGACCGCGTACGACAGCTTCGGCTTCAGCTCTCAGGGCCTCAAGCTTCATTCGCGGAGACCTCATCGGTGCAGTCGAGCGCGGCGTCGAACTTGCTGCGCCATTGGGCAGGCTGGTTGGCGGCATCGGTGCGCTCACTCATCCGGTCCTGGTCGCTGAGGCTGGCTTCGGCCTCTACGCCGGACAGGAAATTCTCTGCCTCCGCCGACTCGTCTTCGATGGCGCCGACTGACAGGCCGACACCTTCGCGCGTTGACCAGGCATGGAGCACGCGGACGCGGGCTGCATCAAGCTCTGCGCGGACAAGACGGCGATCGGACGCTGAAAGACCGGTACCGCTTATGTCTATGGCAAGCTCGGCGCGCTCTATCATGCGATAGCATTCAGCCAGCGCATCACCTGAAGGCGACGGCATGCCGGGATCGCGCTCGCACGCCGCGAGGGCGGCTGCGCCAAGCGCGAGGCCAGCGGCCATGCGCACCAGCTGTGGCGTCGCAGCCTGCATCTCAGCCTGTCGATCTGGCGAGATCACCAATCAGCTCACGCATGCTTGGCGCCTGACCGGTCGGGTCGTAGCGCATCGCCATGCGGTGGCCGAGACAAGGCTCTGCGAGCGCTTCGACATCTTCCAGAGATGGTGAGAGACGCCCGCGAAGCAGCGCGCGGGCACGGCAGGCCAGCATGAGCGCCTGACCGGCGCGCGGTGAGGGACCCCAGTCGACAAACCGGCGAACACGGTCATCCGAACTCTGCTCAGGGCGCGCTTCGCGAACGGTGGCGAGGATCGCCGTCAGTACTTTCTCGCCGACAGGCATCTGACGGACGAGACGCTGGAGGGCCATGAGCTGTTCGCCATCAATGGCGGGCTGGACGCTCGCGTCCGATAGGCCGGTCGTTTCAACGAGGATCTGACGTTCGGTGTCGATGTCCGGATAGGTGACATCGATCTTGAGCAGAAAGCGGTCGAGCTGGGCTTCAGGCAGCGGGTAGGTGCCTTCCTGCTCGATCGGGTTCTGGGTTGCGAGCACATGGAAAGGGGCGGGCAGGTCATGGCGCACGCCTGCGATGGTGACGTGGCGTTCCTGCATCGCCTGGAGAAGGGCGGACTGGGTGCGCGGCGAGGCGCGGTTGATCTCATCCGCCATCAGGAGCTGGGTGAAGATCGGGCCCTTGATGAAGCGGAAGCTACGCTCACCGCCAGCGCTTTCGTCGAGGACTTCAGAGCCCAGAATGTCAGACGGCATAAGGTCGGGCGTGAACTGGATGCGCTGGGAGTTGATACCAAGCGCGGTGCCCATGGCTTCGACGAGGCGGGTCTTGGCAAGTCCGGGTGCGCCGATCAGCAGGGCGTGGCCGCCTGCGAGGATCGCCGACAGCGCCAGTTCGATCACACGGTCCTGGCCGAACACGGCTTTCGCGATCTCGGCTTTCACCTTCTCCAGCGTTTCGCCAGCGGCTTCAGCCTCTTGTACAACCGCGTCATTATCGTCTGCCATGAGGTCTCCGTCTTTGCTCCGGCCCAGTTCAGACCTACGTCTAGGCAAAATGATGGCGGAGCGCGACGTGAAATCCAATGAAAACACT
>DUBH01000084.1:104447-113346 GCA_012960415.1 Henriciella sp. | reverse complement strand
ACTGCAATCAGCTTGAACGACCTGCTTAAAGTCATCGCGCCTGACCCAAGCGGGCGCAAACTGCCGCCTGTCGAGCAATGGTCGCCGGAGCGTTCGGCCGATATCGACATGGAAATCCGCGCCGATGGCAGCTGGTGGCATGAAGGCGGGCGAATCAATCGCAAGAAGCTGGTGAAGCTGTTCTCGACGATCCTGCGCAAGGACGAGGACGGTTCGCACTGGCTGGTGACGCCGTATGAGAAGGTTGTCGTACACGTGGCCGATGCGGCATTCGTTGCGACCCGTGTCGATCGGGCGGGTGAGGCCGGCGAAGACCAGACGCTCGCCTTCGTCACCAATGTCGGCGACGTCGTTATCGCTGGCGCGGACAATCCGCTGCGGATCGAGACGGACCCGGAAACGCTGGAGCCATCGCCCTATATTCTGGTGCGCGGCCGGCTGGAGGCGAAGCTGGCACGCCCAGTCTTTTATGAGCTGGCCGGGATGGCCGTGACATCGCCTGAGGATGAAGGGCGTCTTGGTGTCTGGTCTGACGGGGTTTTCTTTGACATCGGACCGGCGCAGGACTGATCGCCCATGGCCTTTGTCGACCTTGATGACTTTCTGGCGCGTGGACGCCTGCGCCTTGACCCCATTGAGGGCGAGGAACGCCTGTCTGAGGGCGGCGATATCGAATTTCTGGATGCGGACGGCATCGCGAATATTCGCCGGGCGGCTGTGCTTGTGCCGATTATCCCGAGGGATGGAGGGCCGACCGCGCTGCTGACACACCGGCCAGATACGATGAAGGCGCATCCCGGACAGGTCGCGTTTCCGGGCGGCAAGGTCGACCCGGTTGATGCCGATGAGATCGAGGCGGCGCTGCGCGAAGCCGAGGAAGAGGTTGGCGTCAATCCTGATGAGGTAAAGCTGATCGCACGGGGGGCGCCGTATATTACAGGCACGGGCTTCAGGATCGTGCCGGTGCTAGGCGTTCTGCCTGAAGGCTTTGTCGCCCGGCCAGACCCGATCGAGGTAGACAGCGTATTCGAGACGCCGCTTTCCTTCCTGATGAAGGCGGCAAACCACCAGCGGCAAAAAGCCAGCTGGAAGGGGCAGGTGCGCCACTATTATGAGATGCCGTATGAAGGCCACCGCATCTGGGGCGTGACGGCAGGGATCATACGCGCTTTATATGAAAGGCTGTATGAGCCCGGGGAGGAAATGGTTTGACCTACAGGATTATCTTTCAGATCGTGCTGTTTTTGCTGCCATTCTTCGCCTATGGCGTCTGGCGGCTGGCACGGCAGGAAGCCATCGAGGAAGGTCGAAAGCCCTGGCCGATCACCATTCTGTTCGCAACAGGCGCTGGTCTGGCCGTACTGGCCTGGATCGTCCTCATCTTCGTGGACCGGGGTGGGCGCGACATGTGTATCCAGCGCTCCTATACCGACCCTGAGACCGGCCGGATTGTCGCCGCGCAGGAAGTGCCTTGCGAAAAACGCCGCGACGAGCTTGGCCTGCCTGCAAGCCGTGACCCGGGCAGCCGCGCGCCGGGCCTTGGCGGGACAGACCCTGCCAGACCGAATGAACCGCCCGGCCCGCTTGACCCGGAAGCGCGCGATGATGCAACGGCGCTGGAAAGCGAAACTGCGGAAGACAGGACGACCGGCCCGCAATGACTGAACTTTCAAAGACTGACTGGATCGACGCGCCCACAACGCGCGCCGTGATCGACGCCTTGCACGCTGTTCGCGCTGATTGCGCGCGCTTCGTCGGCGGGTGCGTGCGCAATTCCATCATGGGCCGCGACGTCGATGATATCGATATCGCCACGCAGCTGGAGCCGCAGGCGGTCATCGACGCGCTGGAAGCGGCTGGCATACGCGCCATTCCAACGGGGATCGAGCATGGCACGATCACCGCGGTCATAGAGAGCAAGCCTTTCGAGATTACGAGCCTGCGCCGCGATGTGGAGACAGATGGCCGGCGCGCCGTGGTCGCCTTTACCGAGGACTGGGCCGAGGATGCCGGGCGGCGTGATTTCAGGCTGAACGCGCTTTATGCTGACGCCGGTGGAAAGATCTACGACCCGATTGGCGGCGGGCTTGAGGATGCGGAGACCGGCCGCGTCATCTTTATCGGGGATGCCGATGAGCGCCTGCGCGAGGACTATCTGCGCATCCTGCGCTTCTATCGCTTCAATGCCTGGTATGGCGCGGGGATCGACGCTGAAGGCCAGGCGGCCTGCGAGCGCCAGAAAGAGGGCCTTCGACAGATCGCGGTCGAGCGCATCTGGAAAGAGCTGCGCAAGCTGCTTGCCGCGCCGGACCCGGTGCATGCCGTGGTCGCCATGGAAGAGAGCGGCGTGCTCGCGCTGCTTCTGCCGGAATGTGAAACGCTGGACGGGCTGCATGATTTGCGGGTCAGCGAAACGCTGGTCGGTGTCGGGGCTGACCCGATGCTGCGGCTGATGGCACTGATCGACCGCAGCGCGCCGTCTGTCATGGCGGTGACCAAGCGGCTGCGCCTCTCAAACGCGGAGGCTGACCGGCTGACCATGTGGGCGGCGGACAATCTGCCGAAGATCCCCGGCATGAACGGAGCAGAGCTTCGTCGCACGCTCTACTGGCATGGCAAGCAGGCCGTCGTGGACCGGGCGCTGACCTCAGGCGAGAATGTGCGCGACCACCTTTATGCGATCCGCGCCTGGAAGCGGCCTGAATTTCCGGTTGGCGGCGATGATGCGCTGGCCGCTGGCCTCAAAGGCCCCCAGATCGGCGAGGCGCTGCGCGCACTTGAGGAATGGTGGATGGGCCAGGACTTCCAGCCAGAGCGTGACGAGCTGCTGGCGCGGCTGAAAGCCTAGTTCGCGTAGACGATGAAGCCGTTGAGATAGGCGGCAAAGCAGACCCATGCGAGGTAGGGGACCTGGAGGATGCCTGCGATGATCGAATGGCGGTTGAAGGCGCGGATCATCAGCACGATCAGGACGAGCAGTATTGCGATGATGACGAGCGCGATCAGGGGCGCCTGAAAGCCGAAGAATATCCAGCTCCATGAAAGGTTCACGGCAAGCTGGGTGAAGAAGATGCCGAAGGCGGCGCTGGCGGCGGCGAATGACTTTGCTTTCAGCCGGACGATGATCGCGCCGAGCGCCATCAGGGTATAGAGGACGGGCCAGACAATCGCGAACGCGCGGTCAGGCGGATTGTAGGGCGCCTTGTCGAGTGCCGCATACCACGGGTCCTGGCTGCCGCTCGATACCAGACCGCCAAGGGCCGCCACAGCTGCCGTCAGCGCGATGATGGCGATGATGATCCGCCAAGGGCTGTTCTTGCTCGTCTCGCTCATTTCGCTGTCATATCAGGGGTCTGCAGGCGGGTCACGGCCATTTTACGACCGGAGGCATGGACGACAGGATCGAGTTGACGTTGCCGCCGGTCTTGAGCCCGAACGTGGTGCCGCGGTCATAGAGCAGGTTGAACTCAACATAGCGTCCGCGCCGGACGAGCTGTTCTTCGCGCTCGTCGCTGGTCCAGCTTTCATTCATGCGGCGGCGGACGAGCGTCGGGTAGATGTCGCGGAAAGCGCGGCCGACATCCTGCGTGAAGGCAAAGTCAGCCTCCCAGTCGCCTGTATTGTGGCGATCATAGAAGATGCCGCCCGTGCCGCGTGGCTCGTCGCGGTGCGCAAGGTGGAAGTACTCGTCGCACTGCTGCTTCATGCGCGGATAGAAGCTCTGATCGTGACGGTCGCAGGCGTCTTTCATGGCGGCGTGAAAGTCGACGGTGTCAGGATAGTCGGCTTCGCGTTGATAGGTCAGCAGCGGGGTGAGGTCTGCGCCACCGCCAAACCAGCTCTCGCTGGTGACGAGCATGCGCGTATTCATATGAACGGCAGGCACGCGCGGATTGCGAAGGTGGGCGATCAGCGAGATGCCGGACGCCCAGAAACGGCCGCCGGACTTGTCTGCGCCGGGGATCTGCGCGCGGAAGGCTTCTGAAAAGTCGCCATAGACGCAGGAGACATGCACGCCGACCTTCTCGAAGACCTTGCCCTTCATGATGGCCATGGTGCCGCCGCCAAGGTCTTCCGTACCGTCGCCGCGCGTCCAGGGCGTGCGCACGAAAGTGCCGGCCGGACCGGTATAATGTGGCGGCTCGGCTTCGGCCTCTATCGCTTCGAAGCTGTCGATGATGTCGCCCTGAAGGGTCTCAAACCAGGTTCGGGCGCGGGTCTTTTGTGATTCGAGGTCGTTTTCGGTCATGCTTACCTTCTTTGTACGCAGGCCTTAGTCCATGTGCGCCGGTGGGAAAACCGGCATTCGCCCGACTTCATTGACGCACCCCGGCTGGTTGTAACTGCCCGCGCCGCTGCGTCGCATGCGATGACGCACATGCGCGCCTTGCAAACCCCGCGCGCCCGCGCTAACCGCAGCGCAGATATATGCGGGGAGGTGCATTTCGCGGCGTTGCGCCGCAATGATTTTCCTCACCAATAATGTATGCATCTCGGAGAAATCCTTGGCCAGAGGACTGGAAGAGTGAGCGACGCGCAAACCAAACCACACGAGACGGTCGATGAAGACCGTCGCGATTTCATTCACATTGCTACGGCAGCGACCGCTGTCGCAGGCGCTGGTGCGCTGGCATATGTGTTCGTCGACCAGATGAATGCCGCCAGCGACACGAAAGCGGCATCGAGCCTTGATGTCGACGTGTCGAAAGTGCCGGTCGGCGGTGAGATCCGGGTCCTGATCGGCGGCAAGCCGTTCTTCATCCGTCACCGCACCCCGGCAGAGATTCGCGCCGCACAGAGCGTCGACCTGTCGTCCCTGCCGGACCCGCAGAGCGATGAAGAGCGCCTCGTTCCGATGCAGAGCGGCGAGTACAATCCTGCGATCCTCGTGACCTCGGGCAGCTGTACGCACCTTGGCTGTGTCCCGGTTGGTCCGGCACAAGGCAATACGGGCGACTTCGGCGGCTGGTACTGCCCTTGCCACGGTTCGCACTATGACACGTCCGGCCGCATTCGCCGCGGGCCCGCTCCGGCAAACCTTCCGGTGCCGGACTATAACTGGCTCAGCGCCGCCGTGATTAACATTTCGCTTTAAGCAAGAGGACGTAACACAGCCATGAGCGGACATGCCTCTACATACGAGCCGAAGACCGGCTTTACGAAATGGCTCGATTCACGCCTGCCGGTTGTCCGGCTGGCCTATGACAGCTTTGTCGACTTCCCGACGCCAAAGAACCTGAACTACTGGTACACATTCGGTGGCATTCTTGCCGTCTGCCTTATGACGCAGATCCTGACCGGTGTGGTCCTGGCCATGCACTATACCGCAACCGTCGATGGCGCGTTCGCGTCGGTCGAGCGGATCATGCGCGACGTGCCTTATGGCTGGCTCATCCGCTACATTCACTCGAATGGCGCGTCGATGTTCTTCCTCGCGGTCTACATCCACATGTTCCGTGGTCTCTATTACGGTTCCTACAAAGCCCCGCGTGAGATCCTCTGGATCCTCGGCGTGGTGATCTTCCTGCTCATGATGGGCACGGCTTTCCTCGGCTATGTTCTGCCATGGGGCCAGATGTCCTATCACGGTGCAAACGTTATCACCGGCCTGATCGGTGCAGTCCCTGTCATCGGCGACAGCATCAAGGCGTGGCTGATGGGCGGACCGTCGATTGGTAACCAGACGCTGCAGCGCTTCTTCTCGCTGCACTACCTGCTGCCATTCATGATCGCAGGCGTTGTGATCCTCCACATCTGGGCCCTGCACGTGCCTGGCAACAACAACCCGACCGGTGTTGAAGTCCGCAAGGACAAGGAAGGCCTGAAGCAGGATACCGTCCCGTTCCACCCGTACTATACGGTGAAGGATGGCTTCGCGATCGTTGTCTTCCTGATCATCTTCGCGGCTTTCGTCTTCTACATGCCGAACGTTCTCGGCCACGCCGACAACTATATCGAGGCCAACCCGCTTGTGACGCCGGCGCACATCGTGCCTGAATGGTACCTCCTGCCATTCTACGCCATTCTGCGCGCCATCACGTTCAACCTCGGCCCGATTGACGCCAAGCTGCTCGGTGTCATCGCGATGTTCGGCTCCATTGCTGTGCTGTTCTTCCTGCCTTGGCTCGACACCTCGAAGGTGAAGTCGATGCGCTACCGTCCGGTGGCCCGTCAGTTCTTCTTCGGTTTCGTGGTTGCTGGCCTGCTGCTCGGCTGGTGCGGCGCGGCAAACCCGGATGATCCAATCATCCCGATGGGCTCTGACAAGCTGGTCGTCAGCTATACCGACGCAAACGGCAATGAAGCGACCCAGACCTATGAAGAGTATGAAGCTGCTGCGACGTTCCGCGAGCAGAAAATGAGCGAAGGCGTCGAGGCGATCATTGCTGTCGAGAAAGCGCCAGCTTTCCGCTTCGTGCACCTCGCACAGCTGCTGACGCTCTACTACTTCGCCTACTTCCTGGTCATCCTGCCGCTTCTCGGCCTGCGCGAGAATCCGAAGGATGAGCCTGCTTCAATCCACAAGGCAGTTCTCGGTCATGACCGCGCTGCCCCGGCCCCTGCCGAATAAGAGGTCAAAGCACATGAAATTCCTGCGTTTTATCTCTGCTGGTCTCTGTGCGGCTGCTATCGCTGCGACGGCCCATGCCGCCGGCGGCGCACTGCACCCGCATGAGCCAGAAGGCGGTTGGGCGTTCGAAGGCCCGGTCGGTGAACTCGACATGGCCAGCGTCCAGCGCGGCTATCAGGTCTACCGCGAAGTCTGCGCCTCGTGTCACTCGATGCGCCTTCTGAGCTACCGTAACCTCGGTGAGCCAGGCGGCCCGTTCTACGATCCGGAATATCCGAACGCGAACAACAACCCGCTGGTGAAGTCGTTTGCGGCCCAGGATGAAATCCTGAGCACCGAACCAAACGATGTCGGTGATTACGATTACCGACCGGCCCGCACCTCGGACCCGTTCAAGTCACCATACCCGAACGCGGCAGCTGCCCGTGCGGCCAATGGCGGCGCGCTTCCACCGGATCTTTCGGTGATCACGAAAGCCCGTGCCGGCGGCGCGAGCTATGTCTACAGCCTGATCTCCGGCTATCCGACGGAAGACGCGATCAGCACGCGCGAAGTCGAAGTAGAGGACATGCCAGCGGCAGAGTCCGAAGCGGAAGCAGAAGGTGAAGGCGCCGAAGCGGTCGAAGCTGGCGAAATGGAAGCTTCCGAAATGGCTGAGGGCGGCGAAGAAGCTGCTGCAGCCGAAGGTGAAGCCGCAGAGGGCGAGGCTGAACAAGCCGCTGCGCCAGCACAGCCGACCATGGAAACCGTGATCGACGTGTCTGCGGTAAAAGCGCTTTCCCATGGCGACAGCCACTATGAAGGCGAGCTCGTCCAGCCGGTTGGTCAGTACTACAATCCTTACATGGCCGGTGATGTCAGCGCGCAATGGCGCGGCGATCCACGCCATACGCCTCCGGGTGGCTTCCTTGCCATGCCACCGCAGCTGTCTGACGGCCGCGTGTCCTACATGGACGGCACGGAAGCGACCGTCGAACAGATGTCGATCGACATTGCAAACTTCCTGCAATGGGCAGGTGAGCCAAAGCAGAGCCAGCGCAAGTCCACCGGTCTTGCCGTGATGATCTACCTTCTGATCTTCGCCGTGCTGCTCTGGTTCTCGTTCCACCGCATCTGGCGGAACGTGAAGCACTAGGCTTACGGCCCGCGAGCACATCGTGGAAACCAGATTGACCATCCGCTCAGCTAGTCTGGCGGATGGTCTTTTGATTCATGAGCTGACGCAGACGATCTGGTCCGGCCGGGTATCGCCGGAATCAACGGTGTTCAGGGAAACGCCCGAGACGGTCACCACACAGATCGCCAAAGGCGGGGCGGTTATCCTTGAAGATGCGGGCGAACCGATAGGAGCAGGCCGCTTCGTCTTTGTACCGCCGCCGATATCGGGAGAGACACGCTGGATCGAGATCAAGCGGATTGGTGTCCTGCCGGGGCGCCAGAAAGCCGGGTTGGGGCGGATGATCCTGTCATCGCTTGAGGCGGCCGGTCGCGGCGAAGGCGCCGCTGGGGCGCAACTCGCCGTGCGGACCGATCAGCCCCGGCTGGTCGATTACTACCTCGCTTGCGGCTATGAGCTGGCAGGGGATGTAAAGCTCACGACACCGAACCCGCGTTCGCCTGAGCCGACGGGCATGCGCAAATGGTTCGACCGCGCCTAATCGTCCGGGAAGCGGTGGCGCAGCGACTGGACGCCGGAATAGATGCCATAGGCACCGATGGTTGCACTTGCCGCGATGAAGAGCGGCAGGCCGAAAGGTTGCGTCCTGATCCAACCAAGCGTGGCGGCGAGGCCTTTTACGTCTGATGGGTCTGCGCTTGCCGCGCCGAGTAGCAGGAAGAGGCCAATAAGGCCGAACAGGACACCGCGTCCGGCAATGCCGAACTCTATGACTGGCTTGGCGCGTTGTACCCAGCCCGAGAGGTCGAGGCTCTTTTTCCATTGATTGGATTGCGTGCGCCAGATCTGGGCGGCGCCAATGCCGAGAAGGCAAAGGCCAGCGAGCCCGACCATCCATGAGCCGAAGGGCTGTTCCATCAGCCATTTGGCGGTTTCTTCGGTCTTGCCGCCTCCGCCGCCATCATCGGCATCAAAAGCGACTGCCCCTGCTGCGAAGCCGACGAGGGCATAGCTGGTGCCTGACGAGAACATACCGAGACGTGCGAGTATACCTTTTGCGTCGGTACCCTGGTCGTCCGTGTCGAGAGCCGCCTGCTGGTAACGCCAGAGCGCGTAGAGGAAGAGGCCGAGGGCGACTGGCGCGAGTCGCACGACGGCCTCCAGATGGTAATGCGCGCGCGCGTCGCCTGATCAATTCTGGGCCCCATGTC
>DUBH01000084.1:73707-104437 GCA_012960415.1 Henriciella sp. | reverse complement strand
GAGACCGACGAGCAGGATCCGCCCGCCTGTGGTGGCCTCGATCATGCGGAACGCCTCACCTGGGGTCGCGCCATCATCTTCCTCGCTCGTGAAGGCAGCCTTCAGGAGCAGGAAGCAGACAGCGAAGTAGACAAGAGCGCGAGCGCCGAGGCCGAGCCGGGCGAGGGGGCCCGAAACAGGGCGGTGGGTGTCGGTTGCGTTCATAGGTCAATGACGCGCGGCAGGGGTGACGTGTTCCCGCGCGGCATCTGTGACAAGGCTTGATTTAAGCCGGGCGGGCTGCTTTCAGCCAGGGAGATAGTCAGGAGTATGAGACGATGAGCGAATGGGTGATCGGCGTTATTGGCGGTTCGGGCCTTTACGATGTGGAGGGCTTTGAGGACCGCTGCACGATGCGCGTCGAGACGCCCTGGGGTGAGCCGTCGGATGAGCTGACCACCGGCCGGATCGGCGATGTCCGCTTTGTCTTCCTGCCGCGTCATGGCCGCGGCCACAGGCTGACGCCGACGCATGTACCCTACCGCGCCAATATCGATGCGCTGAAACGGGCCGGGTGCACCGATGTGCTGTCCATATCTGCCTGCGGGTCCCTGCGTGAACGCTATGCGCCGGGTGACTTCGTCATGGTGGACCAGTTCATCGACCGGACGTTCGCGCGTGAGAAGAGCTTTTTCGGGCCGGGCATGGTCGCGCATGTCTCTATGGCGGATCCGGTGTGTGAGCGGCTCTCGCAGCTGGCTGGCGATGCAGCCGAAAAGGCTGGCGTCACAGTCCATCGCAGCGGGACGTATCTCGCCATGGAGGGGCCGCAATTTTCCTCGCGCGCCGAAAGCTATCTCTATCGCCAGTGGGAATGCGACGTGATCGGCATGACGAATATGCCCGAAGCAAAGCTCGCCCGTGAGGCAGAGCTGCCTTACGCGACGATGGCGATGGTGACGGACTATGATTGCTGGCGCGACGCGAGCGAAGCGGTATCGGTCGCGAATGTGCTTGAGATCATGCAGTCGAACACGGCCGCGGCGAAGAAAGCGCTGTCGGAGCTGGCGAAGCTTCTGTCTGGTGTGCCGCGCACCGCCTCCCCGCAGGCGATCGAGACATGTCTCGACTATGCACTTATCACCGCGCCGGATGCCCGTGACCCGAACCTACTGGCAAAGCTGGACGCGGTGGCGGGGCGGGTACTTGGCTAGGTCCTGCCCTCCAGTGTGAGGGCCGCCTTAATTCACTTAAGACGCGAACTTGTTCGACCCCGTCATTTAACTGGGTTAACCTCCCCTGACCTGGGGTAGGGGTTGAGTAGAATGACAGAAGAAAATCTGGAAGTGTTGCTGGTTATCGCCGGTGCCATTGCGGGCATCGTCGTCCTGATGATCATCTGGTTCGTGTTGAAGAGCCTGCGCACACGCGGGCGCGCGCTGACGATGGCGCTGGACGGGGTCGGCCACGAGTTCAGGTTCAATCTGCAGCGCGTCCTGTCGGAATTGCGCGATCTTACGGGCAATGGCGACGCAAGAGACGAGCTTTCCGTTCCGCTTGGCCGCCCGCAACTCGATAGCCTGCTGACGCAGCCAGCGGTGAAGGACAAGCGCGCCCTTGAACGGCTGGATACGACCTATCGGGCGCTCGAAGCGAGCCGCGATGAAGTGCGCACGCAAGGCCAGTCGAGCGAGACCATAGAGGCATACAAGCGCAGCGCGGTCGAGGCGATCGCGATCCTTTATCTCTGGGAGCAGCACAAGGGCGGCCTGCCGGAGAAGGCGCCGTCGATCAGCAGTTCTGCGGTTCGCGACTGGATGAAGTCGCTGGGCTTTTCACAGACGCTCATTCCCGGAATGGCGTTGCGCGACGAGGTGATCAAGCATCTGCGCCGTCTGCGCATGCCCCTCAAGCCAAGCGAACTCGGCATGAGTGCGCAAGACTATTACGGCCTTTCGGCGAAGGACGAAAATCGCGCGACAGGCGAGCTTGCCGCCGGCGTTCCTGAGACGCCAGAGCCGACCAATATGGCCGAGGAAGCCGCTCAACAGGAATTTGAGCCTGAGGTTGAGTCGGCTCCAGCAGAAAATGAGCAGTTGGAGCCAGAGCCCGAAGAAGCTCCAGCGGAAGTGCCGCGCGAGGCTGAACCTGCAGTAGATAATGCAGTTACGGCGCGCGCGTCCACGCCGCCCGCAGGCGATCTGGCACAACCTAGCCGTCGCCGGAGGCGTAGACGCTAGCTTTTGGACTTTCCGCACGCGGATAAACCCCGCTAAAGTGGCACATGGATTTCAAATCGACCATCAGAACCATTCCGGACTATCCTCGAAAAGGGATCATGTTCCGGGATGTGTCGACGCTGATGGCCGATGCAAAGGCGTTCGCAGCGGCCGTTGAAAAGCTCTCGGCGCCATTCGAGAAATTCGAGATTTCCAAAGTTGCCGGGATCGATGCGCGCGGCTTCATCCTGGGCGGGGCGATCGCGCTCCGGCTGAAGGCGGGGTTCCTGCCACTGCGCAAGCCGGGCAAGCTGCCTTACCGGACATTCAGCGAGTCCTATGAGCTGGAATACGGCTCTGATGCGCTTCACATGCATGTGGACGGTGTCGAGCCGGGCGAGCGTGTGCTGCTGGTCGATGACCTTATCGCGACGGGCGGGACGGCCGAAGCCGGGGTAAAGCTGCTCCGCCGGGGACGGGCCGATATCGTGTCGGCTGTTTTCCTTGTTGACCTGCCTGACCTTGGCGGGGCGCGCCGGGTGCGTAATATGGGCGTCGAAGTCAAAGCACTGGTCTCTTTCGACGGAGACTGACACGGCCGTTTCCAGGGGGACAAACAGATCATGAAACGTATCTCACTCGGGGCGACGCTCGTCCTGTCGACCTATCTCACAGCTTGCGACAACCCTCCGCGCGTGCCGGAACTAAGGCAAGGAGATGGGCTGTCCGGCCCGGAAACCTCTGAGGGCGGCGTGTCCGGTTCGACAGGCTGGAGCGAAAACTTCGCTGCCTTTGAAGCGTTCGAGGCCGAGGCCTATGCCGATCCGGACAGCAGCGAAGCAGATCTCTCTGAGATCCAGGGCCTGCTGCCAGACTTCGTCAGCGTCAGCTGGGACGAGCAATCCTATGACGAGACGACGGGCGCCACAGCCTTTGAGAATCTGCGGATCACGATCAATACAGAGCCTGCCTTTGGCGTTGCGATGGATGAGGCGCGCGTCTGGGGTTTTGAGGATGACCTGCTGATCGCGCGCCTAAACGGTGAGCGCTTCGAAGAAACCGGCAGGGTCTTCGACCGGCTGGAAGCTGACGGCTATTCGCTGTTCGGTGCGGCAGGCGCCATGGAAGCGGTTTTCGACGTGATGGAAGCCCAGATGGGTGCGGACGCGCCGAGTGAAGTCGCCTTCGGTGTCAATCAGTTCGACATGACCGTGGAGAGCACGGTGACTGGACCGCTGACCCTGCGCCCATTCGAGTATGTTCCTTTGAGTGACGAGCAATATGCCCAGCTCACGGGCATGCTCGAGATCGAAACGGAGGATCTTGAGGCGGAGGGGACTGACGGTCTCCAGGTCCTGCGCCTGGCGCAGCAGGTGATCGCTGTTGGCCGCGCTGTCGAGATCGAGCGCGGATCGGCGCGCAATATGGAGATGACCCTCGAGATCGATACGCCTGAGGTCAGTCAGAGCGTCTCCTACACGCTGGATTTCTATGGCTATGAAGGCCTCTCCGGCTATGACATGGGCGGGATTTATTATTCCGGGATGCGCCAGCAGCAGGGCATGTCGTTTGACGGCGAGGCGCTGGAGGCCGAGGGGGTCTATCCGGACGGACTGAATGTGGATCAGCTGGTGACTGCCGATTACATGTCCTATGAGGATATCCGCCTCGACACGCTGGCAGGGTTCTTGGCACGCAGTGAATTTCCGGGACTGGACCAGCGTGACCTGATCAGCCTCGGCCAGAGCGTGGTCAGCAACTATTCCTATCAACTGGGCGGGTCGGACGTGTTCCGCGTCGCCGAGATGAGCGTCAAGGCAGACGAGTTTGAATGGCTGCTGCCAGAAGCGATCTCAGTCGATATGCAGGGCGTCGCCGTCTATCCGGGCGAGATCGGCGAAACCGTACTGTCCTTCCTGCCATCTGGCGAGGATGAAGAGATGGAAGCGGTTCGCAGCGATATCGCCGCCGGTATCGACCTGCTCGATGAGCACGGCTTGAGCGAAATCCCGGCAGATATTCAGACCGCCATGACCTGGAACAAGGACAGCGGCGAAACGGAGTTTTCCTTTGCGGCCCAGGCGGAAGGCTTTGGTGAGCGCATCGCCCGGCTTGGTATCACGCTACCGCCTTATGATCCGATTGCAGCGGCCGCTGAGCAGGGTGAGCTCGACTCAGCGTTTGAGGGTCTGTTCGAGACACATTTCAGCTTCAATGGCGCGCGCCTCTACGAGTCTGATGATGGTGGCTATGACAAGCTGTTCGCCTATCTTCATGCGCTCGGCCAGCAGCATGAGAGTGAAGGATGGGGCGCAACGCTGGCGGGCATGCCGCCAGAAGACCTGCGCCAGTTCATTGCTGTCATGACCCGCTCGGCTAAGGGCCGCGTGCAAGACCAGTTCCCGCAAGCGGTCGACTGGATCGAGGCCGTCGCGGCTTATTTCGAGACGTCTGGCGGTAGCCTGGATATTCGTCTCGATCCGCCATCGCCGCTGACGCCGGACGATATCGAAGAGCTCGCCCGCGCCAATGACATGGAGGCATGGGTCGAGCAGTTCGGTATCAGCGTCACGCATACGCCGGAATAGGTGAGTGAGGTGCTTGACCATAGCGCTGGCGCGCCTCACCTATGGCATCTGATTGAATGCACGGGAGACGTCATGTATCGCCTCGACGATGAGACCGAACAGAAACAGCAAACTGAGCCGAACGCCTTTCTCGAAGAAGCGCTGTTCAAGGCCAGAACCATCATGCTCACGGGCGGCGTGGACGACAAACTGGCCCGGCGGGTTTGTGAGCGTCTTCTTGCGCTCGACTCTGAAAGCGACAAGCCGATCCTTCTGGTCGTTTCCTCACCGGGCGGCCACGTCGAATCCGGCGACATGATCCACGACATGATCAAGTTCGTGAGCGCGGACGTGAAGATCCTCGGCTCTGGCTGGGTCGCCTCTGCTGGTGCGCTGATCTATTCGGCCGCGAAGAAAGAGAACCGTTACTCGCTGCCGAACACACGCTTCCTGCTTCATGAACCGCGTGGCGGCTTTGGCGGACAGGCGTCCGACATCGACATTCAGGTGCGCGAGATCGTGCGTATGCGAGAGCGCCTGAACAAGATCTTTGCTGAAGCCACCGGTCAGACGCTTGAGAAGATCAAGGCCGACACCGACCGTGACCACTGGATGAGCGCGGAAGAAGCCGTTTCTTACGGCCTCGTTGGCAAGATCATTACCAGCCGCAAGGACCTTGCCTGATCAGTGCAGGGCGCTGCTTTCAACAGCAGCGGGCATCGTTTCAACGACAGAAGTCCGGCCCAGGAAGGGCCGGATTTTTTGTGCCGTCAGCTCTGGTTTCAGGAAGGGGAAGAGATGTCCGCCATCTTCAATCCATTCCTGCCGCGAGCCGGGAATAAAGGTCGATAGCTGAAGCGCGTTTGATGGCGCGATGATGCTGTCGCGCGTGCCGGCAATGACCAGTGTCGGCGTTGCGAGAAAAGGCAGGAAAGCGAGGCTGGACCAGCCCGTGAAGCCCAGAAGCTGACGTGACATCGCATCGGGCGGCGCAAAGGCGGCGGCATTTGTCGCGGTGTGCAGCTTGCCGAGGTCGCGCTCCAGCTCATTCCAGAGTTTCAGGAGTGGGAATGCCGACGAGAACAGGCCCGCTTCGCGCCAGTCATGTGTCAGCATTGTAAAGCCGCTGCAGGTCGCAGCTAGGACGAGGTTTGCCACTTCCTTGCGGTATTGAAGTGCCACCTGCTGGGCGAGGACGCCGCCAAGTGAAAAGCCCATCAGGTCAAAGCGGTTGGCGCCAAGCGCTGCGCAGGCCTGAACCACGAGGCGCGCAAGCAGGATTGGCGAATAGACGATATCGGTTTCCGGGGTCTGGCCGCTGCCCGGCATTTCAATCGCGATGAGCCGGGTATCGGCAAACTGCGCCGCGAAGGGAGGAATCATCTCTAGCGGTGAGCCGATGCCATTCAGGAAAACCAGGGGTCTGCCGGGGGCGTCATCGTTCCAGATATGGATGCGGAGCCTGGTAGACCCGGAGTGATGCCAGACTTCGACGGGCGCAGTGCGGAGAGGATCGGGCAAGTGGTCTACCAGTTTGCGGTGCTAAATAGGGCCAGTAAGCCTCGCAATAGTTGCAGACAGGCTAAGCCGCGTCAAAGACTGTCAGTCGCTGGAATGGAAAAAGGGAGACCAAATTGGTCTCCCTGATCCACTCTACGCGGTAAACTCTACCGGGTTATGGCATAGTCCATTCGCTCTAGAAAATCCAGAGGCGAAACGCATCGTACGCGTAGGGGCTTTTGTGCAGCGCTGCGGCCTGCCTGCAATTCAATTAAAAAATACTTGAGAATGCGATTGACTCGCAAGAGCGACATCGGTACGGCGACTGTTATTGATAATCATTCGCAAGTCGAGAGTTGAGGGACTATGGGGTACAGGACATTTGCAGCGGCGCTTGCCATGTCAGCAAGCACGGGTGCGCTGGCGGTTGCCCAACAAGCGGCAACCACCGAAGAGGGCGACAGCCGCCAAGACACTGTCATCGTGACAGGCACCACCGCTTTTGGCGCCACCAAATCGGACACACCGATCGTTGAGACAGCGCGGACGCTGTCAGTCGAGACGGCTGAGATGTTCATCGACAAGGGCGCGTTGAACCTTGCTTCGGCGCTGACCTATGTGGCGGGCGTTACCGCAGAGCCTTACGGTCTCTCCACACGCGGCGACTTCCCGCAATCGCGCGGACTGGAGCTACCGCGTTATCGCGACTCCATCCAGGAGCTGTTCGGCAGCTACAATTCGACCCGCGCGGACCTTTACACGGTTGAGCAGATCGAAGTCCTCAAAGGCCCGGCGTCTGTGCTTTACGGGCAGGGCTCGCCCGGCGGCATCGTGAACTATGTCTCGAAGACGCCGCGCGACACGTTTGGCGGCGAACTTCGCGCGGACGTCGGCAATTTTGACCGCTATGAAGTGGCGGGCGATGTGACCGGCCCGATTGGCGGCGAGGGCAGCCCGTTCTCTTTCCGGCTTGTCGGCCTCTACCGCGATACGGGGACGCAGATCGATCAGGTGGACGAGGAGACAAAGGTCTTCATGCCGTCTCTCGCTTGGCAGGCGACCCCGGATACGCGGTTCACGCTGATCGGTCTGGTGCAGGACACCGACAGCGATGCGGCCGCGCAATTCATCCCGGTGGAAGGCACGCTCTTCCCGCTGGCCGATGGCACCTATCTCGACACCGATGTCTATGCCGGTGAGCCGGGCTTCAACCGCTACAATACCGAGAGCCAGCAGGTGACCCTGCTTGGAGAGCACCGCATCAATGACAATCTCAGCCTTGAGGGCACCGCGCTCTGGCGTTCAGGTGAGGCTGACTACCATCAGGCCTGGGCGACGTTTACCGGCGCCGGGCAGAGTCGCTATCTCAATGGTATATTCGCGGCCCAGCCAGCGCTGGCGGCAGCAGCTGCGCTGCAAGGGCTGACCTTCACCGATACGACCGTGCCGCGCACTTTCTATCAGGGGGACAACACGTTCGATCAGCTGGCGGGCGATGTGCGTCTGCGTGCAAGTTTCGTGACCGGCGCGCTGGAGCATGAGTTGCTGGCCGGGGTGCAGTATCAGGATGTGGAGACCGACAGCGATCGGGCGAGCCTTTATGGCGGCGGCGCGCTGGCTGGCGACTTCCGCTATGTGCTGGACCTGAAGAACCCGGTCTACGGCAATTATCCGGACCAGAGCGTGTTCGATGCCCTGCTGGTCGATAGTCCGACCCAGCAGACACAGGATCTCGGCCTCTATGTGTCCGACCAGATCGCCTATGACAAATGGCGGTTCACGGCAGGTATCCGCTTTGACAGCGTGGAGAATGAGGCGGGCGCCGTCAGCCAGGAAGACGATGCTGTATCAACCAGTTTCGGCGTGCTCTATCGCTTCGACAATGGCTTCTCGCCTTATGTGAGCTATGCCGAAAGCTTCGAGACGGTTGTCGGCACGACGGCTCAGGGCGACCAGCTGGAGCCGGAAGAAGCGCGCCAGTATGAGGTCGGCTTCAAATATGAGCCGCGCGGCATTCCGGGCCTCATCACGGCGGCCTATTACGATATCGAGATTTCGAACCTGCCAAACCCGAACGCACTGCTGGGCAATGCCGCCCAGCAGCAGGGTGTCTCGACGCTGAAGGGGTTTGAGGCTGAAGCTCGCCTGCAATTCGACGAGATCTACTTCCAGGCCGCCGCGTCCACCATTGACGCACAAGACCCGAACGGCTTCCAGCTGGCCGCCATCCCGGAAACGCAGGCTTCGATCTGGGCGACCTGGCGCCCGGATGGAGCATGGGACGGCTTCAAGGCGGGCGCGGGCATCCGCTATGTCGGCGAGACCGTGTCGGAAAATGCGGCCCTGTCCTACACGACGCCCGACTACACGCTTGGCGACCTGATGGTCGGCTATGAGTGGGATCAGTGGGACTTCGCCGTCAATGCGCGCAACATCACCGATGAGGACTATCTCACCGGCTGCCTTACGCGCGGCGACTGTTTCCCGGGCCTGCGCCGGACTGTGGTGGCGAGCCTCAGCTACGACTTCTAGTCCGCCTAAACGGGGGGATTGCCAGTGATGAGCATTTTTGGATGGAGCCTCTTTCTGCTCGCCGCGGCGGCGGGGCTTGGTGGTCTCTATATGCTCTATGCAGCATGGAAGCGGCCCGGCCGGCCCTTCCATGTGCTGGGCGGCTGGGGCCTGCTCATCGTCGCGCTGGCGGGCGGCCTCATTGCGAATGGCGATCGCGGCCTCGCGCAGGTGAGCGTCATCGTGATGGTGGCCGCCTGCCTCTATCTTGCCGTGCCGGTGATGCGCGGACTGGCCCTGCCGGTTGCCGATGTGCGGGCGCGGGCAGGAGGTGGTGACGCGGCGGCGCTTTCGTCCAATCCGGTCCTGAGCGGGCTCGCGGGCGTCTGGACCTTCCTGCTCACGGGCCCTGTCGCGGGCGGCATCGCTCTGTTCGGGGCTGCGGCGCTATTCAAGCTGTTGCAGGCCCTGTCGGTCGGTACCGCGACGGCCGGAGCGATCGCGATCATCGCCTCTGTGGTCATCTGGGCGGTCGTGTCTGTCCTGCTGCTCATGGAGCCGCGGGCCGGGCGGCGCTCGGTCTTCGCGGGGGGCGCGCTAGCCTTCAGTCTCATCGCTGCTTTCCTGCCGCTCTAGAAAGGCATTTCTTCATGGCGACTTCTATCTGGCCAAAATCCAGCAAGGCGCGCGTGGACAGGTCCCTGTCGGCGCATTCAGTGATGGGGCTGGTCATCGGCGCGCTCATGTTCATCGTCTGCCTGTCAGGCACCGTGGCCATGTTCGAGGATGAGATCGGCTGGTGGGAAAACCCCGTCCAGGCGCCGGTGGAGGCCGTCTCGCCAGAGATCGCGCAGGCCGCAGCGATAAATGTCATGGCGCAGCAGCCGGACTCCACGCACCTCTATCTCTACCTGCCGCGAGACAACTGGCAGCGCTTCGTCATTGGCGGCGATGACGGGCTGGAGACGGCGGACGCGCAGGGCGCCATGACCGGCAGGTATGAGACCGCGTGGAACGACTTCCTCATCCACCTTCACTATTACCTTAGCCTGCCGACCAGTTTTGGCATGATCGTCGTCGCTATCTTGGGCGTCATGCTGGTGGCGATGGCGGTGTCGGGCCTGCTCGCGCATCCGCGCATCTTCCGCGACGCGTTTCGCCTGCGCCGCAAGGGACAGGCGCGGCTGGTACAGGCAGACCTGCACAACAGGCTCAGCGTCTGGACCGCGCCCTTCACGATTGCCGTGGCAGTGACAGGCGCGATGATCGGCCTGTTCGTTGTCGTGGCGATGGTGCTGGCGCAGACAAGCTTTGATGGCGACCCGCGCGCACTGACAGAGTCCATTTTCGGCGAGGAGGGAGAGATTGATGAGAGCCCCGCGCCGCTCGCTGACATAGGCGCGGCGCTGGTCACGATGGAAGAGATGGTGCCGGATGCAAAGCCCTTCCTCGCCATTGTTCACGACCCCGGCACGGCGAGCCAGCACACAACGATCTATGGCGAGCACACCGATCGCCTCGCCTACGGTGAGATGTATGAGTTCGACGCGGGCGGCGCCTATACGGGCAAGGCGGGCTATACGGACGGCGCGGCGGGCAAGCAGATCGCCATGTCGACCTACCGGCTCCACTTTGGCGACTTTGGCGGCCTCGCCATGAAGGTCGCCTATTTCGTGATGGGTGTCGGCCTCTGCATCGTCGTCGCGGCGGGCCTCAACATCTATTTCCTGAAACGTGCCGAGGCCGGACGCGGCATGCCGAGGCTCGAAGCTGCCTGGGCCGCACTCGTCTGGGGCAGCCCGGCGCTGCTGGCAGCGACGCTGGCGGTGAGCCTGCTTGGCGTCGGCATGGTCTCTCTGACAGCGGTGTTCTGGCTTGGCGCGCTCGCCCTTTGCGGGCTTGGCCTTGTGCTGAGAGATCAGGTGAAGACAGCGCGCTGGATGCGGCTTGGCTTCGGCGTGTCGCTGCTCGCAGCAGTGGGTGTGCATGCTGCGCGCTTTGCTGAGGCCTATCAGTGGCCGCATGTCTGGGCGGTCAGTGCATGCTTCGTGATTGGCGGACTGGTACTTCTGGTGCGGCCTCTAACCCAGCGAGGCGGCGCTGCTCGTAAGCCAGCTTATCCGGGCTATGCGGGACCAGGTGCTCGATAAACTCAAAAGAGCCGGAGCCGATCAAGGTATGTTGGTCCTTGGGGTAAGGTAGCAGCCTGATGGTCCTTCAGGCGATTTTATCGAGACGTCTGGTGCTTTCCTCAACAGCGCCGGCAATGCGCCGAGATAGCTGCATCGTCGCGTCGTCGCCTTCAGGCGTATCGGGCTTTCCGATCGCTTTCAGAGTCTCTTCGGGCGCCGTGCGAACCGACACGTAGATCATGTCGATCAGGTCTTGATATTCGGGCGTGTTCATTGGAGCGACCTTACGTCAAAAGTGAGCAGGCTTCTCTACAAAGTTAAAGTTTTATACCTTTAGAGCCCGCTCGAGTCAAAGTCGCCAGTTTGATTTGAGCGGGGTAGCCCGGTCAAAACGCTCGTTTCCTAACCTCAGATAAGTTGTGGTGTAATCGCGCCGTTCAATGTGAGGTGGTGCAGGAACAAGGCCGCCACACCTGCCGTTTGTGATGCAATTGTCCAACGGAGACATCCATGACAGACGGCAAAAATCCTATCGTGAGCCGATTTGAAGATTTCATATCTTCCGATGACTTCCCGTGCATCGGCGCAAAATCAGCTCTCGTTCGCGAAGGTCTGGAAACACGATGCTATCGATCAATTCTGCGAACGTCAGATGATTTCGAGCTTCAGCGCGAACTCACCAGTTTCCTGCGCAATATCGATGTAAACAGCCCAATCGTTCGCTCATTCGCGGCCATATTCCCGGATGAGGCACCGTCGACCGAACCAGAGTTTGAAAGAGCTTTGTGGGACAGGCTGCAATCGCTCCATAATCTCGATGTTGCCTCGGGCGGAGCCTGGGCGACGAATGTATCCGGGGACCCGCAATCGAGCCATTTCTCGATGAGTCTGGCGGGGCACGCGTTTTTCGTGGTCGGCCTCCACCCAGCTGCGTCCCGTCCGGCCCGCCGGTTTGAATATCCGGTGCTGGTTTTCAATTCGCATGACCAGTTTGAGCGACTGCGCGAGGATAAACGCTACGCCAAAATGCAGGAAGTGATCCGTCAGCGTGACGAAGCCCTTTCCGGCAGCATCAACCCCATGCTGGCAGACCACGGCTTTGGCGCTGCTGCAGCCCAATACAGTGGCAGGGAAGTCGACTCCGACTGGGTCTGTCCATTCGAAAAGAAGGAGTTGGTAACTTGACCGAGAGAATTGCGCCGAGATCTGGCAAAGGCTTCAAGATGAAGAAGGGCGAGGTTCTGAAGGTAACCGACCCCGAAGGCGAACAAGTGTCCGACATGGTGGCGTTCAGCGCCGCCGACACGAGGGAATACATCTCGTCCGGGCGCTCAATCGACTATGCGAGCAAAATGTTTCTTTCGACAGGCGACATTCTTTATTCCAATCGGAGCAATCCGATGTTCGAGATCATAGCCGATGATGTGAAGCGGCACGATTTTACGCTTACGCCTTGCTCGAGGGAGATGTTCCGCAAGCTGTATGATGAGACAAATCCGCCGCCAGGCTGCCAGGGCAATCTGGAAATGGCGCTGGAGCCTTATGGCATCGAGCCCGACCGCGTCCCGATCGCCTTCAACATATTTATGCATGTGGCTGTGAACAGTGACACGGGCGAAATTGATGTCAGGCCGCCGCTAAGCAAGGCTGGTGACTCCATCAAATTGCGTGCCGAGATGGATATGATTGTCGCCCTGACAGCCTGCTCCGCGGGCCAGTCCAACAATCATACCTACAAGCCGATCGACTTCGAACTTCTGCGACACGAGTAGACCATGGTTGACGCGCTAACTTGGTTCGCTTCGCTCTCGTGTATCCTCGCCGCCTTGCTGGTATCACTGAATGCGGGCGCAAAATGGTCCGGGCTCGGCTTCCTGATCTTCTCTCTGTCGTCAGCGGCCTGGGTCTGGGCCTCGACGCTTCAGGACGAAGCGCCGCTGGCGCTGCAAAATATCGTTCTGCTCGCGATCAACCTGTTCGGGGTCTATCGATACCTTTGGCAGCCTGCAAAGAAAGAGAAGTCGCGACGTATAGGCCGCACAGCTTGATTGGATGAAAATGGTGGTTCGGGGGAGACTTGAACTCCCGACCTCACGATTATGAGTCGTGCGCTCTAACCAGCTGAGCTACCGAACCGATCGGCCCATGGGGCGATGCCGCAGGACCCGCTGAGAGCGGGCTGCGAAGCGGGCTGAATACACATTGAAGATGGCTCGTGCAACCGCCTAATCCAGCAAGCCTGCGACATGATCGGCAATGGCGAGCGAGGAGGTGAGGCCGGGGCTCTCGATCCCGATGAGGTGGATGAGGTGTTCGCTTTCCTTGCGGATCATGAAGTCGCCGGAGGGGGCGCCTTTCTCTACGATCTTGGGACGCACGCCCGCATAGTCCGGCGTGAGCGCGCCGTCCGGCAGCCCTGGCCAGTAACGGCGCGCGGAGTCGTAGAAGAGCGAGGCGCGCGCTGGATCCACCTGGTAATTGAAGGGAGGCTTTGCATCATCCGGCAGCCATTCAGCGTCCGGCCCGAGCTTGCCGCGGCCTGCAAGGTCCACAGTGAGGTGAAGGCCGAGACTGGCGCGGCCCGGCATCGGGTAGATGAGGCGCGAGAAGGGCGTCTTGCCGAGGATGCTGAAATAGCTGCCCTTCACATAATGCGGCTGCGGCAGGTCGATGTCGGCATCGATCAGGCGGGCAAGTTCGATGGCGCGGTGACCTGCGCAATTGATGACGGTCCGGGCGGTGATCTTGGCGGGGGTCTCGCCGCCGGTGATGAGCTCCACGCCGTCTGCCGTGCGCGCGCCCTCGGTGACGGGCGTGCCGAAGGCGATCATGCCGCCTGCGTCTTCCAGCTCGCCCTGAAGGGCGAGGAAATAGCCATGGCTGTCGAAGATGCCTGAGACGGGCGAGTGGATCGCGGCGGCAATGTCTTCGCTGAGGGCAGGCTCCATCCGGCGGGCTTCGACGCCGGGAATGATTTTGAGGTCCTCGACATCGTTCTCACGCGCGCGGGCGAGGATATCGGCAAGGCGGTCTTCTTCATCCGGGTGGGCCACGACGAGCTTGCCACAATTATTGTAATCGACGCCATGATCCTGAAGATAGGCGTAAAGCTTGCGGCGCCCTTCAACGCAGAAGCGCGCCTTCAGCGAGTCTTTTGGGTAATAGAGCCCGGCATGGATGACTTCGGAGTTGCGTGACGAGGTGTGGCTGGCGATGAGGTCTTCAGCCTCAAGCACGATCACATCGCGTCCCGCCTGCGCGCAGGCACGCGCGACGGCGAGTCCGATGACCCCGGCCCCGATGACAATGAGATCTGCGTCCAGCCTGTCCATCCATTCTCCTTATGCGGCGCCGAGCGCCTGCCAGACTTCAGCAGCGAGCGTGATCGCTCGCATATCACCGGTGGTGGTGCCTTGCATGCGGTTCATCGCATAGGCAATCGTCGTGTGCGCGGCCATATCGATAAGGACGATGGAACCGCCATAGCCGCCCCAGAACATCGCCTGATCGTGGAGCGCTGGCGACATCGGTCCGGAAAGACCGAAGCCCATGCCATAGCGAACCGGCATATCGAGCACGAGATCGGTGCCCTCGACCTGGCATTCAAGCGCCTTGCGGCAACCTGCCTCGGAGAGGAAGCGCTTGCCCTGCGAGACGCCGCCATTTGCGAGGATGGTATGAATTTCAGCAACCGAGCGAGCGTTGCCTGTCCCGCCTGCTGCCGGGATTTCAGCGCCGCGCCAGGCGCGTGTGCGGGTCTCGCTGACTTCGATGGGCGGATTGGCAAAGGCGGCCTTCTTGACGTCGGTCTCGAAGCTGAAGCCGCCGCCTGCTGCTGGTGGGGGCTGCAGGTCGGCGACGCGGTGATCCTCTGATGCGGGCAGTCCGATATGAAAATCTGCGCCAAGAGGCTCTGCGATGTCTTCCCGGAAGACCGCGCCGACGGTGCGCCCGCTCGCCCGGCGGATCACTTCCCCGACAAGATAGCCTTGCGACATGGCGTGATAACCGGGGGCGCTGCCAGGCTCCCAGAGCGGAGCCTGCGCGGCCAGAAGGCTGACGGCGAGGTCCCAGTCATAGAGCATCTCCTTTGGCGCTGGCTCGGTCCAGCCGGGCACACCGGAGGAGTGGCTCATCAGATGAGAGACCTTCACCTTCTCTTTCCCGTTCGCGGAAAATTCCGGCCAGTATTCGGCGACCGGCGCGTCGAAATCGATCAGGCCCTTGTCAGACAGGTAGAGCGCCGTCAGGGCGGTCATCGTCTTCGTCGTTGAATAGACGTTGACGATCGTATCCTTTTCCCACGGGCGGGTCTTTTCCGGGTCGGCATAGCCGCCCCAGAGGTCGATGATGGTCTCGCCATCCTTGGTCACGCAGAAAGAGGCACCGATATCGGTGCCGTCCTGCAGGTTTTTCTCAAATTGCTCGCGCACGCTTGCGAATTTCTCGTCAGCTTTCCCGCGCGCCATTCCCTCAGCCATGGCTTTTATCCCCCCGTTTTCTTTTTCTTTGGCGAAACTAGGAGGGTGGGCGCGAACAGGCAACGACGAAGGAAGCTGGCAGCCGATTGGCGGGGCGGTATTTCGCGCTATCCTCAACCACTATGAGGCAGATTGCTGTTTCCCTCGCACTTTTGCTCATGGCCGCATCGCCGGCCGTGGCGGATCCTGCCGAGGAGGCATATGCCGCCGGACGCTACCTTGAAGCGGCGAGCATCGCCGAAGAGGCAGGCGGCTCAGATAACCTGGCGCGGGCGGCGCGCTGCCTGCTTGCCAATGAGGTCGCAGCCGGCACGCTTGATGAAGCGGTGCTCCGCCGGGCTGAGAAGCTGGCGCGTGTGGCTTTGCAGGAAGAGCCTGATCATGCTGAGGCGCGCCTGCAGCTTGCCATCGCGCTGTCCATGCAATCACGCTTGATGAGTACACGCGAAGTGCTGAATGCGGGTTATGGCAAGGTGGGGCGCGAACTTGCCGAAGGTGTTCTGGAGGATGACCCTTCCAATGTTTATGCACACGGCTTTCTGGCCGTCTGGAATGTCGAAGTGCTTCACCGGGGCGGGTCGCTGGGGGCGGCCTGGTTTGGAGCGAGCCTCTCTACAGCGCGGGAGCATTTCGAAAAGGCGCGGCAGCTCGATGCGGACAATGCGTCGATCTGCTGGCAGTATGCGCGGGCGCTCGCCGCTCAGGATTACCGGCGCAATCAGGATGAAATCTTCGAGGTTCTGACCTGCGCCCTTGAAGCGCGCGCCAATAGCGAGATGGACCGTCTTATGCAGGCGCGGGCGCGGGACTTCTGGACGTTCGCGCGGGGCCATAGCGGCAAACAGATCGAGGCGCGCGCGGCGGACCTTCTCTAGGGCTTATCTCCGGAAGCTGCCGCCAGAAGCGGCACGTAGTTACGGCGGCAGTCAAGCGCGGTTGGCGCGCTGGACGGGCGCTGGCGCAGCGCAAATTCGTGGCTGATGACGGCCATGGTCACGGCGTCCCTGTCGAGGCCGCCATTACGCGTCGGGTCGTTGACGAGGCTGCGATAGGCATTGGCGGCAGCTTGCAGGAGGGCCGTTTCGGCAAGCTCGGAGCGACCTGTGTCCAGTTCTTTCTCGATGACGAGCAGGCAGGAAGCGGCGGCATCGCCATGGGGGCTGAGCGGGGTGTCGGCGAGGATGGCGAAGCGCTGGCCACTGGCGAGGGGGACCGGATCTGGCGTTGGCGCGCGGTCGAAGATGGCGTCGGCCAGGCTGGCGGCGAGTTGGCCGGGAGGCGGCGCGGCGCCCGACGGGTGGCTGGACGCAGCAGCGGCGACGGCGACCCGGTCGCGGGCTTCAAGCTGAATGAGGATATGCTCCTTCCCGGCCTCGCGAACTGCATCGCGGGGAAGGTCTTCGAGCATGTATTGCGCGCTCTCCAGCCCCAGCTCGAATGCGTAGCCAATCCACTGGGCAGCAGCGACCATTTGCGGAGTGCCGCCCCATACACCGTCCCGGTAGATCGCGCCGAGCGTGGTGGCCGCTGACGGGTCCTTGCGGGCGGCGGCGACAAGAAGGTCATGTGCCTCAGCGCGGGTCGACGGGCACTGGTTCTGGCGCAGGCAGAAGCGGGCGAGAAGGCGCGCCGCATCGGGGCTTCCCGCCCGAGCGCGGGCGAGAATGGTGCTTTCGCCGGAGGGGGCAGCCGGTTCGGGCGCTGTCGTCTGGACAGGGGCGGGCGCGGCGTCGACGGGGGCAGGGGAGAGATAGGCGCCGCCGCCCGCGGCGATGACGAGGTCGCGCGGCATCTGGGAGAGGCGTCTTGGTCCGGCCGGGTCACCCAGCTTCGCAGCCAGAACCGCAAATTCCGCCGACTTCGCCTCGTCTTTCACCTGTCCGGCGTCGCCATAGGCATAGATCCGGCTGAGCTGGACTGCGGCCGGCCAGTCGCCGGCTTCGGCCGCGCGTGTGAGATAGGTGACGCCAAGATCCTGATCGCGCGCATAGCCCATCCCGTAAAGATAGGCCTGACCGATAATGGCGAGGGCGTCGGCTTCCCCCGCATCGGCATAGCGGCGGATCAGCGCGATCTCGCTATAGTCCTTTTCCAGATAGGCATCGATTGCCGCATCAAGCTCTGGCGGGCCAGCAAAGGCTGGACCGGCAAGCAGAAGCGCAAGCCCGAGCAGGCCAGCAGTGTGTTTTCGCGTCCCCATGAGGGCAAGAATAGCGGTGATGCAGGGTCTGTCTACTGCCGCTCTATTCGGCGGCGACGGCCTCATTGATGGCGACCTGCTCTTCCAGCCAGTGTTCGGCTTCGAGGGCGGCCATGCAGCCCATGCCAGCAGCTGTGACAGCCTGGCGGTAGGTCTCATCGGTCACATCGCCAGCCGCATAGACGCCCGGAATGTTCGTCTTGGTCGTGCCGGGTTCAGTGATGAGGTAGCCGTTCGCTTTCATGTCGACCTTGCCCTTGAAAAGCTCGGTCTGTGGGGCGTGGCCGATGGCGATGAAGACGCCGTGGACGTCGCGGGTTTCTTCCTCGCCGGTCTTTACGTTCTTGAGGCGAGCAGCCGTCACGCCGGGAGGGTTATCCTCACCGATGACTTCTTCGAGCACGGTGTCCCAGAGGATTTCGACTTTCGGGTGTTTGAACAGGCGGTCCTGCAGGATCTTTTCTGCGCGGAAGCCGTCGCGGCGATGAACGACCGTGACCTTGGACGCAAAGTTCGTCAGGAAGAGCGCTTCCTCCACGGCTGTATTGCCACCTCCAACGACGATGACTTCCTTGCCGCGATAGAAGAAGCCGTCACAGGTCGCGCAGGCGGAGACGCCGAAGCCCTGATACTTTTCCTCTGACGGCAGGCCAAGCCATTTTGCCTGTGCACCGGTGCAGATGATGACGGCATCGCCGGTATAGGTCGTGCCGCTTTCGCCGATGGCGCGGAAGGGACGGCTTTCGAAATCGACTTCAGCGATGTGATCTTCGGAGACCTTGGTGCCCATCTTCTCGGCATGGTCACGCATCTTTTCCATGAGCTCCGGGCCCTGGATTTCAGCGAAGCCCGGATAGTTTTCCACTTCGGTCGTGATGGTCAGCTGGCCGCCAGGCTGCAGGCCAGCCACGACGCGCGTGTCGCGCAGGGCGCGGGCGCCATAGATCGCGGCTGTCCAGCCTGCCGGGCCGGACCCGATGATCAGGATATCAGAATGGATTGTCTCGCTCATCACCCGCTCCAGTCTTCTGGCCGGTTTCGTCAGCCAGTCTTTGTTTTCTGGGCTACAGGTATGGGGATTCTTTGCCGTTGAATAAAGCCCCTGACATGCACAGCAGCAGTGCGAGAGGTCAGGGCAGGTCTGGCGCCTTGTGGACTTCGACCGTGGCATGACTGACGCCAAACTGCTGTTGCAGCCGGGTTTTTACCGCGCGGCGGACCGTATCGAGGCAGGCACCATCGCGGGCAACCACTTCGAGGGTGACGAGCGGCTTTTGCTCTGTCAGCGCCCAGGCGTGGATGTGGGTGACGCGGGCAGCATCCTCGAGATTGGCTTCGAGGTCCTTCTTGATGTCATCGGGGCTGAGGCCTGATGGCACGCCCTCGATCAGGATATGCGCGCTTTCACGCGTCACGCGCCATCCGCCCACAGCGATAATGAGGGCGACGACGACCGAAAGGATCGGGTCAATTGGTGTCCAGCCGGTCGCGAGGATGAGGATGGCGGCCACGATGGCTGCGACAGAGCCGAGGAGGTCGCCCGCGACATGCCAGATCGCGCCGCGCATGTTGAGGTCATCATGATCGCCGCCATGCAGGATGAAGAAGGCGATGATATTCACGATGAGGCCTGCGATCGCCACGCCAAGCAGGATGCCGCCAAGGATGGGCTGTGGCTCGAGAAGGCGGTGGATCGCTTCCCAGACGATCCAGACGGCGAGGGCGAGCAGGGCGAGACCGTTCACGAAGGCGGCGAGCACCTTGAAGCGGGCAAAGCCAAAGCTGCGCAGGCCATCTGCGGGACGCGCCGCAAGCCGGAAACCGACCCATGCCAGCGCCAGCGAGCCAGCATCGGTCAGCATGTGCGCCGCATCTGCCAGCAGGGCGAGCGAGCCGGAGATGATGCCGCCGATGATTTCCGCGCCCATGAAGGCAAAGGTGAGCACGGCAGCGATGGCGACGCGCTTGCGTGCGTCAGCCGTCTCCGTCACTGCGTGATGGTGACGGTGCTCATGGTGTCCAATGCCGTGCGAATGGGTGTGTGCCATGTCTGCAAGATCGTGGGACTCGCGTCGAAGTCAAGAAAAAATGCAAAAAAAACAATTAGTTGAGAATGTGATTACGTCTCATTCCAACCAGTCGGGCAGGACAACGGATTGATCTTTCACATCTTTCAGCGCGGGCTGCGGATGGCGGGCAATCAGTTTTTCGATGATGGCGTCAGCAACCCGGTCGGCTTCGCGTAGCGGCGGGTACTGCCAGTGGGCCAGCGTGCCATCGAACCAGCGCGCACAGCCGCGCGAAATCAGGCTTTCATGCAGGCGGTCGAATTTCGGGCTGGAGCCTTCGAGGCGCGCGATATGAATGGGAAGGGCGTGCCAGGCGGCGTCGGACAGCATGTTCGCGCTGTCTTCTGTCACAATGGCGGCGTCTGAATAGAGAAGCCAGGCGAGGTAGGGGTTCTGGCCATCCTGCGGACCGGACCAGAAGCGTGCGCCCACCTTGTCAGCAAAGGCACGGAAGCGGGCGACGATCTCGACCGGGGTGCGCCGGGAGGCGGTTATGCGCAGGCGCCACTTCTGCTGGGCGAGGGCGGCAAGCTGCGCTTCGAGACGGTCGGCGGCGGCCTCCGTAAAGCGGTGTGCCTTGGAGTTGCCGCCGAGGATTACGATGCAGGATTTGCCCTGCTCATCGGCGAGGTCAGCGAAAGCCTGCCCGGCGGTTTCCATGTCGTCGGCGGCAAAGTGAGAGGGCGAACCGACCGTCTGGATCACGTTCGGGCCGGTGACGTCATCATGCTGTGGCACGACGAGAAGGTCGAACTTGTCGGCTGAGGTCTTCGGGTCGAGGATCTGGACCGTCAGCGTGCGCCCGCCAGACATCTCTCTGATCCGTGCCGTATAAGGCGCGCTGCGACGACCCGCGGCGATCCAGACATCAGGGAAGGGAGGCTGGAAGAGGCTGCGCTGCTCCTTAGGCAGGGCGGCAAGCGGCATGGGCCAGTTGCCTCCCGGCAGCAGCGTCCATGGCGCGCGCGGGGTGAGCTCGATTGGCGTTTCGCGGTGACCTGCGCCAGCGATGTGGGCGATCTGCATCCAGCGGCCCGTGCTGGACAGGGCACGCATGACGGCGCGGACCTGCGCGGCATTGCCTGCGCGTCCATCAGAGACACCCCAGACCGAAGGGCCTAGCTGATCGTCTGCCTGAGAGGCCGGAGCCATGCGTGCTGCGCCTTTCCCTAGTGGTCATGGTTAAGGTGCGTTTGTGCCAGCTTTCGCCGCGTCGTGCACCCGCGCTTTCATGTGGAAAAGAAAAAGCCGGCAAGGTGGTCCCTGCCGGCTCTTCAATCTTGTCGCGGAATGCCGCCTATTTGAACTCGACGTTCTCGATTTCATAGACGCGGGCGCCGCCGGGTGCGGCGACCTCTGCCTCGTCGCCAACCGTCTTGCCGATCAGCGCGCGAGCAATCGGCGACTGGATCGAGACCTTGCCCTTGGCGATGTCGGCTTCATCCTCGCCAACGATGCGATAGGTGACTTCCTTCTCGGTGTCCGCATCGATGAGGGTGACGGTCGCGCCGAAGACGACCTTGTCGCCTTTCAGCTTGGTCACATCAATCACTTCTGCGCGCGCAAGCTTGTCTTCGAGTTCAGCCACACGGCCCTCGATGAAGCTCTGCTTCTCTTTGGCAGCATGATACTCGGCGTTTTCCGACAGGTCGCCGTGTTCGCGGGCTTCGGAGATGGCCTGGATGACAGCCGGACGCTCGACCGACTTCAAATGCTTGAGTTCTGCGTCGAGGGCAGCATGCCCTTCGGCGGTCATGGGTGTTCTTTGCATATCGAGAATAACCGTCTGTTTAACGTGTCAGCGTCTGTCCAAACGCGTTTTGCGTCAAGTGGGGTTGTGTCAGGCCTGCTGCAAGGGGCGAACTGTGAGCTCGCGTTCCCGCAGCGCGCGAATACCCTGGACCGACGCAATCGAGGCCGAAAGCGTTGTAAAATATGGGATCTTACGGGTAAGGGCTGTGCGCCGAATAGAGGCTGAATCCTTGAGCGACTGGGCACCTTCGGTTGTGTTGAAGACAAGCTGGACGCCGCCATTGATCATCCGGTCGACGATGTGGGGCTGACCTTCAATCACCTTGTTGATGCGTTCAACCGCGATGCCGCTCTCTTCCAGGAAGGTGGCGGTGCCGCTCGTCGCGATGAGGCTGAAGCCCATCTCCACAAGCTCTTTAACCGAATTGAGCACCAATGGCTTGTCGCTGTCCTTGAGCGAGATAAAGACGGCGCCCTCGCGCGGAAGGTGCACATCGACGGCAATCTGCGACTTCAGGAAGGCCGCGCCGAAATCATCGTCCCAGCCCATGACTTCGCCGGTTGAGCGCATTTCCGGGCCAAGCACGGGATCGACACCCGGGAAGCGCGCAAAGGGGAAGACGGCTTCCTTGACCGCGACACGGCGCGGCTTGGCGTTGCTGAGGTCAAATTCGGTGAGCGACGCGCCAGCCATGACCTTGGCGGCGATCTTTGCGATCGGGGCGCCAACGGCCTTTGCCACGAATGGGACCGTACGCGAGGCACGCGGATTGGCCTCCAGCACGTAAATCTCATCATCTTTCACAGCGAACTGGATGTTGATGAGGCCGCGCACCTTAAGCTCACGGGCGAGCGCCGCGGCAGAGTCGGAGAGGCGCTGGATGATGTCAGCGGAGAGGGTATAGGGCGGCAGGACGCAGGCGCTGTCACCGGAGTGCACGCCGGCTTCCTCGATGTGCTCCATGATGCCTGCGACATGGACATTCGTCTCGTCGCAGAGGGCATCGACATCGACTTCGATGGCGTCGGAAAGGTAGCGGTCAAGGAAGAGCGACTGGTCGCCGGAGACTTTCATGGCCTCTTTTGCGAACGCCTTCACGTCGGCATCGTCGCGGCAGATTTCCATGGCGCGGCCACCGAGCACGAAGCTCGGGCGCAGCATGATCGGATAACCAAGCTTGCGCGCCATCTCGAGGGCTTCTTCTTCAGAGCGCACGGTGGCAGACGGGGCCTGCTTGATGTCGAGACGGTCGAGCAGGGCCGCAAAACGCTCACGGTCCTCCGCGAGGTCGATGGAGACCGGGCTGGTGCCAAGGATCGGGACGCCTGCATCGTGCAGCGGAGTGGCAAGCTTCAGCGGGGTCTGGCCACCGAACTGGACGATGACGCCCTGCAGCTCGCCCTTGCCCTGTTCCTTGGCGATGATTTCGGAGACGTGCTCATGGGTGAGCGGCTCGAAATAGAGCCGGTCCGAGGTGTCATAGTCGGTCGAGACGGTTTCCGGGTTGCAGTTCACCATGATCGACTCAATGCCGACCTCTTCCATCGCGAAAGCGGCGTGGCAGCAGCAATAGTCGAACTCGATGCCCTGGCCGATCCGGTTCGGGCCGCCGCCAAGGATGATTGCCTTCTTGCGGTCAGAGACGTTCGCCTCATCGTCGGCTTCTGTCTTGCCGTAGGGCGGGTGCTCATAAGTCGAATAGAGGTAAGGCGTCTTGGCTGCGAATTCGGCCGCGCAGGTATCGATACGCTTGTAGACCGGGCGCACGCCGATCTCATGCCGCGCAGTGCGGACACCGGCTTCGGACTGACCGGTAAGCTGGGCAAGGCGGGCGTCGGAGAAACCCTGCGCCTTCAACTCTGTCATACCGTAGCGGTCTGTCGGCAGGCCATCGCGGCGCACATTGGCTTCGGTCTCGATGAGGCCTGCAATCTGGCGCAGGAACCAGCGGTCGATACTGGTAATCCGGTAGATTTCCTCAACGCTGAATCCCTCACGCAGAGCCTGCGCCACATGGAGGAGGCGGTCAGGGGTCGGGCGGGCCAGTGCAGAATGAAGTGCTTCGCTACCGGTCACTTCGGACTCGTTGAAGCCGGTGAGGCCGGTCTCGAGCGAGCAGAGCGCTTTCTGGACGCTTTCCTGGAAATTGCGGCCGATGGCCATGGCTTCGCCGACGGATTTCATCGCCGTCGTCAGGGTGGGTTCTGACCCGCGATACTTCTCGAAGGCAAAACGCGGGATCTTGGTGACGACATAATCGATGGTCGGCTCGAAGGAGGCCGGTGTCACACCGGTAATGTCATTGTCGAGTTCGTCTAGCGTGTAACCAACGGCCAGCTTGGCAGCGATCTTCGCAATCGGGAAACCAGTCGCCTTGGACGCCAGCGCAGACGAGCGCGAGACGCGTGGGTTCATCTCGATGACAACAAGACGGCCATTGTCGGGGTTCACAGCGAACTGGACATTCGAGCCGCCCGTTTCCACACCGATTTCGCGCAGGACAGCCAGCGAGGCGTTGCGCATGATCTGGTATTCGCGGTCGGTCAGCGTCAGGGCAGGCGCGACGGTGATCGAATCGCCCGTGTGGACGCCCATCGGGTCAATATTTTCGATCGAGCAGATGATGATGGCATTGTCCGCCTTGTCGCGGACGACCTCCATCTCGAATTCTTTCCAGCCGAGAAGGCTTTCATCGACGAGCACCTGAGCGACCGGCGAGGCAGCGAGGCCAGAGCGCACGATCTCTTCATACTCTTCGACATTGTAGGCAACGCCGCCGCCCGTGCCGCCCAGCGTATAGGCAGGGCGGATAATGGCTGGCAGGCCAACCTCTTGGGAGCTGATCTACAGCGTCCCTAAGGACCGTTGGCAGGCCAACCTCTTCCAGCACGTCCATGGCGCGCTTGAGGCCTTCAATCCGATCATAGCCGGTGACTTTGCCGGCTTCATTTTTGATCTCAGGTGCGGAGATGATGGCCGCGCGCGGGTTCTCAAGGCCGATCCGGTCCATGGCTTCGCGGAAAAGGCGGCGGTCCTCAGCCATTTCGATGGCCTCAGCGCGCGCGCCGATCAGTTCGACGCCGTATTTTTCGAGGATGCCGTCCTTGTAGAGGTCGAGCGCGCAATTGAGCGCGGTCTGGCCACCCATGGTCGGCAAGATCGCGTCAGGCTTTTCGGCTGCGATGATCTTTTCAACAAAATAAGGCGTGATCGGCTCGACATAGGTCGCGTCGGCCATGTCCGGGTCCGTCATGATCGTCGCCGGGTTCGAGTTCACCAGGATGACGCGGTAGCCTTCATCCTTGAGAGCCTTGATGGCCTGAACGCCGGAATAGTCGAACTCGCAGGCCTGGCCGATAATGATGGGGCCAGCACCGATAACGAGGATGGATTTAAGGTCGGTGCGTTTTGGCATCTCATGTCCTCGTCATTTCATGACCAATGGTCAAACGGGTGCGCTATAGCGGCGCTTGAGGGCAGGGGGCAAGACTACAATCAGGGAAAACTGACGATTGTCTGCAGGCCGTTCCTGCGTGCAGGCTGGAAACTAACACGAGGCGGCGCTGAGCAAAGGCACTGCAGTCTGCTGAAGCCAAGAAAAAAGGCCCCCTGCAGTGAGGGGACCTTCTTCAATCAATGGTATGGATGGGACCTACCAGCGACGTGGGTCGGTCGGGTAACGGTCATATGCGTCTGCATAGCCGTCGCCGTCATAGTCCTGCTCATCGGCCTGGTCGCGGACGCCTGGCATGTCGCAGTCCTGGGCTTCAGTACAACCTTTTGCTGCGCCAGCTGCGCCGCCAAGTGCTGCGCCGATTGCTGCACCGCGTCCGGCATCGCCGTCGCCCGTATTGTTACCGACAACTGCGCCAGCGACGGCACCAAGGCCTGCGCCAACAGCGGCGTTGCGTTCGGTGTAACCGGACTGGGTGCAGGCGGCCATCAACAGGCCGGTTGCGGCGATCGCGGTGGTTTTAAGAAGCGTATTCATGGGTAGACCCCTTCTCTTCAAATAGGAGCAGATCAAACGAAGGTGAAACCTGCTGGTTCCAGTCGTGACAGAGAAAAAGCGGGGCTTTGAGTTACAAATGCTTTAGATGAACAGAGCACAACAGAATTGGGCGCTATTTCTACTCTATAAGCCGGGCTATACGCGCAGGTTGAATGGCAACGGGCACATCGGTTTTCCCGGGATTGAAGTCGATGCGCAGCATGCCCGTATCCCGCAGAGAGATGCGGTTTGCGACAATCTGCAGAAGCGGCGATGACTGATCACCGGCCCCGGAGCCGCTGATGAAGAAATTCTGCGTCGGCAGATAGATCAGCCCGATCATGCTGAGCGCGCCATGACCTGTGAGACGTGAAACGACGGGCGTGCCGTTCACAGCCGTGTTGCGGCTCTCTGCAACGGCAATGCCGGCCAGCGGGCCGTCGGTTGGTGCTGAAAGATCGAGGCGCGCCTGGTCGCTGACGCGCAGATAGGAACCCGGCCCGGTAAAGACGAGTGTGACGCCTTCGGCGCTGACGGTTGCCTTGCGAGTTACTTCCATCGGCGCGCCCTTGATGAAGTAGGTGCCTGGCTGCATGCGGACGTGTCCGTAGGCGATGTCGAGGCCGCAATAGGTGCCCGGTGTCAGCGTATCGGTTTCCATGTCGAACTGGCGATCGAGGATGTAGAGGGCGTTGAGGAGGTTATCGGTTACCGCCAGCAGGTCGAAATCGCTGAGGCCGGCCCCCGTGGCTCGGTCGCTTGGACAATTGGGATTGTTCTCACCGGCGCGGGTGCCGCAGGCATTGGCGAGGCCGGTCTGCCGCCGGTCATCGTCGTCGTCCTCATCATCGTCGTCTTCGCCGCGGCCATTGTTACGGTTCTGACGGCGAAGCAGGCTTTCGAGCTGGCGCTCGGTCTGTCGGACGACACTCAGAGGCGGATCGAAGTCTGGTGACGGGCTACACGTCCCTGCGGTCGGCGGGGTCCAGTCATGCAGAGGGTCGGGTATGGGGTCACACTGCTGGTCCGGAAGCGGCGAAACGCTCGCACGGTGCGAGCGGTCAACAAGGCCGGAGGCGCAGAAGCTCTTGGCCTCTGCACGCCCACCTTCAAGCAGCATGGACTGTCGCCCTGCATCATTTGACCAGACGATGCACCCTTCTGCGGTCAATCGCGCAAGGTGCTTCAATGCAATGCCCGACTGCTCGTTCGGACTGAGCGCCAGCATGCAGAGCGGGAAGCCCCAGGTGGATGACGCCACGGCGCGCCTTCTTATAGGGGCGGTCGCGTTGTTGCCGGAAAAGCGGGCGAAGAAATTGACGGGCTGGAATTCGAGCTCGACGGCAAGCTGCGTGTGCTGGCCATAGGCGTCTTCGGTCACCGCATCGACGACCAGATCAGCGAGCGCATATTCTGAATTTCGTTCCGCGAGGACTTTTGCCTGCTGGCGGGCCGCTTCCAGCCTGTCGGCCGCGCGCGGAGAGGAGGAATTGAGAAACGCTGTCGCGCCGCCAAGTGCAGCAGAATCTGCCGCCTGCTGGACTTTCGAGCCGGACCGCGAATCCATTCCCAGAGCGAGCGTTGCCCCGACCAGAGCAAGGATGGCCATGATGCTGATGGCGAATATTGGCATCGTGCTCGCATGCTCGCATGCGAGATATCGTCTGGCTGAGAAGGTCAGATGCCTATACGTCACTATCTTCCTATCGCAGATGCGATTGAAGATGATGCTAGGTAACTGTTTAAAATTTCACCAAATTAGATAGACGGCTAACCTTCAGAGACCGAGCACGCGCTTCGCAATTATGTTGTGCTGGATCTCGTTTGTGCCGCCATAGATCGACTGGGCGCGCGTCCCGAAATAGGTCGACACGCCCGGTGCCGCATGGCTGGTTGCCATTCCGCCTTCAAGCCAGTCCGGGCTGACGGAATCGGCAAAGCCGCGCTGGGCATTGAAGCCTGCAGTATCGAGGTAGAGCGTCGTGATCTGCTGGGCCGTCTCGGTCGCGAGGATCTTGACGATGGACGCTTCCTTGCCGGGTGCGCCGCCATCTTTCACCGCTGACAGCACACGCAACACCGTCATTTCGAGGCCATCCACGGCGAGGTCGGCCTCGGCCAGCTTGCGGGCAAAGGCCGGGTCATCGATCAGGCGGTGATTGCCGCCATCGGGCACAGATGAAGCGATCTTGCGGATGTGGGCGAGCTGCTTGCGCTTGCTGCCAATGCGGGCATAGGAGGTGCGCTCATGGCCGAGCAGGTACTGGCTATAGGTCCAGCCTTTGCCTTCCTCACCGATGAGATAGTTGGCGGGCACGCGGACATTGTCGAAATGGACCTGATTGAGCGCGTGCTTGCCATCAATCGTGATGATGGGCGTCACGGTGATGCCCGGCCGGTCCATCTCTGCGATGATGAAGCTGATGCCTTCCTGCTTCTTGCCAGAACTGTCGGTCCGCGCGAGGCAGAATATCCAGTCGGCATGCTGGGCAGCGGACGTCCAGATCTTGGTGCCGTTGAGGACGTACTCATCGCCCTCTTTCACGGCAGAGAATTGCAGCGAGGCGAGGTCAGAGCCTGCTTCCGGCTCTGAATAGCCCTGCGCCCAGCCTTCGCGGCCCTCGCGGATACCCGGCAGCCAGCGCTCTTTCTGCTCATCCGTGCCGAAGGTGTAGATGATCGGGCCAACATAGACGACGCCCATTGGGGTGACGGTCGGCACGCCAGCGCGTTCCAGCTCCTCATCGAAGATGTATTGTTCCTCGAGCGACCAGCCGGGGCCGCCATGCTCTGCCGGCCAGCCTGCCGCGAGCCAGCCTTTGCTGCCAAGCGCAGCTTCAGACTTTCGCACCTCTTCGGTCGTCAGCGAGGCGCCTTTCGCCGTCTTGGCGAGAATGTCCTTGGGAAATTCGTTTTCGAAGAAAGCGCGCACATCTGCGCGGAAATCCTCGAGCTTCGGGTCTGTCTTGAGGTCCATGAGGCGGACAATAGCTGACGCGCCCGCCAACGTCAGCCATGACCCAAGGTCAGAGAGGGTGGGAGGCCGTCGCCCTCATATGTTACGCTCATGAAAAGACACGCCAGAAACCGAAGGGTCCCTCATGAAACGTCTATTGATCGCACTCGTGCTTGCAGGCTGCTCTCCAAACATTTCGCAGGAGCCGGAACAACCAATGGGAGAGGGCGGGCAGGCCGAAACTGGCGCGAGCGATGTCTCGATGGAGCTGACGCTGAACGACCTTGAGCCGGGCGATGAGGTGACGTCTCCGCTCCGCTTTTCAGGCAGCGCGTCTGGCCTCTGGTATTTTGAGGGGGACTTTCCGGTCCGCATTGTTGATGGCCAAGGCGTTGTAATCGCGGAGTCCTATGCCTCGTCCCAGTCCAACTGGATGACGGAAGAACAGGTCCCGTTCGAAGGCGAGATCACTTTCAATGTGACTGAGCCGACCGAGGCGACCCTGATCTTTCAGGAGGACGATCCAAGCGGCATGAACGTGCCAGCAGAGCATCCGGTCGCGGTGGTTTTGCTCCCAAGTCGATCAGCCTCTGTTACAGTTCCAAATGGCTTTCCGAGTTTTATCGCTTTGCCGAGTGACGTCTCAGTGATTTCGTCCTTTGGCTTCGGCGAAGATGGGCTCTCCATAGTGGCGGTCAGCAATTTATCGCTGGATGCCGCTCTGGAGCAAACTGTCCTCACCATGAAGCGTCGCGGCTGGAATGAGGTTGAGCGTAGTGATGCACCATTCCCGACGGCTAGTTTAACGAAAGCTAGACTTGAGCGCGACGATAAGGCTGTCACCTACAGTTTGGCTCAAGTTGAGGGCACAATTCGTTTGCAGGTAGGCTACTCCAGCAAGACGGAAGGCTGGCCTCCGGTCCCGGTAAGCGTCACCAAAGAATAGACCTGCCCGGCCTAGCTATACCGCTTCGACAGCTTCTGATCGATTTCGCTGGCGGCCTGCTTTTTGGCGCCCGCATAGCCGGTGAGGGCATCCGCAACGAAGGGGTTGTCCTGACGCTCCTGTCCGAACGTGCTCATCGGGCCATGGCCCGGGATGAAGCGGATTTCAGGGCCGAGCGGCCAGAGCTTGGAGGTGATCGAGTCGATCAGCTGGGTGTGGTTGCCGCGCGGAAAATCGGTGCGCCCGATCGAGCCGCGGAAGAGGACATCGCCGACAAATGCGAGTGCGCCGCTTTCATTGTAGATCACAACATGGCCGGGCGTATGACCCGGTGTGTGGGCCACGCCGAACTTGACGCCATCAAGCTCCAGCTCGTCGCCATCCTCTAGATAGCGGTCCGGCGTCACGTTTTTGCCGTCTGTGATTCCATAGCGCTGACCAGAGGACTCAATCTCATCCAGAAGCCACTGGTCATCCTTGTGCGGCCCGATGATCTCACAGCCGGTACGCTCTTTCACGGCGGCGGCGGCGCCCGCATGGTCCATGTGGCCATGGGTCAACCAGACGCCGACGATCTTTACGCCGAATTCCTTGGCCGCGCCCATCAGCTTGTCGATATCGCCGCCCGGATCAACGAAGACGCCTTCCTTGCTCTCGATCGACCAGATGAGAGAGGTGTTCTGCTGTAGCGGCGTCGTCGGAATGACGCGGATTTCGAGCTTGGGCTTGTTCTGGGCTTGGTCTGTCATGCCGTAAATCTAGTCATGGAGGCCTGAAGCGCAATGCTATCGGCGCGGTAAGTGTTAGGGCTAGGGTCGAACAGATGGTGACACAAGCGGGACCGGGGTACTTTCATGGTAAATGATACAGGCACGGCGACGACAGCGGGCGAGCTATGGCGTGAGGCGATGCGCCTGTTTTCAAACGTCAAGGCGATGCGCCCGCGCAAGTCTTGGGCGAGCGGGCTCAGCGTTGGGACGGGCCCGAAGCGGCTCGAACGCCTCATGGGCTCAAAAGGCGCCGCCCAGCTCATGCCGAAGCTGGAGGCGCTCTCTGACAAGGAGCTTGTCATCTTTCGGACCTATACGCGGATCAATCTGGAGCAGGCCGAGGCGGCGATGCGGCTCAGTCTGATTGCGAATATCACCATTCCGGTCGGCTTCCTCGTGATCCTCAACCAGTTCTTTCCGGGAACGGTACAGGAGCTTTTCGCCTATGCTGGTGTCGATGCGATGCTGTTTGGGATCGGGCTCGCTGCAGCCGCGTTGCTCATGCTGATCTGGTATAGCTATGCTGGTGTCTTCCAGGCGCGTGACATCTCGCACCTGGCGGCCATTGCGGCGGCCAGGCGCGGCGCGGGTTCTGCCGATCAGGAAAGTGGCGGGGATGCTGCCAATTCCGTAGCGCTGGGCAATTTCGTTGGCCC
>DUBH01000084.1:38971-73697 GCA_012960415.1 Henriciella sp. | reverse complement strand
TCTCTAGCTGGCCGGTTTCCAGCGCGCGAAGGATAGCCGCATGGTCGCGATATTGTTCAGGATCACGCCTGCCGCGAAATAGTAGAGCCCGATGCGCGGGTGGAAGCCGACATAGGCCATGGTCTGTGACAGGCCAATGAGCAGGGCGGCTAGAAACACGTCCAGCATCGACCATTTGCCGAGCACGTTGAGCCACCAGGCGAGCTTCGGGCTGGGCGGCGCGCCGCGCCGGAAGATGATGGCGGCGATGAATGTTTTTGCCAGCGGGAAGACGCCGGAGAAGAAAACCACCACCATGCCGAGGAAAAAGAGGTCGAGTTCAATCAGCGTCTCAACCAGACCCCAGAGATTGTACTCGATCATGATGCCCACATAATTCGGCTTCATGATGGAGGGCTGGGAGATGCCCATGATGATGAGCGCGACGGACGCATAGAGCGCCCATTCGGCGATAACGTCGATGATCTTGCTGGGCAGCGGCGTGCGGCTGGCTTGCTTTTCTGGGGTGTCGGTCATCGCGGGGGAGACTTGTCAGACATTGTGGCCTTGTCAACGCTTCCAAGGCGGGGGCTTTGGAACTAGTTACGCGTTAAGGCTTATTATGCTCAGCAAAAAGTGAGGGACGCACTTGGGACGTTTCATTGTCATTCTTCTCGGCCTCGCGGGCCTCGCGCTGTACTATTTCAGCAATCAGGAAGTGAACCCGTTTTCGGGTGAGCGGGAATTCAACGCGATCTCCATCTCGCAGGCGAGTGAGCTGGGCGCGCAGTCCTATGCGCAGATCCTGCAGCAGGAGCGCCCAAATGTGCTATGCCTCGATCGCTGCCAGAGTGAGGTCGCCCGCGACGTCGTGAGTGAAGTGCGGGTAATTGGTGAGCGTCTGCAGCGCGCTGCCGTGGAATACGAACGCGATCTTCTGGACGCGGGCTGGGACTTCACCCCTGTGTCAGAGGATTTCGCCTGGACCTACAATGTCATCCAGTCTGACCAGCCCAACGCCTTCTGCCTGCCGGGCGGCTATGTCGCCGTCTATACGGGCATCCTTGATGTAACCGGCAATTTCGACGGGCAGGTGACGCTGGCCGATCTTGAGGACCCGGACAAGCTGGCGGTCGTCATGGGCCATGAGATCGGTCACGCCATGGCGCATCACGGCGCCAAGCGGATGAGCCAGAGCCAGCTTGCTCAGCTCGGCATGGCAGCCGTCAGTGTCGGTGTTGGCGATATGGATCCCGGCCAGCGCCAGATGGTGCTGGGGGCGATGGGTGTCGCGGCGCAGGGCGGTATGATGGCCTTCTCGCGCCAGCATGAGACCGAAGCCGACCGCATCGGCCTCGAACTGCTCGTGCGGGCCTGCTATGACCCGCGTGAGGCGCCGGAACTCTGGGAGCGTATGGGCTCTCTCGGCGGCGGCCAGCGCCCGCCTGAGTGGATGTCGACCCACCCGGCCTCAGAGACCCGCGCGCAGAATTTCCGCGACTGGATGCCGGAATATATCGAGATGTATGAGGCCAATTGCGGCCCGCTTCGCTAGGCGGCAGCCGCGGCTGCTTTCGCATAAGCCTCGATCAGCGGGCCCATATCGTCAGGGCCGGGAAAGCGGTCAAAGCCGTGCGGCGCGCCGGTTTCGGCCCAGTGAAACTTCTCGGCTGTCTGGGTCTCGACGAAGGGCGCGTACCAGCCTGTCTCATCGAACAGGGTCGCGCGGACATTGACCATGAAGTCGAGCGCGGCGGGCCGCGTGAACATCCAGCTCATACAGCCGGGGCAGAAATAGTGGGGTAGCTCTTTGAGCTTCAGCCCGCCAATGACCGGCTCGCCCTTGATCACTTCAAATCCTGCGGTCGGAAAGGCAACGCTAGTTGAGAAGGCACTTCCCGACATTTTCTGGCAGCCCGTGCAGTGGCAGGCCATGGTGATGAGCGGCGACTGCGTGACCCTGAAGCGGACCGCGCCGCAGCGGCATCCACCCTCGGCGGGCAGGTCGGGATGTTTCATTGGGCGCTCCAGTCGTTAGCGGATCTGGTATCTGTCTGCCCCATTCCCATTGAACGGTTCAACCGGGACAAACGTCATTCTTCGACTTTCTGGAGCGGCCTGCGACCTTCACGGGTGAAGAGAGCCACCTATACTCATTCCCAACAGGTCGGCAGTGCCCGCTGCCGGCCGTTTCACGCGATCAGGAGACACTCAATGTTCTACAAGACAACCGCCTTTGCCGGTGTGGCTGCGGCAGCGCTCATCTCGGCCCCTTTCGCGGGCGCGCAGGAGGCCATGGCGCCGACAACTGCCGAACGCGTGACCGAAGGCAATCTCGTCATGGAGAATATTCCGGACATCCCGGAAGAGGTGAGCGAGAAGCTACGCCAGTATCAGAATGTGCGCACGCACGGCTTTGCCGACTGGACCGATGAGGGCGTGCTGATCGCGACCCGCTTTGGCGAGGTCAGCCAGATCCACCAGGTGAAGACGCCGCTTGGCGCGCGCCGTCAGGTGACCTTCTATGATGAGCCGATTGGCGGCGCATCCGTCAGCCCGACGGGCGGCAGCTTTGTCTTCTCGAAGGATACAGGCGGCGACGAGTTCTATCAGGGGTACCTCTTCGATATGGAGAGCGGCGGCGTCACACGGTTCACCGAAGCAGGCACGCGCAATGGCGGCTATGTCTGGACCGATGACGGGTCGCAGGTCTTCTTCTACGAGGCGCGCGATGGCGAGGCCGACTACGACCTGAAAATGGGCAATCCGGCTGATCCGGCCAGCATTGAGACCGTCTTCGAGGGCGATGGCACCGGCGCGCTCTTCCCGGTCGATTTTTCCGCCGATGGCAGCATGGTGACCATCCAGCGCTATATCTCCATCCAGGACAGCGATATCTTCACCTTCAATGTCGCGACAGGCGAGATGACCGAAATCCGCCCAGGGGAGGAGGTCGCCTATGACGGCCTCCACTTCCTGTCCGATGGCAGCTTGCTGACCTCCACGGATGCAGGTTCGGAGTTCAAGAACCTCGTCCGCCTTGTGCCGGGGTCTGATGAGATGACGGTCTACACAAGCGATATCGATTGGGACGTCGAGGGCTATGACCTGTCGCCGGATGGCAGCACGGTGGTCTTCGCGGTCAATGAGGGCGGCCTTGGCACGATCAAGCTGCTCGATATTGAGAGCGGCGAGGTCACGGACGGCCCTGACCTGCCGACCGGGATCGCGGCCGGTCCACAATTCGATAGCACGGGCAGCCGTGTCGGCTTCACCTTTGTCGGCGCCACCAGCCCGGCCGATGCCTGGTCCTTCGATGTGGAGACGCTGGAGCTCACCCGCTGGACCGAAGCCGAAGTGGGCGGGCTTGATACCGCGGCCTTCGTCGAGCCTGAGATGTTCGACTATCCGAACGCTGATGTCATGGATATTCCGGCCTTTATCTATCGCCCGGCGGGCGAGGGTCCTTATCCGGTCATCGTGTCGATCCATGGCGGGCCGGAAGGCCAGTCACGGCCTTACTTTTCCTCGACCTACCAGTACTGGGCAAATGAGCTTGGCGCAGCCGTCGTCGTGCCGAACGTCCGTGGCTCGGCCGGCTATGGCAAGACCTATGTGAGCCTCGATAATGGCCTCAACCGCAAGAAGTCGGTGGAGGATATCGGCGCGCTGCTCGACTGGATTGATGGACAGGATGACCTCGATAGCGACCGCGTGCTGGTCTATGGCGGCTCATATGGCGGCTATATGGTTCTGGCCTCGATGGTCGATTACAATGACCGCCTCGCAGGCGGTATCGACATTGTCGGTATCTCTGACTTCAAGACCTTTCTTGAGAACACCAAGGGCTATCGCCGCGACCTTCGCCGCGCCGAATATGGCGATGAGCGTGACCCAGAGATTGCAGCCTTCTTCGAAGAGATTTCACCGCTGAACAATGCAAGCGAGATCACCAACCCGCTTTTCATCATCCAGGGCGCGAACGATCCGCGCGTGCCCGCCTCTGAAGCTGAGCAGATCCTTGAAGCCGTGCGCCAGAATGGCGGCGAGGCCTGGTTCCTTCTCGCCATGGATGAAGGCCACGGCTTTGCCAAGAAGTCGAACCGCGACTTCCAGCGCGAAGCCGAAACGCTCTTCCTTCAGGATGTGCTGGAGCTGGACGGCGCTGAGTAAAAGCCTGCATTCAGGCGAACATCAGGAAAGCGGCCCCATCGCGGGCCGCTTTTTCTTTGATCGGAGCTCAGGACGCATCGCTCGAAAGACCTCTAGCTTTGAATTTCAAAGTGCTCTTGACACTTATCATATGCTTTGCAATACAAAGTACATTGCAGAAAGAAAGGAACCTGCCATGTTGAAGCAAATCATCACCACTGCCCTTATCGCTGGCGCCATTGCGGCCCCGGCTATTGCCGCACCGCTGGCTGTTACGCTTGAGGGCGTCGAGGACCGCGGCGTGCCGCTCTATGTCGGCGTTCAGACCGAAGAACAGTTCATGAAATGGGACGGCATTGCCGGTGAGAAGATCGAAGATCCGGACGCAGGGACCGTGACGGTCTCATTCGACTTGCCAGAGGGTGAGTACTCGGTGTCGGTCTGGCACGATCTCAACAACAATGGGGAGTTCGACATGACTGATAGCGGCTGGCCAGATGAAGGTTATGCCATGAGCAACCAGTCAGCGCTGCGCGGCCCGCCGACCTTCGATGTGGTAAAGGTGATCGTCGATGCGGACGGCGCGGCTATCACCGAAACGCTCAACTACCCGCAATAGTCTGTACAGACACACTTTATCGTGACCGGCCCTCGCAAGGGCCGGTCACTTGCTTTAGCGCTGGAGGTTGAACCAGACGCCAGGAAGCAAAATGCAGTCTATCTACTGGGTCCTCACCTGGGCCTGTCATCGCAAGTGCAAGCACTGTTATGACGACCGTTTCCGGCCCTATGTGCGCGATGCCCTGAAGAACGTCGTCGCCGAGGGCCAGACTTCATATGAGCGTATCCTCGTTAATCTGCCCGACGATATGAGCTGGGCCGACCCGCAAAGCGGCACGCGCGAACGCACAAACCTTATCCTTGCGGGCGGCGAACTGTTGATCGACGGGGTGCGCGAAGAGCTGTTCTATCCGGTGCTGCGGGCGATCAGGGCGCGCTGGGGGGCGGAGGCGCCGAAAATCTCCATGCAGATGACAGGTGATGTGCTGACGCCTCAAATTCTCGACGAATGTCTCGATCTTGGCGTCGAGAGCATCGCCATCGCCTCCATCGATGATTTTCACGTCGGTATGAAAGGCGAGAAGAAATTCCGCTTCATGCAGGAAATAAGAGACCTGATGGCGTCGCGCGGCGTCAGCGAAGTGTCGCTGGGCGGGGCAAAGTCGAAGAAGCTGAAGATGCCGGAACAGCAGGAAAAGCGCCCGGAGGGACCGACCTTCCTGTTCTTCGGGGCTCAGGAAGATCTCTGGATTGGAGAGCTATGGCCGCGTGGCCGGGCCTGGGCCAATGGCCTTTCCAATGCGGGCTATGACACGAATTTCTGTGCGCGCTGGTCTGGCGGCAAGAACTTCCTCCACCTTGGACGGGCCGGCTCAGAGGTGGCGATTGAGCCAGATGGGTCAATCTATCCGTGCTGCCTCAAGACCAAGGCCCCGCTTGGTAAGCTGACCGAGGAGCGGCTCGAGGACATCCTGACCAGCGTCGGGACGTTGCCGGAAATACGGGCCATCAATCGCGGCGCGCCAGAAGACATGATGGAAGATGCGAATGCCTTCCGGGCGATGTCGAGCGCGGTCGACGGGGCAGGGCGGACGGTCGAGAATATGTGCATCGGCTGCGACCGGTATTTCGAGACAACGCTTGGGCCGAAGCTGAAAGCGCTGCGGGAAGAGCGGTTGGGGGCACTTGCAAGCTGACCTCGCGCCTCGTGGTTCGACTTCGCTCACCATGAGGCTGTTTGGGATTTCAGAAATCAACTCAGCGGGTCGATGCGGCCGACGCCGGACTGGTTCACGCGCCACCAGCCGGCAAGGCCGTAGCGTGTTTCCTGCGTGACTTCGACTTCGTGCGGAATGGCCTCCGACAGCATCAGAACGACGCCGCCCGGCTGCGGGATGATGCGGGCAGTGGGGGCATCCTCCTCGCATGCGCCTTCATTCCAGACTGCCAAGGCACCGCCGCGCGCCTCGTCCCAGTCTTCATTGAGGTAGGCGACAAGAGAGACGACGCGGTTTCGCGCACCTGCAAAACTGTCGAGATGGCGATCATAGAAGCCGCCGGGCGGGTAGACCGCAAAGCAGACTTCCATCTCGAACAGGCCGAGCATCAGCTCGCGGTTGAGATCAATACGAAGAGCCTCTGTCCACGCGCGGAACTCCTTCTGAGCCTGCGTGGAGCCGTCGAACCATGTAATGCGGGTGCGGCGCACAGAGCGATCGACCTGGTAGGCGTCTTGCCGGCCGATGCCCGCTGCTTCGAGAGCCGCTGCGGCGTCCCGCGCAATCAGTTCCTCGCGCAGGGCACGCGTCAGCTTTTCCGGCATCAGGTCAGGCTGCCAGGTCCATCCCTTGGTTGCGAGATCGTCGGCAATGGCGCCGAGGCGGTTATCCCCCACGGCAGACGTCGGAGGCAGGGGCGATGGCGTTCAGCTCTGTTGGTCCTTCATGAAGCCTGCAAAGCGCTGGAACAGGTAGAAGCTGTCTTGCGGGCCGGGGCTCGCTTCGGGGTGGTGCTGGACCGAAATGATCGGCTTGCCTTTGACCCGAAGGCCCGAATTGGTGCCATCGAAGAGTGAGCGGTGGCTCTCCTCGACGCCGTCCGGCAGCGTTGTCGTATCGACGGTGAAGCCGTGGTTCATGGAGACGATCTCGACCTTGCCGGTCTCGAAATCCTTCACCGGATGGTTTGCGCCGTGATGGCCCTGTGGCATCTTCTTGGTCTCAGCGCCGAGCGCGAGCGCGAGAAGCTGGTGGCCAAGGCAGATGCCGAGCAGCGGCTTGCCGCTATCGATCAGCTTTCTGATCGTCTCGCCGCACCGTTTGATGGTTGCTGCCGGGTCGCCAGGGCCGTTCGACAGGACAACGCCGTCGGGGTTCAGCTTCATGATCTCTTCAAACGGCGTGTCGCCGCGAACGATGGTCGCGCGAGCGCCGACATGGGCGAGGTTGCGCAGGATGTTCTTCTTCACGCCATAGTCGAGCACGACGACGTGGAAGTCTGTCTGCTCATTATTCGCAAAGCCGGTGGCGAGGTCCCAGAGGCGCTCGGAATTGTCATAGGCCGCATCGCCGACAACGTTCAACGCAAGGTCAGCCGCTTCGAGGCCTTCCCAGGCGCGGGCAGCTTCGATCAGCGCCTCAACGTCGATCTTGCCGTCCGGCGCATAGGCGACCGCGCATTTCGGCATGCCGCCTTCGCGGATGATGCGGGTCAGCGCGCGCGTATCGACATTGGAGACAGCGGTGATGTTCTTCTTCGCCAGCCAAGCGTCGAAATGGTCACGTGAGCGCCAGTTGGACGGCGGTGAAATCGGTTCACGGAAGACGGCGCCCGTCGCGGCGCGGCCTGCCTCAGCGGAGGATTCTTCGTGGTCTTCCGGGTTCGCGCCCACATTGCCGACATGCGGGAAAGTGAAGAGCACGACCTGGCCTGCATAGGACGGATCGGTGAGGATTTCCTGATAGCCGGTGATTGATGTGTTGAAGCAGAGCTCCCCCACTGCAACCCCTGAGGCGCCGGAACCGTGGCCGAGGAAAACCGTTCCATCTGCCAACGCGATCGCGCCGGTTGCTGGTGAATCAGGTTGATTTCCTGTGGTCATGCGCGTATCTCCTCGCGTCCTGTCAGACGCCATTAGGGATTCGGTCACTATCAGACCTCATCCTTCGGCGGCGTGAGATAGGCGTGCAGTGACCCGTGCGTCAAGTTCGAGGTCCATGTATAAAAGAGCAGGTATGGGACAGACAGACGTTTCTCCAGCTAACACGATCCGCGACCGTGTTTTGATCGCACTCCAGAAAGCTGAAGCCGACGATGCTGAAGGCATCCGTGCGCGTACGCTGCGTCTGGTGAGCTGTGCCATGCGCGACCGTGACGTCACGGCCCGCGGGCAAGGCCAGTGCGCCGGTTGCGAAGACACCGAGGTTCGCAAGCTGCTCGAGATCATGGTGGCTCAGCGCGAAGTGTCGGCCCGCGAGTTCGATGAGTCCGGGCGCATTACCGATGCAGAGCGTGAGCGCGAGGAAATGGAGATACTCCAGTCCTTCCTGCCGCAACCGCTTGAGGGTGCTGCCCTCGAAACTGCCGTTGATGCAGTGGTGAACGACCTAGAAGCAACAAAGCTGAAAGATATGGGCCGCTGCATGGCAGAGCTGCAAAGCCGCTATCCCGGCCGCATCGATACCGGCACCGCCGGAAAAGCAGTGCGGCAGGCGCTGCGCTAGGCCTTAGCCGGCTCAGGCGGGCTTGAGCGAAAGATATCCGTAGACAATGTCGGCAATCTCGTCCGCGAAGGCGTCACCTTCTGCGGTGACGACGTATCCCGGTCCGTCTTCATCGAAGAGGGCTTTTTCGACGAGCGCCGTATTGGCGATGTAGATCATCATCTCTGCCGCGCGGTCGAGATCTGACTGACCGATCCTGTCCTTCACAAGCTCCAGAAAGGCCCGGTTGCCTGCAAGCGCATCCTTCCAGAGCTGTTTCCAGTCCTCGCCTATAAGCTGTGGGCGAAGCCGTCCCTGCAGGTGCACGGCGCGCAGGATATGGGCTTGTTCACGTATGAAGCTGTAGGCAGCGCGCATCTGCCTGCGAAGAAGCTGGCGTAGGTCTGCGGATGTCACCTCCTCGACCTCGACAGCCGCCGTTTCCATTTGAAGCGCACTGCGGGTCTTCCAGAGCTCGAACAGGAGGGGGATCAACGCCTCCTTGTTCTCGAATCGGCGGTATACCGTGCCGACGGCGACGCCTGCCTCGGCTGCAAGATCGGGCACGGAAATCGCATCAAAATTTTTCTCCCGAAGCAGCGCCTCAAGGGCGTCCATCAGCTTTTGTTGGGTCTTCATGGACCGCGCCTGCGTCGCTGGGCGGGCAAAGCTGTTTGACATCAGGTCTGCTTTCTCATATGTGAATGTGAATTCACTTTCATATTAAGTGAAATCGGGATGAGCATCAAGCAGCAAGGGACTGCAAGACATCGCTAGGCGCACAGTCGCGGGTTAGCGGGGTTGGCAGATTGGAAATGGAACGCTTCGTTGAAACTGAACCAGAACTCCTGATCGGCCTTGGCGCGATCATTTTCCTTTGGGTTTGCGGCATGGTGTCGGACCTTTACCGCCGAATTCGAAAACCGGCCCGGCCGACGCGTAGCCCCTTCATTCACTGGTCCATGACCGCGTCCATCCTCTGGCTGCTCTGCGGTATCAGTGTCTGGGCATGGGTGTCGTCCGGCCGGTCACTGGAGACGCTCGGCTTTGCATGGGGAAGTGGCTTCGGCATGTTTGCGGCCTGGGCTATCTCGCTCGGCTTTCTCGCGCTCCAGATAGCCCAACTGCCAGCGATACGCCGTGACGCAGAAGTTCAGGACACGCTGCGCAAGTCCATGTTCGGCTCTGGCGACTATGATGCGCTGATGCCGCGCCGCCGCCGCGACTGCTGGGGCTTTTTTCTTGTGGCGGTCACGGCAGGGATCACCGAGGAAGTGATCTTTCGCGCCTTCCTGATCAGCGTGCTGGCCCTTCTGATGCCGCTCTGGGTGTCGGCGCTGGCCGCGCTTGGCGTCTTCATTCTGGCCCATCTCTATCAGGGTGTGCAGGGGCTGGTCCGTATTCTGCCAGTCACCGTCATCATGACCCTGACCTATGTCCTTTCGGGCTCGCTCTGGCCGGGCATCATTGTCCACGTGGCGGTCGACGTCATGGCGGGGGTCATTGCCTGGATCCTCCTGCCAACCGACGGCTATATCTTGGTCGAAGATGAGGCAGCGGCAGGCGCCGTGCTAGCATAGTTATCCACAGGCTGGGGCGGGCCTGTGCATAGCCGCATTGGAGAGTGGCCCTCGGGGCGGCATCTGCGTTACACTGAGCGCTAATGTCAGCTTCCATTCGCATACCAGATGGCTTCGTCGAGGAGTTGAAGGCCCGCATCCGGCCGTCCGATGTCATCGGGCGCAAGGTGAAGCTGAAAAAGCAGGGCAAGGAATGGGTCGGCCTGTCGCCCTTCACCAATGAGAAAAGCCCTAGCTTCTACGTCAATGATCAGAAGCGCATCTTCAAGGACTTCTCATCCGGCATTGGCGGCGATGTCATCTCCTTCGTCATGGAAACCGAGCGGCTGTCTTTCATGGAAGCTGTCGAGAAGCTTGCCGACGAAGCGGGTATGCAGCTGCCGAAGGCTACACCGCAGGACGAAGAGACCTATGACAGGCGCAAGCGGCTCTATGCCTGCTGCGAGGCGGCCTGCAAGTTCTTCGAAGATCGCCTCCGCGCTGCAGAAGGCACCGAAGCGCGCGAATATCTTGAAAATCGCGGGCTTGGCGCGGCGGCTTGGGCGCGCCACCGGCTGGGCTATGCGCCCGATGACTGGCGCAAGACCATCGACCATCTGAAGGCCGAGAGTTTCGGCATGCAGGAGATCGTCGATGCGGGGCTCGCCGTCGTGAAAGAGGGCGGCGGGGACCCGTATGACCGTTTTCGCGGGCGCGTCATCTTTCCGATCACCGATGTGCGCGGGCAGGTCATCGCCTTTGGGGGCAGGGGACTGCAGCCCGACGCCAAGCCGAAATACCTCAATTCCAATGACACAGAGCTCTTCCACAAGGGACGGGTGCTCTATCGCTACAAGGATGCGCGTGAAGCTTTCGGTAGCACGGATGAAGGCGGGCTGATCGTCACCGAGGGTTACATGGACGCCATCGCCATGGCAGAGGCGGGTATTGGCCATGCGGTTGCCCCGCTTGGCACGGCGCTGACTGAAGACCAGCTGGCTCTGCTCTGGCGCGCAGGACCAGAGCCTGTGCTCTGTTTCGATGGTGACGCGGCGGGCATTCGCGCCGCTTACCGTTCCATCGAGCGCGCGCTGCCGCATCTCCAGCCAGAGCGCACGCTGTTCTTCTGCCTTCTCTCTGGCGGGATGGATCCGGATGACCTTATCCGCCAGTCGGGCCCCGAAGCGATGAAGCAGGCGCTCTCAAACTCCGTGCCGCTGATCGAGGTGCTCTGGCGCCGGGAGCGGGACGCTGAACCGCTCGATACACCCGAAAGGCAGGCCGGGCTCGAAGCGCGGCTCATGCAGGCAGCTGCCACCATCCAGCATGCAGGCGTGCGCGCAGCTTATGAGCGAGAGCTCAAATCCCGCAAGAATGACCATCTCTGGCAGATGCGGCGCAAGGCGCGCGGGCCTGCAGGGCGGCCTGATGCGCCGGTGAAAGGCGCCCACCAGACCAGTACGCCGGCGAAGACGCGGGGCCTTGGGCTGCTTGTGCGCGCAATCGATTCGCCCCATCTGATCGACGTCGGTTTCGAGCTGCTGTCCATGGCGATCTTCCTCGATGAGGATGTCGCAACCTTGCGCGATGTGATCATTTCGTGGCCTGACGCAGGCACAGGTGTTGACCGCAGCGCAATCGCGACCCATTTAGTGCAGTCTGGAAACATGCGCGCTGCTGACTTGCTCAATTCTTATCCCGCAACAACTGCTATAGCTCCCGATGGAGCTGACGAACGGGAATGGCTTATCGCCCTGGAGCAATACGTGGCCCGCGACGACGCCAGCGCATTTGGCGACGTGGCCAAGGCTGAGGTGACAGCGTCACCTGAGAATTGGCGACGGCGTCGGCATGAAGTGGCGGAACGTGAGGCACGTGTGGCGCGTCTCAATGAAGCAGCAGAACAAACCGATCAGGACTGATCGGCCAGTTGATTGTTTGAATGTTGCAGGGGGCAAGCTGCAACAGGCGGGAGAGTTAAATGGCGAAAGCCCAGAAGCGTGACAATGACGGCGCCGAGGTCGAAACCGATGACCGTCCGGTGCTTGATCTCAACGACTCGAAGATCAAGAAATTCATCAAGCAGGCAAAGTCCAAGGGCTATGTCACGCATGAAGAGCTGAACAACGTCCTTCCGTCCGAGGAGCTGTCCTCCGATCAGATCGAAGACACGATGTCCGCCCTTTCTGAAATGGGTATCCAGGTCGTCGAGAACGAAGACGAAGTGGAAAGCGCTTCCAAAGGTTCAGCGGTCGCCAAGACGGGTTCCAGCGGCGCTGTCGCCAAGAAGGGCAATGCGCGCGGCTCTGACCGTACCGACGACCCTGTGCGCATGTATCTGCGTGAGATGGGCGCGGTTGAGCTCCTGTCGCGTGAAGGCGAAATCGCGATTGCCAAGCGTATCGAGGCTGGCCGCGATGCGATGATCCGCGGCCTCTGCGAGAGCCCGCTGACCTTCGAGGCCATGATGGTCTGGCGCGATGAGCTCATGAATGAGCGCATCCTTCTGCGCGACCTTATCGACCTTGAAACAACCTATGGCGCCGAAAACCCGACGCCGGAACCGCGCGAGAAGACCGAGGAAGAAAAAGAAGCCGAGGCGAAAGAGCGCGAGAACGAAACGACCGAGGAACGCCTTGCCCGCGAAGAACGCGAGGACGAGGAAGAAGGTCAGGCCATGTCCATGTCGGCCATGGAGGCCGAACTTCGTGACGGCGTGCTTGGCAAGCTGGACGAGATTGCGCTCGCCTTCGGACAGTACCGCAAGCTGCAGGAACGCCTCGTTGAGCGCCGCATGGCCGGCAAGGCGCTGACCGCCGATGCGCGCGAAGAGTATGACACGCTCGCCCAGTCCATCGTCGACAATCTCAAGACGATGCACATCAACAATGCGCGTATCGAAGCGCTTGTTGAGCAGCTCTACGCCATTAACAAGAAGCTGATGGGCCTTGAGGGCAAGCTGATGCGTCTGGCTGATGCCAAGGGCGTGCCGCGTAAGGAATTCCTCGAAAGCTATTTCGGCAATGAGCTGAACCCGAACTGGCAGGAAGAAACGCTGGAGAACGCCAAGTCCAAGAAGAAGTGGGAAAGCTTCTTCGAGAGCCAGGGCGATCAGATCGGCGAAATCCGAGACGAGATCACGGCTGTGTCGCAGGAGATCGGTATTCCGATAGACGACTTCCGCCAGATCGTACAGCGCGTCCAGAAGGGCGAGCGCGAAGCCCGCGTCGCCAAGAAGGAAATGGTCGAGGCAAACCTGCGCCTCGTGATTTCCATCGCGAAGAAATACACCAATCGCGGCCTGCAATTCCTCGACCTGATCCAGGAAGGCAATATCGGCCTGATGAAGGCGGTCGATAAGTTTGAATATCGCCGCGGCTACAAATTCTCGACCTATGCGACCTGGTGGATCCGTCAGGCGATTACCCGGTCCATCGCAGACCAAGCCCGCACGATCCGTATTCCGGTGCACATGATCGAGACGATCAACAAGATCGTCCGCAGCCAGCGCCAGATGCTGCACGAGATCGGCCGTGAGCCGACCCCGGAAGAGCTCGCTGAAAAGCTCGGCCTGCCGCTGGAAAAGATCCGCAAGGTTCTCAAGATCGCAAAAGAGCCGATCTCGCTCGAAACGCCTATCGGCGACGACGAGGATTCAAACCTCGGCGACTTCATCGAGGACAAGATGGCGCTGCTGCCTGTCGACAGCGCGATCCAGTCCAACCTTCGCGAAACCACGACCCGCGTGCTCGCCTCGCTCACCCCGCGTGAGGAACGCGTCCTGCGTATGCGCTTCGGCATCGGCATGAACACCGACCACACGCTGGAAGAAGTCGGCCAGCAGTTCAGCGTGACCCGCGAACGTATTCGCCAGATCGAGGCCAAGGCGCTGCGCAAGCTCAAGCATCCAAGCCGGAGCCGGAAGCTGCGGAGCTTCCTGGATACCTGATTATCGACCCGGTTCAGGGTCGGCACCACCAAGATAAGACGGGCGCTACGGCGCCCGTTTTTTTGTGTCTTCACCGTGTTCCATGGTCAAAATAATGCGATTGAATTAAATCGTGTCCGCTCTATACGTCTGCCCCTGGAGAGCAAACTTGAAGGGCTGAAGATGAAGCGTGTCCTGACTGGCATTGTCATGGGTGTGATCGTGATCGCCGCATGCGCGCTGACGGCTGTTGTGGTTGCCAAAAACCGGACCCTGTCAGTCGGCATTCGGGCCGCGACGTCGGGCATCGGGAATTCATCCGTTGCCGAACTGGGCGATGTGGAGCCGTATGCGCCGATCGAGTTTGCCGAGAAGCACGCCTATGATCTTGGCGGTCAGGCCTATCTCTGGTTCTACGGCCGTTGGCGGATGATCCTGGAAGAGCGGGACTTTGTCCTGAAAAATGGCGCCGAGATCAACTCGCTCCTCAAATACCGGGATCCGCCCACCGCCGAGGACGAGATCTATGTCACGCCGAACCTCGATGTCCTGAATATCGTCTCCTTTTTCGATCTCGCTGAGCAGCCGCAAATCCTGACGATCCCGCCGATCGAGGAGGACCGCTATTACACTTTCATGTTTGTCGACGCCTGGCACAACATCCTCGCCAACGTCTCGCGCCAGCATTATCCGGAAGGCGCCCAGCAGGTCGCCCTGGTCGGTCCGGGCTGGCAGGGCGAACTGCCGGAGGGCGCTATTCGCCTCGACTCCCCGACAAACACGGTGGCCCTGCTCGGGCGTATCCGTGTCAGTCCCGAACTCCCTGACGATGTGACGAAGGCGCAGAGCATTCTGGACGCGGTGGAGGTTGCGCCCCTGAGCACGATGATGGACCTGACGGTTAAGGCAGACGCCTTACCGGGGCAGAGCTATGAGCTGATCGACCCGAATGCGCGGCAAACGCTTGGCATCTTCGACAATTACGAGGAGATTCTCCAGCGCAATCCGCCCTATGGCAAGGATGCCTATGCGGCCGACGTCTTTGACGAGATCATTCCCGGCGCCGGGCTGAAACCAAATCCGGTCTTCATGGCGAGCCTCAAGGAGGCCGCGCGCGATAGCCAGCGCAAGATCCGGACAGCGCCGATCGCCTCGCGACTTTTTGGCTGGAGCATGACGCCCCCGGAAGTTGCCACGCCTGACTGGTCGTGGCTGCTGCGCGCCAGCCTTACGGAGTATGGCATCCTCGTGAATGTGAAAGAGGAATCCGTCTACATCACCACTGTGCTGGACGCGGACCGGAAGACTATGACGGGTGGAGAGTCCTATGAGCTGCGGCTTGCGCCGCCGCCGCCCGTCAAGGAGTTCTGGTCCATCACCTTGTACGACATGGCAACGGCGCAGCTGATTGCGAATGATTGGGACAAGTTCCGGATCGGGGACAACACGCCGAGCCTGAAATATGAGGAGGACGGATCGCTTCGTCTCTTCATCTCACCGGAGCCACCGGAAGACGCTGACTATGTCCCCAACTGGATTCCGAGCACCCCGGACAAGGATATCCAGCTGAACGTGGTCATGCGGATTTACGGGCCGACTGATGAAATCCTCAACAAGGACTGGTTCCCGGAAAACTGGCAGAAGCAGTAACGCGCCCCACAAGAAACGGGTCGCCCGCCACGTCCTCCTGCGATAGTCTTGAACAAGCGAAACAGGAGCGACCGTCGCATGACCCACCCGATCCGTATCGGCATTGGCGGCTGGAATTACGAACCGTGGGAAGAGACTTTCTACCCGGCCGGCCTCGCCAGGAAGCGCCAGCTTGAATATGCTTCGCGCCAGCTGACGGCGATCGAAATCAACTCGACCTTCTATCGCAATCAGAAGCCTCATGTCTTCGAGAACTGGGCGGAGCAGACCCCCGATGATTTCAAGTTCACAGTGAAGGCGCAGCGTTTCACGACGTCTCGAAAAACCGCCGATGAGATGAAGGAGGCGATCAACTGGTTCGTCTCCGGCGGCGTCACGAAGCTTGGCGACCGGCTCGGTGCAATCAATTGGCAATTTCCTGAGAGCCGTCAGTTCGAGGCCGATTATTTTTCAGCCTTTCTCGGCGCGCTTCCAGCAGAGAGTGACGGCGTGCAACTGCGCCACGCCATCGAAGTGCGCAACGACACATTCAAGACCGAAGCTTTCACCGACATGCTGCGCCAGCACGATTGCGCGCTGGTGTATTCTGACGCCGAGGACTGGCCGATGCCGGACCTGGAGGCGGCGAGCTTCGCCTATGCGCGCCTTCAGGAGAGCCGTGAGACTTACAAAGCGGGCTACGCGCCATCCGCGCTCGATGAGTGGGCTGATACGCTGAAGGAGTGGTCGAAGACGCGCGACGTCTATGCCTTCTTCATCTCTGGCGCAAAAGCCCGGGATCCGCTGGCGGCGCTGGAACTCATCAAACGGGTGGGGCGGTCTGGCTGATCAGTCGGCAGGGCCGCGCGTGTGCCGGGAGAGCGTCGCGACCAGCGCCTGGACGCTGTCGCGGAGGTCTTCGACGTCAGCAGGGTCGCCCTCGAAGCCGGCGGTCAGGGTTTCGGGGACGCGCTGGGCCTCGGCTTTCAGGGCGCGGCCTTCACTGGTCAGGTCGACCTGCACGCGGCGTTCGTCTTCAGGGTCGCGTTTGCGCGTCAAAAGCCCGGCCTGCTCCATCCTTTTGAGCAGCGGGGTCAGCGTGCCGCTATCGAGATAGAGCGCCTCGCCCAGCGCCCCGACAGTACGGGGCGCCTGCTCCCACAGGGCCAGCATGACGAGATATTGCGGATATGTCAGGCCAAGCTTTGACAGCACCGGACGATACAGCCTGTTGATCAGGTTTGACGCTGCATAGAGAGGGAAGCAGATCTGGCGGTCGAGGCGAAGCGGATCGTCCGGGTGCTGGTCTTCAGTCATGATGGACGCGATATCACCGCGTCTTCACGCTATACGCAACATCCACATTGCCGCGCACCGCATTGGAGTACGGGCAGACTTTTTCGGCTGCTTCGACGAGTTTCTCGGCGCCGTCCTGATCGAGGCCTGCAATCGTGGTCTCAAGCGCGACGCTCAAACCAAAGCCGCCGGAGCCGTTCGGGCCGAGACCGACGCGGGCAACGACTTCAACGTCTCGATCCTTGACCGGCAGCTTCTGCGCGCGCGCCTTGTGGATTACCGCATTGCCGAAACAGGCGGCAAATCCGCCGGCAAACATCTGTTCCGGATTGGTCTTGCCGCCCGGGCCGCCAAGGCCTGCTGGCGGGGCGAGTTCGAGCTGCAGGATGCCGTCATCAGACTTTACATCGCCCTGACGTCCGCCTGTCGCCGTCACTTCCGTTGCATAGAGTTCGCTCATATTTAGCTCCTTTATCGCTGAGCAATTAAATTGTGTGCAATATAAATGAAGACAAGATGAGATTGTCAAGGAAATCGCTTGCAGCTGTGGAAACCACAGGGGGTTGAGCCGCGTTCTGTGAAAGAGTAGGCAGCGCGCTGCCAGCGTGCCACCCCACATTGAGAGTTGCCCCATGCGTGTACAGATCGACGCCTGCCTCGATTATCGCTTTCCGCACGAATCCGATGTGCTGCTGGCCCTGCGCGCGCGACCGGGACGTGACCAGTACATCGTCAGCGAAGAGCTGTCCTCAAATGGGCAGAGCCTTCTTCAGGGTGTGCGCTATGCGAGCCGCAATGACCGTCGCAACTGGATGGTGGCTGAGGGTTACGTTTCGCTTCGCTATCAGGCGACCGTGGATGTGCTGCGGCCAAAGCTTTCCATCGCCGGGCGCCGCGTACCGCCGCGTCCGCACCTGCCAGCCAGCGTGATCGGCTTCCTCATGCCGAGCCATTATTCAGCGGGCGCAGACCTGGAGAACTTTGCCTGGACAGAGTTCTCGCACCTCAATGGCGGCGATCAGGTCCTTGCCATGATCGACTGGATCCGCGGTGCCTTCACCTACGCGCCTGGCGCCAGCAACGCCAAGACGACGGCGGCCGATACGTTTGCCTCACGCGAGGGCGTCTGCCGTGACTATGCGCATGTCCTGATCAGTTTCTGCCGCGCGGTCGGCATCCCTGCGCGCATGGTGTCTGCCTATGCGCCGGGCCTGACCCCGCCCGACTTTCACGCCGTCGTCGATGTCTGGCTGGATGGCAACTGGCACCTGGTAGACCCGACGGGCATGGCAGAGCCTGAAAAACTCGTCCGGATTATCTGTGGACGTGATGCCGCCGATATCAGCTTCATGACCATCTTTGGTGAGGCAGAGCTGATCTCGCAATCTGTCTCCGCCTGTGAAGCCCCAAGGGAACTGGAAGCTGCCTGAAGCCTGACGGGCTGTTGCATTCCCCCGCCTGATCGCGGCAGACTTCAGGTAAGGGAGCCGCCATGATCACCACGCTGACACTGCAGACATCCGGACCCGGCCTTTACGACTTCACGGAGCAGGTCAAACAGGCGCCCAGCGATGCAGGCATTGATGAAGGACTGCTGACACTTTTCGTGCGCCACACATCCTGCTCGCTGCTCATTCAGGAAAATGCCGATCCGGACGTGCTTGCTGACCTCAACGAGTTCTTTCGCAGGCTGGTCCCGCATACCGATGAAACCTCGATGAGCTGGGTGCGCCATAACAGTGAGGGCCCCGACGATATGCCCGCCCATATCAAGGCGGCGCTGACGCAGACATCGCTCTCCATCCCGGTACAGAATGGCACCGTGATGCTGGGTACCTGGCAGGGGATCTACCTGTTCGAGCATCGCGACCGCCCGCACCGGCGCGAGATCGTCTTGCATATGGGGGGATAGAGATTATGAGGCTTAATCAGGTCACCGTGCCGTGTATCGAATACGCCGCCAGCGTTGCCTTCTACAAGGCGCTCGGCCTTATCCAGATCGTTGATAGCCCGCCGCGCTATGCACGCTTTGAATGCCCGGATGCAGATGATGGTGAGCCAGCGACATTCTCGCTGCACCATGTCGACGGGTGGGAGGGGTGTGACGAGCCGCTCGTCTATTTCGAAGTGGGTGACCTCAACGCCGAATATGAGCGTCTAATGGCGGCAGGGCTCGACTTCATTGCGGCACCGGAAGACCAGAGCTGGGGCTGGCGTGAAGCCTATCTGAGAGACCCGGCCGGCAACCGCATCTGCCTCTATCAGGCGGGGGAATATCGCCGGTTTCCGCCCTGGCGGATCTAGGAAATCGTGGCGGCAGGGCTTGCCGATAGGCGTGCGCGGGCCAACCTCTGGAGCGCAGACAGATATCGCAGGAGCCTTGCCATGAAAGCCGTGAAGATTGCCGCCCCGGGCGGTTTCGACAAACTCAATCTCGTCGACATCGATGATGCTGGACAGCCGGGACCGGGTGAAATCCGCGTGCGCTTACATGCGACCTCGCTGAACTTCCACGATCTCATCGTCTGCTCGGGCCAGAGCAAGCCAGCTGACGGGCGCATCCCCATGTCAGATGGGGCAGGGGTCGTTGAAGCGGTTGGTGAAGGCGTCAGCGATTTTGCCGAAGGTGACCATGTCGTCTCGACCTTCTTCCCGCAATGGCTCGCCGGTCCGGCGCGCGTGTCAGACTTCTCCGGCACACCAGGCGACGGCATTGACGGCTATGCGCGCGAAGCTGTGGTGGCAAAGGCGACCAGCTTCACCAAAGCGCCGAAGGGCTGGAGCCATGCTGAGGCGGCCACTATCACGACGGCAGGTCTCACCGCATGGCGCGCCCTTGTGGTTGATGGCGGCCTGAAAGCCGGTGACACCGTGCTTGCGCTCGGCACCGGCGGGGTGTCGATCTTCGCGGTCCAGATCGCCAAGATGATGGGCGCTGAAGTCATCGCGACCTCATCCTCGGATGAGAAACTGGAGCGGGTTAAAGCGCTCGGCGCCGACCATGTGATCAATTACAAGAGCGACGAAAAATGGGGCTCGACCGTCACGAAACTGACCGGCGGGCGCGGCGCCGATGTCGTTGTTGAGGTTGGTGGGGCCGGCACCCTGTCGCAATCAATCAAGGCGGTCCGCATTGGCGGCCACATTGCGCTGATCGGCGTTCTGACCGGCGTCAGCGGAGATGTGCCAACGGCGCTTCTTATGCAGAAGCAGGCGCGTCTGGAAGGCCTCATCGTCGGCTCCCGCGCTGACCAGCAGGACTTTATCCGCGCCATCGAACATGGCGGTCTGAAGCCTGTCATCGACAAGAGCTTCGGCCTTGGAGAGCTCGGCGACGCCTTTGCCTATCAGCAGGCCGGCAAGCATTTCGGCAAGATCGTCGCCGAGTGGTAGCCTGAAAGCGCTTCGCGCTACAGGAAGAACATCCAGATCGCCGTACATGAAGCCAGGCCTGCTATGACATTCATCGGCAGGCCGACCTTCAGGAAGTCGGCAAACCTGTAGCCGCCCGCCGTATAGACGATTGTATTCGTCTGGTAGCCGATGGGCGAGGCAAAGCTCGCGCTCGCCCCGAACATCACCGCAAGCACCAGCGCGCGTGGATCCATGCCGAGATTGCTCGCCAGTTCGATCACCAGCGGTGTCATGATGACGGCAACGGCAGCATTGGTCACAAGCTCCGTCAGGACGGATGTCAGCGCATAGATGAGCAGCAGCACGATGAAAGGGGAGGCCGCGAGCAGGAGAGGCGACACGCCAGACACGATGACATCGACGGCGCCTGCCTGTTCCAGGCCCTGGCCGACGATCAGCATGGCGACGATAAGCGCGAGCACATTGGCCTGAAGCGACCGCCAGGCATCGGTGGCCGTGATACACCCCGTCGCCATGACGATACCCACGCCGATGAGTGCGGAGAGGACAATCGGAAAGCTGAACAGCGCGCTGGCTAGGATGACGCCAGCCAGCGTGCCGATGGCGATAGGGGCATGCCCACGACGGAATGGCACCGCGTTGATTTCCTGCTCGATCACGAGCGGCGTCGAGCTGGCGAGCGAGCGCAAGGTCGCCTCGCTGCCTTCCAGCAGCAGCCTGTCACCGGCGCGCAGGCGGCAGCTCGCGAGCGTCGGCCCCGGCTGATTGCCGGGACGCGCAAGGCCGCGCACCGTGATCTGATAGTCGGAAAGATAAGACAGAAGCGACAGGGGACGGCCGATATTGGAGTCGGTCGGCGTTATGGTTGCCTGTACCTGCTTTGGCTCATCTTCATGATGACGGCGAAGGCGGAGCCCTGTCTTGAAGGCCTCGCTGCCTGCGAAGGTCAAAAGCTCTTCAAGCGTCGCCCGGATGGTCAGGCGGTCACCGGGCGCAAGCTCGCGGTCGTCATCCCTGGCCGTGACGATACGGTTACCGCGCCGCTGGGAGATGAGTTTGACGCCTTTCACCTTTAGTGCCGGCAGGTCATCCGGACTAACGCCGATCGCCTTTGTGTCCTCATTGGGAAAGATGTCGGTCAGGAAGGTCTGCGGTCTGACGTCGGCATCCTCATCCGGATCTCCGGATGGCAGCAACCAGCGCCCAAACAGAAGAAGAAAGCCAAGCGTGACGGCGAGCGTGACAAGGCCGATGCCGGTGATCTCGAAGATGCTGAACCTCTCCAGTCCACGAGAGAGGGCGACACCCGCGACGATCAGGTTGGTAGACGTACCGATAAGGGTCAGCGTGCCGCCGAGTATCGAGATATAGGAGAGCGGTATCAGCAGCCGCTTCTTGGACACTGAAAGCTTCTGCGCCAGCGCAATGACGACCGGCACGAGGATGACCACCACAGCGGTGTTATTCACGAAGCCTGACGCGGCGATGGTCACGAATGCGACCAGCAGGATGGCGCCGAGCCCCGACGTATCCGCGAGCGCCAGTATGCGGGAGGCGAGGTGTTCGAGCACACCTGTGCGCTGCAGTGCCGCCGCGAGGATGAACATGGCGCCGATGGTAATGGGGGCACTATTGGCAAAGGCACCAAGAGCAGGCTCCTCTTCGACATAGCCGAGCGCGAGGAAGGCGGCGGCCCCTGCAATCGCGGTCGCTGCTGGCGGCAGGCGTTCCAGCAGGAAGCTCACCAGCATGACGAGGATGATCGCGATAGCGATCCATTCGGAATAATCTGCCAGAAACATAAGCTCCGAGGTGTCCTTCTGCGCCCGGCTTGCCATGGCTGTCATGGGTCTCGGATAAGGAATATCTACGTTGATCGCGGGCGTCTAACAGGGGTGTTCATGCAGATTTTCATGGCATGACGCGGTGAAACCCTTCACCCGCCTCAGCCATTATGCTTTAAGGCGCTGGTTGTTGCGGCGCGTCAAATACCTTTACGTAGGGGCAATCGCGCCCATATATATCTTGGGGCAAATGCAGAGAGCCATTGGAGACCCGAAATGCTTCTCAACATGCTGAAAGCGAAACTGCACTCGGCCACTGTGACCCAGTGCGACCTTCACTATGAGGGCTCGGTTTCCATAGACCAGGAACTGCTCGATGCATCCGGCATCCTGCCGAATGAGCGCGTCGACATCTGGAACGTCACCAATGGTGCGCGCATCCAGACCTACGCCATTGAGGCGCCACGCGGCTCGCGCACGATTGGCGTCAATGGCGCTGCGGCCCGCCACTTCTCTGTTGGCGACAAGGTGATTATCGCCGCCTTCGCCTCTATCGAGGCTGAGAAAGCCCGTCAGCACGCACCGACCGTCGTCCTTCTGGACGACTCCAACGAACAGAAAACGCCGAGCGCGGCTTACTAGGCCAGCGCGGGCACAATGAAATTAAAAGAAGGGCGGGCCCGCGACCGGGTCCGCCCTTTTTCATGTCTCGCAATGGGTACGGTGCCGCCTACTGGCGAAGCTCGAACGTGACATCGACCGTCACTGAATAGCTGACTTCGCCGCGTGCGACCTTGGTCGAGGCATCAGCGGCCTCGGCGCGCATCGCCATCATCGGCTGAGGCTGATAGCCGCCGCTCGATTGCTCAATGATCGTCACGATGCGGGCGACACGGTAGCCGGTTTCCTGCGCATAGAGATTGGCGCGCTTGACGGCGGTCTGGATCGCCTGGCGGCGGGCCTCATTGCGCGCTTCGGTCGGGTCATCGAGGCTGAACTGAAGGCCGGAAATCGTATTGCCGCCTTCCTGCACGATTGCATCCATCGTGCGGCCGAGATTGTCGAGATCACGGACTTTCACGCTGAGCTGGTTGCTGGCCGTGTAGCCAACGAGGCGCGGCGGGGCACCGTCGCGGTTGGAATAGTCATAGCGCGGCTGCAGCGACAGGTTCGAAGTCTGCATGTCGCGGCCTGCAACGCCGGCTGCCTCAAGCGCGGAATAGACGCCGTCCATGGAGGCTGCATTCTGGCTCATCGCGGCAGATGCGGTCTCCGCTTCGGTTTCGACACCTGCGGTAATCGTTGCGATATCAGGTGCGCGCGAAACTTCGCCTGATGCGGAAACGGAAAGTGTCGTTTCCGGCTGGATGGAATTGGCGTGGTTCGACGGCACTGGCTGCTGGTTCGGCACGCTCTGCGATGTGGCCGATTGCTGCGCAATGGCTGCGCCGCCAGCAAGGGCGGCTGCGACGACTGAACTGGCGAGCAAGGTGCGGGCGGATGGCATTCTCATCTGTTACGTCTCCTTTATCGTCCACGGGGGATGCGGACTTGCAGTCACCATTCAATTAGGCCATTGCGGCACCATCGTGACGACGTCATGTTGCAAACCGCGCATGAAATGCGTTCAGGGCCTGTAGCTCAGTTGGTTAGAGCGGACCGCTCATAACGGTCTGGTCGGGGGTTCAAGTCCCTCCGGGCCCACCATTTCCCAAACTTCCAGCATCAAGATCATTGCAGTCCATCTGAACGCTCTGGCCTTACCGGTCCTCCGGCAGCCAGCTGAGGTCGAGACGGTCATAGCGGTTCACATAACCGACGAGTTCATTGAGAGCCGGCTCGTTCTTGAGGCGGAAAAAGCGCTTGTGACGCTCAATCAGGTCGAGCTCCAGCAGCTTTTTTACAGACCGGCTGACATGCACCGCTGACAGGCCCGTGGCCGCGCCGATCTGTTCCTGCGTGAGGGGGCAGTGAAACTGGTCGTGCAGGCGCGGCTCCATCAGGCGCAGACGGGACATGGTCTGCAAAAGGAAGAGAACGAGCCTCAGATATCCATCCGTCCGGCGGCTGACGACGAGGCGGTCATTCATCATCGCCTGATCAATCATGCTGAGCGCCAGAATCAGGCCGCTGATCCGCGGAGACTGTCGAAGAGCATCAGCAAGCCGCTCACGGGGAAACCGGCAGAGGATAAGCCCCGTAGCCGCCACAATCGTATTCGGCGTCGATTCAAAGGCCGCATCGCTGAGACCGATAATGTCGCCGGGATGATAGACGGTCGGGATATGCGGATGGCCGCTCATTTCCTCGCGCGTCGCGATCGCCCAACCCTTCTTCAGGATGAAAAGCTCATCCAGCCTTTCGCCCTCTCGCACCAGGATTTCACCCTTGTCGAGCTCTTCCTTCTCCTTCTCCAATGAGGCCAGAAGTTCTGTCTGCGCCTGTGAAAGCGGCGCGAGCTTCTCCAGCTTTGAAGCGAGGCAGGAGTCTGCCTCGGCGCAAATGTCTTCATTCTGCGAATTGATTGTCCTTCTCCCAAGGTCAGCCACTTCCCATTGCCCGAATGTCGCATCACCTGGCGACATCTGGATGTCGGTGCCTTCAACGCAGAAAAAGGGGAGGGTGTTCCGGGAAAACCCCCTCAGCGCGTGTCGAACTTGTCGGTCTTGCGATCACCGAACAGCATGCGCTGTTCAAGCCGGGCACGAAGGGCGGCGTAATAGGCTTCCAGGAAAGCAAGATCATCCGGCGTCTGCGGTGCTTCGCGGCCGATCTTGTTGCGGATGCGGTCGGCGACCTTGGCCTTGATTTCAGGCGTGGACTGGCGAAGCACGTCCTCCAGGACGTGAAGCTCATGGATGCCGTATATATCAAGCTCTGCTTGCGTGAAGTTGTGCTGGCTGGCTGTCGCCAGAGGTTCGGCAGAAGTGATGTCCTTCTTCAGCTTCACGCGCGGCGCATGGATGACCATCGTTCCCGCGATAAGGTCACCAACGCGCAGTTTTTCAGAATTAAACAGCGGGAAAAGGACGAACGTCCCCGCCCAGACCAGCGCGATAAGGCGGATCCAGGCGCCGATGGCATCTTCAGATCCCATGACGAGCAGGGTCAGCGGCAGGAAAACCTCCAGCTCCCGCATGAAGTTTCGCGCAAGCACGGCGTTTGCCGTCAGCCGACCACCATTTCGGGCCGCGACCCGCAGACCTAGCGCGCGCTTGCCCGGCGTTGCGGCTTTCCGGCCAATCTCGAAGAAGGTGAAGTAGAAGACGCGCAGGAGGAAGACGACGACCGCCGCGATGGAGCCAGCAATCTGCCAGCCGCGAAAACCCATCTCCGAAAAGGCGATGGCGATCAGCCAGCTGAACGCGATGACCGTGATGACCAGGATCGAAAAGTCGAGAAGGAATGCACCTGCGCGCTCGGACGCGGTCGCAACGCGAAGGTTCAACGCCGCGCCTTCTGGTGTGACCAGCGGGCGGATGCGCCTTGCCTGTCGTTCCTGCTCCTTCACGCGCATGTCGCGCCGGCGCAGGGCCTCGCGGCGGGCTTCGGTTTCGTCGCTGCCCTTCTGTGACTTGCGCCTCGCCATCATGCGCCCTCATCCTTACGGCGGGGCCAGTAGAAATATGCCAGCCAGAAGACCAGCGTGACCAGCGCGATGATGTAGCGGGTCATGTCGCTATTGATGAGCTGGCGGCCAAACCCTTCCAGAAGTGCGGCCATGAACAGCATGATCACTGCGCCCATGATGACGAGGGCTGCCTGATTGCCCGTATCGCGAAGCGACTGGATGCGCGTCTTCTTGCCGGGGAAGGCGACGGCGCCGCCAATCATGAAACCCGCCGCACCGGCAAGGATGATGGCGAACAGCTCAGTCACGCCATGGATAAAGAGCCAGCCAGTCAGCTCGGCGCCTAGGCCCTTTGAAAAGAAGACCGCCATGAAGCTGCCAATGCTGAGGCCGTTATAGATCAGCAATATGGTCGTCGGGATGCCGAGACAGAAACCCAGCGCGAAGGCGGTAATGGCAATCGTACTGTTGTGCGAGAAGAGCTGAGCAGCAAAGGCGCCCAGCATGTCGGCTATATTCGTCTCTTCGGTGTAGAGGGTGGAGCGCAGATAGTCATAGCCAGCATCCGGGTTACGGCTGTCCCAGCCAGAGTGGAAGGTCCAGAACCACTCAGGGTCCTGCATGGTCAGGATGAAGGCGAGGAGGCCGCCGCCAAACAGGCAGAGCGCGGCGAGAAGCGTCGGCAGGATGGCGCGTGAGACAGCGTCCGGCCAGTCACGTCTAAAATACTGCGCGATCCGTGCGCCCATGCTCGCGCGGGTCCCATAGACGAAGAAATAGGCGCGCGCGCAGAGCGTCTCGAGATAGGCGAGCAGGTTCTGGTCGAGCGAGATGGACCGCGCCATGGAGAGGGAAGAGACCGCCTGCCGGTAAAGCCGGGGCAGGGCCAGCATGTCCTCATCCGATAGACGTTTGACGCCGCGCTTCTCGGCCCGTGTCACAATACGGTCCAGCGCCTGCCAGTCGGCCTCGCGCTCCTCACGGAAGCGGTAGGATTTCATCACACGGTCGTTCAAATGAGCTCTCTCCGCTTGATGTCGAGATAGCGCGAGACAAGCTCGGACCCGAACTTCTCTGGCGTTGTCTCCACGATCTGCACGCCCATGCGCTGCAACTTTCGGAAGACGACCTCGCGTTCCTGCAGCAGCGTATCGGCAATGACGGCGCGGCTTACATCTTCTGACTGGAGAGGTTCGGCGTCGATCATGGAGGAAAGGGCCTCATCCTCGAAGGTGGCGAACACGACGATGTGCTTGTCGGTGAGACGCCGGACATTCTCCAGCATGAGCTCGGCTGAGATCGTGTCGACGAAGTCGGTAAACAGGATGACGAGCGAGCGCCGCTCCAGACGCCCGGCGAGCGAGGTCAGCGCGAGTGTGTAGTTCGCGTCCTCCGCCGAATAGTCGAGCTCAGAGGCAAGCTTCTGCACATGCGGGAAGGCGCCGGGTCCTGTCAGCAGGCTGGATGCAACGCCGGGGCGGGCATCGAAGCCGAATATGGCGGTGCGGTCACCCGAGCGGAGCGACACATAGGCGAGCAGCAGCGCTGAATTGATCGCCCGGTCGATCTTGGGGACGCCCCGCAGCGGCTCACTCATCAGGCGGCCCGTATCGAAGGCGAAGACGATATTGTGATTGCGCTCGGTGCGAAACTCCTTGGCGAGCAGCGTGTTGTGCCGGGCTGAATGCTTCCAGTCGATGGCGCGCCGGTCCATGCCGGCGGTGAACTCTCTCAGGGCATCGAACTCAGACCCGTCGCCGCGGTCTATCTGCATCTTGATGCCGAAATCGGCGTCGCGCTGGTAAAGCCGCACGGCCTCATCTTTCACCCAGCGCGTGTTCGGCGTGATCGCGAGTTCGGTGCCGAGCGTTCCAGTCTTGCGAATGGCGACAAGGCCAAGTGGGCCTTTCCAGCGCGCCCAGATCCGCTCGATACGTCCGGTCCCCCGGCGCAGCGGCGTCAGCGTGTACTCAGCCGTGTGCGCGTTATCGTTGAAGCCTTTCAGCCACTTGCGCACAGGCGGTTCGATCAGCTCATTGGTCTCCATCTCAGTCTCGATCAGACGGGGCAGAGGCCCTCGGCGAAAGCGGAAAGTAGCCTCCACCGGATCGTCGCCTGAAATGTAGAGAAGTGGCGGCGCGTCCACCTCGATGCTGAGATCCGAGGCACGCGCGACCAAGGCGGTGTCTGCCAGCATGAGCGCCAGCACCCCTGCGATCCATCCAGCCGACAGCGTCCAGAGCCCCGGCGCGGCAATCGCAATCACCACGAGCACAGGCAGCCCGGCCAGCATCAGGAAAACGGCGCGCAGGGTCGGTGCGATCATCGCGGCGCGGGCGTCTGGTCGATGAGGGCGGCGAGGGTTTCGTCTGTGCTGCGGCCTTCAATCTCTGCAGCAGGCGAAAGGATGACGCGGTGACGAAGCGCTGGCCGCGCCAGTGTCTTCACATCGTCAGGGATGACGAAGTCTCGCCCGTCGAGCGCCGCACGTGCCCGTGAAGCCGCCGCAATGGCTGCAGCGGCGCGTGGGCTTGCCCCGGTTTCAAGTGCGGGCGTCTCCCGCGTCGCGCGCACGATATCGACGATATAGCCCGCGATATCTTCCTTCACCTTCACATTCGCGACGCTGGCGACGGCCTCGTTCAACTCAGCGGCCGTGACGACAGCAGAAACCCCGAAAGCCGCTGCGGTGCGCATTCCTGTGCGATTGCCATGGCCGGTGACGATGGCGAGTTCTTCGTCGCGGGTTGGATAGTCCAGCACATGCTTGAACAGAAAGCGGTCGAGCTGGGCTTCGGGCAGGGGGTAGGTGCCTTCCTGCTCGATCGGGTTCTGCGTCGCGATGACCATGAAGCGGTCGTTCAGCGTGTGCGCCTTGCCATCGATAGTCACCTTCCGCTCCTGCATGGCTTCGAGCAGGGCAGCTTGCGTCTTCGGCGGCGTCCGGTTGATTTCGTCTGCCAGCAGTATGTCGGTGAAGATCGGCCCCTTGGTGAGCGAGAATTCATTGGTCTGGAAGTTGAAGAGGTTCGTGCCCAGAACGTCGCCAGGCATTAGGTCCGGTGTGAACTGGATGCGCCCGAAATCGAGATCAATGGCAGCGGCAAAGCACTGGGTCAGCAGCGTCTTCGCGGTGCCCGGCGGGCCTTCGAGCAGGATATGGCCTGCCGAGAAAAGCGCCGTCAGCATGAGGTCGACTGTATCGGCCTGGCCGATCACGGCCTTGGAGACCTCAGACCGGATCCGGCCGGCGAGGCCCTGAACTGTCTCATTGCTCATGTGTCATCTCCTTGCGCCAGCGCCAGAGCGCGCGGGCCTTGTTCCTGAGGTCATCGCGGGAGCTTGCAGGCGAAGAGAGCCCCGCTTCAAGCTTTGAAAAACTCGTCTTCATGCCCTGCTGCTCGGCCATCCGGTCAAGCAGGGCCTGATACTCTTCCTCTGAGAGGATTCGCGGCAAACCCAGCTCCCGGTTCAAGGCGCGGCGGCTGAGGGCGAGATAGCCGGGTGCCATCCGCTTCTCGCGCCCCGCCATCGCAATGAGGCCTGCTGAATTGTCCGCCAGCGCGCGCTTGCCAGCCTGGATGGCGCGGGTCTCGCGTTCGGGCGCGCCAAACCGCACAGCTGAGGCCCAGCCGACGAGCAGCATTGTCGCGAGGCCAATCAGCGTTGCGCCGAGGAAGGGGATATCGAGCAGGATCTTGAGCAGGTTCGTTGAATGCTCGAACCCGTGAAGTGTCGCATCAAACACGATGGGCCGGCTGCCATTGTCTGAAAGGTCTGAGAGGATGCCGAGGCCAAGCCGGGCATTCTCCAGCCGGGACAGCCCGAAATTGTTGAGAAGGTCCGGGTCCGACAGGACATATAGCTCCCGGTCGGGGATCTTGCCGAGGAGTACGCCGCCCGGCACCGAGATAAGCGGCTCCAGCTGGTCGGCTTCGATGACTTGCATCTCGTCTTCAAAGTCCGGGCTGAACGTGCCGAATGCGGTCGTGACTTCGCCCGGGTTTTCCTCGCGCCTGATGTCGCCGTCCTCATCGAACTCGCGCAGCAGGATGCGCACACGTTCTGTCGAAGCGAGGTCTGCGGTCAGTTCCCAGCTGCGCTTGGCAGGATTGGCGCGGTAATTCCATTTCGGCAGCACGATCAGAGCAGGACCGGAGATCTCGTCCGGGTCGAGGCTGCGGCCACTAATCCCGAGCGTCGCCACAACGAAGCGCCGCCCACCTGTCTCCATCGTGCGGGGCAGGCGCGAGACGCTGACATCGCGACCCTGCGCCTCCAGCATGTTGATCAGCCCCTCATACCCGGTTGCCGAGCGCGAATAGGGTGTAGGGCCTGCCCGGTCACGAGAGGCGAGGTCCGGCGACCACGCCATCAGGGTCAGCACAGCGCCAAGCGAAAGCAGCGAGACGACAATCAGGATAATAATGACGCGGCCGGTAAAGGGCGTACGCGCCTGTGGCAGGCGTTCACTCATGCGCGTGCCTCCTTGAAGGCGAACGCTTCATAGGACGCGCGCGCTTCCTTCCAGCCGCTCTGGTCCACAGGCCGGTCACCGAAGAAGGACTTCTCGACCAGGCGGATGATCGGCGACAGCGCGGCGCGCGCGCGTTCCGGCAGGTCGCCAAGGCGTTCAATTTCTCGCGCGGTCAGCGATTGCGGCACGCCGCCCGCGCGCCGTGCATTGAGGTCTGCAATGGAGCGGAAAAGCAGGAGGTGGACCGCTTCGGCATAGCACCCTTCTGCGGCTAGCGCGTCGGCCTGCTGAAGCAGGGCCTCCGCCTCTTTCCTTACAGGTCTGCCCTCATCGATCTCGGAAACATCCGGGGCCGCCTTGTCCTTGCGATCGCGTCGGCCCGGCAGGGTCAGGCCGCCCAGCATATACCAGAGGGCATAGGCCAGCACGGCGATGACAGCGCCGATCAGCAGATAACGAATGAGCCAGCCGAAATTCTGGAAGAGCCAGGCGAAGAACTTCCCGATGGCTTCGATGATGCCGTTACTGCGCCGCGGCGGACTGTCATCCGGCTCAGGCTCGAATGTGGGACGTTCGGACTGGATACGGCTATTGGCCGTGTGCGCGTCGACCAGAGCTTCAACTTCCACCTCGTCGCTAGCTGCCTCCTGCGCATGCGCCAGGGCGCCCGGCAGAGGGCTGGCGAACACCAGAACAGCAAGAAGGGCGCTCAGCAGAATGGACTTCAAGCAATCGCCTCCTCTTGCGTCTTTTGCATGCGCCCATTCCCTCCAGAATGTCATGACTATTTCAGAGCGGCAGCGCGGCGTCCATGGGGCATTGAGATTAGCGCCGTGATCACCGATATGCGGGGCGCGACATTCAAGGAGACACCAATGGACCGCGCCGAACGCTATGCAGAGCTGAAACAGGAAATCGAAAGCCTTGTCGCAGGCGAGACCTATGTGCCGGCGCGCTATGCGTCTGCGGCCTGTCTGCTGGCGGAAGCTTTCCGTCCGCGCTTCTTCTGGACCGGTTTCTATGTGGTCGATCCGCAAAAGCCTCAGGAGCTTGTCGTCGGGCCGTACCAAGGCACGCTGGGCTGCCTGCGGATCCCGTTCGGAAAAGGTGTCTGCGGCGCGTGCGCGGCGAGCGGCGAAACCCAGCTCGTACCGGACGTTCACGCCTTTCCCGGTCACATCGCCTGCGACTCGCGTTCCAACTCAGAGATCGTCGTTCCGGTCTTCGACGCAGACGGAAAGCTCGCCGCCGTGCTCGATGTCGACTCCACGGAATTTGACGCCTTCGATGAGGTTGACCGCGAAGGCCTCGAGGCGATCTGCAAGGTCCTGCTGACCGCCTAGGCGTCCAGCAGGATCGCGTTCTTCCCGATCATCGCTGTCAGGGAGACGCGCGCCTCTTCGGGCAAGTCTTTCCACGCCTCGCGCAGCGCCATCAGACAGCGCAGCTGATATTTGAAGACACCCTGGGTGTAGGGCTTTCCTTCAAGCTCAAGGCTGAAGGTCTCATGGCCAGCCTTCAACGCTTCCTCATTAGCGCTGAGAAAGGGCAGATACGTGTCGCCCGCAACCGCCAGCAGGGCCTTTGCCGGGGCTGAGGGCTCGTGCGTCCAGTTGCCATCTATGCCGGATGCGTCATCGACCATGTCGAGCCAACGGTAGAAATAGGGCCGTTCCTTGCGCAGGAAGGCCATCGGCGTCGGGTCGACGCTCATCACTTTCACCTGACCATAGAAAGCAAGGTCGGCGAGCGAGGGCCGGTCACCGAAATGGAAGAGCGTCTTGCCAAGGGCGACCTCTTCCAGATGCTGGGTGACACGCCGGAAAGAGCCTTCGATGACGGGCTTTGTCTCAGGTGTGCAACCGACCAGCGCCATGCGGGAGATCTGGCGTTCGCGGATAACCGCTGCGGCCTGCTCAACCTGTTCACGGCCCGCCAGCGGCAGGCTGTCATACATCAGCCAGTTGGCGCACCACTCAGCGTCTTCCGCGTAATGCCAGCGATAGTGGAACATCGCCTTCATGGTCCATTCGTCGGCCATGTCTTCAAGCAGCAGACAGGCAAAACGCTGGACCGGGTCTGGCGGCAGCAGGGCGCGGCCTTCATCCTCCAGCGCCAGAAGGAAGGGCGTCGAGTCGTTCGTCCACTGGCCGCCCGGCGTCTTGATCACCGGGATGACCGGCGCCTTCACCTGGCTCAATACGTCGCCGCGAATGTCCGCCGTCATTGGCACCCAGACATGCGGCAAGCCCTTGGCGCGCATCGCGGCGCGAACTTTCATCGAATAGGGCGAACCGAGCGCGCCGTGGACTTTGTAAACCTCAGCCATCAGTTCATCACCGGCTGGGGCCGCTGCGCGCACGGCGTGCCATACATACCGCCCTGATCGATGCAGAAGAACTTGTCCTCGGCGCTGATCGGCTGTGGGCGGTCGTGGCGGTTGTCGCCGATGAAGGCGACGATCTCGACGTCCGGATAGCCCTGCGCGGCCAGAATGGCAGGCACCACATCAAAGCGCGGCGTCTTGTCGGATGCGCCCTTCGGCTGCGCGCGGGTCAGCAGGACACGGAAGTCCTCATTGCGTTCCAGTCCGACACTGGCGAGGTTTTCCTCGGTCCAGAGCTGTTCAGTGTCAGCGCGGTTGGTCACCAGCGCGACATGACCACCAAGTTCGTTGACCCGTTCAATGAAGGGCTTTGCGCCGGGCACAAGCGTTGCGGATTTTTCCGAGGTCCACTCATGCCAGCTTTCCGGCGTATAGCCTTCGCCGATGCGTTCACGCCTGATCTGGTATTCGACATTGTTGAGCACAGTCTCATCGATATCGAGCGCGACGGCCCAGGTGCCGGCCTCACGGGTCTCGGCGACCTCTTCGACATAATCAGTGGCCAGCGCGAACACTTCTTCTGCCTTCTCGCCCCATTCCGGATTGTTCGCGACCCAGTCGACGCCTTCGCTGAGCGCGATATCGCTCTCAACCGGTGCGGCGGCAGGCGGCGTCGTACAGGCCGTCAGCGCGAGTGCGGCCAGCGAGGCCTTTAATAATGTCCAGGCGTTCATGCTCTGCTCCTTCAGATCGCGGCGGGGCCGCTTAGCCCATTGGGTGTGTCTCGATCAGTTCCTGATACTTCAGGCCTGCCTCGCGGTGGCGATGAGCCTTCTGATAGCGTGGATCTCGCATCATGCGCAGCATGTGCTGGCGAGACGGATAATGCACCACCAGAACACGGTCCCATTCCTCGCCGCCGCCGATCAGGTAGCCATGGCCGCTGCCTGCATAGATAGGCTTCACGCCGATCTCGGGATCATTCCCGAGTTCAACGAGGCCTGCGCCATAGCGGTTATAGGCTTCCTCGCCGGTCAGGCCTTCCTTGGCCTCCGGCGCGTCGGCCGGATATTCGGCCTTGTCCTTGAATTTCAGCAGATTGATCATGACGATCGGCCCGTCATGCGCATCCTTTGCGAAACGGGTCATCTGTTCTGTGTTTGGCTGGACGGCTGGCATGGGTCACTCCCTTTTTCAGCCGACCATCGCTGATCAGGAGGTCTCAGACAACCTCATCCCAGTCGCGGCTCAGCCTGTTTGCCGCATTGATAATGCCGACCATGGAATAAGTCTGCGGGAAATTTCCCCAAAGCTCTCCGGTCGATGTGTCGATGTCTTCTGAGAGCAGCCCCAGACGCGTGCGATGGGCGAGCACATCCTCAAACATGGCGCGGGCTTCCTCGATTCGACCAATGCGCGAGAGGGCATCGATGTGCCAGAAGGTGCAGGCCGTGAAAGCGGTCTGCGGCAGGCCGAAATCGTCTTCCACCCGGTAGCGATAGACGTGATAGCCGTCACGAAGCTCCTCATCGATCCGTTCGACTGTCTTGATGAAGCGCTCATCCATGGCATCGATGAAGCCGATCTCTGCCATGAGCAGGACGGATGCGTCGAGGGCATCCTCACCGAAGGCACCGGTAAAGGCCTGGCGCTTCTCATTCCAGGCAAGGTCGAGGATGCCAGCGCGCATCTCGTCGGCCTTGGCATTCCAGTAATTGGCGCGGTCAGGCTTGCCGAGGCAGGTGGCGATCCGGGCCAGTCGGTCGCAGGCCGCCCAGCACATGATGGCCGATGAAGTGTGAATGTGCGCCTTGCCGCGAAACTCCCAGATGCCCGCATCCGGCGTATTCCAGACGGCATAGGCGCGCTCGCCCACGCCTTCGAAATGCTCAAACTCCAGCGCGCCTGCCTTGGCGTGGAGGCGGTCATCGAAGAAAGCCTGACTCGCGCCGAGAACCACATGGCCATAGACGTCATGCTGGATGTGCTCGGCCGCCTGGTTGCCAAAGCGTACCGGCCCCATGCCGCGATAGCCGGGCAGGGCATTGGCAAAGCCCTCGGTCAGGTCATGCTCCAGCGCGATGCCATAGACCGGCTGGATATGGCCGCCCTTGGTATGTGCGACAGTGTTACGGAGATAGGCGAGATAATATTCGAGCGTCCCAACGGCTGAGAGGCGATTGAGCGCTGTGACCGTGAAATAAGCGTCCCGCAGCCAGCAGAAGCGATAGTCCCAATTGCGCTCCGAGCCTGCATGTTCAGGAATGGACGTGGTCAGCGCTGCGACGATGCCGCCAGTCTCTTCATAGACGCAGAGCTTCAGCGTGATGGCCGCGCGGATCACTGCCTCCTGCCAGTCTGGCGGGGTCGCCAGACGGCGCGACCAGC
>DUBH01000084.1:23714-38828 GCA_012960415.1 Henriciella sp. | reverse complement strand
GCCATCCATGACATAGGACACGGGCGCATCGGTCGTGACACGGAAGCCTGCATTCTCGTCCAGGAACTTGATGTGATTTACGCCCCGGCGGGTGACCATATTGTAGTCGCCGCGCTGGCTTTGCGCGAACAGGTCCACGCGAATGCGCGGCATGCCCCGCAGCGGCGTGATCCGGCGCACCATGGAGGCAGGACGAAACATGCGGCCCTTGTCCATGAAGCGTGGACAATAGTCGGTGATGCGAATGGCAGAGCCGTCTTCGGCCTCAAGTTCGGTCTCGATGACGGCTGTATTGCGGCGATAGCGCTGTGTGCTCTTGCAATGTCCCTGCAGCGTGATCGCAAACTTGCCGCGCCCACCAAGCAGGCTGTTGAAGACAGGCTCACCGTCGAGACGCGGCAGGCACATCCAGACGCATTCGCCATGCTCATCAATCAGGCCCGCAACCGTGCCATTACCGATAATGCCGAGTTCCAGATTACTCATTTGCGCCCCTGACGCTTGATCCAGTCTGCCACCGCTTCCGGGCTTTCCAGCCGGTAAGTGGCGCGTGTTTCGCCTTTGCCCACTTTTATCGACACCCCGCCGAGCCGGTTGACGACATCGAACGCATCCTCGTCGGTCGTGTCATCGCCGACCATGACGGGCACGCGGTCCTCAAGGGCAGCCAGCACGAGAAGCTTTTCGACGGCCTTGCCCTTGTTGGCGCCAGCCGGTTTGGCCTCGAAGATCATCTTTCCGGCCTGCAGCTTGTACCCGTCAATGCCGGAAAGTCCTGCTTCGAGCCGCGCCTGCAGCGTCGGGGCAGCCTCGGGGTTGAGGCGATAATGAAAGGCGATCACCTCGCCCTTTGTTTCTGCGTGTACGCCGTCCAGCCCCGCAATAGCTGTTTCGGCAACCGCCGCCAGCGCGGCCGGGGCGGCAGAGCGCGTGTCTTCAGGGCTCTCACCCGGCGCGCATATCTCCAGCCCGTGCGTGCCCGCACGCCACAGCGTGTTCGGCACGCGGGCAGAAAGGTCACGCACATCACGCCCGCTGATGATGATCAGCGCGCCGCCAAGCGTTTCCTTCAGCCGGACCAGTTCTTCAGCAATCCCATCAGGCAGCTTCACCGTCGCCGCATCGTCCTGCAGCGGGGCGAGCGTGCCGTCGAAATCTAGAAAGAGTGCATGCCGAGGGTCGAGATCTGGCAGGTCTGAGGGTAGATTCATCAACAAGTATCGACGTCCAGATCATCGAGGAATTTCTGCCGCCACCAGGAAATGTCCTGCTCGACAACGGTCCGGCGCAGTTTTTCCCAGCGTTCCTGTCGTTCTTCAAGGGGCATTTCGAGCGCTCTGTAGATCGTCTCGGCGACATGATAGCGGTCATGCGGGTTGACGATCAGCGTGTCGGACAACTGCTCGGCGGCGCCTGCAAACTGCGACAGGATCAGGACGCCGGGGTCGTCAGGATCCTGCGCCATCACGAATTCCTTGGCGACGAGGTTCATCCCGTCGCGAAGCGGTGTGACGAGGCAGACTGACGCGATCCGGTAAAGCCCGGCGAGCTCTTTCCGGTCATAGGACCGCGCAAGATAGCGAAGCGGGATCCAGTCGAGGTCGCCATAGTCGCCATTGATGCGGCCAGCGAGTTCATCGAGCTGCACGCGAAGGTCCTGATACTCCTCCACCTTGGAGCGGGATGGCGGCGCGATCTGCGTGAAGGACACCCGTCCGCGCGTCGACGGGAAATTGTCGAACATCTTGCCGACCGCCTCGAAGCGCTGGGGTAGGCCCTTGGAATAGTCCATCCGGTCCACACCGAGGACGAGCTTGCGACCGCCCAGGAATTTTCCAATCCGGGTGGCGGCCGTCTTGGCGCGCTGGCCTGTTGCCAGTTTCGCGAAACTCTCTGCCTCGATCCCAATGGGGTAGGCGTTGGCCCTGATCCGCCTGCCGAAGACGCTGATCCAGCCATCGCCCTCATCCACCCCGTCGCAGGAGCGCACGAGGAATTGCACGAAGTTGGAGCGGTCATTCTCTGACTGGAAGCCGAGCACATCGAAGGCGCACATGGCGCGGGCAATCTGCTCATGCTCTGGCAGGGCGCGGAAAACTTCGGGTGAGGGGAAGGGGATATGGAGGAAAAAGCCGATCGGGCCGTCCCATCCGCCTTTCCTCAGATAGTCGCCCATCAGCAAGAAATGGTAGTCGTGAACCCAGACGCTGTCGCCCTTTTCAAGGTGCGACACGACCATGTCAGCAATGCGCTTGTTCACCTTCTCATAGGCGTCGAAATCAGTGTCGCCAAAATGGGCAAGGTCCACCCGGTAGTGGAAGACCGGCCAGATGACCCGGTTGGCATACTGCAGATAGAAGCCGTCATGCTCGGCTTCGGTAAAGTCGGTGACGATGAAGTCGACGCCTTCATCGGTGATGTGCTCGGGCGGCCCCGGCTCACCTTTGACGATATTCCCTGACCAGCCGAACCACATGCCGCCTGTCGATGTCAGCGACTCCCAGACCGCGACGGCGAGGCCGCCTGCGCGGGCACTCGGATCAGCTGCGGTGCGGTTCGAGATGGCAATCAGTCGGCCCATGCGAAACCCTTCCTTCTGGAAATGAAGATGCCGCAGGAGGAAAGCGCATCAACCCCAAAGGTTCGATTTCACGTGAGTTTTTGCGCACGCGCCAAGGCGTTGGCCAGTGCGCTCAGTCTTTGAGCTACATCATCGCTGGCAGGTTGAGTGCCTCGCTCCCGCGATTAGTAGAGCGCTACGAAAGCAGTGAGGCAGGCGAGCCAGAGATTTGCCAAGCCGTACTTGACCGCGAAGACACGGGCGCCTTTGAGCCACACGACCAATACAAAAAGGATGGGGATCATCATCAGCAGCGAGAATGTGACGACCTGACTGACCCATTCGGGCTTTTCCGGCTCTCCAGTCACCCAGTCGACTGCGTGATGACTTCCCCAAAACATGTAGAAGACCCAAAAGAGAGGCAAGACGGCCAGTACCCAAACGCGGCGGTACGACCCGGAAATGCGTGGATAGTAGGACATCCCGAACGCTCTCATGCAGATCGCGATCGTTGCGAGCAGAACCCACAGAAACAACACAACCGTGAGTGCCACGGGCAAAGCAGTTACGACGGCGCCGACAAGACTTGCGCCGTACGCTAGAAAGCCGCCGAAACCCTGCTCCAATCGCCTATTCCTTAAGCTGCCTGTTGAGGAACGCCATGCGTGTCTTCATCAGATGGGTCTGCAGGGCCTGTCCGCGGATGCCGTGGCGCTGGCCGGGATAGGTCATCAGCTCGAACAGAAGGCCTTTCTCCTGCATCTCTGCCATCAGCCTCGTCGTATTGTCGAAGGTGACATTGTCGTCGGCCATGCCGTGGACGAGTAGAAGCGGCGGCAGTTCGGCTTCCAGACGCTCAAGGTGATAGAAGACCGATGACTTGTCATAGCCGTCTGCATTGTCCTGCGGCGTGTCCATATAACGCTCTGTGTAGAAGGTATCATAGAGCGACCAGTCGGTGACGGGCGCGCCAGCTACGGCGGCGGCAAACGTGCCTTCCGGTGCCTGCAGGATCGTCATTAGCGTCATGTAACCACCATAGGACCAGCCCTGGATGGCCACGCGATCAGCATCGACGAAGGGCTGGGACTTCAGCCACTCGACGCCCTTCAGCTGGTCGCGCACTTCCGGCCCGCCGGTCTGGCGATAGATGACATCCTCAAACACCTTGCCCCGGTTCGCCATGCCGCGATTGTCGAGGCGGAAGACGATAAAGCCCTGACGCGCAAGATACTGATCCGACAGGCTCTCCCAGTCGCGGTCCACCGTCTGCGCATGCGGGCCGCCATAGACTTCGATGATAGCCGGATAGGTCTTCGACGCGTCGAAATCGGCAGGCTTCAGGATGGAGTAGTAAAGCGTCTGGCCATCCTCGGCCTCCAGCGTGCCAAACTCAGGCTCGGCATGAGCATAGAGATAAGGGGCGTAAGGGTGGTCGGCATCGAGTGCGTTTTCCTCGACCCATGCGATGAGTTCACCGCTGGCCGTATAGAGACCTGTCTGCGGCGGCTGGTTCGGCGCGGAGGAGGTCCCGACAAAGGACTGCGCATCGGGCGCCATGCTGACCGACCATGACTTGCCCGCTTCGGTGATACGCACAGGCTCGCCGCCGCTCAGCGGCACCGAATAGAGGTGCTGCTCCAGCGGCGTGTCGGCATAGCCGGTGAAATAGACGATGCCATTATCCCGGTCGACGCTCTTGAGGCTATCGACGGCCCAGTCGCCGCTGGTCAGGAAACGCAGCTCGCTCGCATTGCTGGCGTCTGGCGAGATAGCGAGATGACGGTAGCCGGTCTCCTCTGTGGTCAGCAGGATGCCTTCATCGAGGCCGACAAAGTCGTTGGAAAGATTGACCCAGTTGTCTTGCGTCTCTTTCAGCGGAGACCAGACCCGCCAGGGCAGGCCGTCGGTGCGGTTATAACGGATTTCGGTCTGGTCGCGGTTCACTGTCTGGAACCAGAGGCTGCTGCCCGCCCAGTTCACCCGCGCAAGATAGGTGTCCGGCCCGACACGGGTCAGGCGGGCATCCTCACCGCTTTTCAGATCATGGACAAAGAGTTCGACAAGCGCGTTCGGCGTGCCAGCGCGCGGATAGCGCTGATCGATCACAGTGGTTTCCTCGGCCTTGATGTCGAAGCGTTCAATGATGTCGACTGTGCTTTCATCGACCTTGGTGAAGGCGATGTGGCGCTCATCCGGGCTCCACCAATAGCCTGTATACCGGCTCATCTCTTCCTGCGCGACGAACTCGGCCACGCCATAGGAAATGGCCTTGTCAGGCTCGGCGTCCGGCGTGATCTGGCGCTCCTCGCCGCTCGCAAGTTCGATCACGAAGACCGCGCCATCGCGCACAAAGCTCACATAATTACCGCGCGGTGAGACGCGGGCATCATATTCAAAGGCTTCAGTTTGCGTCAGCTGGCGGGTCTGCGCGCCGTCTGTGCCAAGCGTGACCAGGTGAAGGTCACCGCCCAGAGGGACGAGGATCGTATCGGAGGTGCCCCAGTCATAATCCACGATGCCCTTGCGGCCTGCGATCCGGCGGCGCTCACGCAGCGCCTTCTCTTCTTCTGACAGCTCCACCTCTTCAGGCTCCAGCAGGGTCGAGTCGACCAGCATGGACTGGGCGCCCGTCTCCACATCGAACTGCCAGAGGTCATAGCGGCTGGAATCATCCTCGCGCGCCTTCAGGAAGGTCACGCGGCTGCCATCAGGAGAGTATTTAACGCCAGTTGGCGCTGGTCCGCTAAGTGAAGGCGAAGCGTAGAGACGTTCGATCGTCAGCTCATTAGAGGCCATGGGATCCTGCGAGTTGGTTTGGGTCTGGGCGATGGCTGGGACGGCAAAAAGGCTCGCCGCGATCAGCAAGGACGAAAAGGGACGTTTTTTCATGCGCGCGAACCTAGCTCCTGATCTCTTCTTGTCAGCAGACCTTCAGCAATATCACTCAGGTTTTTCGGCAGTCCGCCTTGCCGTCCAAGTCATAAGAAAGCCCCTGCCGCGCGACAGGGTCTGGCCTTCGATCATGTCATCGGCGCCCAGACGTCCAGAGTGGATGTATTCGCCGGTCCCATCGCGGGTGACTGCGATGAAGGCGGTGGCCCCGTCCCTCTCTGTTGCTCGGGAATCCGGGGCAAAGCCGCTACCATAGAACGACCCGGAAAGCTGGCCGTCCTGCCCGGTCCCGTCAATAACCATCTCAGTCGAGCTCGGCGGCGCATCGGGAGAATAATAGAGCGACACATCCCATGAGCCGGTCAGCCTTTCTACGCTGATCGGCTGGTCTGGAGTCGCCCACGCAGGGAGCGCCGCAAAGACGAGTATGGCGAGCGCAGAGATCACGCGAACGTATGCCATCATCTTTTGTGTCCTCCGCCCAGTCAGCTCTCTCATGCCGCATTCGATGCGAACGAGCTATAAGATTGTTATCGGGTGCGGCGCTGCGAGACGTTTCGCCCAAGCTGCCCGCACACCTTCTACCTTGATCTTGAGGGGCCCCAGCGACTACATCGGCGGTTTCCGATTTCCAATCCAGATCAGCGAGCGTTCTCACCCCATGGCCGGTCAACAATACGTCTTCAACATGCAGGGCCTGACCAAGACCTATCCAGGCGGCAAGAAGGTATTCGAAAACATCCACCTGTCCTTCCTGCCAGACGCCAAGATCGGTGTCGTCGGCGTGAACGGTGCCGGTAAGTCTACCCTGCTGCGCATCATGGCTGGTCAGGACACTGAGTATAATGGCGAGGCCAATCCGGCGCCCGGCACCAAGGTTGGCTACCTGCCACAGGAGCCAAAGCTCGATGAGAGCAAGACGGTGTTCGAGAACATCGCCTCGCAATGCCCTGAGAAGCAGATCTTCGACAAGTTCAACGAAATCTCGATGAAGCTCGGTGAGGAATACACTGACGAGCTGATGGAAGAGATGACGGCCCTGCAGGAGCAGGTCGACCAGGCCGATGCCTGGGACATCGATTCCAAGATCGAGATGGCGATGGTCGCCCTCGGTTGCCCTGAAGGCGATGCGCCTGTTACCAACCTGTCCGGCGGTGAAGTCCGCCGCGTCGCGATCTGCCAGCTGCTTCTCTCGAAGCCTGACATGATCCTGATGGACGAACCGACAAACCACCTCGACGCCGAGACGGTCGCCTGGCTGCAGAACTATCTCATCAACTTCCCGGGCTGCGTGATCCTCGTCACTCACGACCGCTACTTCCTCGATGAGATCACCGACTGGATCCTCGAGCTCGATCGCGGCCGCGGCGTGCCTTACAAGGGCAACTATTCCGACTGGGTCGAGCAGAAGGCCAAGCGGATGGAGCAGGAAGCCCGCGAGGACGCTGGCAAGAAGCGCACGCTGGCAAAAGAACTCGAATGGGTTCGCGCAGGCGCCAAGGCGCGTCAGGCCAAGTCCAAAGCCCGTATCTCTGCCTATGAGCAGCGCGCCTCCGAGGCTGAGCGTGAAAAAGTGTCCACGGCGCAAATCCGCATCCCGCCCGGCCCGCGCCTTGGTAATATCGTCATTGAGGCCGAAGACCTGCGCAAGGCGTTCGGCAACAACCTTCTCATCGACGACCTTTCCTTCAAGCTGCCACCCGGCGGCATTGTCGGCGTGATCGGCCCGAACGGTGCCGGTAAGTCGACCCTGTTCAAGATGATCATGGGCAAGGAAACGCCTGACAGTGGCGCGATCCGTGTCGGTGACACCGTGAAGCTCGGCTATGTCGACCAGAGCCGCGACCAGCTCGACGACAAGAAGAATGTCTGGGAAGAAGTCTCGGACGGCCTCGACGTCATCGACCTTGGCGGCGTTGAAGTGAACTCGCGCGCCTATGTCGGTGCCTTCAACTTCAAGGGTTCGGACCAGCAGAAGAAAGTCGGTCTGCTGTCCGGCGGTGAACGCAACCGCGTCCACCTTGCCAAGATGCTGCGCCAGGGCGCGAACTGTCTCCTGCTCGACGAACCGACCAACGACCTCGACGTGGAAACCCTGCAGGCGCTCGAAGAAGGCCTCGACGGCTTCCCGGGTTCTGTCGTGGTGATCTCGCACGATCGCTGGTTCCTCGACCGTATGGCGACCCACATCCTCGCCTTCGAAGGCGACAGCCATGTCGAATGGTTCGAAGGTGACTTCTCGTCCTATCTCGAGGACAAGAAGCGGCGTCTCGGCCCTGATGCCGTTGAGCCGAAGAAGCTCAAATTCAAGAAGTTCCAGCGCGACTAGGCTGGTCAGGCGGGTCAACTGGCTGTCGCTTCCCGCGCGGGCAGCGACAGCTCGCATTTGAAAAATATCGCCCGCCCGCCACTTCGTCCGTATGCGTCACACACGATCACACCTCCTGCCGGCCGGTCTTGCCGCCATCGCCTTCATCTTCCTTGCGCTTGCTGTGATGAATGAGGCGATGCTGGTTTCTGTCGATCTGGCGGTCAGCGATGCGGTTCAGGCTGCGCGCAGCCCGGCAACTGACTGGATCGTGGTGCTCGTCACCCTGTTCGGCGATGCGGTTGCCCTGACGCTCATTGCAATAAGCGTGGTGATCGCGCTTCTCCTGCGGCGGGCCTGGTGGCCAGCGGCGATGAGCGCCTTTGCCTTCATCACAACGCCGCTGACGGTAAAGCTGATCAAGCTCCTCATCGCGCGCGACCGGCCAACGGCGGACCTCTATGCCGGGGTGGAGAGCTTCAGTTTTCCATCCGGCCATATGACCAATTCGGCCGTTATCTATGGCGCGCTGGCCATCTTCGCCGCCTATGCCCTGAAGGGTGCGGCACAGAAGCTGGCCGTGGCTGGCTTCATCTTGCTCATCGGCCTGATCGGTTTCTCGCGTGTCTATCTTGGCGCGCACTGGCCGACCGATGTGATTGGCGCGGTGATCCTCGCCAGTGTGATGCTGTTCCTCATCGCATGGGGCTTTGATCAGGTGAGAAATACCGACCGGCTCGCCAAGCCGTTCACGCTTGCAATGCTGGTGATGTTCGCGGTCTGGGCGGTTTATGGCTTCGTCACGCTCGAGGTTGCTCTCGACATGTACGCGCTGGATGTCACCCCGGACGGCACGATCGAGGTCGAGCCTGTCCCACAGGAATAAGCGCCGTATCCGGATCAAAAACAGTGGCTTAACCCAGCGATAACCGCTTCTGTCCACACTGGTCACAAGCCGAGATAGGGTGAGGGGACAAGTAGACTGAAAGGCGTGGCCATGACTGGGTTCCCCGCAAGACAGAACGTCCCGAATACCGGTGTCATCCCCGACGAGAAGTCGCGCCTGCGCGCGGTTCGTGAGCTTGGCATCATCAATACGCCAGCTGAGAAGTCCTATGACCGGATCGTCGGCCTCGTCAAAAAGATCTTCAAGGTCGAGATTGCCGCGATCTCCATTATGGATGGTCACCGTTTCTGGCTGAAATCCTCTGTCGGGACGCCGGTGACAGAAGCCCAGCATGCCGACAGCTTCTCGCAATTCACGCTGGCGATTGATGGACCTTTTGTCGTCAACGATACGCTCGCAGACCCGCGCTTTCGCGATAATCCCTTCGTCGTCGGCCCGCCTTATGCGCGCTTTTATGCAGGCGTTCCGCTGCGGGCGAGCAGCGGGCAGGGCATCGGCACGCTCTGCGCGGTCGACAACAAGCCCCGCAAGATAAATGAAGGTCAACTTGCGGTACTGCAGGATTTCGCCGACATCATTGCCGAGAACTTCCAGCTGCGACGCCTCGCGATGCGTGATGAGCTGACCGGTACGCTGTCGCGTCGTGCGTTCAGGGAGCAGGGCGCCCAGATCGCGTCGCTGGCCGGACGGCACAGGCATCATCTCACGGCCATCTGCTTCGACCTCGACCATTTCAAATCCATCAATGACACGTTCGGCCATGCCGCAGGCGACGAAGTCCTGCGGGCGATGGCGAAGGCCGCGCAGGCGCGTCTTCGCACCAGCGACCTTCTCGGTCGTATGGGCGGTGAGGAGTTTGCCGTCCTGCTGCCAGAGACGGACAGGCAGGGCGCGCTTGAGGCGGCCGAAAAGCTGCGCCGGGACTTTTCTGCGCTCCGCTTCGAGTTCGGTGGGCGGACCGTCGGCATCACGGCAAGCTTTGGTATCGCCACCTTCGATATAGAGACACGTGACCTCGACGCCCTTCTGGAGCGGGCTGATGCGGCGCTCTATCAGGCAAAGGCTGAGGGGCGGAACCGCTGCATCGCTTTCGGTAAGAGCGATGTCACCATCCGTGCGGCCCGCCGCCGGGTTTTGAAGGCTGGCAAGGTCAGCTTCCGGAATGGCGGGGCCTCAATAGACTGCACAGTCCGCACCCTTGGGCAGGAAGGGGCGGGTCTCGACATGATCTCCACGGCGGACGTGCCGAACGAGTTCAGGCTGCTGATCCGGGCTGATGGGCTGGATGCGAGCTGCCAGGTGACCTCACGTACGCGTACCCATCTGGAGGTGGAGTTCGTTTAGTCGCCGCGCCGGAAAGGCGAAGACACAACGAGACGACGCGCACCTTCTTCTTCCTGCGGGGCGGGGTTTGAGCTTGCGGCCTCATCGCCAGCGCCGGGCAAGTAGGACTCGCTGCGGGCATAGACAGACGGTGATGGAGGCGGGGCCGCGGCAGCGACTTCGCTGCGCGGCACGATCTCAAAACCCAGAAAGCCGAGCAGATAGTAGAAACCAATACCGGTGAGGATGGCGGTCGCGAAAATGCGGACCAGAAATTTCAGGATCGCGCCGGAAAAGGCCTTCACGACCACCGCGCTGATCACCCCGCCGCCAAGGCCTGCTGTCGAGGCGACAGCAGCGAGATCAAAAAGCTCATTGAACCAGTCCATCGGATATCCCCCCAAAGGCTTCACTGGCAGTGTGCGTGACTATCCCGCGTCCGCCGTTTCAAGATTGTTGAGTTCGAACCGGACCCCGCCAATGACAACGCCGTCGCCATCGCTGGCGAGGTCGAGCCGGTCGGCGCGCTCCAGCGCCTTCATGGCATTGTGCAGGGTGATGCAGAAGGTCGAGAGGGTCTCGCCTTTGCCGTCCTCGAAGATCAGACGTTCGCTGTCATTCAGCTGGATGATCGTCTGGCCCTTATTGGTGGTGACGGGCTTGCCGACCGCGGCTGTCCAGCGTGAGGCGAGCGCGCGCGGGTCCGGGGCGCTGAATATCGCGCCAGCAAGACGGCCCTTCACTGAACGCTTCTCCCAGTTCGGGCCAGCCCAGCGCCAGCTATTCCATGGATGCGCCTCATCGAGAGACAGGATTGCGGCGCCAACATCGGCCGGGTGGATATGGCTGGCGGCAATATCGTCGAGATCGATATTCCAGACGCGGCGTATGCCGGCATTGTCGACGCGGCTGCGTGCGCCCGCGAGGTCGTCAGTCTGCAGGATCACCATATAGCCGCCCTCGCCATGCTTATCGAGAAAGCGGCGAACCGGGGCGTCCTTTGTGGTTGGGGCGACGACTTCGATAAACTGGTCGCCGATGGAGAAAACAGCGTTTTCCAAGCCAAACTCGGCGACCCCTGGGTCGGCGAACGGCTTGCCTAGACCGAGCACCGTGCGGAGGTGATCAGCCGTCTTGAGGCTTTCGGCGGCGATAACGAGCTGGCGCAGGCGTATACGGGTCATGTGGGAGGCGTAACATAGATGCCCGGCGCGCGCCTAATGCTTTCGAGGCCTGGCGGCGGGCGGCACCTGATTTGCGCGGTAAGGTCATCGAGCGCGGCGATGAGCCAGTCGGGCGTCTCACGTCCATGGATGCCGGGCGGCCAGCCGGGGCGCAGCGGCGTCAGGCGAGGACGCGGGGCGTCGGGCCCAGGCGCGCGTGCACGTCGCCGGGCAAGCCGCAGCGCATGGCGTTCCGGGGCATCCAGCGCGTTTTGAAGCGCGGCGATGCGGGCGCTGAGGGACGGCTCGCTGGAAACTGCCTTCGGTGGAAAATAGGCGGCGTGTGCACCAAGCAGGTCCACGATGCGCGGGCCCGATGAAAAGCGCCGCCTGCGCCCTGGTTTGCCGATCGAGGCGGCGCAGGTGGCGACGGGTTCGAACAGGGTGAAGCCGGCAGAATGGTGTTGGCTGCCGCGGCTTGTCCGGGCCGTACCCAAGCAAGGTTGCGAAGCGAGCGGGCCGGGGTCCATCCTGTCAGCGAGTAGCGTGATGATCCTGCGGGCAAGAGCTTCGGCAGGCCGGAGCATGCGCATTGCCTTGAGGCGCGCGGCGCGGTCCTGAGGGGCCGCACGCGTCACAATCGCTGCAATGTGCGCGACCAGCGAGACAAGGCGCGGCCAGACCCGCGCGATCAGCGGGGAGAGGTCAGTGACGGTGCATCCCATGGTGCAGGGACAGTACACCGGTCATGCAGGGGTGGGGAAAGCCTCCCCTCGAAAATTCGGGGGAGGCAGCACCCCGCGCGTTTACTTGCGCTGGTCGAAGACGTTTTGCACGCCGGTCTTCACCGACGGATTGGACGCATTCGTTTTCGGCTTTTCTTTTTTCGGCTTGCGGATTTCGCGGTTCGATTTCTGTTGTTTCGACATGGGGTAAGTCACTTTCCATGCATCGCAGCCAGCGATGCGGTTTGTCCCTGTAGGCCGGCGACCGGAATGGTCGATCAGGCAGGGACAGCGCCAGACAGGCTTTGCGGATTTTAGTGTGACGTGGGCCGCAAACGGCGTTCTCTACATATCGTGCGCGCCGCCGCCGAATACAATGGAAGGAAACGCCAGCCTGTTTTTGAACGCGCCTCGTAAAAACCCCTCTCCCGCCGGGCGGAAGAGGGGCTGTCATACGTCAGGTCAGGTCAGGACAGGGGCTATTTGCGCGTGCGGTCCTGTTCCTTGGAGATACCCGGCTTCTTCTGAGGTGAAGCTGTGCTGGGCTTGCCGGCCTGGGGTTTGCTCGGCTGGTTCTTTTTCTGTTCGGCCATGGTGTTCACTCACTTTCCTTACGCTGCCTGCCGATGCTGATCTGAGCGCCGGAGAACAGGCAGAAGGATTGCCTTCCGGAGACCGCGGGGACGTCATGTCGAGGCGGGCAGAGGCACGCGGGTGTCGCCAGGCGAGAGCGAATTGCCTGAGCGCCGCGCCCTTCAGATATTTGCCGCGCACGAAGCCCGCGCAAGAGGCGCGCCGGGCGACGGCGAATGAAATTTAGGACAGGATTTGTGGGGGGTCTGCGAGCAAGGCGATCGTGCCTATTCCGAGCGGTAGTTCGGGACGAGGTCGATGGCGAGTTCGCGCATTTTCTGAACGTCGCCCTGCGTCATGTTTGGGCGGCCGTTCCGGTGCCAGGTCCAGAGATTATGGGCGTCGTTGAAGGCGTTGGCCTGACTGCTCTGTAGAAAGCCATCCTTCTGCATTACCTCGATCAGGGCAGCGATTTCATTGTTCGAGAAACCAGCATAGCGGGTGCGGGTGCGCCCATGGATATTCGGGTTCGAGGCCTGGCGCTGCAGATCATCGCGGATGGCGTACCAGTGGTTCTTGAAGGCCTGACGCAGTTTGCCAGCTTCGTCTGTGACCTTCTCCTCTACATCGGTGCGAAGATCGAACACGCTGGAGCGCAGCTGGCTGACAGCGCCGAGCGTGGCGCTCATCTGTTCTTCCATGGCCGACAGAAGGTTACGCGTCTCTGCCTGATGTTTGGCGATTGCTTCATTGGAGGCTTCGAGCGCGGATTTGAGGTTCTTCACGCGCCCGCCAAAGAGCGAAGCGCCAAGCAACACGCCAAGCCCGCCTGCCACGATCAGCACGGCGGTCGAGATCAGGGATGCCTGCGCATCCGTCAGATTGATCCAGTAGTCTTCCAGCATCTGGTCCCCCCGGCCGCCGATTTCTGGTGGCGGAGTTTTTCGCGCTAAAGGCGCGTTCGTCAAGTCGGGGTGATCCCGGATGGACAGGGCGGCGGGCGCGGATCAGGATGGGCCCTTGCAGTTACTGAGGAAGGAAGAGGGCATGAAGACGAGCTGGCGGATGATAGTAATTCTGGCGGTAGGGCTAATGCCGGTGGCGGCCTGCGGCACGTCTGAGGAGATGGCGGCGCCCGCGCCAGAACCGTCCAGCGAGACGGCGAGCCTGCCTGTCGAAGAGCCTGCAGGTGAGGCAGAAGCCATGCCGGTCAATGAGATGGTTGGTCAGGGGCAGGCGATTGCCGAAACCCTCTGCGCGGGCTGTCACGCGATTGGCCTGACCGAGGAAAGCCCACACGCCCAGGCCATGCCGTTCCGGGAAATTTCCTGGCACTATCCGGTCGAGGTGCTGGCCGAACCCTTTGCCGAGGGGATCATGGTTGCCCACCCGGAAATGCCGCAATGGCAGTTTGAGCCTGAACAGATCGACGCGCTGCTCGCCTATATCGAAACGGTGCAGGTGCCTGAAGAGAGATGAGGGCGCGCGCGTCCTTCGACTACGCTCAGGATGAGCGCGCGGGGGGAGGGCAGGCCCTAAGTTATGCCGAAGATACCTGCGCAGGCAGGTATCCATGGTGCTCCTTCTCGCCGTTACGCAACACTGAAGAGGCCACAATGGACCCCTGTCTTCACAGGGGTCTCCGGGAGGTTGGGCTTGGCCGAAGTGCCCATGCACCCCACCGTTTTCCCGTTGACGCGCCTTTGGCTGCGCCCTCAAACTGCGGGCAAAACCAGCAGGGAGGAAAGCGAAGATGTCGATGACCGGAGGATGCCTTTGCGGCAAGGTGCGTTACGCGATTGAGGGCGAGCCGATGTTCACCGCGCTTTGCCACTGTACCAATTGCCAGAAGCAGGGCGGAGCGGCGTTTTCTGTCAATGTCCTCGTCAATGAAGCCCAGCTCAAGATCGAAGGCGATCTGAAGACTTTTGAGGACAAGGGCGACAGCGGCAACAAGGTGTGGCGGAAGTTCTGCGACACGTGTGGGTCACCGATCATCTCAGAACTTGCCGCCTCGCCGGGCATGATCGCCATCAAGGCGGGGACGCTGGATGATGCGTCCGGCCTCAAACCCGCCGCGCAGGTCTATTGCGACAGCAAGCAGGACTGGGTGGTCCTGCCGGAAAGTATTCCGGGCTTTGCCAAGAACCCGCCGGCGCGGTGAGGGCTCAATGTGCTAAGGATGGCGGTTTGGGCGACGATCAGAATATTGGCCGCTCCTCCCCGCAATGGCGGGGATCTCGTGCATCAAGCACCGCGCTCAACCTGGCTGAGGCCCCCGCCTTTGCGGGGGTGAGGGGAGGAGAGGCTCAGTGCGCCTCTGCCCACGTCTTGGCGGCGTTCGCATCCACGTCCAGCGGGACGGAGAGGTCGAGCGCGGGGAGGGGGGCTTTCTGCATGACGCGGCGGATGACGGCGATGGTGTCTTCGGCCTGGTCCTCGGGACATTCGAAGACGAGTTCGTCGTGGACCTGTAGCAGCATCCTTGCGTCGAGCTTCTTGGCTGCCAGCGCGCCCGGCATTTCGATCATGGCGCGTTTGATGATGTCGGCAGCCGAGCCCTGAATGGGAGCATTGATGGCCTGACGTTCTGAGAAAGCGCGCATGGCGCCGTTCTTGGAGTTCATGTCTTTCAGGTGCAGCTTCCGGCCGAAGGCGGT
>DUBH01000084.1:0-23704 GCA_012960415.1 Henriciella sp. | reverse complement strand
TGACCTTCGAACAGCATGTGCGTCCGATTCTAAAAGCGCAGTGCTTTCACTGTCACGGCGAAGAAGCGGAGCCCGAAGGCGGTCTGGACGTACAGATTGTCTTTCGCGAATTCCTTGGTCTCATCCATGTATTTGCGGATGCCGGGGAATTTCTGGAAGTAGGCCTTGATGTAGTCGGACGCCTCACCCCGGTCGATGCCGAGCTGGTTGGCAAGGCCGAAGGCGGAGATGCCGTAGATGATGCCGAAATTGATCGCCTTGGCACGGCGGCGCACCATCGGGTCCATGCCTTCGATGGGCGTGTCGAACATCTCGGAGGCCGTCATGGCGTGAATGTCGAGGCCTTCATTGAAGGCGGTCTTCAGCGCCTCGATATTTGCGATATGGGCGAGCAGGCGCAGCTCAATCTGGCTGTAGTCGGCGCTGATGATGACATTGCCGTCCTCAGCGATGAAGGCTTCGCGGATCTTGCGGCCTTCTTCGGTGCGGATCGGGATGTTCTGGAGGTTCGGGTCTGTCGAGGAAAGACGGCCCGTTTGTGCGCCCGCCATCGAATAGGAGGTGTGGACGCGTTTGGTGTTCGGGTTGATCGCGTCCTGCAGGGCTTCGGTATAGGTCGAGCGCAGTTTTGAGAGTGTGCGCCAGTCGAGGATGATCTGGGGCAGTTCGTGGCCCTCGGCGGCAAGGGTTTCAAGCTGGCTTGCATCCGTCGACCATGCGCCGGATTTCGTTTTCTTGCCGCCGGGCAGGCCCATCTCTCCGAACAGGATGTCACCGAGCTGTTTGGGGGAGCCCATATTGAATTCTGTGCCGGCCGCCTTGTAGGCGGCGTCCTCATACCCTGCCATGCGCTGCTGGAAGTCTGCCGAGAGGCGGGAGAGGAAGTCGCGGTCCACCTTGATGCCGTGACGCTCCATGTCGGCCAGAACCGGGATGAGCGGGCGGTCCAGCGTCTCATAGACGGTGGTGACCTTCTCCTTGTGGAGATAGGGCTTGAGATAGGTCCAGAGGCGAAGGGTGACGTCGGCATCCTCGGCAGCGTATTCGGTCGCCTTGTCGAGCGGGACGCGGTCGAAGGTGATCTGCTTCTGGCCGGTGCCGCAGACCTCCTTGAAGGGGATGGGTGTGTGGCTGAAATAGCGCTCCGACAGCTCATCCATGCCATGGCCATGCATACCGGCATGCAGGGCGAAGGAGAGCAGCATCGTGTCATCGACGGGCGCGACGTCTATGCCATTGCGGCGGAAGACGGTGAGGTCGTATTTGAAGTTCTGCCCGACTTTCAGGACGGACGGGTCCTCGAGCAGGGGCTTGAGGGCATCGAGCGCGTCCTGCTTGCGGATCTGGCGCGGCGGGGCGGCATCGAACATGTCATCACCGCCGGAATGATCCGGGTCGATATGGCCGAGCGGGATATAGGCCGCCTCATTCGGGGCGAGCGCGATGGAGATGCCGACAAGGTCGCAGGTCTGGCAGTCGAGGCTGTTGGTTTCGCAGTCGAGGCCGATGACACCGGCCGTATGGGCACGGGCGATCCAGTCCTCGAGGGTCTTGAAGTCGCGGATGCAGACGTATGACTCGCGATCAAAGCCGATATCGCCGGCGGTGGTTTCCTCGATCACGCCGTCGGCCTCGAAGGTCTCGCGTACGCGGCGGGTGATGGTGCGGAACTCCATCTTTTCGAGGAAGTCGATAAGGGTCTTCGGGTCCGGGTCGCAGACGGCGAGGTCTTCGACGGGGACCTCGACCGGGACCGCGTCGTCGAGCTGGACGAGTTTCTTCGAGATACGAACCTGGTCGGCAAAGTCGATCAGGGTCTGGCGGCGCTTGGGTTGCTTGATCTCTTCGGCGCGTTCGAGGAGTTCCTCCACGCTGCCATATTCGCCGAGCAGCTGTGCGGCGGTCTTCACGCCGATGCCGGGCGCGCCGGGGACGTTGTCTGTGCTGTCGCCTGCGAGTGACTGGACATCGACAACCTTTTCAGGGCCGACGCCGAACTTCTCGAAGACCTCATCGCGTCCGAGCGTCTTGTTCTTCATCGTGTCGAGCATGGTGATCTTGTCGGTCACCAGCTGCATCAGGTCTTTATCGGACGAGACGATGGTGACGCGTGCGCCCTTGGCTTCGGCCTGGCGGGCATAGGTCGCGATCAGATCGTCGGCCTCATAGCCTTCAAGCTCCAGCGCATGGCAGGCAAAGGCAATGGAGGCTTCGCGCACCAGCGGGAATTGCGGGCGAAGGTCCTCTGGCGGCTCATCCCGGTTGGCCTTGTAATCGGGATAGAGATCGTTGCGGAAGGTGTAGCTGCCCTTGTCGAAGATGCAGGCAAAGTGGGTCGGGCGCTCATCGCCTTTCAGCTCTTCCAGAAGCTTCCAGAGCATGTTGCAGAAGCCGGCGACGGCACCGACGGGCAGGCCGTCAGACGCGCGGCTGAGCGGCGGCAGGGCATGGAAGGCGCGGAAGATGTATGCGCTCGCATCGATCAGGTAGAGATGGCTGTCTTCATTGATCGGCGCGGTGGGCATGGGCGATTCCTTTCAGGCTCTGGGCTCATTTAGCCCCGCCTGACGCCAAGGTCACGCCACCGAGCAGTTATTGGGCTCTGAACTGTGGAATGGTTGACCCGGCCCGGGTGGAAAGCTCGCCGTCGAGAAGGTTCGGAAAGCGGTTCTTCTTTTCCTCTGGTGCCTTGAGATCCGAGATCCTGAGGACATCGTCACCGTCGGCGCGGTAGTCGGTCCACAAGTCTGTGATGACGGCGGAAAATTCCTCGAAGCTGACCCGGCGGTCGAGATTGGGATCGAAGCGGACCGGGTTGGCGAGCGAGTTGTCGCGCGTTGGCAGGCTGCGCGCCCAGGCTTGCTGTTCGAGCGCAGTGAGTTCGCCGTCGCCATTGGCGTCAGCGTTTGCGAAAGCCGCTTCAATGCCTGCCGCGAGGTCTTTGCGGCTGACAATGCCGTCTTCGTCGGTGTCGAAGGAGGCCAGAAGGCCGCCGCCGGGCTTCAGCTTGTCGGCCTGCAGGCGCTCACGGTCGCGCGGCGAGCGCACTTCACCGTCCGCGGGCAGGCGGACAATCGCGTCTTCATCCTCAGTGGTGACCTCTTCGGCGCTGATGGCTTCGACCACCAGAAGCTCCTCGCCGAGCGAAGGCAGGGCGCAGGCAAAGGCGATGAGGCCGAGGCTCAAAAAGCGGGGCATGAAGTCTCCAATCTACCAGCCCAGAACACAAAGTAGCGTGGGCGTTGCAGAATTACCACAACCAGAATGCGTCATTAGTGCGGCTCGCCTGCTTGATCCCGGCAGGACGCTGGGTTAAGTGGCGAAATAAATCATATAAAGGATCATTGATATGGCTAATGACTACGCCGTCGCGGACATCTCCCTGGCGGGATTTGGCCGCAAGGAAATCGCAATTGCCGAAACCGAGATGCCAGGTCTCATGGCTGCGCGCGAGGAGTATGGCGCAGAGCAGCCGCTGAAAGGCGCACGCATTGCCGGTTCGCTGCACATGACCATTCAGACCGCTGTGCTGATCCAGACGCTGGAAGCGCTGGGCGCAGAAGTGCGCTGGGCAAGCTGCAACATCTATTCGACGCAGGACCACGCTGCAGCCGCTATCGCGGATGCGGGCACCCCGGTCTTCGCCCACAAGGGTGAGACGCTGGAAGAGTACTGGGACTTCTGTGACAAGATCTTTGAATGGCCGAATGGCGAGCTGATCAACCTCATCCTCGATGATGGCGGCGACGCAACCATGTACATCATCCTCGGTGAGAAGGCCGAGAAGGACCCGTCCATCCTCGACAAGCCGAAGTCCGAAGAAGAGATCTACCTCTTCAAGCAGATCAAGAAGCGTATCGCCGCGACCCCGGGCTGGTTCGCCAAGGTGAAGAAGGAAATCCGCGGCGTGTCCGAAGAGACCACGACCGGCGTGAACCGCCTTTACCAGCTTGCAAAACGCGGCGAGCTGCCTTTCCCGGCGATCAACGTCAACGACTCGGTCACCAAGTCGAAGTTCGACAACAAGTATGGCTGTAAGGAATCGCTCGTCGACGCGATCCGCCGCGGCACCGACGTCATGATGGCGGGCAAGAAAGCCTTCGTCGCTGGCTATGGTGATGTGGGTAAAGGCTCTGCAGCATCGCTCGCCGGCTCTGGCGCACGCGTCACGGTTTCCGAAGTCGACCCGATCTGCGCGCTTCAGGCCGCCATGGACGGCTTCGACGTCCAGACGCTGGAAGACTATGTCAGCGAGGCAGATATCTTTGTCACCGCAACCGGTAACAAGGACATCATCACCGTCGACCACATGCGTGCCATGAAAGACATGGCGATCGTCTGTAACATCGGTCACTTCGACAATGAGATCCAGGTCGAGGGCCTGCGCAATTTCAAATGGGAAAACATCAAGCCGCAAGTCGACATGATCACCTTCCCGGATGGCAAGCGCATCATCCTTCTGTCTGAAGGTCGTCTCGTGAACCTCGGCAATGCGACGGGCCACCCATCCTTCGTGATGTCAGCGTCCTTCACCAACCAGACGCTGGCACAGATCGCCCTTCACAAGAACCAGGGCGAATACAAGAACGACGTTTACACGCTGCCCAAGCACCTCGACGAGAAGGTGGCGCGCCTGCATCTCGGCAAGCTGGGCCTCGGTCTTACCGAGCTGTCCACCGAGCAGGCCGACTATATCGGCGTGACTACGGAAGGCCCGTTCAAGCCGGACCACTACCGCTACTAGGCGGAAGCTGTTTCGACACAGACAAGAGGGCGCTGGAGAAATCCGGCGCCCTTTTTTCACGTCGGGTTGCCGAAGCAGCCGGAAACGTTGAAAATGGAGACCGATCTGTTTTTTGAAGGAATTAGCTATGCGCAAAATATTGTTCGCTGCAGCAAGTGTTACTGTTCTGGCTGCGTGCGGCGGCGCTGGAGACGGCTCTGAAGGCAATGCGACCGGGAATCAGTCGAGCGTGAGCAGCTCGACCGGTGAGGCCCAAGATGTGACCGTTGAGGTCGGGGATGACTTCGCGCTGCGCCTGCAGACCGCGCTCATCGAAGCCACGCCGGGGAGCACGATCACGCTGCCAGCGGGAACGTTTGCAATGACAGACGGCCTGACGCTGGACGTGGATGGCGTGACGCTGCGCGGCGCCTCGCAATCGGAAACCATCCTCGATTTCAAGAACCAGATGGGGTCTGGAGAAGGCCTGCTCGTCACGTCTGACGATGTCACCCTGACGAATTTCACCGTCCGCGACAGCAAGGGCGACGGCATCAAGTCCAAGGGCGCTGATCGCATCACCTATTCAGATGTGAAGGTCGAATGGCTGGGCGAGCCGAGTGAAGAGAATGGCGCCTACGGCATCTATCCTGTCGAGAGCACGGATGTGCTGATCGAGCGCACGCATGTTCGCGGTGCCTCCGATGCGGGTATCTATGTCGGCCAGTCCAGCAATATCATCGTTCGTGACAACCTTGCCGAGTTCAACGTCGCAGGTATCGAGATCGAGAATTCCTCGAATGCTCTCGTGAATGGCAATGTCGTGCGCAACAATGCTGGCGGCATCCTGGTCTTTGACCTCCCGGACCTTCCAGTGATGGGCGGCAATTCAACGTTGATCAGAAACAATCTGATCGAAGACAACAACACCCGTAACTTTGCGCCTCCCGGCAACATCGTGGCGAGCGTGCCGTCCGGCACCGGCGTCATCATCATGGCCAATGACAGGGTCATGGTGCGCGACAATAATTTCGCCAATAACCAGACGGCGCACGTCCTGATCACCGCCTATTCCCAGGCGTTCAGCGATGCGGACTACAATCCGCTGCCGCGCAATATCGAAGTGCGCAACAACACCTATGGCGAAAGCGGGTACAATCCGCAGGGCGACCTTGGTGAGATTGCGTCTCTCGTTGGCGGCAATCTGCCACCGATCATCTGGGACGGCGTTACCAGCTGGGGCGGCAATGACGAGACAGATGTGAACATCTTCATCGATGAGCCAGCCAGTGTCGGTTTCGTGAATCTGGGCCTCGGGTCCTATCCGATCGATGTGTCGGCTGCCTCGCCGAGCATGGACCGCCCGGACGGCGAAAGCATCGGTAATATGCCAACTGTGACGCTCGCCCACGCCGAATGAGAGTAGCGCTCGCCGCTTGCCTTGGCCTGTTGCTGTCTGCCTGCGGGCAGCAACAGGTGCCGGCAGGGCCGGATATGGAGACGATCCTTGCGGCGGGCCCGGCAGAGACGCTGGCCGACTATGGGCTATTTGCGGATGCCTCCGCGCGGCAGCCATCAGCGGGCGTTGTGCCCTATGACCTCATCAATCCGCTCTTTTCCGACCATGCGAGCAAGCATCGCCTGGTCTATGTACCTGAGGGCGAGGCGGCGGCTTATCGCGGCGGCGAAGAGGTCCTCGACTTTCCGGTGGGCACCGTCCTCATCAAGACGTTTGCCTTCGCCCCGGACATGCGCACGCCTGCTGAGGGCGAGCGCTACCGTGAGACGCGGCTCCTGATCCACAAGGCAGATGGCTGGGCAGCTTATCCCTATGTCTGGAATGAGGGGGAGACAGAGGCGCGCTATGCGCCTGCCGGGGCGTGGCTCGACCTTGCCTATACAGACCCGTCCGGCACACCGGTCGAGATCGACTACCGCGTCCCAAACCAGAACCAGTGCAAAACATGCCACCAGCTTGGCGATGCCATTGCTCCGATCGGTCCGAAGGGGCGTAACCTCAGCCATGAAGGGCCACTGGGCGTGGACCAGATCGACGACTGGACAGCGCGCGGAATGCTGACCGGGGCGCCGGTGAGCTTTGACGTCGTCGCCGACGTGCATGATGCGAGTTTGCCGCTGGATGCGCGGGCGCGGGCCTATCTCGATATCAATTGCGCCCATTGCCACCGGGCAGAGGGATCTGCCTCCAATTCAGGCCTATGGCTCGGCTGGGAAGTCGACGAGCCTGTGAAGCTCGGTGTCGGCAAGCATCCCACGGCGGCGGGGCGCGGCTCGGGCAGTGGGACAGTGGTGATCGAGCCGGGCCTGCCTGACGCGTCGATCATGGTCTACCGGATGGATTCGAGCGAGGCGGGTGTCGCCATGCCTGAACTTGGCCGCGCACTGATCGACGATGAAGGCGTCGAGCTGGTCCGGGCATGGATCTCTGAAATGGACGTGGCTGGCTGATCCGGTGACTGAAGACGGCCTGTTCAGGAACCTGTGAAGATGCCTACCTGTTACGTCTCCACGATCAACAGGAGGCTTTAATGGCAGGTGGATGGTCGCGCGATGGCGCGGTGCAGGATCAGATCGACGATTCCATCAAGGATGAGCTGGCGCGTATCCAGGCGTCCCGTCCTGTCGGCGAGAGCCTGACCCATTGCGCCGAATGCGGTGAGCCGATTCCTGAAAAGCGCCGCGAACTGGTCGCGGGCGTACGCCACTGCGTTGAGTGCCAGCGAGAACTCGACGCTGAAGCCGCATCGCGCGGCGGGATCAACCGCCGGGGCTCCAAGGACAGTCAGCTCAAATAGCGAGCAGGCCTGCATGAGAGGCCCAAGCTGCGCTTGCCCATGCGACCGGCTGGACGCATGATACCTGCCAGGGGTGGCGGAGCTTGATTGAAGGCATGGTATCTTTGCTTTTCCGGTGGCGGACGTTGGTTGTTGGCTTCTCGGCCTGTCTTGCCTGTGCGCAAGCTGTGTCCGAAGAGACGGCGGTGCCCGAACAGCAGGCCGCGCAATCAGAGCAGGTGGCCGAACCTGCAGATGCGCAGGCCACCGAAGCTCAAGACGTGGCAGAAGGCGTTGAGGTACAGCCCCGCGCACCGGTCATGTCTTCGGTCAGCGCCTGGATGGACCGGCCGAAGCTTTTCCTTCCCGACGATTATCCAGACCGAACGCGCATCCTGCGCGGCGATGTCGACCCGTATGATGTCTTCTGGGAAGTGCCTGAAAGCTGGGCGGTGCGGGGCGGCATGTACGCCGAATACGATACGCTGGAGGCCTATGGCCGGATGCGTGAGGCGGCTGCGCGTGACGGGGTGCACCTTGTCATCCTGTCGGCGTTTCGCTCGTTCCGGCACCAGCGCTTCATCTGGGAGACCAAGTGGCAAGACCGGTATGAGCGGCTGGCCGGTGTCAGCGCGCGCGACATTGCACTGAACATCATGCGCTATAGCGCGATGCCAGGGACGTCGCGCCACCACTGGGGTACGGATATCGACCTCAATGCCTTCAACAATGCCTATTTCGATACGCCAGAAGGCAAGCCTGTCTATGACTGGCTGAAGGCGCATGCGGGTGAGTATGGTTTCTGCGAGGTCTACTCCTCGCGCGCGAGCGGACGGACAGGCGGATACGAGCCGGAACGATGGCACTGGTCTTATATCCCGACGGCGTCGCGCTATCTCGCTGCCTATGTCGAGGCCGATGAGGCCGCGCCCAAGGGGTTTGAGGGCGATGTGGCCGTTCCTGAGATTGACTGGCTGTCAGAGTTCGTCCTCGGCATTGATCCTGAATGCCTGTGGGGCCCGGAGCAGGAAGGAAAAGGGCGCGCGCTGCCTGCGCCGCTTATTCTCTCCTCAATCGACGCGCCAGCTGAGGAGGCCGTCGATACCGACAGGCCGCTGCTGGAAGCAGGTCAGTGCATCCCGGAAGGCTGGACGCATGACATCCTGCTGCGTTGGAAGGAGAGCGGCTATCCGCTGACAGAAGGCGAGGGTGCGGCGGGCTATCTCGCCATGCTGGAGCATTGTCTTGCTGACCCGAACCCCGACATTCGCGATGGCATCGCTTATGAAGGCATTACCGACATATTGAGGTCTGACCGTGCGCAAGAAGCAGAGTTGCGCGAGTTGAAGCAGCGGCTCCTCGACCGGATGACGGATACGGAAAACGACCCGCTTGGCTTTTCGCGCCCCTTTGCAGCGCTGGCTCTGGCCGAAGTCGCGCGGACTGACCGGATTGAGGCCTGGATGAGCCAAGGCGAGCGGCGCACGCTTCTGGCGGCTGGTGCGGACTATACAGCGAATGTGCGTGACTACCGCGGCTTCATCGAAGGCGAGGGCTGGCGGCACGGGGTGGCGCATGGCGCAGACCTTTTGATGCAGCTCAGCCTCAACCCGGAGATCGGTGAAGGCGAGGCATTCATGATTGCCAAGGCGGTGTTTGACGCCATCGGTTCGCGGGAAGCGCCGGTCTTCAGCTTTGAAGAGCCTCAGCGCCTTGCCCGGCCGATCCTGTTTCTGGTGCAGCGCGGCCTTCTGACCGAAGAGCAGATCGCGATCTGGATGGAAGTGCTGGCAGACCCGGCCCCGCATGACAGCTGGCAGGATGACGAAGCTTCCGCTCGGCGCGAAAACATACGGGCGTTTGCGACAATCCTGCTGGAGGCGGCGCAGGGCCGGGAGGACGGCGACCTCGACGCGGTGGTCACGGGCGCTGAACATCTGCTCGCCCGCGTGCCATAAGGGTTACCACGGCGTTAACCCGGGCTTAACGCGAACGGGTCATTCGGTTAACGTTTAGCTGCGATTACGCGGCCTGATGGATTATGGCGAAGGTAACAGATGACTGCAGAATACGTCTCCCTGATCATTTCTGGCGGTGCGCTGGCACTGGGCCTCGCCTTTATCCTGTGGGCGCTGCGGACATCGGACGGCGCGCGCGGCGCGGCCCGCAAGTATCGCGAGCGGGCCTCGGAAGCTGAAACCGGTCTCGCGGCGCTCCAGTCTGTCCTCGGTGCACATCCGGGCGTGATTCTCGTCTGGCAGGGCGATGAGCTTGAGGATGAGGACGATGATATCGCGGCGCCGCAGATACATGGGTCGCCTGTGGCTCTGGCAGGGCTATTGAAGTTCACCGACGAAGCGGTGTCCGAAGACCCGTCCATCCGGATCATTGAAGGCCTTGCCGACCTTGAAGCGCGCGATGGCGCTGGCAAGGATACAACGCTACGCGAGCGTCTGCGTGAGCTGCGTGAACATGGCCAGCCTTTCTCGCTGACGCTGATCGGGCCGTCGGGCCGGTTCCTTGAGGCGGACGGACGTACGGCGGGCGCACGGGCTGTGGTCTGGATTACTGATTCGACCATCAAGGGTCTGGAAGAAAGCTCTGCGCGCGGCAAGCTGGAAGAGACCCGGCAGATCATTGCGCGCGACCCGACCGCCTTCCTCGACATGCTCGGCAAGCTGCCTTTCCCGGCCTGGCGCGTCTCTGGCGTCGGCCGCCTGCAATGGGCGAACGATACCTATTTGAGAGCTGTCGACGGCAAGTCTCTTGATCAGGCGCTGGATCGCCAGCTCAAGCTTGATGACAAGACCGATGAACAGCTTCGCCGGACGATCACCGAGCAGCGCGACATCGACGCAGTGCGCAACCTCGTCATCGATGGCGAGCGCCGCTCAATGCGCATATTGAGCTTTCCGCTGTCTGGCGGGGCAGGGGCGATTGCCTTTGATGTGTCCGAGCAGGAAGCGGCGCGCGATGAGCTGAACCGCCATGTGCGTGCGCATGACGAGACGCTCAATCATGTGGCAGACGGCGTGGCCATCTTTGGCCCGGACCGGCGCCTGACATTCTACAACCGCGCCTTTTCGCAGATGTGGGATTTCGATGAGAGCTATCTGCTCGATTCGCCGACCCATGGTGAGTTGCTCGACCGGTTGCGTCAGGACAGGAAGCTGCCGGCGCAGGCCGAATATGCAACCTGGCGGGCTGATGAGCTGTCCCACTACCGCGAGATCAACGGTATCGAGGAAGACACCTGGTCACTGCCGGACGGGCGCACGCTTTCGGTCACGCGCCAGCGCCACCCGATGGGCGGCCTGCTTCTCCTGTTCAAGGACATTACAGGCGAGCTGGACCTGCAGACGCGCTTCAATGCGCTGATCAAAACGCAGACCTCGACGCTCGATAGCCTGCGTCAGGCTGTTGCGGTGTTCGGCTCTGATGGCCGGCTGAAGCTGTCCAACAAAGCATTCGAATCGCTCTGGCACCTGGATGCTGGCGATGTGAAGAATACGCCGGATTATGATGACGTGATCGAGGCGTGCCTGCCGCTCTTCAACGACCGCACCCGCTGGAGCGAGATCAAGGGCCATATCACGGATCCGTCCGCCAATGCGCGCCGGACCACTGAAGGTGAGATGCAGCGCGCGGACGGCACGGTGCTGCACTACATCACCCAGCCGCTGCCGGATGGAAACACGCTCATCGCCTTTGCCGATGAAACCGCCCAGCGGGCCGTAGAAGGCGCGCTTCGTGGACGTGCCGAGGCGTTCGAAGCGGCTGACCGGCTGAAGACGGAGTTTGTGCGGAATGTCAGCTACCAGCTGCGCTCCCCGCTGACGACCATCCTCGGCTATGCAGAATTTCTCCAGTCGGAAACTAATGGTGAACTAAATTCGCGTCAGATGGACAATGTGAATTCCATCCTGACCGCCTCCGACCATCTCAACAAGCTGATTGAGAACATTCTCGACCTCGCCCTGATCGAGGCCGGACGAATGGATCTCGACCTTGAGGATTTTGCGCTTGCAGAGATCGTGCAGGAGAGCATTGACCTGACTGTCGGCAAGGCGTCGGACACCGAGATCCATGTCCATGCGGAGATCGGCGACAATCTCGGCACCATCCATGCCGACAAGCGCCGCATCCGTCAGATCCTGTTCAACCTGCTGTCGAACTCCATGCGCTTTACCGAACCGGGCGGCGAGATCACCGTGTCTGCGACCCGCGTCGAGAACATGGCGATCCTGTCTGTGCGCGACACGGGCAAGGGTATCGACGCCGAGCATCAGGCCTCCAGCTTTGACAGCTTTACGTCATCAGACCAGCGCGGCGCGGGCCTTGGCCTTGCGCTCGTGAAGAACTTTGTCGACCTGCATGGCGGCAATGTCGGCATCAAGTCGGTACCGGGTGGTGGAACCGAAGTCGTCTGCTGGCTGCCTGTGACAGCGACCGTGAACCGCCAGACCGACTGGAATGCGCCTGCGCAAATGTCAGCGTGATCAGCCCACTCTCTTCGGGCCTGTCTTGAACCATGCCCGAATTGAGGCAAAGGTGACAGGACTGTATTGGCCGAGGGGGATCGGCACACATGGATGCAACGAGACAGGGCGCGACCGGCGGGCGTAGCCCAGCAATGCTGCGGCTCGCAGGGCTTCTGTATCTCGCAATAATCGTTCTGGGACTGAGCGCCGAACTCGTCTTGCGCGGTCCGCTTATTGACTATGAAAGTGCCGGGGCGACGGCTGAAGCGATCCGGGCGTCAGGCGATGCTTTCAGGCTTGCCATCGTCGCCGATATTCTGATGGCGCTTGCTGACGCCGGCCTTGCGATCCTGCTCTACCTGATTTTCAGGCCCTACGGGCAGGTTCTCGCGCTCTCAGCCATGGTGTTTCGACTTATCCAGTCGGTGCTTATTGCGGGCAATCTCATGAATATGCAGGCGGCCTGGCTGCTCCTGTCTGGAGGGCAGGACATCTCTGGTCTCGGTGCCGGGCAGGTGGAAGCGATGGCGCTGCACTATCTCAATCTGCATGCGCATGGATACGACCTTGGTCTGGTGTTCTTTGGGGTCAACAGCTTGCTGACCGGCGCCCTGATCTGGCGATCGCGACTGTTCCCCCGGTTGATCGGGGCAGGAATTGCCGCTGCCGGCCTGGTCTATCTGATTGGCAGCGCGCTCAGGTTTCTGGCACCTGAACTTCTCACCGGTTTTCTGCCAGCATATGGACTGACCATCCTGGCGGAGAGCGCTTTCTGTATTGCGCTGCTGATCGGACGAGCGAGGCCACGCGCCAGCTAAGCCCGAAGCCCAGCCAGCTGCATTTGCGTGACCAGACGAGGAGGTTAGCGCCTCCGGATTCAGGGTGTGCGGGTATCCACCGGCTTGTCCGGGCGGAACGGTCGACAGCCGCCAAAGTGCGGGCTACAGCTTTTGGCATGACCGATAAGATTCAAGCCGTGATCTGGGATTTCGGGGGCGTCCTGACCTCCTCGCCCTTCGAAGCGTTCAACCGCTATGAGGCCGAAAACGGCCTTCCCAAGGACTTCATCCGGGGCGTCAACGCCGTGAATGGCGACACCAATGCCTGGGCGAAGCTCGAGCAATCAAAAGTGAACGCTGAAGAGTTTGACGAGCTGTTCCGCAAGGAAGCCGAGGCTCTGGGACATTCGGTGCCGGGCAAGGATATTCTGGGGCTTCTGTCAGGCAATCTGCGCCCGCGTGTCGTTGAGGCGCTGAAGCGCTGCAAGGCGAAGGTGAAAGTGGGCTGCATCACCAATAATGCGCCGGTCGGCAAGGGCGCCGGGATGCAGAGCGATGAGGGCCGGGCAAGCGAGATCGAAAGGGTTTTCGGCCTGTTCGACGAGATGATCGAGAGCTCCAAGCTGGGCATTCGCAAGCCCGATCCGCGCATTTACGCGCTGATGTGCGAAGCGCTGGATGTCGACCCGAAGCATTGCGTCTATCTGGATGATCTCGGCATCAATCTGAAACCTGCACGGGCAATGGGGATGACGACGATCAAGGTGCTCAATGAGGACCAGCTATTGTCTGACCTGGAAACTGCGACCGGATGGACGCTGACAGACTGACTTTTATCCGCCTCATCGCGAGTATCGTCCTGATCGCCGGGCTGACTGCCTGCGGTGAGGAGAATGCGCGCGAGAAGGTGAGGCTGCAGGTCGAGCAGGCTCCGGAATACATGGCGCCAAGCCGTGAGCCTATAGCTGACCGCACTGCGCTGAGCGCGCCGGCGCAGGAGACAATCGGTGAGCTTCGCGCGATCATCGAGAGCAATTCGCTGCGCCAGCTGACGCGGCTTGCAGGTTCTCAGTCCGGATTTGTCTCCAACTTCGCCGGTGCGTCGCATGGCGACCATTGGGACTTGCTGCGCCGGACGGGTTTCGATCCGATCCTTCGCCTCGAAGAGCTGCTGGATGGGCCTTATGGCGTGAAGATGGTGGCCGGGGAGACCTGGTATGTCTGGCCGGAGCTTGCTGCCCTGGAGCCCGAAGCGCTCTTGCCGGAGCGCCTAAACTTCAGCCAGAGGGCGCGGCTTGAGGAACTGGTCGGCGAGGCAGGGATTGCACAGGTCAGGGACGGGCGCGGTTATCCCGGCATTCGCACAGCGATCGCCGAGGACGGGCGCTGGCTCTACTATGTTCACGAGATAACAGGCGAGGAATAGCAATGGCTGATAAGATGAAAGTCGAAGACGTTCTGTCCAAGGTCAAAGGCTGGAAGGCTGCAGACGGCGATACGGATGCGATCACGAAGTCATTCAAGTTCGAGGACTTTGCGACCGCCTTTGCCTTTATGAGCGCAAGCGCGACGCAGGCAGAGAAGGCTGACCACCATCCTGAATGGTTCAATGTCTACAATACGGTCGAAGTCACGCTGACGACCCATGATGCGGGCGGTGTCACGCAGAAGGATATCGACCTTGCCACCAAGATGGATGGCTTCGCCGCCAAGCTGGCCTAGGCACTCATCCGCTGGATCAGGTTGTCGATGGCGCCTAGTGTTTCGGTGTCCTCTTCGCTGCGACGTGCAGCGACTTCTGGCCCCGCGGCGGACATGCAACGGCTCATCACAGCGATAAGCTGGCGTTCGTCGATCGGCTTGGAGACATAATCCGACATGCCAATCTTGAGATAGCGCTCGCGGTCGCCTGCCATGGCGTCAGCAGTGAGCGCGATTACAGGCACAGTCTCGCAGACCCCGCCCATGGCACGCAGGCGCCTGAGCGTCTCTGGGCCATCCATTTTTGGCATGTGAATATCGAGCAGCACGATATCGACCTTGGTTTTCTGAAGGATTTCGAGTGCTTCTTCACCGCCCGAAGCTTCGACCACATGCAGGCCGACAGGCTCGATGAAGAGGCGCGCGACACGGCGGTTGATGCGGTTATCGTCCACAACGAGTGCCGTCTTTCCGCGAAAATCAACGACACGTTCGTCGCGGATCTTGACCTCGTGCGGCTTGAAGCTTTCGACCAGTTTCGGCGCCGCGGCGTTTTCCGGCAGCCCCGCCTCAAAGCTCAGCGTGAAGATTGAGCCCTTTCCGGGCTTGCTGACGACAGAAACATCGCCGCCCATCATGCGGGCAAGTTTGCGCGTGATGGCGAGGCCAAGGCCTGTGCCGCCATAGATGCGGGTCGTGGACCGGTCAGCCTGCTGGAAGTTTTCAAACAGTTGATCCACCTGCTCATCGCTCATGCCGATCCCGGTATCGGAGACATGGATTTTCAGCCTGACGCGGTCGTCCTTGCCCGTCGGCTCGCAGGTGGCCGCGACGATGACACCGCCTTCTGACGTGAATTTAAGGGCGTTGGAGACCAGATTGTCGACGCATTGGCGAAAACGGACAGGGTCGAATTCGAGGACCGAAGGAACAGACTTGTCGACGATTACCCGCAGGAAGAGACCCTTCTCCTCCGCCTTTGGATGATAGAAGCGCTCGGTCCGCTTCAGCTTGTGGCGGAAATCGTCAGCGATGGGAGCAATGTCGAGCTTGCCGGCTTCGATCTTTGAGAGATCGAGAATATCGTTGAGGAGCGTCATCAGCGACTTGGAGCAGTCGAGGATAGCGCCAACCATTTCGCGCTCATCGGTGTCGAGATGGCGGGAGGCTAGCGCCTGCGCCATGCCAAGGATGCCGTTCAGAGGGGTTCTGATCTCATGGCTCATTGAAGCCAGGAATTCGGACTTCGCCGCGCTGGCGGCCTGGGCTTCCCGCTTGGCGTGGCGCAGCTTGCGCTGGTTTTCCTGAATGTCGGTCACATCGTGACTGAGGCAGAGCACATTTCCGTCAGGCATGGCCGAGAAGCTGGCCTTGATCGATTTGCCTTCGCTCGTCTGCACGTCGATCGTGCCGAAGTTACGAACTTTCTCAACGACCTGAAGTGAATATTCGACCGTGTCGAAGCGCTCACTGTCCTCAGTGATGGCGCGCGTGCTGGCGAGCATAGCGTCTTCGAGCGTGTTGCCGGCTGCCAGCTCGCGGTAAAACTCAGGGAAGTGAGATTTGGCCGTCTCATTGACATAAAGAAGCTCGAAGTCGGGCCCGTGCAGCGCAAATCCGTTCTCGATGCTGGCGACAGCATCCAGAACCTGATTCAGCGTGAGATTGATTTCCTTGCGGTGTGGCACGCGGCTTCCCCCTTTATATTTTGGAGGTGAGAAGACCGCAAAATCATTTAAAAAAGCTTCACGGTGGGGAAAGCTCACGTTGAGCGGGGCCGCTTGAACCTTGACGCAGGCCAGCGAAGCTGGAACTGCAGGCGCTGCAACAGACAAGAACAGGGCGAGAGGAACGCAGAAAATGGGCAGAGTTTCAGGCAAGAAGGCATTCGTCACGGGCGGTGCGCAAGGGCTTGGCGAGGCCACCGCATGGATGCTCGCGCGCGAGGGCGCGAAGGTCACCGTGACCGACATCAATGGCGATGGCGCAACCGAGGTTGCGGCCGCGATCAATGCCGAACTTGGCGAGGGCACCGCTTTCGCCTGGCAGCATGATGTCACCGATGCAGACCGCTGGCAGACTGTCCTGAAAGAGGCCCACGATGCGATGGGCGGGCTGAACATCCTGGTCAACAATGCCGGTATCGGCTCGCTCGGCTCTGTGGAGGACGAGAATTACGAGATGTTCCGCAAGGTGCAGGAGATCGACGTCGATTCGATCTTCCATGGCTGCAAATATGCCATCCCGCTGATGCGCGATCACGGCCTTGGGTCGATCATCAACATCTCCTCCATCGCCGGCATTATCGCGAGCGGCAATTATATCGCCTACAACACGGCGAAAGCGGCTGTGCGCCACATGTCGAAGTCGATTGCGCTTCATTGCGCAAAGACCGGCGGGCAGATCCGCTGCAACTCGGTCCACCCTGTCTTCATCAACACGCCGATCCTGGATCGCACCAAGGAAATGTTCGGCGAGGAAGAGGCGCTGAAGAAGCTTGGCCGCCAGATCCCGCTCGGCAAGGTGGGTGACCCGGACGATATCGCCTATGCCGTCCTCTATCTCGCCTCTGATGAGAGCAAGCTGGTCACAGGTATCGAGCTGAAAGTAGATGGCGGCATCTCCGCGATGTAGTCGCACGCTGAGTTGAGTGGGGAAACATGAAACACGCACTATTCGCCAGCCTGCTTGCGGCCGGTGGCCTTTCCGGCGCACCGGCCTGTCAGGCGAGTCCGACAGACCCGCAGGAAGCCGCGCGCAAGCCGCTCCTTACCGGCGAGGCCTGCCCGGCTGTCGGCGACAAGGTCTTCTTCTTCTGGATGGAGCCCCGGTCTGCTGAGCCAGGCGATACGATCTCTCTACAGCCTTACTGGACCGATATGCCGGGCGGCTACAATTCGGTGCCGGCGGGCTGTATCGGTGACCTCAGCGTCATTCCTGCGGAGGCTGGTAGCTTTTCGCGCGATGAGACAGGCACGGCTTTCCTGACACTCTCGCCAGATGTTGAGGCGGGCACGCGGGTGCGTGTCGAAGGCACCTATCGGGGCCGGCACCCGATAGGCGGACCGATCGAGGTCTTCAGTGCAGATCAGAACCCCTTTGTCGGCTATTGGCGCCAGGATGACGAGAACTGCCCACCCAATAGCGCGGTAAAGGAGCTGGCCTTCAGCGGCGGCGGCGACCTGACAGTCACCTGGACGCCGTTCGAGGTCTATAAAGATTATTGGGCCGCTTTTGACTATGATCCGGCGACCGGCGCGTTCAGCTTTGAAGTCGAAGGCGGAAACCAGATACCAGATGACCTGGTGACGGAAGGCCGCGCGATTGTCGAGGGCGACCGGCTGATCTTTGAGGAAATCTTCCTTGGCACGCCGAGCCAGGCAGAAGGTGGCTGCCGGGGCGACTTTATCCGCTAGGCCTGCGGGCTCAGAATTTGCTCGCCAGAGCATGATTGTTCATGCTATGTTCCTGCTCCCGAAACAGGAGATGGGACAATGATCGGTTATGTGACCTTTGGCACAAATGACATCCAGCGTGCGGCGAAATTCTATGACGCCATTGCTGGTGAGATGGGCACCGGACGGATGATGGACTTCGAGACATTCATCGCCTGGGGCGCGTGGGACGGGCCTGCAGGCATCGCGGCGACCAAACCGTTCGATGGCAAGCCGGCAAGCGTTGGGAATGGCACCATGGTCGCGCTGCAGGCCAAGAACCGCGCGCAGGTCGACAAGCTCTATGAGATCGCCCTTGCCAATGGCGGCAGCGATGAAGGCGCGCCCGGCCCGCGCGGTGAGGATGGCTTCTACGCGGCCTATTTCCGCGACCCAGATGGCAACAAGCTAAACGCCTTTACCACAGGCGGATAAGAAAAGGCCGGAGGCATTATTGCCTCCGGCCTTTCTATCTGTCCGAGCCGTGACAACCTATTCTTCGTCAAGTCCGCTACCGGCTGGCATCCGCATATAGGTCAGCGTGTTGCCACGCGGATAAGAAGTGAGCTGCAGCTCTTCCTCGGTGAGCGCGATGATACCGTAGCAGAGGGTCTCATTACCTTCTGCCGACGTCATGGTGATGAGTTCAAGACTGCTCGTATCGCCTGGCGCATCGGGGCAGCTGTCGACAGTCTGGAGCGTCTCGGTGCTCAGCACCTCGCCGTCATACATCATGGTCACGGTGCCATCGAGGATCGACATCTCGGAGAGATTGTCGTCCCCGGATACCCAGTCACCTTCGAGGGCTGACAGCGTCTCATTGTCAGCGTCGGCGTCAGTATCGGACATGCTCATATCCATGTCGCCGCCGGGTTCTTCGTCGAGGCCGACTTCAGGGTCTTCGGTGAGCGACCCTTCACTTTCGATAGGGCCGTCCGGGGCGGGTGTCTCTTCGACTGTTTCCGGGCCGCCGCATGCGGCGAGGGCAATCGCTGCCGCGCTGCCGGCAAGAAGTTTCAGGTTCAGTTTCATTCGCTCAGCCTCCATTGCTTTGTCATCGAACTAGCCGGACATTCGTGGTCGGCAAGCCCCCGCCAATTGAACGCAGGAGAAGGTAAGAGGGTTGCTCATACCGCGCGGCGCGTCTCGCGGATGAGGCGATATCCAAGCAGGGAGAGCATCATTGCCGCGCTGACGAAAAGCGGCAGGCGGCTGTCGATCGTGTAGAGCGCGGCGCCGAGAAGGGGGCCAAAAATAAACCCCGAAGGCGGGGCGGCCGACAGGAGGGCCGCGGCCTTGCCCTGCTCATGGCGTTCGACTGAGAGGCTGCCAAGAGCGTTGGCGGCAGGCACGGCCATGGCAGAACCTGCGCCAACCATGCAGAAAGCGGCGCACATGGCGACGAAGTCGTTGAGCAGCGCGGCGCCGATATAGCCTCCACCGATCAGGGCAAGACCAATCGGCAAGATCTTTCGCGGCGACGGGTTCAGGCGCTGCACATAACCGAACTGAACGATGATCATCATGACCGCCATGCAGGAAAAGACGATCCCCACGGCCTGCACCGTGTCCGCCTGCGCCGTGTTGAACCGGTCCTCCATCAGCCAGGCAAGCGTCTGCTGGATGGCGCCAACGGCTATGAAGTAGCAGAGGAGGAAGGCAAGGTGCGGGAAGACGCGCGGGTCGCGCATGCGCAGCGGCTCTGGCCGGCTGCTGTCGCGATGTCCGCGTGACTTGGGCAAGGCAAAGGCGATGATGACACCTGCCGCTGCGCAGAAAATGATGGAGCCCCAGATCGGCGCGAGCGCGCCCAGTTTCGCGAGGACGCTGGAGCCAGCAGGCCCGAGAATGGAGCCGAGCGCCATGCCCGCGCTAAGCATGCCAAGCCCGCCAGCACGCGTTGCGGGCGTCGTCGCATCCGTCATGGCGGCCATGGCGGCGGGTTGAAGGCCGGGCGAGAGGAGGCCAAACCAGAGGCGCATGAAGGCAAGCAGGAAGAAGGTCGACAGTCCCGTCACCAGTCCAGCAAGTGCGGCCTGAAGGGCGAGCACGAAGAGTGTGTTCGTGCCAGCCATCGCCATGAGCGAAAACACCATGACGCGCTTGCGGCCAAACCGGTCGGCCCAGCGGCCCCATTGCGGGATCATCAGCGCGTAAATTGCGGCCGAGAAGGTGAGGATGCCTGCAACCTGAATCTCTGTGAGGCCAGCCTCCCGCGCAAGCGGGGCGACCACGACGAAATTGATCGTCATGCCAGCGCCCATGGCCACGTTGGCAAAGGCGATTATGCCTTTCTGCCAACCGCTCAGGGGCCGTAATGGCTGTTCAATTTCGCCCTGATGCAGCATGTGCCCCCACTTCGTGCGCAGGTTGAAGATGGAAGGGTTTCCCGCTTGCGGCAAGCGGACTTCTCATAAAAGAGCGGCTTCCCCAGAGTGAACCTGCGCAGCTTTCATATTGCAGAGCGCGGGGCATTCAGCTTAGTCAGGCCTCTCAAGTGGAAGGAGATCAGACCCGTGCAGGACCTCGCTTTGGCGCTATACCAGTACTTCATTTATCCGATCCTGACGCTGATCCTGTTTGCGCTGTTCGCCTATGTGATCATGAGCTGGCTGTTCACGTTCAACATCCTGTCGCCTTATGGCCAGATTGCCCGCCAGGTCTATTCTATGCTGGAATCAGTGCTTGAGCCGCTGCTGCGCCCGATCCGCAACACGATTCCGCCGCTTGGCCAGCTGGATCTCTCGGTCTTTATTCTGGCTCTGCTCATCCTGTTCACCCGCGACTGGCTGTTCCCGCGACTTCTTTTTGCGATGCCGGGCTGATGCGCCTTTCGGTCCGGGTAACGCCGAATGCTTCGGCTGACCGTATCGAAGAGCTGACCCACGATGCCGACGGGCGACCAAGCCTGAAAGTTCGTGTGCGCGCCGTTCCCGAAAAGGGCAAGGCGAATACGGCGGTAGAGGCACTTCTCGCCAAGGCGCTGGGCCTGCCGAAATCTGCCGTAAAGGTGGTGACCGGGCAGACGAGCCGCACTAAAGGCGTGGATATCGAGACCGAAACCGGCAGCGCGGCGGCGCGCCAGATCGAGGAGTGGATGGGCGATGGCTGAACGTATCGATGGCAAACAGGTCGCCGCAGATGTGCGTGCGAAAGTGGGGGAGGCGGTCAAGTCGCTTCCGGGGCAGCCGACACTGGCTGTCGTGCTCGTCGGCGAGGACCCTGCAAGCCAGGTTTATGTGCGAAACAAGGTGCGTCAGACCGAAGAGGCGGGCATGCGCTCCCTGCATCATCACCTGCCGGTAGATTCGAGCCAGGAAGAGGTCGAAGCGCTTATCTCCCATCTGAACGGCGATGATGAGGTCGATGGTATCCTGCTCCAGCTGCCACTGCCCAAGGGCCTTGATGAGCAGCGGGCCATCGAGTGCATTGCGCCAGCAAAGGACGTCGACGGGCTGACAGAGGCGAGCGCCGGTCGGCTGGTGCTTGGCAAGGACGGCCTCCGCCCCTGTACGCCGACAGGCTGTGTCATCCTCGCTAAATCGGTTCTGGGCGATAATCTTTCCGGTAAGAATGTCGTCGTGATCGGCCGCTCCATTCTAGTAGGCAAGCCTGCGGCGCTCCTCTTCCTTGCAGAGAACTGCACGGTCACGATCGCGCATTCGCGTACGAAAGATCTCGCTGCGCTTTGCCGGACGGCAGACATTCTTGTGCCTGCGGTCGGGCGGCCTGAAATGGTCAAGGGCGACTGGGTGAAGCCCGGCGCCGTGTTGATCGATGTCGGCATCAACCGGATTGATGCGCCTGAGAAGGGCGAAGGCAAGACGCGCCTTGTTGGCGATGCTAACTTTGACGACTGCGAGAAAGTGGCTGGCCATATCACGCCTGTGCCCGGCGGTGTCGGCCCGATGACGATTGCCTGCCTTCTGCGCAATACTGTGATCGCGGCCTGCTATCGCCGCGGCTGGGAGCTTCCGTCCGGTCTCTAGCCGGGCTGCGGCCTGTTGATGTGCGCCATGAACCAGCGGGCCGCAAAGCCGTTATAGAAGCTGGCAGATGAGCAGGAGAGACAGGACCATGCAAAAGCCGAAAACATTTCTGGGCTGGGCCGGTGTGGTTTTCATGCTGACCGTCATCGCGGTCATCGTCATGGTGGCGGCGAGCATCGCCTTTGTTGTCGTCGCGGGCGTGGCGATTGTGGGCGCGGTGATCTCGCTCTTGCTGCTGCTGGCGAAACGCAAGGCCAGCGATGATAGCTGAGCTTCGACCGCTAAGCCGGGATCATTTCGATCAGCTTTGGAAAGCGCAGGCGGGTCAGTGTGCCCTTTGCGGGAAAGCGATGCCGCGTGGCCGGTTTGATGTCGCGCATGCCAGTATCTGGAAAAAGCAGCGCCCGACCTTTGATCATATCATTCCCAAGGCGGGCGGCGGGCCCGACAGGCTGGACAATCTCCAGCTGGCGCATGCCATCTGTAACAAGCGCAAGGGCAAACGTCAGGCAGGCGGATCGGATGGGCGCGTGGCTACGTAGGCCATGCCACAGGCGAAGAGAGCGAGGGCTGCGGCGAGCCATGTCCATCGGCCCCAGAGGAAAGCCGTCGAGATGCCGCCAGCCAGCGTCATGCCGAGCAGGGCACCTGACTTCGACTTTCGCGACAGGGTGCCATTTTCGATGAAGTTACGGATGGGGGGGCCAAAGCCCGGGCGTCCGTAGATCCAGTCGCGCATGGCGGGGCTGGAGCGGGCAAAGCAGAGCGCGGCGCCAATCCAGAAGACTGTCGTCGGCCAGACGGGAAGAAAGATGCCGATCGCGCCGAGACCCAGCATGATAAATCCGAGGAAGCGGGCGATCATCATGGCGGTGTCTTCGCGCTCCTCAAGGCATGCTTCCCCTCATGTGAAGACGGGCGGCATATACTGGCAAGTGCCAGATACGCCGCCCGCCGACAAGCACGATGCAGGTTCAGCCGCTATTCGGCCGGGACGGTTTGCGGGGTCTTGTCAGTGACCGGCGCGGCGTTCGGCTTGTAGTCGCCGTCGGCTTTCACCTTTTCCCAGGCCTTGCGGACGCCGGCTTCATAGTCGGGATGGACCTTCTTGAATTCTGCCAGCTGGCGCTCACAGATTTCTTCGGGCACAGCGCCCCAGGTGCCGGCAATGTTCATGAAGAGACGTTCCTTCTCGTCATCCTCGAGGACTTTCTCGAAGAGCACGCGAACCTGTGAATAGTCGTCTTCCTTGCGGTGGTTGAAGCGGTCGGCATCGCCGCTGATGCGAAGCGGTGGTTCCTGCGCCTCAGGCACTTCGACCGGCCCCTTGAAAGAGTTCGGCTCATAATAGGCGTTCGGGTCGCCCGTTTTGATGCCGCCATAAACGTTCATCTCGCCATCCATATGGTAGTGATGGACCGGGCATTTCGGACGGTTGACCGGGATCTGGTCATAATGCGTGCCGAGGCGGTAGCGGTGCGCGTCGGCATAGGAGAAGATGCGGGCCTGCAGCATCTTGTCCGGGCTCCATGAAATGCCGGGAATGATATTCGACGGCGAGAAAGCGACGTTCTCGATCTCGGCAAAATAGTTCTCCGGGTTCCGGTTGAGTTCGAAATAGCCGACATCGATTGGTGGATAGTCGGCGTGCGGCCAGACCTTGGTGAGGTCGAACGGGTTGAAGTCGCACTGCTCGGCCTCAAGCTCCGGCATGATCTGGATCTGGAACTTCCAGCGCGGGAAGTTGCCCTCGTCGATCGTGTTGAACAGGCGCTCCTGATAGCCTTCGCGGGTTTTGCCGG
>DUBH01000083.1:109926-181732 GCA_012960415.1 Henriciella sp. | reverse complement strand
GGAGATTGGTGAGCTGTCGCCGCCGCAGTTCGACCTTGAGATAGAGGGCGTCGGCTGGTTTGGCCGCAAGGAGCCGTCCTCACTGTTTGCAACGGTGAAGCGGAGCCCGGACCTCGACCAGCTTGCAAGCGACTGTCGCAAGGCGGCGGCCCGGATCGGCCTCTCGCCCGACGCCAAACCGTTCAAGCCACACATCACGTTGGCCTATCTCAAAGATGTTGAGCTAGCGGCGGCCATGGCCTGGTCTGAGCGCTGGCAGGTGCTTCACGCGGGTCCGTGGACGGCAGACCGCTTCCACCTCTTCGAGAGTATCCCGCGCGAAGGCAAGAAGAGCATCTACGAACCGGTCGCCGACTATCCGCTGGGGCGCGGCTAAAGCGCGGCTGCCCGCCTAGCCGGCGGTCTCGCAGGCGCTTCGCGCGCGATTGTCGATCACGCGGAAGAATGGCTCCTCCGGGGTTTCCCCGTAATAGGTCTTTGGCGCGTCTTCCAGCTGGCCCGTAATGCGGTTCACCACGTCTGTGCCAGAGCTTTCCAGATACATGGCGGCCCCATCCATCTGGTAGCGGCTCATATCCGCAAAGGTCAGGATGAAGTCGGCCCGGCAGAGCACGGCTTCTTCCATGGCGGCTTCGAAACCGGCGTTCTTAGCCGGGTCTTCAGGCCCTGCGACAAAGAAGTCATGCCCGCGGCCGTCAAATTGATAGAAGAGGCGCTGCGGCGGCTGCGCGCCATTCTGGACGGCGTAAAGCTGAACAGCGGGCATGCGGAAGTCGCTCGCCATTTCAGCGACGACGTAAGGCGTGCCGCTTTTGGCGGCGAGCATGCGCCCGACATCTTCATGCGCGGCGACAAACCAGTCCGGATATTCCGGTTTGCGGGTCTGTGAGCGCGTATGCATGCCGATCGTAATGAGGGCGAGGGCCAGAACGGCGCTCGCGACCTGAACGCGCATGCGCTGGCTTCTTGGCAGGAATGTCAGCCCCAGAAGGCAGATCACCAGAAAGGCGGCCATGGAAGGGTAGTAAGGCGCCGAGACTTCGAGGATGGAGCGCGACTTCACCGACAGCCAGCCGACCGCGAAGGCGAGGAACAGGTTCACATAGAGGACAATGAAAACGGCGATGGAAACCAGCGTCACCGTCCTGGATGTCGCCGAAAGGCTGACGGGTTGAGGCTCTGCCCTCTCCTGCGGCGTCTTTCGGGAGAAAAGGAAGATTCCTGCCACGAGAACCGCGAAGCCGACCATGATCTTGAGCGTCTCCCACTTGGAAGCCAACCAGTAATAGGAGTGGTGCAGATCGGTGATCAGGAAGTAGGTGACCGCCGCATTGTCGGCGATCGTCACGCGCCCGTCATTGCCCGCGCCATAGTAGAGATACGGGTTCAGGATCCGGCTCAGCATGGAGTCGACGAAGAGACCCCAGATAAAGACGAAGGGGATGAAGCTCGCAAAGACCGGGATGAGGTCAACGAAGTTGTCGCGCACGGATTTGCGGCGGAAATTGATCGCCCACATGCCGACCGCAGGCAGAATAACGACGCCGAGAAGGAATCCGAAGGCAGAGTCCCGCGACAGGAGGCAGAGACCGGCGCTCACGCCCGTGCAGATACCATAGGCAAGGCGGCGGCGCTTCGAAGAGGCTTCACCGGTGAAATAGGCGATCGCAAAGAACAGTGCGCCAACCATCAGGAAATAGGTGCCGGGGTCCCTGCGAAAGTCGAAGACGCCGAGATCCCAATAGTACATCCCGCCCGGCAGTAGCAGCAGGCAGGCGAAGAGCACCGATGTTCCGGCTGAACACCGGTAAGAGCGCGCGGCCGCATACATCCCGAACACGGCGGGGATAAAGCAAAGCGTGTTGTAGAGATGGAAGGACGACATCGACTTGCTGAGGAAGGGGCTGAAGGCAAGCGTGAAGATCGACTGAAGTGGGGAGAGCGCGTCGGCGAATGCGTATGGAATTGCCGGCACAAGCCCGTATTGGTGCACAGCATCGAGGACGGTGAAATATCTCAGATAGGCGCCAACCGAGTCATAGTGCGGGATCGCCGCGTCGTAATAGTTCGCGATGGCCCAGCGGCCATATCCGTAAAAGACGATAATAAGCAGGATGAGGAAGAAGACGGGCGCTCTCTGCGACCGCGGATGGCTCGCTATTCTCTCAGCGTATGAATTCACCTGCTGCTCCCCTTCGTGCACTACCACAAGTGTAAGGCATCACCCTTGCTGCCCCCTCAGGCAATCTGCAAGAGACTGGCTGTTAGCGCCCCCATAGCAGCGATGCAACTCAGCTTCTTTTGCCGATCTGCGCGCCTGGCTTGTACCGCGCCGCACGCATTGCGCGCCTTGGCATTCATCTATTTATTTGAACGCGGGATTCGCGCGTACTAAGAGGCACGCGAGCAGGGATTTGAGGACGGGCCGGGATCATGGCGACAGTACCATTTAACAAGCCTAAAGTTCAGGGCCGGGAGATCGACTATATCCGTGAGGCGATCGAGCTTGGCCAGATTTCGGGCGACGGCACATTCACCAAACGCTGCCACGCCATGATCGAGGGAATGCTCGGCGTAAAGAAGGCCCTGCTGACCCATTCCTGCACCGCGGCGCTGGAAATGGCGGCCATCCTTCTCGACCTCGCCGCAGGCGACGAAGTGATCATGCCGTCCTTCACCTTTGTCTCGACGGCGAATGCGGTTTGCTTGCGCGGGGCGACGCCCGTCTTTGTCGATATCGACCCGGACACGCTGAACGTCTCTCCCGAAGCGATTGAGGCGGCCATCACCGAGAAGACGGTTGCAATATTCGTCGTGCACTATGCCGGCGTCGTCTGTGACATGGATGCGATCAACATAATCGCTGACCGGCATGGCCTGAAAGTGGTTGAGGACGCCGCGCAGGCGCTGGGTTCAACTTATAAGGGGCGCAATGCGGGCACGCTGGGCCTTATGTCGGCCTTCAGCTTCCACGAGACCAAGAACATCATCAGCGGCGAAGGCGGCGCGCTTTGTATCAATGATACGAGCTATTGCGACCGCGCCGAGATCCTGCGCGAGAAGGGCACGAACCGCTCGCTCTTTTTCCGTGGGGCCGTCGACAAGTACACCTGGGTCGATATCGGCTCTTCCTACCTGCCGGGCGAAATCATCTCGGCCTTTCTCTACGGCCAGCTTGAAGTCGCCGACACGGTGAGGGAGGGGCGGCTCGCCGTCTGGCATCGCTACAATGACGCGTTCAAGGCCTGCGTCCCGGAAGACAAGGCACGCCTGCCATTCATTCCAGCAGAATGTGAGCACAATGCGCACATGTACTATCTGCTTTTCCCAGAGCTGGAGGACCGTGAGGCCTTCCGTGAGTATCTGAAGTCAAAAGACATCATGGCGCCGTTCCACTATGTGCCGCTTCATTCCTCTGTTGGCGGAAAGAAGTTTGGCCGCACGTCGGGCGACCTGAAGGTGACGGATGCTGTATCCGATGGGCTTGTCCGCTTGCCGATGTACACGATGGAGAGCAGTGAGTGCGACAAGGTGATTGAAGCGGTTGAGGACTACTTCAGGAGCTGACGGCCCTGAGCAGCCGGGCTCGATCGTGCCGCGCGCCACACAGGAAGAACGATACACATGACCGCACCGAAACTTTCCGTTGTCTCCCCTGTCTATGGCAGCCCGACCTCGCTTGAGCCGCTCTGCCAGCGCGTTGCCGATGTCTGCAACAAGATGGGCATCAGCTATGAAATCATCCTGGTGGATGACCGCTGTCCTCGTGGGTCATGGAAGGTCGTGAAGGAGATCTGCGCGGCGAACCCGTTCGTGAAGGGCATGAGGTTCTCGCGAAATTTCGGCCAGCATTCCGCGATTGAGGCAGGCCTCAAACATTCGACGGGCGAATGGGTTGTTGTCATGGATTGCGACCTGCAGGACCAGCCGGAAGAAATTCCGAACCTGTTCGAAGCGGCCGAGAAGGAAGACGCGAAGATCGTGCTCGCCCGCCGTGCGGAGCGAAATGACAGCCTCTACAGGCGCGCCATCTCTGCAGGCTATTATGGCCTGCTGAGCTTTATGACCGGAAAGCCGCTTGATGCGAGCGTCGCCAATTTCGGGCTCTACCATCGCACCGTTGTCGATGCTTATTGCAGCTGGGAAGAAGAACAGAAGTACTTCCCTGTGATGATCCAGTGGATGGGGTTTGAACCTGTCTACCTTGATGTGGCGCACAGCAAGCGAAGTGAAGGCAAGTCGTCCTACACGCTCGGCAAGCTGCTCAGGCTTGCGTCGGATGTCGTCTTCTCATTCTCCGACCGGCCGCTCTGGATCATTGTCACGATCGGGCTGATCATCGCCGCGATCACTTTTGTGCTGTCGATTGTCACCTTCATTCAGGCGCTGATGGGTCAGTTCGATGTATCTGGCTATCCGTCCCTTATCCTGTCGATCTGGTTCATGGGCGGCGTGCTCATCTGCAGCGTCGGCCTGACGGGCATCTATGTCGGCCGGACATTGCGAGAGGCGAAGGCCCGCCCGTCCTATATCGTCGCGGACTACCTCAACGATGTGCCCGGGTCGGACAAACCAAAACCGCGATGATTTCCGCGCTTTTCCAGAAACTGAAATCATCACCGACGAGCGGCGCGCTGATCCGGTACATTGTAGTCGGCGCTTCGATGAACCTGCTCGCTGCGGCGATCGTCTATATCCAGAGGAAGCTGGGCGTGCCGCACGAAATCGCCTTCGCGGTGACGACGGTCGGCAGCCTTCTGCTGAATTTCTACCTGCAGCGTTCTTTCGTCTTCAGGAGCAACGCGGCGATCGTACGATCGCTGATCCTCTACACGCTGCTCTATGCGTCGACCTATCTCCTGCAGATCTCGATCTATCCCGTGTTCGCGACCATTCTGGGGTGGCCGGAAATCCTCTCCGTGCTGTTCACCGTAGGTGTGGCCGCTGTCTATTCCTTCGTCGTGCTGTCGCTTGTGGTCTTCAAGCCGCCGCCGGAAAGGCCCGAGGTCTGAGCCCGTTCTGTATCGCCGCAAGGCAGCGATAGATGGCACGCACGCTTAGGCCTCCTAGTGCGGGATCACCTCGTCACAATGCGCGGCATGTTCAGCGCCAATACGGTCCAGCGCACGCAGGATGATCTTGCGACCCGGGTCATAGGCAAGTTCGAGTGTGATCCCACGCAGGCTGAGGATCAGGATCCACGCATGGACAATGGCGGCATCAATATCCTCAATGCCTGACCCTTTCGCCAAGCGCGCGACAAGCGCGTCAATCTCGGTCTCGACCCGTTCGGCGATGGGCCGGAACGCCGCCGCAAGTTCGCTATCCCAGCGGGCGGCGAGCAGGATTTCCGTCACCACGGCGGCCGCAGGCAGCTGGTTGCTCTGCCAGGTGATGTCGCAGAAGGCGCGGTAGGCCGAGGCGTCGTCCTCGAAGGCGGCAAGCTGCTCGCCTGTGTGCCGAATCATCTCATGCATGGCGTGATCGGCGGCGCCGATCATGAGCTCCAGCCTTGTGGGGAACTGGTTAAGGACGGAGCCCCGGCTGATTCCTGCTTCTTCCATCACGGTCTCAATGGAGGTGCCCGCATAACCGCGTGCATTGAGGCACGCGATCGTCGCGTCGAGAATAAGCCGGCGCGTCTCTTCACCGCGCCGGTTGCGGCGGCGCGGGGGCGCGACCTTCTCCACTGTCTCTGACCTGCTCATGGACCCTATGCACCGCGCTCTGCCACCAAGGTCAAGGAGCCTTAGCCCAATTATGGTCAGTATTGACCAATAATTGGAGGTGTGTAGGGTTGAGAGAAAGGCAGCAGCGCACCCGCCAAAGGGCGCGACATAAACAAACCAACTGCCAGTGGAGGAAATGAGATGAGCGACACGACACTCGAAAAGCGCGAAGCGGACACAGGCGGCGGATTCCAGATATTCCGGACCGAGACAGCCCCCATCCTCGATGAGGCCGGTCACATGGAATATTCTGATGTGACGCCGGAAATCGAAGCAGGCATCGCTGCCGCCGGAGAAGCTGGCGCCGGGGAGGGGCAGCTGGTCAAGACGCTTTTCTCGCGTCCAGGCTTCAGCCTCACCTATGCCTGGTTCAAGAGCGGGTTCCCCCTGCCGCTCCATACGCACAATGTCGATTGCCTCTACTATGTCGTGGCGGGCAGCCTGCAGCTCGGCGCCGAGACGCTGAAAGCTGGTGACGGCTTCTTCGTCGGCGCTGACAAGGCCTATCGATACACGCCGGGGCCGGACGGTGTGGAAGTGCTGGAGTTCCGCACCGAGGAACATTTCGACATCAAATTCCTCGCCAAGACCGCTTCCATGTGGGGCAAGATCGCCGGCAAGGCAGCCGAGCGTCAGACGGCCTGGGCCGGCGAGACGCCCCCAAGCGCAAAGCACTAGGCGGTCATCATGTCAGGCAAGAGATTCGAAGGCCGCGTCGCGGTCATTACCGGGGCTGCATCCGGGATTGGGGCTGCGACGGCGCGCCTGATGGCGCGCGAGGGCGCCAAGCTTGTGCTTGGCGATATCAGCGGCAAAGGCGTCGCCGCGATTGCCAGCGAACTGGGCGCGACTAGCGTTACCGGGGACGTGTCGAAACAGGCCGATGTCGAGGCGCTGATCAAGGCGGCTGTAGACGCACACGGGCGCATCGACATTCTCTTCAATAATGCCGGCATTGGCAGCTATGGAAACAGTGTCGAGATGGAGGCCGAGCAGTGGGAGCGTGTGATCGCGATTGACCTTCACAGCGTCTTCTATGCCTGCAAGGCGGCGATCCCTCACATGTCCGCGGGCAGCGCCATCGTGAATACGGCATCGATCTCGGGGCTCGGCGGGGATTACCGCTTTGCAGCCTACAATGCGGCCAAGGGCGCAGTCATCAACTACACTCGCGCGCTCGCCATGGACCATGCCAAGGCAGGCATCAGGGTGAACGCGCTTTGTCCCGGCCTGGTCGATACGCCGATCACCTCCGACCTCAACCAGATTCCGGGCCTTCGCGAAGACTGGCTGTCACGCATCCCGATGGGCCGGACGGCAAAGCCAAAAGAAATGGCAGCGGTGGTGGCCTTCCTGGCCTCTGACGATGCCTCCTATGTAACGGGATCGATCATGGTCGCCGATGGTGGCACGACGGCGTGCACCGGCCAGCCGGATATCTCCAGGTTCGCCGATCTGACAGCACAGGGTTGAGACATGAGAGCAGCTTGTCTCAAAGGGGGCCGGATCTCGATCGAAACCCTGCCTGACCCGCAGCCAAGGCAGGGCCAGATACTCGTGCGCCCGCTTTTCAACGGCATTTGCGGAAGTGACCTCTCACTGCGCAAGCAGATGGCGGCGGCGGAAGTCGCGGAGACGGACCTGCCGATCATCGTCCCAGGGCATGAGTTCAGCGCAGAAGTCCTGGATGTACTGAAAACGGTCGAGACTGACCTGAAGCCCGGCGACATCATCACGGCGCTACCTTTCACGCACGATCATGACGGCCCCCAGACGATTGGTATCTCGCCCGGCCATCAGGGCGGACTTGCGACGCTGAGCTGCGTCGATGCAGTGCGTGCCTTCAAGGTCCCGGAAGGTGTCGCCCCAGACTTGGCAGCATTGACCGAGCCCTTGGCTGTGGGCCTGCACGCCTCGCGTCTGGCCAACCGGAACGAAGGTCCGAACCTCGTCATCGGTTGCGGGCCGGTCGGTCTCGCCGTTATCCTGTCGCTGAAGCTCGATGGGCGGGGGCCTATCATTGCGGCAGATTTCTCAGCCGAACGCAGGTCCGTCGCAGAAGCGGTGGGCGCCGATATCGTCATCGATCCGGCAAAGGAAAGCGCCTTCACCCAATGGGCGCGGACTGATTTTTCGCCTGCCGCGATGTCGCCTCTCCTTGCGCGGGAATTTCACGGCCTGCCGCACGGTGCGAACATATTTGAGTGCACCGGCGTGCCAGGGCTCATCAATGATGTGATCAATTCGGCAATGCCACACAGCCATATCGTCGTGGCCGGTGTCTGCCCGCATCAGGAGACGATCACACCGCTGGAAGCCATCGTGCGGGAGCTCACGCTCGAATTCAGCTTTGCCTACAGGCCGGAAGAGTTCGAGGAAGCGCTGGCGCGGTTCGTTCAGCATGGCGAGCTCGCGTCTCGGCTGATCACGAGCCGACGGCCGCTTGCCGAGACTGAGGCAGCCTTTGATGCCCTTGCGAGGCATCCAAGTGAGATAAAGGTGCTGATCGAGCCGGGGGCTTGAGCGGCCTCTAGGGCGGCACGTTAGAAGCAAGGACGGTGCAAGCGCAGCCTTGAGCGCGATCCATGTGACGAGCGAAGCGAGGAAACGGGATCAGAACCCAAAAGCCCCTGCCGGGACATTTTTCACCTGATTTGGTTCGTCGGAAGGCGGCTGCCGCCGCATTCATTTCCTATTTTTGGTCCACTGGACCAAAAATTCTGCGAAGCAAACCGGGAAATGAATGGTGCCGCCTAGGTGACTTGAACACCTGACCCCCGCATTACGAATGCGATGCTCTACCAGCTGAGCTAAGGCGGCTATCCGTTGGAAGGCGCCTCAATACCGTCAAGCGTGCCGTTCGGCAAGTAGACAATTCAGGGCGGCGCAGCGTGTTTCTGTTGTGGTTCTAGGCCTCGTCCTGCTCACCGTCGCGGACATAGTCGACTGGCGGCTCTGTCATGGTGCGGCCGGGCTCGCTGGCAGGCGGCAGGGCCTTTTGCGGTTCGGCCTGGCGGGTGCGCACGGCAGCGACAGGGGCAGGCAGCGCGATATAGCGGCCCGCCTCAAGTTCACGGCCATAGGATTCATAGCGCGGATGGATGAGTTTGCCTGCATCGCCGAAAGCGTAGACGAGGCGGGCCCAGTCGCGGCGCGAGTAGTCAAAGGCCTGTCCATTCGGGTCGATGTCCGACCATTCAGCCTCTCTTGAGGCCGTAATGGCCATGCGGCCCCAGCGGTCGGCTTCGGAATTGTCGCCATAGCCGCGGAGCGCCTGTTCCAGCAGCAGGCAAAGCCGCGCCGTTGGCTGTTCTTCGACCAGCGGGGCGAGTTCCTTTATGGCGGCAATCCAGTCGCGCTCTGCCATCGCGATCTCTGCCTTGAGGATGCGGCTCTCGCGAGCATCGGGATTGGTATCGATCAGCGCTCGGAGACGCGCCGATTGCGTCTTCGGCGTGTCTTCGGGATCGAGCCTACGGCTGAGATGGGCAAGCGCCGGATGCGGGCTGGAGCGCCAGCCAAGTTCGAGGACGCCCTGCGCTGCTTTTACCTTGCCTTCGAGCTTCAGCTGGCGCGCGCCATGATAGGCGGCAGGCGCGAAGGCTGGAGAGGCGCGCAGCGCATCGGCCAGAAGTTTCTGGGCGTCGCGGCGTTCTGCGTTTGGCATGCCGGTCGCTTGTGCGGTGTAGAGCACCGAGCGCCTGCGGCGGAGGCTGTCGCCCGAGATCAGGCCCCGGCGTTCACCGATGGAGAGCGTCTCTATCGCATCCTGCCAGTGCCCGCGGGCGACCTGGCTGTCGAACAGCGAGGTGAACGGCCAGTCGGCAGCTGTCTTGAGTTCCAGCGCTTCACGGGCGCGCGCTTCAGCCGCCGCGGTGTCGCCGCGTTCAGTGGCGGCAATAGCTGCGCCGCGAAGGCCAGCAAGTTCGCCGCCGGGAAGACGGGCCAGCTGCCCCCATGCGCGTTCGGCGCTTGGCCAGTCATGCGCGATTTCCGCTGTGCGCGCTTCCAGGAGCAGCTTCAGCCGCTCATCATCGGCATGCTGGGCCGCGCGGCTCGCATATTTGCGCGAGAGGCTGATATCGCCAGCTTCAGCCGCGAGGATGCCGTCGGCGAGCGACCGGTTGGCGCTGCGCTTTTTCGAATTGCGGCGCGCCTGTCCAAAGCGTTTCGGCAGCTTGATCAGACCGGCGAGCGCGGCCCAGACAAGCGCCATAACCGCGCCGAGCAGGATGACGCCAAGGATCGCCACGACAAGCTCGATGCTGATCGTGTCGGCGCCGAGCGTGATGACGACATTGCCCGACAGGCCGGACGCCCAGAGGACGATCAGGCCAGCGACGACGATGAGACAGACGATGAGGAAAAGAGCTATCATTGGAAACTTATCTAAGGGGTTTGCGCGGCAAATTCGAGGCGAAGGGCGTCAATTGCTTTGCGCGCGTCGATCCGGTTGCGGGCATCGGTGAGCCAGCCTGCATAAACGGCGAGGCTTTCGGCTGGCAGACCTTCGAGTGCGGAGACCGCTTGCTGCAGCTCACCGCGCTCAATCGCGGCTTCTGCTGCGGAGAGGATGGCGGGCACGACGCTGTTGCCGCCGCCGCGCCTGACGGACACCATGTCACCGAAGAAAGTATCAACCCAGCCCGGCTCACCTGCCGCTTCGCTATCGCGGTCGAGCGCGTCGTTCTTGAGGGCATCGAAACGGGTCTGCAGCGTCGCAAGGCTCGGGACAGGGTTGGCAGACAGGCGCGCCAGCATGGCGGCGGCCTCGCTTGCGGGCTGCAACTCCTGAAGGCGCTGAGCCGAAGGTCTGAAATCCGTCCCGGTCGTGATGGCATTTTCAATCGAGGCGATGGCGAGCGCACTTTGTGCCGCTGTCGTCGCAGAGCGGCGCGCGGCGTCGGCCTGGGTAGCTGTCTGAGCGCTTGTCTCTTCAAGCGCGGACTGCGCTGAGGCAAGCTGCTGGATGCGGGAGCGCAGGCTGGAAACTTCCTGGCGGAGGGACGCAAGCTCCGCCGAGGTGGGAGCGCTCTCACTGTCGAGAGTCTGCAGGGCGGCTTCGAGGTTGGTGATGCGCTGCGGATCGATGGACGTCGATCTGTTTGGCTGGTTTGCCATTTCTTCTTCGACAGCGTCGATGCGGGCAGAGAGGTCCGCGATTGCATCCTCATCGACGACACTGCCTTGAGCAGGTGGATCGGTTTCCGGCGTGGCTGAGCGAAGCGCGTCGACAGTGCCGCTAAGACCGTCGAGCTGTGCGGTCACATCAGACAGCCTCTCCTCCAGCGCGTCGATGCGGCTGGCGAGGTCGGTCTGGCGGTCAGTCAGTGCGGCAAGATCAGTCGCTGTGTCGTCTGGCTGCAGGCCCTTCTGCAGGAGCCCGGACGACCAGAGGGACAGGCCAAGCGCGCCAAAGGCGATCAGCATCACGAACAGGAGAGAGAGCCAGCCTGGTCCGCGACTGGATGTCTTGCGGGCAGGAGTTTCCTCGGTGGGGCTCTCCTGCGCAGCCTCGTTCTCTGCCGGTTCGAACTCGGCATCGATCGGGTCTGTGGTCGGGGTCTGCGGATCACTCATTCGGGTTCATCCTGTCGGCTCCGGGCCAATCGGTCCAGATGCCCTTCAATGTATTGCCGCTCAGCGCGCTGCAAGCAAACGGTCCAGCGCTTCCAGAAGGTGCGCTTCGTCTGGATGGTCAGCAATTTCAATCTGGTCCTTACCGCCCTCACGCATGGGCCCAGCCGCCTGCTCTGAGATCGCAACGTACGAGACGCGCTGAAGGTCCAACCCTGCGCTGAGATCCATGAAAGCCCGTGCACCTTTTGCAGAATGAATGAGAACGATGCAGGCGCCGCCAGAGAGTGCCGAAAGCGCGTCCGGGAGCAGCGCTGGCGCATTGGCCGCCTCATAGAGGGCGAGGAAATCAACCTCGAAACCTTCATGCTCGAGGGCGGCTTTGACGATGCCTTTTGCCGCCGAATTGGCGACATGTAGAAGGCGCTTCGACTGACCAGCGGGCCAGTGATGGGCGATATAGTGAGCAAGGTCTTCGGCATTTCCCGAGGACTGGTGCACCGGGCTGTAGCCTTCAAGCAGGGCTTCTGACGCCGTCGCCGGGCCAACGCACCATGCAGGCAGGCCGCGCGCTTCAGTTTCGGCCGACAGGAAGCGCACGCCGTTTGCGCTGGTAAAGATCAGCCCGCCATAGACTGCCAGATCCGGGAGGGAGGCATCACTGCGAGACAGCTCAATGGCCGGCGTCACGATGGCGGTCAGGCCGCGCTCTGTCAGGGTTCGGGCGGTCTGGTCTGCGCCCGGCTGGCTGCGGGTGACGATGATGGGCGGGCTAGTCATCTTCAAAGGCTGGCAGGTTACCGCCGGCCGCTTCGCGAATGCGCTGGCCGATGCTGCGGCCAAGGCCTGCCAGCGCCTCGTCGGTCACCTCGCCGGAAAGCGCGTCAGCCTGCATCCAGCGGCGCGAGCCGTCCGGCTCCAGCACTTCGCCATCGAACAGCCATTTGCCGTCTTCCAGACGGGCATGGCCGCCCATGGCCGTGCGGCAGGAGCCATCGAGCTCAACCAGGAAGGCGCGCTCTGCGATGGCAGCGAGGCGGCTTTGCTCATGGTTGAGCGATTTGATGAGGTCGACGACGGCAGGATCAAGATCGTCCGGGCGGGCGGCGACCGTGATGATGCCCTGGCCCGCGGCCGGGATCATGTCAGTGATCGGGACCGGCACAGCGACATGTGTCATCTCGAGACGTTCAAGACCCGACATGGCGAGATAGGTCGCGTCGGCGAGGCCATCCTCTAGCTTTTTCATCCGCGTCTGCACATTGCCGCGAAAGGTGACGATCTTTAGGTCGGGCCGCATGGCGAGCGTCTGGGATTCGCGGCGCAGGCTTGCCGTGCCGACAGTTGCGCCTTCTGGAAGGTCGCGCGCGCTTTTCACGCCGTTCAGCGAGATAAAGCCGTCGCGTGGGTCTTCGCGCTTTGGAAAGGCGAGGAGGGCCTGACCATCGGGCAGGGCGCCGGGCACGTCTTTCAGGCTGTGTACAGCAAGATCGCACCGGCCTTCGTCTACGGCCTTGTCGATTTCACGCGTGAAAAGCCCCTTGCCGCCAGCATTGATGAGGCGCTGGGTCGTCAGCTTGTCGCCGCCCGTCGTGAAAGTCACGATCTCGCAGGTCACCTCCCCATTGCTGAGGCGTTCGAGGTCTGCGCCCACCTGTCTTGCCTGCACCAGGGCCAGCGGAGACCCTCTGGTGCCGATTTTCAGTTTGAGCTTGGGGGCAAGACCTGCGGACATGACATCTCCAGATTGTGATCGATTGCCTGCTACAGATTAAGGCGGTGGCAGGCAAGACAGGGCTAAGCAGTGAAAGCTGGCACGATGTGTGCGCCAGTTCATATCAGGAATACCCTGTAGAGGAGACGGCCCATGTTGGTCCGCGTTGCCAGTTCCGCCCTTGTGCTGACCCTGATCGCTTGCTCAGAGCCGTCGTCCTCTGCTGCGCCTCGCGGTGACATTCGCGTGCCGGCCTCTCCTGTTGACCGCTGCATGAATCTCGGCGGAGCGCTGGAAGCGCCGAATGAAGGTGACTGGGGCTATACGATCCGCGCAAAGGATCTTGAGGCCATCAAGGCGGCTGGCTTTGATACGGTGCGCCTGCCTGTGCGCTGGGACATTCACGCCATGCAGCGTGAGCCCTACACAATCCGCCAAGGCCTGATTGACCGGGTGAAGGAAATCATCGTGCAGGCGGATGCTGCAGGCCTCCAGACCATCGTCGACCTGCACCATTACAACGACCTCATGTCGCGCCCTGATGCCCATTATGAGCGCCTCTTTGCCATGTGGCGCCAGATTGCCGAGGCACTGCAGGATGCACCTGAAAGTGTCATCCTCGAGCTTCTGAATGAGCCGAATGACAAAATGACGGTCGAGCGCACCGATGCGGTGAATGCCGAGCTTCTCTCCATTGTCCGCGAATACCACCCGGACCGTTGGGTCGTGGTGGGCAGCGCTGGATGGGGTTCACTCTCGGCCCTTCTTGAAAGCAGCCCGCCAGAGGATGACCGGATCATCCTGACCTTCCATAGCTATGAGCCCTATGACTTTACCCATCAGGGCGCTTTCTTTGCTGATCCGCCGCCGCCAACCGGCACACGCTGGGGCACAGTCGCCGAATATAGCGAGATCAACGCAGGCGCCGAAGCGGCCGCCCGGTTCGCAAGCGAGCAGGGCCATCCGATGCTGCTGGGTGAGTTTGGCGTCTATGAAGAGGTACCGCTTGAGCAGCGCGCCGTCTGGACGCGGGCCATGCGCAAGGCGGCAGAGGACCGCGGCATTGGCTGGTGCTACTGGGACTTCGCGACCACCTTCAAGGCCTACAATGTTGAACGCGATGAGTGGATCTATTCCATCAAAAGCGCGCTTCTCGACAACTGAGGCCCCCTGCTTCCGATTTTCGGCTGTGCGCCTTAAGTGAGGGCCATGACCTCTCACACGGTTCTCGGAATTGAAACGAGCTGCGACGAAACTGCGGCCGCTGTCCTGCGTCTAGAGGACGGACGCGCGACGATCCTGTCTGAAATCGTGCGGTCGCAGGTCGAGGCTCATGCCCCCTATGGCGGGGTCGTGCCTGAGATTGCCGCCCGTGCGCATGCCGATATTGCAGACCAGATCGTTGCAGCATCGATTGAAAAGAGCGGGCTTTCCCTGTCTGAGCTGGACGGGATTGCAGCGACTTCCGGGCCGGGTCTCATTGGCGGAGTGATGGTCGGCATGATGACCGGCAAAGCGCTGGCACTCGCGTCCGGCAAGCCCTTCCTGCCTATGAACCATCTTGAAGGCCACGCGCTCTCGCCGCGCCTCGCCGAAGACTGCGCCTTCCCATATCTCTTGCTGCTCGTGTCCGGTGGCCACTGCCAGTTCATCGAAGTGCGCGGGCTCGGCCAGTACAGGCGGCTCGGCACGACGATCGACGATGCCGCCGGTGAAGCCTTTGACAAGCTCGCCAAGCTGCTGGGGCTTGGCTTTCCGGGCGGCCCGGCTGTTGAGCGGACCGCTGCAGGCGGCGACCCAAAGCGTTACAAGCTGCCGCGTCCGCTCATGGACCGGGATGGCCTTGATATGAGTTTTGCGGGCCTCAAGACGGCTGCGGCCCGGATCATTGAGGCAGGCGACCTTTCAGAGCAGGACAAACGAGACCTCTGCGCGAGTTATCAGGCGGCAATTGCTGACTGCCTGACCCAGCGGGCCGACCGGGCGCTGGGCATGTTCGAAGCCGATGGCGAGAAGCGTCTGGTCGTTGCCGGCGGCGTTGCTGCCAATCAAGCAATCCGCGCCAGTCTCGACGCTGCCGCCAGCCGTCATGGGGCGCGTCTGATAGCGCCGCCGCTTCGTCATTGCACCGACAATGCAGCCATGATCGCGCTCGCAGGTGCAGAACATCTGGCTGCTGGCAAGGTCGATGCGGATGCGATGAGCTTTTCTGCGCGCCCGCGCTGGCCGCTCGATGAGGCAAGTGCGCTAGCCGACCCTGCCTATGGCGGCGGGAAACGCGGCGCGAAGGCCTGAAGCTTATGGCTTTAGCAGCTGGATAAGATGGCCGGCCTGATCGCGGGAGAAACCCTCTTTGAGAGGCGCCCGCATCACAATCAGATTGTGCCAGGCCGGTGAGATGAGCAGGTTCACCGCTTCATCAATATCGTAATCGCGGCGGATCAGCTGTTTGGCAGCGACTTCGGCCAGGATGAGCCTGAGCGGCGCGCGGATATTCGCCTTCATCCAGTTGCGCCAGCTTTCGCCTGCCGCTTTTTCATCGGCAGCGGCAATCAGCGCGCCGCGCAGGACCGCATGACCGTTGCCTGCGCGGGTGACGGTCTCAATTGGCAGGATAAGGGCGGCGATACGCTCGACCGGATCGGTTTCGACGGCCTGTGAGACGGGGGGGAGCAGACCGATGGCGGCCTCGACGCACATGCTGCCGGTGGCGGGCCACCAGCGATAGATTGTCTGTTTTGAGGCATGCGCCGTGCGCGCAACGCTATCGACACTGAACTTGCGCCAGCCTGAACGCACCAGCTCCTCGCGAGTGGCTTCGAGAATGGCGACCCTGGAGGCTTCGCTCCGCCGCGGACCTTGCCTGCGGCGTGCAGGTTTTGGTTTCTTTGCAGGTGTTTCTTCAGTCATCCACCCATTCCCAGGACCCGAGCCGTAGAGCCTATCTCAATCAATAGAGTTTTCAAAAGGATTGATCGCAAGTTTAAATTTTGCCCCATTGGAAGTTGCCGATGCGGGCAGTTCTGACTAGGTCCGGCTCAGACAAAGTGAGTAATAGACATGCGTTCACCAGAAGAATTGATTGATGGGTACCGGTCATTCCGGCGCGGAACTTATAAAGAGCAGGCAAAGCTCTATGAAACGCTGGGCCAGGGTCAGAACCCGAACATCATGCTGATCGGCTGCGCCGATAGCCGGGCTGAACCAGCGGACATCTTCAACGCCGCGCCGGGCCAGCTTTTTGTGGTGCGCAATGTCGCAAACCTTGTCCCGCCTTATGAGACTGGCGGTGGCCAGCATGGTGTCAGTGCTGCGCTGGAGTTTGCGGTGACGGCGCTGGAAGTCGAGCATATCGTGATCATGGGGCATGGCGGCTGCGGCGGCGTGCACGCTTCGCTTTCTGCAGCCAAGGACGAGCCGGTCGGCCAGTTCATCGCGCCTTGGGTGCGACTGCTCGACGAGGCGCGCGACAAGGTGCTGACTGCAAATCCTGAAGACCCTCAGCGCGCGCTGGAGTTTGCCGGTGTTGAACAGTCTCTGAAGAACCTCATGACGTTTCCGTTCGTCGAGGAGCGCGTGAAGACAGGCAAGCTGACACTGCACGGTTCTTGGTTTGCGATTGCGCTCGGCCAGCTTTACTGGCGCAGCTCCACAACGGGCGAGTTCGAGCTGGTTGACGCCTAGGGTTTGCTGGTGGCCCAGACGGCAAAGGCCGCAGAGCCGACCATCAAGGTTGCTGCGCCGCTATTGAACCAGCGCGCAAATGCCGGGTCGCTGAAACTCTTGGCCATCCTGTCAGCTGCGAAGGCGTAGACGAAAAGTCCCGTCATCTCGCTGACCGTGATCGTGGCGACCATGATCGCGATCTGCGGAGCCAGCGGCCTCGAGGCGTCGAAGAAGCCAGGTAGGAGCGCGCCGAAGAAGACCAGCGCATTCGGGTTTGCGAGTTGCAGGCCAAAGCCTCTGCCGAACAAGGCGGCTCGCTTGGGCATGGCTTCGTGTGAAAGGCGCAGATCCCGCGCCGCACCGCGAACCAGCCCATAGGCCAGCCAGATGATGAAGCCGAGGCCTGCGAGTTTCAGCGCCAGAAAGGCAAGCGGGAACTGCGAGGCAATTGCCGCCGCACCTGCAGCGGCAAGCCCGATCCAGACGAGATTCGCCGTCGAAACGCCAATGGCTGGCAGCATGGCCGGCCGCACGCCGTATCTCAGCGATGAGGAGACGACCAGCATGACTGCTGGTCCGGGCGTCAGCCCTCCGGCAAAGAAGAGGCCGACTAGCGCCAGCCAGACCGAGAGTTCCAAACCGGCTCCTGATGTTTAGCTTTTTGCGCCGCGCTCGATCGATTCCCGGATCAGCTCGCGCGCCTTGTCGACGCCTTCCCAGCCGCGCACCTTCACCCATTTGTTGGGCTCAAGGTCCTTGTAGTGCTGGAAGAAGTGCGTGATCCGGTCGATCAGCGTGTCTGGCAGATCGGTATAGTTCTGCACCTTTTCATAGAAGCGGGTGAGCTTCTGGTGCGGCACAGCGAGGATCTTCTCGTCTTCGCCGCCATCGTCTTCCATCAGGAGGACACCGATCGGACGGGCACGGACAACAGCGCCCGGAACCAGCGCGCGCTGACCGACAACCATCACATCAATCGGGTCGCCATCAAGGCTCAGCGTGTGCGGTACGAAGCCGTAATTACACGGGTAGCGCATGGAGGTGTAGAGATAGCGGTCGACAAACATGGCGCCGGAGGCCTTGTCGATCTCATACTTGATCGGCTCGCCGCCGAGCGGGACCTCGATGATGACGTTGAGATCGTCTGGCGCATTCTCGCCAATGCTGATTTTGGAAATATCCATGCGTCGCTCCAGAAAGGACGGGTAATAGTTGATGGTGCAGTGCAAAAGCGCAGCGCCTGCGTCAAGACCACTTTGCTACTAGTTCAGCCAGAAAGTCCGAAATTGAAGCTGATGGAGATGCGGGCATCCTCGCTGCGGCTCGCCATGACTTCATGGCGAAGCCAGCTTTCCCACATCAGAACATTGCCCGGTTTCGGGGCGACATAGACAAACCGGCCCTGGTCTTCGGCGGTCTCATCGCGCAGCGCTGGGGCGGCCATCATGTTGGCAAGGCGCGGGTCTTCGAAGCGGATCGCGCCAGCGCCGTCCGGCACGGCGATATAGATCGTGCCGGAAAGAATGCTGCCGGGGTGGATATGGCCTGAATGGTGCCCGCCCTCGCCTAGGATGTTGATCCAGAGCGCATCAAGCGTGATCCGGCGGTCCTCAAGATCCCAGCCAAGCTCGTCTGCTGATTTCTTGGCCAGCGTGAGCAGTTTGGCCTCCAGCTCACCAAAGGCAGGTGCACGCTTTGGCAGGTCGTCGAGCGAGGCATAGGAGGTGTAGCCGGGATAGCCTTTTTCCTCGCACCATTCATGACCGGCGCTATCGCCCTCCTCGATCATCCAGCAACTGGCCTCAAGCTCATCGAGCAGGCTGGTATCGCCGAGGTCGAATTCGAACAGGCGGGTCGGGAAAAGAAGGCGCGTCATGATGGCGAGCCTTCTAGTCGCAGGGCACCGGAAGGTGAAGCAGGTTTTGCGGGGCGACGACTACGCGGCCGCCGCCTAGAGAAAAGCCCCGCCCTGATGATGGTTCAGGGCGGGGCTGACATTCAGGTCAGAAGAGCGGCCTATTCTTCGGTCGCTTCTTCTTCTTCTTCCGTCATTTCTGGCGCGGCAGGCGTGTCGCCAGCGCCCGGCTTCACAAAGCGCAGGGTCATGCGGTCTGACTCGCCGATTTCCTGATACTTCGCAGCATCGAAGCCCTCTGGCGTGTTGCCGTCACGGTCAGTCGTTCGGGAGACCGGTGGCAGCGTCCAGACGCCGAACGGGTGGTCTGCCGTGTCAGCCGGGTTCGCATTGATCTCGCTGGCTTCCTCGAGAACGAAACCTGCTTCTTCGGCAAGGCGGGTGACATAGTCCTGATGGACATAGCCAGACGGGGCAGACGGGTCTTGGTTAAGGGCCGATGGCAGACGGTGCTCGACAACACCAAGGACGCCGCCCGGCTTCAGCACGGCGAAGGCATCATTGAAGAACTTGTCGGCGTGATCGCCGGACATCCAGTTATGGATGTTGCGGAACGTCAGCACAGCATCGACGCTCTCAGGCTCGCCAAGCGGGCCGGACTGGGAGTCGTAATATGTGTACTGAAGCTCACCGAACAGGTCCGGATACGGGCTGTAGTTTGCCTGATAGGCCTCAAGAGCCTGCGCAGCGCGCTCTGAGCGCTCTGGCGTCGTGACAGCGGCAATGAACGTGCCGCCATTGGCGTGCAGCCACGGGGCGATGATGTTGGTGTACCAACCGCCGCCCGGCCAGACTTCGATGACCGTGTCATCGCCTTCAATGCCGAAGAATTCCAGCGTCTCTGCCGGGTTGCGGGCATCGTCGCGTTCAATCTCTCTCGGGTTGCGCCAGGTGCCTTCCATGGCGTCCGCGATCGTGAAGGAGGCCGGTGTGGCATCAGCGTCCATGCCGTCCTCCGCCTCGCCGTCAGCAGGCGGTGTTGCGACTTCCAGATTTGTTTCTTCAGTCGCGGCATCGTCGGCGCCACCGCAGGCGGCAAGGGTTAGTGCCAGAAGGCTAGTTGCGATTATCCGGTTCATTTTCATCTCCTCATTTTCCCCTTGAACGCGGGGGCGTGTTTCCCAAATACACCATGACCGGGCGCTGCCAAGCGGGCCTGGTCCGGTATTCTGCCGGCGCCGATGGACGGGCCGGAGCGACAGATAAGCCGAAATGATGATCCGGCGCGTCCGGATACAGTTGCTTAGAGAGGACTGTTTGTCATGAGCACAATTGATCTCACCCCCCTTTACCGCACCATGGTTGGCTTTGACCGTATGGCCAACCTGATTGATTCAGCCAGCCGCCTTGATGGGACGCAGGGCTATCCCCCTTATAATATCGAGCGCGTCGCAGATGATGCTTTCGCCATCGAAATCGCCGTTGCCGGTTTCGCTGAAGACGAACTCGATATTGAAACCAATGAAAACCTGCTGACTGTTGCTGGCAAAAAGTCCGGCAGCGAAAATGGTGAAGAGCGCCAATACCTGCATCGCGGCATTGCCGAGCGCGGCTTCCTGCGCCGGTTCCAACTCGCCGACCATGTCATCGTGACCGGGGCATCGCTGCAGAATGGCCTGCTTCGCATCGAACTCCTGCGTGAGCTTCCAGAAGCCAAGAAGCCCCGCAAGATCGAGATTGGCTCGTCCGGTCAGCCAAAGTCGAAGCCGAAACTGATCGGCAAGCAGTCTGCCGCGTAACCCCGCGCGCAGACCCCTGAGACGAGAAAGCCCCGGACGCGATGTCCGGGGCTTTTTTGTTTTCAGGCGCTTTTGAAGCCGCCTACTTGTTCGGGTTCTGGAAGTAGACGTCGGCGCCAGCGGCCTTGAGGAAGGCTGTCAGGTTATCATTGTCACTGAGGCGGCGCACGGCCTTCTGGACAGACTTGAATGAGGTTGCCGCATAGCGCTGGGTGACCTGTTCGAAAGCCTTGCCCTCGATCTTGACGCTGACGCGGTCCTGCTTGGCGATGTCGGCCTCAAGCGTTTCCTTCGCCCATGGCAGATAGGTCTGCGACAGTTCTTCGGTGAAGATTGCCAGCAGCGTGGGCTCAAGCTCGGACAGTGGCTTGAAGTTGTCACCGGCCTTTGGCGCGTCCATGAACTCACACCAGGCGGTCACGAAAGGCGCGTTTTCACGCAGCCATGCGCCCGGCGTCGGGTCCATCAGCATCTGCGACAGCTGCGCGGCGATCGAGAAGTCGGCGACCGACGGGCGATTGCCGAAGATGAAGAGATTGTTTTCGAGATGCGCGTTGAGCAGCGGAATGAAGCGCTCGAACGAGGTCTTCAGCGCCTTCTCATTCTTGCGCTCGACGCCGATCAGCTCGAGGCTGTCGCGCATCCGCTTCACGATCTGGTCGCGTGTCTTCTTCTTGGCGCGAGGCAGCTTGCCGTCGAAGAGCTGTTCCATTGTGCGGTCGGCGGCTTCGTCGCGGTCAGGCTTCTGGCCCCAGCGTTCGCGGAACATCACCTTGCTCAGCCACTCGTCGCCATAATCCTCAAGGATGAGGGCCAGCACGGCGCAGGCTGGATCGTCCGGCACCGAGGACGGCTCTGCATGGTCGTTTTCGATGGCCGAGAGGATGTCGGTCGAATCCTGGTTTGGCACGCGCCCCGGTGACACCAGAAGAGGGACCGTCGGCTCCTTCGCATAGGACTGGAACTCTTCTTCCTTTTCCGATGAACGGCCGATCCAGTCGAAGTCCACGCCCTTGTATTTCAGGAAGGCACGGACTTTCATGGAGTAAGGAGAGGTCTCAGCGCCGAAGAGGCGGTAATCTGACATGTCTGGTCCTTTGGGGCTGCAGCCCTCGGGTCTTATGCGATGGGGCGGTGACTGCCAAGACATGTTTGACGGTTCAGGGACCGTGCCATACTGAAGCCGCGCGCCGGTCAGAAAGAGGGTGAGCCGCATGAGCACGCAAAGACGGTTTCTTGCCTATTGCGACAAGCTCTTCACCCCGTCGGAAAGCTTCATTCCGCGCGGCTATTCCGCGTTCAGCAAACTGAAGCCGGTTTATATCGGTCATGAGCTTAAGGGCCCTGTGCCTGATGGCGCCGAAGTCATTGAGCTCGGCCCACTCCATGGGGCGGGCGGCGAGGCGGCTTATAAGCAGCTCGGTACCATCTCTGCGAAGCTACAGAATGCGATGGAAGAGGTTGAGCCTGTCGCCATACACGCCAGTTTCGGCAAGTCCGGCGCCTATGCGCTGCCGCTGGCCGAGCGGCTGAACCTGCCACTGGCCGTGACCTATTATGGCGGCGACGCGACCAAGACGACGAACACCAAGGACAGCTTTGTGCGGGTCTATAACCGGCGCCGGGCAAAGCTCTGGCGTGAGGCAGACCTTATCCTGCCGTGCTCGCAATTCATCCATGATGAGCTTGCTGGCAAAGGCGCGCCGACCGAAAAGATGGTGGTCCACCACAATACGGCAGACCCTTCGCGGTTTGAGCCGGGTGAGAAGAAGGACCTTCTGGTGTTCGCGGGCCGCTGGACTGAGAAGAAGGGCATCGACACTCTGATCGCTGCGCTGGCGCGCCTTGGCGAGGAGTTGAACGGCTGGACGATCAGGCTGATCGGGGATGGCGACCTCAAGGAAGAGCTTGTCGCGAAGCTTCAGGAAGCTGGAGTCAAAGCAGAGCTTCCAGGCTGGGTGCCAGCTGACGAGATGCCGAAGCACTGGGCCGAGGCGCGTATCGCTGTCGTGCCATCAAAACGCGCAAAGTCGGGCGACGCTGAAGGCCTGCCTCTGGTCTGCATCGAAGCGATGCTGTCTGGCTGCGCGCTGGCGGCGACGCGCCATGCCGGTATTCCCGAATGCGTGAAGGATGGCGAGACCGGCTATCTTGTGGACGAGGGCGACGATGCGGCGCTTGCTGACCGGCTCGCCCGGATGCTGAGCGACCGCGAGCGGACCGCTCGTATGGGTGAAGCGGGCCGTGCCTTTGCCATGGAGAGTTTCAACCTGCAGACGCAGAGCCGGAAGCTGGAATCCTACCTGATCGACCTCGCCGTAAAGGCAGGCACGATGCAGGCTTCAGACGTCTGATTTCTTGCGAGGGTCCGACTGGTCGGCCCAGACCTGCGCCTCTGCGATGGTGACAGTGCGCGCTGTGAACTCTATGTCCGGCACGTCATTGAGCGTGAAGGGCACGAAGTAGGCAGGCTCCCCAGCCGCATCGGGTGCAACCTCGAGAAGGTCTCCAGCCCCGAAATTCTGGACCGACTTCACATGGCCAAAGAGGGTGCCATCCGGGTGGCAGGTCTTCAGGCCGACAAGGTCCTCGACATAGAACTCGTCCTCATCGGCCGTGGGCAGGTCTGCGCGGCTGACATGAAGCTTCACGCCCTTCATCGCGTCCCATTCCTCTTTCTGGCGGGACGTCTTGGGCGTAACGATGAAGTGGTCGCTGGCGGGCTTGTAGGATTTGACGCTCAGCACCGGCTTACCGCTCTCGTCCAGAAGCTGGTCGAAATCGAAGATGGCTTCGGGGTCAGCGGTAAAGCTGCGCACGCGCACATCGCCGCGAACGCCGTGCGCGCCGGATAGCGCGCCGACGATGATAAGCCTGTCAGGATTGGATCGATCGGACATGGAGGGCTTCCTACTTCCCAATCTGGAAAGCGGGAAGCCCCTCGCGCAGCCCTAGAATGGGCGGTTGTAGCCGGGGCGGCGGTTATAGCCAGCCGGGCGGACCGAGGTGATATTATCGTTCAGGCGATAGTAGCCGGTTTCGTCCACGGACCGGTCGATGATCTCGCAGCGGCCGCGATAGTTCGGGTCGGTGCAGACTTCCCAGACGCCGCTATTGACGACGATGGATGAGACCTTGTCGTTGAAGCGCAGCTCGTTGAGGTGCGGGATGGCACCGTTCACAGGCAGGGCGCTGCCGCGATATTGCGGGTCGGCGAACAGGATCAGCGGTGCGTTGCCATGGCCCGGGCGGCCACGGTCATAGCCCGGACGTCCGCGATCATAGCGATCGTCACGGTCGTAACGGCCCCCGCGATCATATCGGCGGTCATTGCGGCCCCAGCGGTCGGCGACGGGGCGGATCGACGTGATCTTGTCGTTCAGGCGGTAGTCGTTCAGCTCACCTTCGCGATAGCTGAGGATCTCACAGCGACCGCGGAAATTCGGGTCGACACAGACTTCCCAGCTGCCGCCATGGATGCGGATGGAGGAAGCCTTGTCGTTGAAGCGATACTGGTTGAGGTGCGCGATCGGGCCGGTCACGCGCAGCGACTGGCCACGAAAATCAGGGTGTTGATAGATGACGGCGACGCCGGTGCCGCCCCTGTTATAGCCATGCCCACTTGGTCCGTATTGGGCCATTGCAGGCAGGGTGAAGGCCGTCAGGGCAGCGAAACCAAGGGCGATTTTCTTCAGAGGGATCATTGTCCGGTCTCCAGATCTGTCTTTCCAGCCTAAACTAGCAAGACCCGGCTGAACCTCTGACAACCGGGTCTTCAGACAAATGCCGGACACCGCCGGGCGTTCCGCAAAGAAGCTATTCGGCCGCGTCCATCAGGCCGCGCATGCGGTCGATCCAGTCGAGCCAGGCCTTGCGGCCGGACTCTGTCAGGAAGATGCGGGTCTGGGGCTTCTTGCCGACGAACCGCTTCTCCTGGCGGACATAGCCTGCCTCCTCCAGCTTCTTCAGATGGGTCGAGAGGTTGCCATCGGTAGCGCCGACCTTGTCGCGCAGCTCGCCGAAGATGGCAGGGCTGACCGAAGAGAGATAGGCCATCACGCCGAGCCGCAGGCGGCCATGGATGACATCGTCTATCTGGCTGTGATCAAAGGGGTTTTCGTTCTCCATGACGATCCGCCTTACACGACGCCCGATGGTTCGTCGCGCAGCATCAGGAAGCCAGGCAGCAGGACACTACATGCAGCGGCGAAGGCGGCAGCGAGATAGAGCTCGGCTGTGTTGATGATGAGGATGGTCAGGCCGACAAAGGCGATGGCGAGATAACCTGCGAGCTTCAGCCAGCCGACCTTTGCGATTTCGCCGCTGACGAGCTGCGAGATGCCATAGACGCCCAGCACAACCGGAATGGACCAGGTGAAGCCGCTGGAGGCCGCGCCATCCAGGAATGACTTGATGGTGACGCCGGCAAAGAAGCTGCCGAGCACGAAGCCGGACGCCATCCAGACGGTTTCGGACACACGGTTTCCCTCTGAAGATTGGCCAGGCTTGTCATGCGGGAAGGCCTTGGCGAGCAGGAAATAGCCGCCCAGTCCCAGAACGATGAAGCCGGTCCACATGATGCCAAGCGCGTCCAGACCGACACCCAGCATGCCGGTTATGATGAGATAATGGCCGATATAGGCCGCGGTCACGAGGCCGCCCCACCAGACCAGAAAGCGCCCGCCAAGCAGCGGTGCATTTGCGCCCGCCTCAGCAAGCGAGCGGACATAGGCAAGATCGTCACTAGCAGTTTTAGACATTTCGTCCTCCAATAACTTTGAAACACAAAGTAGGCGAAGAAATAAACTTTGTCAAGCAGAGTGCTTTGTGGGGTGGTCGAGTGGGCAGAGGGAGCTGGAGTCGGTCGACGGGGGCCAGAAAGGGCCAAAGGGAGGGCGCAGGGCCGTTCGGATAGTGCAGGGCAAATCTAGCCCTGAATCCGGTGTTTTCACGGTGCAGTGACGGTGTACTGGCGGTGTTTCTGCCAGTACGGGCCAAAATCAGGCGGCGACGGTGAGGTCGCGCGCGTCGACATTCCGGTTATAGCCGCCCCGGAAGGCGCGCGACGGCTCGAGGCCTGCAATGAGGCCTGCCGCCGATTCCCCTTCGCCGAGAACGAGCAGGCCGCGTTCCGAGAGCTGGCGTCCAGCATTGAGCAGTGCCTTGATGCGCGCCTCTTTGGTCATGTCGGTGACGACGTTGCGGCACAGGATGACATCGAACATGCCGAGGCCTTCAGCCGACTGCATCAGATTGTGCGTGCGCACGCCGATCTGGCTGGCAATGGCATGTGAGACCTGCCACTCGCTTGTGTCGAGGCGTGTGAAGTGAGCCAGCATCCGGCGGGCCGAGAGGCCTTTCTGGATTTCGAAGTGGCCGAAGATACCAGACCGGGCAGAGGCGCTTGTGCGCTCGCAGATATCGGTCGTGACGATTTCGATCTGGGCGTCCTCGAACGCCTTCTTGCCCATTTCATGGATCAGGATGGCGAGCGAAAGCGCTTCCTGGCCGGTCGAGCCACCTGCGCACCAGATCCGGATACGGCCGTCATGGGCCCGCTTTGCCAATTCCGGCAGGACCAGTTTCACGACACGCTCCAGCGTGCCGCGATCGGAGAAAAAGCGCGTTCGCTTGGAGGTCAGGGCCGCGGCGATTTCGGTGCTGAGCTTGCTGTCAGGCCGAGCCGTCAGGATGGCAACAAGGTCCTCAATGCTGGAGAGGCCTTCGCGGCGCAGGATCGAGGACAGGCGGGCATCGACAAGGTAAGACTTCGCCGGCGGGATGTGCTGACCCGACCCTTTACGGGCGAGCTCTGCAATTTCGCGAAAGACGGTCTCTTCCATATCTCGTCCGGTCCGATCTCGTCCTGGTCAGCCAGTGATCCTGCCTAAGCGCGTTAGAGCGCCTTCGGCATCAGATGAGGCCCACCTCTGCAAACTTGCTCTCGATGATATCCGCATCGAAAGGCTTCATGATAAATTCGTTGGCGCCCGAGCGCAGGGCTTCGCCGATATGTTCGGCGTCGTTCTCTGTCGAGCAGAAGACAACAACAGGCTTGCGCCCTTCATGTTCACGGCGCAGGGCACGCACAAAGTCCAGCCCGTTCATGATCGGCATGCTCCAGTCGAGCAGGATCGCGTCGGGCATCTGCTTGCGGCAGGCATAGGCTGTGCGCGGGCCTTGGCGGCCCGCGGCGCGGCGCCGTCGCTGGCTTCGCGGGTCTCGAACTTGAGGTCCTGAATGATACGGCCAGCGACCTTACGCACGACCCGGGAGTCATCGACGATCAGGCAGGTTTTCATGTCGCGAGCCCCCTAGCTAATTGCGCGCAGAACACCCCAGCATGGACACACTCCGGTTAACGAGCAGTTTAGCCTTCGGCATTGAGGCTCGTGGCCTTGAGGGTGATTTGCTCTTCCTCGGTCTCAACACTGAGGTCGCCGCCGAGCCCTTCGGCGATGATCCGGGTGAAGAGCGGCTGGACCGTACGGGCCGACCAGCCTTCATCTGGCACGTCGCCGGCGATGGCAGAGGCGGTGTCATCACGCAGCTTGCAACGCTTGCCGGCAGCACGCACAGCGATGCCGAGGCCTTCCACTTCGTTGCGAACCTTCACCACAATCGAGCCGCCGCGCGGCAGGCAGTCCATGGCCAGCATGACCATGTTCATGATCAGGCGAGCGTGAGAGAAGCTGAGATGATCTGTCTCGATGTCCCATTCGAGCTCAGGCTGCTTGTTGTGGTGAGACACAAAGCTCTCAGTGATCTGCTTGGCTTCGTGAATGTCTGCAGCGCCGTTCGACAGGCCGACAGAGCCGAAGGCATAGCGAAGGAATTTCAGCTTGCAGGCGGCGCTCTCGGCCCCGTCGTAAAGCAGCTTTTCGGCCTGGACCCGCATGTCGGAATCCTGCGGCTCATTCATGAAGTCGAGCGCATTGGTGATCGAGGAAACCGAGGAGACCAGATCGTGGCAGATACGCGAAGCGATGTAGGCCGACAGGTGCGCGGGATCGATGGTAGCTTGCATGATGGCCTCTTGAGTGTCCGCAAAGAGTGCGAATCTAGCTGATTCGGCCCGTTATGACGCCCCAGGTGGCAGCGCTACGGTCAGCTATCAAGGTCTTCGGGGCGCTCTATGTCGTCATGGCCGCTGCGGGCACTGTGAAAGGTGAGCCAGAAGAGGCCGACCGAAAGGGCGATGCTGGCGAGCGCGCCAAGGCCATAGGCGATCCAGCCATGCATGCTCATGGTGACGCCAAGCTGCGCCCACATCATGCCGACGCCAATGCCAGCCAGGATGAGCACGCCAATCGCGCCGATGATAAAAAGTATCGTCAGTCGGTTCATGGACGACAAGGTAGGTCAGCAATCTATTTTTGCGACCAGGTCCCGCTATCGTCCATGATGTATTCGCCCGGCTCTGCGTTGGCGATCAGCGTTTCACCGGTGACGCGGGCGACCTGTTGAGGGGTAGCACCGGTGCGTTCAGCCGTCTCGCCATAGGCGGCGCGGCGGCGATTATTGATGTCCTGTACGAGGCGGACAACGGATGGGTCCGGATTGCCAGCGACAATGCCGAGATAGCCGTCGATACGCTCACCGACAACACCCTGGTCCTTGGCAGCTTCCAGTTCTGGATTGGCCGCAGCAGCAGGCGCCGAGAGGGTGAGGGCCGAGCCGGCAATGAAGAGCGCGGAAAGGGCGATGCGGAAAATATTGGCCATGTCTGAAACCTTGGTCCTTTGACCTAGAAGATGTCCGGGTTGGAGGCGATCAGGTCCTCGACTTCTCTTTCGAGCTTGACGCGGATTTCCTGTTCAACCTTCACATTGAGATTGATGGTGATGGGCTCTGTCGGCGCCTGCACGCGTACGGTCGGCGTGCATGCAGCAGCAATGGCGACAAGGCCTGGGGCCAGAATGGCAGCTTTTTTCATGTTCACAGCTCTCATAGGCATTCACTCTACAGCATAGTGTCTGAACCTGGTTTGAACAGATGTTTGCTCAGGGCTCAGACGGGTTGTCATTCGCGGCGGGGGCTTCGCTGTCCTCGTCGTCGGTTTCATCATCGCCAGTGAGCGAGCCGTTCCGAACCTCCGCGAGCCAGTCTGTGCCTGTGATGCTCTGGCTGCTGCGGATGAGTTTTGAAAGCTCTGAATCAACGCCGATATTGAAGGCAAATGGGGCGCCGCCAAGCACGTCCGGCGACTTTCCAACCAGCTCCAGTGTGATCATCATGCTGCCGGTAAGGTTGCCATCCGCGCCAACCTCAAGCACCGAAAACTCAAAGTTCCGAAGCGCTCGGAAAGCCATGTCGACCCGTTCGTCAGCCTGCGAAGCGGCGTCTGCGACGCTGCCGGTATAGGCGATCGTGCCGCCTTCTTCATCGGCGCGAAGGACGGCGTTCCGGATGAAAACATTGGCGCCGCGAAGTTCAACCGGGAAGGTGCCGGAGACCGTTCCATTTGCGTTGATGTCAGGCAGGCTGAAAACCTCGATCAGGCGGGAGAGCTCAATCTCGCGGGCGGTAATCTCGACAATGTCGCTGGTGCCTGAAATCGTCCACTCCGACTGATTGAGCAGCAGTGTGCCCCCCGCGAATGGCCACGAGGCGCGCTCGATGATCGCCGCATCCGGACCAAGGATCTGAAAACCGATCTCGCCGTCACGAAGGGGCAGGCCCGGATTGATCTCGCCGACCGTGACCGTCTGGCCGGGCGGGGTGTGTAACTCAAGCAGCTCGTCGAAATCGATCCGCCCATTGATATTGTTCACCGCGCCAACACGCAGCGTGTCGAAGCCAAAATCGCGCACCTCAACAAAACCAGTGCCGCTGAGGTCGCCGCCATCAATAAGGAGGGACGCGCCCGCATTCAGGCGCCCGCGCGCATTCGACAGCAGGCCGCGTACGCGTTCACTGAGGGCAGTTGGCTGGAAGCCGCCGGGCTGGAAGACGAGGTCCCGGGACCGCAGCGACGCTTCGCCGTCCAGCTCCACCAGGTTGAGCGTCATCTGGAGGTCAGCGATTTCGCGCTGGCTCCGGCTTGTGCGGAGAGGCCCGCTGAGCTGCATGATGCCATTTGCAAATTCAGCGCTGAGGTCGGTCTGGAAGGGCTGGTAGATGGGGTCTTCATTCTTGTCGCGAATGATAACGGTGCTTGCGCTGCCGGATCCCGCAATGCCGGTTTCAGGCAGTGTGGCATCCAGCGTCAGCGCCTCAATGTCGATGAGCGCAGGAACGAGAGAACCGGTCAGCTCTGTGCGCCGGGTGCGCGCCGAGAAGGAGAGGGGGCGGCCTGTTCTGAAGCCAAGCTCTGGCCGCGCGGCCGCGATGACCAGCGTGTTCTCGCCTATCTCAAGGTCTGCAGTCATCTGGCGGCCCGTGAGGCTGAGGCTGGCCGTGCTGGCGGCACGCCAGTCCAGAACGCCATCATTCAGGGCGATTGTGCCCGACGTGCTTTCGCTCTCGAAGGGCAGCTCAAGCGAGGCGACGCCAAACTGTCCGGATATCGCGCCATTTGCGCGCCGCAGGAGGCGGCCATCCTGTGGGCAAAGCTCTGTCAGGAAGGCGCCGACGCGCAGCGTATCGGGCGAGGTGAAGCCCTCGGATTTCAGACCGATGCAGCGTGTACTGAAGGATTGGACGCGTAGTGGGTCTGACAGGCGTGCATCGACGCCGCCGAATATGCTGGTGTCGGCAAAGTCGAGCCCGAACATGCGCCCGGCGATGCTGGCCGTACCGACGGCCTGCAGACCGGGCTCGGCAGCCTCAGTGTTCAGGATGAGCTGGTCGAGATTGATGGACAGGGTAAGCCCATCGGCGCTCCAAGGGGCTATCCGTAGCCTGCCTGTTTCAAGCAGGATCCCGTCTGCGGTGACGCCAGCCTGCTTCACATAGGCGTCGAGGGAGGGGAGCGATGGACCATTGAGGGCGGCGATGCCGCTCAGCTCTGTCCGCCCATTCGCAACGGTCAGCACACGCTCATTCCCGGTGGGGGCCAGCGAGAATTGCGCGCCATTTGCGGCGGTCACGTTGACTTTCTCGCTTGTCTCCAGCGTCCATCCCGCACCGCGCTCGAGCCCGAAACGGTACGACGCGCCAAGCCTGAAATCATTCAGGGCAGCTGTGAGGCCGCTGCGCAGTGCATTGCCGTGGGCGGTGAAGGGCGGACCCGACCGGAGCGGCGAGAGGAGGTCTCGGCTCATCTCTTGTGGGACGGAGGCCTCTGCGATGGTGAGGTCGCCTGCGAGCGCGATTTCTCTTAGCTGATCATCCACTTCGCCTTCCCCAGTCAGGGTGGAGCGGCCGAGCGATATGCCGGCAAGCGTGGCCGCCTCTGTGCCGATGGCCAGTGTGCCTTCCAATGGGCCGGAGCGCGAACGGGCGGCGTCCAGCGTCAGTGTCGGCGAGGTCATCACATTGTTTTTGTAGCGCAGCGTCGACGCCTCACCCGACACAGCGAGCGAGCGAAGGAAGCCGATGGCACCGTGTTCGGCGGTGTCGAGCTTGCCGGGGTTGATGCCGGCGGTTCCGGTCAGGCGGAGGTTCTCAGCGGCAATATCCTGTGCGGCGCTCTCTTCGGCCTCAATCGTGAATTCAAGTGTCGGACGAAGCGATGGGGTCAGGCTGGCATCGAGAAGGATGTTGCGGCCCCGATAGGCATCGAAGCGTGCCTCGCTCAACTGGAAGCGGGCGCTGCCCTGCACGGCCGCGCCAATGATGGAGAGGTCGAGGCGGCCTTCCTCGATTTTCAGGCGTCCCTGATCCGTGCGAAGGTCGGCAGGTTCTGCGCGGGCATGGATTTCGGCCTGAAGCGGCAGCTGCGCATTCACATCGCCATACATGCGAATATCGCCTGCGGGGGTCGCAATCTCGACGCGGGCATTGCGCAGGCGGATTGCGGGAATGTTGAGTTGCGAGTCGTCTGAGCTGTCACTCGCGGCGATGTCTTCGAGGCCGCCGAGGCTGACACTGCCATCGGAATTGTATTCGAGCCGGATGACGGGGTCTTCGACATTGATCAGGCTGAGACGCGGCGAAAAGAGACGCGGCCAGTCGAGATCGACCTCCAGCTTGCCAGCTTCAAGCGGTGTTCTCTCCGTCTGATTGGAGACGGAAATCTCGCTCAGCGAGACGCCGGACAGGCCGAGACGGTCGATCTCGAAGCTGCAGGTCAGGTCATTAGCAGCACACCAGCGCTCTGTGTAGTGACGCGCAATCGACTGGCGCATGAGCCAAATCGAGCCAAGTGCAAGCAGGAAAAATCCCACGACAGCACAGCTGATGGTCGCCCATGGACGATTTTTAATCAAACGCCTGATCATTCCGTATCCAGATGCTGCATCGCAGCGACTAATGCAGATGTAATGGAACACCTGCTTGCAGAAGCCCCCGTCCCTGCGATAGCTACAGTAGCGGGGCAGGTTGATAAATCCGTTTACCTTAATTGCGAGGTAAGGAATTCAACTCACAGGGGCATAGACTTGAACCGTCTGCACGCGTCTTGCACGCTGGGACCAGGGAGGCCCGTTTCTCGACATGAATCTATCGCGTAGTACAGTTACCCTTTCCATGCTCGGCATCGCCGCTGTTGGTACATCTCTTGGTGTTTTCCACTCGCTCGGCCAGTCACGCACCGCTGAGGCCCAGGTCCCAGCCACCGTGCAACTCGCCATGCCGCTTGCTTCAACGCTCCTGACAGCGGACGGGTTCGATCCCGAAACCGAAGTCATCACCCGCGACGGCACGCTTCAGCCGCGCGAGACGCTGATCGAACTGGTAACTGAACTTGGCGTCGGTGGTTCCGATGCGTCGCGTTCGCTCCAGGCGATCTATGACGCTGAGCTTGTCGATCCGCGCCGCGTGCGCCCGGGTCTCAATGTGACGGCACAATTCCGCGGCGATACGCCAGACACTGCTGAGCTCGTCTCCCTGTCGCTCAGCCGGGACAATGGCGGCCAGATCCTTTCCAAGCGCATGAGCGACGGCGAGTTCATGCCGATGGTGCTCCAGCCACACACCCAGCCGGTCGAGCGGCGGGTTGCAGGCACGATTGATGGCAGCATCTATCAGACGGCCCTTTCGCAGGGTGCACATGACCAGCAGGTCGTCGATTTCGCCAAGATCTTTGGCTACGACCTCGACTTCCAGCGCGACGTCCAGCCAGGCGACGAATTTGAGATCGTCTATGAAGAGATGGTCGACGAGCGCGGCAACCGCGTCAGCTCCGGCAATGTTCTCTACGCGGCTTTTAACGGCCACCGTGTCGACAAGTCCTATTACCGTTTCACGCCGGAAGATGACGGCGCGACGGACTACTTCAATTTCGACGGCGAGAGCGCCACGAAGTTCCTGATGAAGACGCCAATCAATGGCGCGCGTCTTTCCTCCAACTTCGGTTATCGCCGCCACCCGATTTCCGGCTACAACAAGCTGCACAAGGGCACCGACTTCGCTGCCCCGAGCGGTACGCCGATCTACGCAGCCGGCCACGGCACGATCGAGCGCGCCAACCGCTATGGCGGCTATGGCAACTATATCCGCATCAAGCACGCCAACGGCTTCCAGACCGCCTATGCCCACATGTCCCGCTTTGCGAGCGGCATGCGCGCGGGCGCACGTGTCCAGCAGGGCGATGTGATCGGTTATGTCGGCTCCACGGGTGCTTCGACCGGCCCGCACCTTCACTATGAAGTGCTGCGCAATGGCTCGCACATCAATGCGATGACGCTGGACATGCCGACCGGCCGCAAACTGGCAGACAGCCCGGCCATGTTCGAGGAATTCGTTGCGCGCCGCGACGAGATCGACCAGATGCGCCGCACTGCTCCGACGCCAAATGGCGGCGGCGTGATGATGGCCAGCCATGAGGCTCCACCAGCGCCATAAGCGGCGCTGCTGCAAATACGGTTCAAGTCAAAGAAAGCCCGCGTTCAGATGATGAGCGCGGGCTTTTTTTGGTGTGGTGGAGGGGCGACAGCTGTTGCCACGCTCTGAAGATCAGCCGGGCCAGGTCCCTTTCCCCATCCCGGATTTTAGGCACGAAAAAACCCCGGCCGGAAGATCCGTACCGGGGTTCTTGATGGCGTGTCGCCCTCAAATATGGAGAGGCGAAGCTTTGTCCGCTTAGCGTGCTGCGAGCTGGATGCGCTCGGACGGTGCTACGGTGAAGTAGGTCGAGTCTGCATACTGCATGGACAGGTTGCGGTGACCGATCGTGTCGACGGCCTGGTACATCAGGTCTTCTGCGCAGACTTCGTCAACCGAAAGGCCAATGGTGACGAGCGAAACCTTGCGGCAGGCGCGCTCGGCTTGCAGTTCGAGGTCTGCGAGCACTTCAGCGGCGCCGGCTTCGGTCGCGAGTGCGGCTTCGTCATAAGTCAGCGTCGCGGAGACGGCCTTATAGTCGGTTTCTGCGTGAGCAACGCCGCCAAAGATGGACATTGCGAAGAGGAAGGAGGAAATACGCTTTTTCATAATCGAGCCCTTTTCGATTTGAATTGCTGGGTCGTTGCCCTTGGTCCGGCCCTGCTATTTCGCAGGTGCACAACAACAACTTCGCGCGTGCAGCATAAATTTAAAGGTATATTTGTGCAGCGCACCCATGCATTTTTGCGGAGATCCGGCTCTCTCTGGCTGGGGTAGTGAGAACCTTGATGCAAACGCGCAGCGTAAAGCTGTTGTACAGTTGCGCGCGTTAGCGCCCCTCTCTAGCCTTGAGGTTGAGAGGGAGGTGATCCATGAAAAAATTGATCGCGGCGCTTTGTGTAGTATTCACTGCAGGACTGCCGTCGTCCGCAGATACGGCGGACCTGTACGGGCGCGCCGACGGCGTGAAGTGGCCGAGCCTGTCTCCGACAGGTGATCTGCTTGCCGTACACTGCTCGCCGCAGGGCCAGCCATCGGTCTGTATCTTCAATATTGCGAAGGCTCAGGATGTCGCATTCATCCCGCTCGGCGGGGAAGTTCGCCTCCAGGGGTTTTACTGGCCGTCTGATGACTACCTCATCATCAATGTCTCGACCTTCAAATCGCTGCAGACCGTGGACGGGCAAAGGGACTATAATTTCCTGCAGGCGCTCTCTTACGACATCGATGACAATGAGCTCAACGTCCTCCTCAATGATGAGGGGATGATCCTTGACGGGCAGTCGGTCGTGTCCGTTCTGCCGGATGATGACCAGCACGTCATGATGGCAGCTGTGACCGCAAATACAGGCCAGAGCGAGCATTCATTAGGTAGTATCCGGCCGGACCGGGGCGGGACGGCCTGGTCGATCGCGACGTTCAAGACGCGGCTCGATAATGGCAAGTCGCGCCGTGAACGCACCCTGCTGAAATCTACTCTCAGCGCCTGGTTCGACGCTGAGGGCGATGTTGTCGCTGAAATCGTCAGCCCGGACCGCTCCACAAGGCGAGAGCTCCGCAGCAATAACCGCACGCTGTTCACGTATGATAGCGCCAGTGCCAATGACTTTGCGGTTCTTGGCCTTGATCAGGCGAGTGGCAACCTGATCATCTTCCGCGATGTCGGCGACGAGGATGGGCTGTATTTCATGTCGCTTGAAGATGGCTCGATGGAGCCGATCCGTCTGGCAGGCATCGACGTCGGCCGGGCCAACCCCCTACGCGATTCCTATACCCGCAGCATTGTGGGCTTCGAGTATTTCGACGGGATGACACAGCAGGTGTTTACCGACCCGGTCCTGAGCGATGTGCTTGGCCAGTTGAGCGGGGCGCTTGCGGGCAAGAGAGTGAATATTGAATCCTGGAACCGCGACCGGTCGAAGATTGCAATCTCCGCTGCAGAACCCGGCAGGCCCGCTGACTATTATGTGTTCGACCGGGCTGCAGGGGCGCTGGGGCCGATTGGTTCAGCCGCGTCCCATCTTGCAGAGGCGGCGACCGGCCAGGTCGTGACGCGCGAGATCCGGGCGCGCGATGGGCTACAGGTTGAGACCTTCCTGACAGTTCCGCCCGGCCGCACGCTGGAGGATGGCCCATTCCCGACCGTGATCATGCCCCATGGCGGCCCTGAAGCGAGCGATGGTCTCGGCTATGACTGGTGGGCGCAGGCGCTTGCAGCAGAAGGGTATCTCGTCATCCAGCCTAATTTCCGCGGCTCCAGCTGCTATGGGCAGGGCTTCCGCAATGCGGGCTTTGGTGAGTTTGGCGGCAAGATGATCGATGACATCGCCGATACGGGCGCATGGGCGGTGAGCCAGGGCCTTGTCGCAGAAGATGCTTACTGTGTCGCTGGGGCGAGCTATGGCGGCTACGCCGCGCTGATGATGGGGCTGAAAGATAAGGCGCGTTCGCGCTGCCTCATTTCCGTGAATGGTGTCACCCAGCCCTTCGCCCATGTCGGGGCGTTCGAGCTTGAGTCCGAGACTGGCCAGTACTGGGAGCGCTATCTCGGTCTGAACCGGTTTGATTCAGAGGCCGAGCGCGCGGTGATCTCTCCGGTGGCGCGGGCAGGCGAGTATGACCAGCCGATCCTGATCCTCCATGCGGAGAATGACCTCGTTGTGCGCACGGGGCAGGCGCGGCTGATGGCGAGCGCGCTTGATGGGAAGTCCGGCTTCAGATCCGTAAGTCTGGGTGAGGCCGACCACTATATTGGCGGCTCGGATGTGCGCGCGCAGGTGCTGCGTGAGACGTTTGCGTTTCTGAATGAAAATCACCCGGCCCGCTAAGGGGCCGGGTGAGGATGTCAGGTCTGTCGCTGCCTGATCAGTTCAGGGCAGCGGCACCCTTGGCGAAGTCGTTCGGCACGCCATTGATCGAGAGCGCGTCGCCTTCGACATCGACTTTGACCGTCGAATTGTCAGCGACCTTGCCTTCGAGAACGAGCCGGGCCAGCGGGTCCTGAAGCTCTTTCTGGATAACGCGCTTGAGAGGGCGCGCGCCATAGACCGGGTCATATCCACGGTCAGCGAGCCAGGTGCGGGCTGCTTCGGTCAGATCGACCTTGATCTTGCGATCAGCCAGCAGCTTCGACAGGCGGGCCATCTGGATATCGACAACGTGGTCGATCTCTGCGCGGCCGAGCCGTTTGAAGAAGACGATCTCATCGATCCGGTTGATGAACTCTGGCCGGAAGTGGGCCCGGACCGCCATCATCACCGCTTCGCGCTGGGCGTCATTGATCTCACCGGCGTCACCGCTGGCGAGCGCATCTGCGCCAAGGTTCGAGGTCATGATGATGATGGTGTTACGGAAGTCCACCGTGCGGCCATGGCCATCGGTGAGACGGCCATCATCGAGCACCTGAAGCAGCGTGTTGAAGAGGTCCGGATGGGCCTTCTCTACCTCGTCGAACAGGACGACCTGATAGGGCCGGCGCCGGACAGCTTCAGTAAGCACGCCGCCTTCTTCATAGCCGACATAACCGGGAGGCGCGCCGATCAGTCTTGCGACCGAATGCTTCTCCTGGAATTCCGACATGTCGAGGCGCAGCACCGCCGAGTCGTCGTCGAACATGAATTCGGCGAGCGCCTTCGTCAGCTCCGTCTTACCGACACCGGTCGGACCGATGAAGAGGAAGGAGCCGATGGGCCGGTTCGGGTCCTGCAGGCCGGCACGCGCGCGCCGGACGGCGTTCGAGACAGCCGCAAGCGCCTCTTCCTGACCGACAACACGCCTCATGAGCGCGTCTTCCATACGCAAAAGCTTTTCGCGTTCACCCTCCATCATCTTGTCGACGGGGATGCCGGTCCACTTGGAGACGACGGCGGCGATATGCTCTGGACGCACGACCTCCGAAACGAGACCGTCATCTTCCTTATCCCCGGCTTCGGCGCGTTCGACCGCTGCGATACGGGCCTCCAGTTCAGGAATGACCGCGTACTTCAGCTCTGAGGCACGTGAGAGGTCGCCCCGGCGCTGGGCTTCAGCCATTTCAGAGTTGGCACGGTCCAGCTCTTCCTTGGCAGAGGCGGCGCCTTTCAGCTTGTCCTTCTCGGCAGCCCAGGCGGTGGTCAGCTCATCGGATTCAGACTGCAGTTCTGCAATCTGGTCCTCAATGGCTTCGAGCCTGTCCTTCGAGGCCTGATCCTTCTCCTTCTTGAGGGCTTCGGCCTCAATCTTGAGCTGGAGAAGGCGCCGGTCGATCTCGTCGAGCGCTTCAGGCTTGGAGTCGACCTGCATGCGAAGACGCGAGGCGGCCTCGTCCATGAGGTCGATCGCCTTGTCCGGCAGGAAGCGGTCCGTGATGTAGCGGTTCGACAGGCTGGCTGCCGAAACGATCGCCGCATCGGAGACGCGCACGCCGTGGTGGGCTTCGTACCGGCCCTTGAGGCCGCGAAGAATGGAGACCGTGTCCTCAACCGTCGGCTCATTCACGTAAACGGCCATGAAGCGGCGGGCGAGGGCGGCGTCGCCTTCGACATATTTGCGGTACTCGTCCAGCGTGGTGGCGCCGACGCAGTGAAATTCACCGCGTGCGAGGGCGGGCTTGAGCAGGTTGGAGGCGTCCATCGCGCCGTCTGTCTTGCCGGCCCCAACGAGGGTGTGCATCTCATCAATGAAGAGGATCACGCCGCCTTCGGCCTGTTCGATCTCCTTGATGACGGCTTTCAGCCGCTCTTCGAATTCACCGCGGAATTTCGCGCCAGCGATGAGCGCGCCCATGTCGAGCGCGAGGAGGCGCTTGTCCTTCAGGCTTTCGGGCACGTCACCATTGATAATGCGAAGCGCGAGGCCTTCAGCGATGGCGGTTTTACCGACGCCGGGCTCACCGATCAGCACTGGATTGTTCTTGGACCGGCGCGACAGAACCTGGATCGTGCGGCGGATTTCCTCGTCGCGGCCGATGACCGGGTCGAGCTTGCCCGACCGCGCATCGGCGGTGAGATCACGCGTATACTTCTTCAGTGCTTCATAGCCCTGTTCAGCGTTTTCAGTGTCCGCCGTGCGACCCTGGCGCAGCTTTGCCACGGCAGCTTCGAGTTCACCGGGCTTTACGCCGCCCGCCTCAATGGCCGCGGCAGCTTTCGAACCCGACAGTCCGGCAAGCGCAATCAGAAGGCGCTCCACAGTGACATAGCTATCACCCGCCTTCTTGGCGCCCGCATCAGCGTCAGCGAAGAGTTTCGCGGTCTTCTGGTCGAGGCGAAGACCTGCATCGCCGCCAGAAACGCTAGGCTGGGCGCGTAGGGCTTCGTCGGTTTTCTGCTGGACAATCTCCGGATTGCCGCCAGCCGCGCGAATGAGATTCACGGCGAGCCGGTCGCGGTCTTCGAGCATAGTTTTCAGGATATGCTCGGGCAGGAAAAGCTGGTGCCCTGCGGCGAGCGCGGCTGTCTGTGCGGACTGGATTACACTTCGCGCACGCTCTGTGTACGTATCGAAATTCATATCTATCCCCTTTCAAAGGCAGAATTTTTGAGGCGGTGATGCTGGACCGGCGTAGTGCTGCATCCGGCGTAACCGCGGGTCTGCTTCCGGCCCCGCTCAGCGGCGGCCATCTGCTTCAAAAGGGATATGGGGAGCAAAGAAATAGGCCGCAAGCGTGAGCGTGCGGCCTTTAAAGTTTTTAGGGGAAGAGGAGTAATCTACCGGGTAGGAATGAGGCCGGTTTCTTCCGGGTCACCGACCATGGAAACGAGGGCCTTGCGGAGTTTGCCGAGCGCCTGATGTTCGATCTGGCGTACGCGCTCCTTCGAGATGCCGAGACGCTTGCCGAGCACTTCAAGGGTGACAGTGTCATCAGTGAAGCGGCGTTCGCGAATAATGAGGTTTTCGCGCTCGGTCAGCGTTTTCAGCGCTTCGAGGATCCAGCGGCGGCGGCGCTCACTGTCATGCATTTCCATGACGCGTGTTTCAGTGACCTCATTCTCATCTTCGAGGAGGTCCTGCCACTGGGCTTCGCTGTCGGTTGCGAGCGGCGCGTTGAGCGAGCGGTCGGATGCGGACAGGCGCGAGGCCATGTTCTCAACATCGCGCTCTGGCACACCGAGATGGGTGGCGATCCAGGTCTTGTTTTGCGGGGTCATGATGCCGTCGCCCGTGTCGTCGATCTTTGCGCGAAGGCGCTTCAGATTGAAGAAAAGCGATTTCTGGGCTGCAGTCGTACCGGTGCGAACGATGGACCAGTTGCGCAGGACGAAGTCCTGAATCGAAGATCGGATCCACCACGAAGCGTAAGTGGAGAAACGGACTTCTCGTTCCGGGTCAAAACGGGCGGCGGCGAGCATCAGGCCGACATTGCCTTCCTGGACAAGGTCGGAGAGCGGCAGGCCGTAGTGGCGGAATTTGGAGGCCATGGAGATGACGAGGCGCATATAGGCGCTGGTCAGTTCATGGAGGGCATCTTCGTCCTGATGGTCGCGCCAGCGGACAGCGAGGTCTACCTCATGTTCCTGGCTGAGCATCGGTTTGTTCATGGCGGTTCTGACAAAACGGCGATCTGCTGTATCTGTTGTCGAACTTACGGCCATGGCGCGGCTCCTCATCTGTTTTTTACGGACGGTCCCTGCATGTGCATACGCGTATGGCGAGTATTGGTTCACTCTACGGCATAAAAAAATTCAGCTTTTGTTCATCTGAGTAAACAAAAAGCCCTGCCGGTGAGGGCAGGGCTTTGAAAATCCAACCAAAAAAGAAAGGGCCGATCAGGCGGCTTTCTTCTTGGCAAGCGACTTTGCGAGGCGCTCCATGGCGGTGTCATGGTCGGTGTTTTCAACCGCTGCGAGCTCACGCGCCATACGGTCGAGCGCGTTCTCATAAAGCTGGCGCTCGGAGTAGGACTGCTCTGGCTGGTCTTCGCCGCGGTGCAGGTCCCGCACAACTTCTGCGATTGAGATAAGATCGCCGGAATTGATCTTCGCTTCGTATTCCTGCGCCCGGCGGGACCACATGGTGCGCTTGATGCGGGCCTTGCCGCCCAGGGTCTTCAGGGCATCGTCAACGAGCTTGGAGCCGGCCAGGGCGCGCATGCCTGAAGCTTCGGCGCGGTTGGTCGGAACGCGCAGGATCATCTTGTCCTGGTCGAACGACACCACGTACACTTCGAGTGACATGCCAGCGACGGTCTGCTTCTCGATCTTTGTGATCTGACCGACACCGTGTGCCGGATAGACGACCGACTGGCCGACCGCGAAAGCGAGTTCCTGGACATCACCCTGTGTTTCTTTGGACATGTGCTGATAGCCTTTCTACGCAACATGAGCCTTTGTCCCCCGGTGACGATTTGACAGTCAGACCGGAGATTGACAGAGGCTCCCTGAAATTAAGCTACTATTTATATATCAGAAAAAAGACTATTTCACAACTGTGAGTATTTCGCCGGCGCGAACTAGTCGCCTTCGCCTGGCTTCGGGCTGAAGTATTTTTCAAGCTTGTCGGTTTCTTGCGCGAACTTTTCCCGGTCTTCGGGCGGTTCTTTCATGCGCGTAATGTTGGGCCAGACTTTCGCGTATTCGGTATTCAGTTTCAGCCACTTGGAATCCGGGTCGTCCTCTGTGTCCGGCTTGATGGCCTCTACGGGGCATTCCGGCTCACAGACGCCGCAGTCGATGCATTCGTCAGGGTGAATGACGAGCATGTTCTCGCCTTCATAGAAGCAATCGACGGGGCAGACCTCGACACAGTCCATATACTTGCAGCGAATGCAGGCATCGACGACGATATATGTCATGGAGATATAGTCTTCCTGGCTTTAGGTGTGCGGGCATTTGGCGATGAAGACGCCTTAAGTCAATCGTCAGAGGTGACGCGTCTCAGCCCGGCGGCGTGCCTGATTGCGGCGGACATCATCGACATGCAGCAGGCTGGCGACATGGCGGATGAAGGCGTCCTCGAACTTGCAGGCCGCACCATCGGCCAGGGAGACGAGATAGAGGCCCTCAACGACCTTTACGCGCTTCAGAAGCGGCAGCTTCTTCACATGCTTGGTGAACTGGTGCGAGCCGATGGCATTTTCGGCAAGGTCCTCTCCCTGCTCCATCACTTCATCGACGCGTTCAGCATCAAGGCCGAGGCTGTCGAGCAGGATTTCGGCGATCTGGTCGCTTTCGAGATTTGCATAGACGCCATCAACCAGCGCCACTTCGACCAGCAGGGCGGCGGTGGCGACCTCAGGGTCGATCTCGCGTGATGGGGCAGCCGCCCGCCTTGAAAACAAATTCTTCAGCGCATCAAGCATCGTGGCGCTCCTGATTGTTTATGGCGAGGTCCTCATAGAGCTCGCGCGCCTCGCTGGCCGGCCCGCGGCGCTCACCATGATCGAGCACCCGGACGCTGACTATTTGGCCACCTCTTGGGAAACTTACAATATCCCCGGGCAGGATACGAAAGCCGGGTTTGGTCACTTTGCGCAACTGCCCGTTCCGGGAGAGGCGTACCCCCTTGCCAGAGATGTGAGCTGTGGCGAGGGCGCGCGTCTTGAAGAAACGCGCCCTCCACAGCCAGATATCAAGGCGAAGTTCTTCGCTTATGACTTGTTCTCCGGCGTGTCGGTCCCGGCTTCAGGCGCTTCTGTCGCTGGAGGCGTTGGCTGCTTGCCAGCATCTGGATTGGCATTGCCATCAGCCTTGGCCTGTTTGGGCTTTTTCTTCTTCGGCTTCGGCTTTGGAGCCGGCGGCGGAGGGGGTAGTAGGCTGGCGAGCGCTGCAAACGGGCTGTCCGGGTCCGGCTGGCGCGGCGCGGGGCGCCCGCCGCCTCTTTGCGGGCGGCCTCTTTGGTTGCCGGGCTTTGCCTGCCTCGGTGGGCCGCCTTTGCCCTTTGGGCCAGATTGCGGGCGCTTGCCGCGCGGCGGGCCATCCTGACGGTTGCGGGAAAGATAACGCCAGAGCGTGACCGCGCCGGTTTCAGGATCTTTCTCCGCAGGCGCGAGGCCAAAGCCTTTCACGACGGCCGGAAATTCTTCGCCAGGGCAGGAGATGACCGAGGCCAGCTCTGCCGGGAGCTCAAATGCGGGCTTGTCGGCTTCCTTGCGGCGCTTGGAGATCTCCCAGCCGAGCCGTTCTGCAAGGTCTGCGCGAACGGCGCGCTTGCCAAAGCGCAGATAGCCCTGTGCGTGCAGCTCTGCATCGTCCCATTCGCCGTCGAGCTCGAAGGAGCCTGCGCCTTCCGGGGCGACGCGGCGGCCTTTGCCGGTCTGGCTGGCCTGAAGGATGGCGATCATGCGCTGGGCAGCAGGTTTCTGGGCATCGGGCACATGGGCAGCAACCCGGCCTGTGCGCAGCCCGGCAGTTTTCAGCGCTTCGCGCTCTTCCTTGGAGACGTGCGGCGGAGGCGACTCTTCGCGAAGGTCGATGGCCGCGCCGCTTTCCAGCAGACGGAAGGCGAGACCGCGGGCCATGCCCTGTAGTTCTGTACCCGTTTCGCCAAGCTTTAGCTTTGCGTGAGTCGGCAGCACCCTCTTCATTTCCTCACCGAGCCATTCGTCGACGCGCTTGAGGGCGGCTTCACGGCGATGGGTTTCGGTGTCCTCTGCGCCAATCAGCTCAAGACGGGGGGCAAGCCAGTCCGGGCCGGGCTTCAGGCGGGCGATCTCTTCACCTTTCCAGGTGATGGCGCCGCTGTCGGCAAGGGCAAAGGCTTCGGCAGGTGCGCCGGCAATCTCTCCCAGTCTTTCGGCGAGGATCGGGCCCAGCGCAGAAACGGCAGCAGAGCGCACAGCCTTGCCTTCCAGCGTCTTCGCCGTGGAGGCAGGTTCAAAGTGGAGACCGACGAGGCGGCCAACAACATGACCTTCGACGGTGACTTCTCCGGTGTCAGACAGTTCAGTCAAAAGCAGATCTTCCCTTTTCAGTCCGGCAAGCAGGGCCGTGGTGCGCCTGTCTACAAAGCGCAATGTCAACGCAGCGTGAAGCGCATCCGACAGCCTGTCTTCTATTTCCCGCGTCTTCTCACGCCAATAGGCCGGGTTTTCCAGCCAGTCCTCACGATGGGCGGCATAGGTCCACGTCCGGATCATGGCAAGCCTGTGCTGAAGACTGGAGATGTCCGGGACGTTAGCTTCGAGGTTGTCGAGACGCTTTTCCATGGCGACGTCGCCGAGGCGCGCGTCAGGGTCTGCGAGCGTTTCAGCGAGGCCGAGAACCAGCCGACCATGGCCCTCATGGCCTGACTTTCGAAAGTCAGGCAGGCGGGCCAGATCCCAGAGGCGGCGCACTTTACGCTCGCCGCGGATTTCAGGGCCTATCGCTTCGTCTTCGGCCATGCGGCGCAGCACCCATTCATCCAGCGCATGCGGGTTCTGGCGCAGGACCGGATGCCCGGAAGGCCGCGCGAGGCTGGCGATCAGCGTCTTGATGGAGCGATAGTCGAGATTGGAGTTTCGCCACTGAAGCTCATCGACCGGCTCGAACTGGTTTGTCTCAATGGCGTGGACCAGCTCTTCCTCGAAGGGCGGGCAGTCGCCCGTCTCGCCAAATTCGCCATCAGTACGAAAGCGCCCCGCGCGCCCGGCGATCTGCCCGGCTTCTGCGGCCGACAGCCAGCGATTGCGCCGGCCGTCGAACTTTGAGCGCGCGGCGAAGGCGATCCGCTCCACATCGAGATTGAGGCCCATCCCAATCGCGTCCGTCGCGACGAGATAGTCGACTTCGCCAGACTGGTAGAGCGCCACCTGGGCATTGCGGGTGCGCGGGCTTAGCGCACCCATTACAATAGCAGCCCCGCCTTTCTGGCGCTTCAACAGCTCGCCAATGGCATAGACCTGCTCCGTCGAGAACGCGACCACGGCAGAGCGTTTGGGCAGTTTGGTGATCTTGGTCGGGCCGGCATAGTGGAGCTGCGAGAAGCGCTCTCTCGTATTGGTGTCCACGTCGAGATCGAGGTCGCGCAGGACGCCGCGCATGGTTTCGGCGCCAAGCAGGAGCGTTTCCTGGGTGCCGCGGGCATGGAGGATGCGATCGGTAAAGACGTGGCCGCGGTCTTCATCACCTGCGAGCTGTATCTCGTCCACGGCGAGGAATTCGACCCGTTTCTGGACCGGCATGGATTCCACGGTGCAGATCCAGTAGCGCGCGGTGGGCGGCTCTATGCGTTCTTCGCCCGTGATGAGCGCAACGGCGCGCTCGCCCTTTGCCTTGACGACCCGGTCATAGACCTCGCGCGCCAGCAGGCGCAAAGGCAGGCCGATCATGCCGCTTGCGTGGCCCATCATACGCTCGATGGCGTAGTGCGTCTTGCCGGTATTGGTCGGGCCGAGGACGGCCTTCAGGGTGCCCATGTCAGTGCAACTGCCAGAAAAGCGGGAGGGGGTTCAAGCGAAGGTGCGCCTAATTCTGCGCAGGGCAAGGCGGCGGCGCATCCATCGTCTCGTCCTCGAAGCGTTCGACCCAGTTGCCTGTGCGGGGCAGGGGATCAAAGCCGGAGGCGCGGTAGAGGACAAGCTCCCGCTGGAGGGGGCAGCCATTCGAGCGCTCGCCGAGGTCAACGCTGACGGCGCCGACCCGTTCGAAGGTCTCAAAGTCGGCCGCAATGGCGGGGCGGCGGTTCGGGCGGTAGCTCGCGACGAGGACATCGCCGTCAATGGCGGGCGTAAGCGGCTGTTGCTCTGCAAAGCTGTGGGCGCCTTCATTATAGCGCCAGAGGATGAGAGGCGCGTCGATACGGTCCTTCAGATAGAAGTCGAGGCCATGCCAGACCTCTCTCTCATCGGTGACGAGGGCGCTTGGCGTGCCGTTCTCTTCTGTGAAGGCGGCGAGCTGGTCTGAAAGCGCATCCCAGCCGCGCGTGCGTTTAAGGGCGTTGTCGAGGTCAAGCGGCCCGGAGATCATGTTGGGGATGATGAGGGCGACCATCATCACAAGGCCGAGGATGCCGTGCAGGGTCAGCCCTGCCCAGAAAAGGCCTTCGGGGCGGAAGCGGAAGGCGAAGGCGAAGCCGACAATGCCTGCGGCGACGGCAAGCCCAACGGCGAGCCGCGCGGTGAGCGTAAAATCTGGCGCAAGCAGAAAGCCGACCGCTGACAGCGCCGCGATCGTCCACCACAGCCAGCGATTGGCGCGGGCACGGATGAAGAAGATCGCGATTAATATAGAGGCAGCTGGATAGGCGGTGGCAGCCCAGTTGGCGTGCGCGCGGGACAGAACCGACTGGAAGAGGATGATCGTCAGCACCGGGACGATAAAGGCGCTGAGCCACAGCTCCTGGCGTCCTGTCTCTGGCCGTCTGCTGGCGCGTAGGAAGAAAAGCGCAGCGATCAGGCCGAGGAAGCTAACCGGCCCGAAGACGCCCATCTGGTCCGCCAGGAATTTGAGGGCGTTCTCTGGGTTGAGCAGGTCGCCGCCAAGATTGGCGTTGTCGACCGTATGGCCGACGGTCGCAAAATCATTCGCCGCGTTCCAGACAAGGTGGGGCGTGATCACGACAAGAGTCGCGGCGAGGGCGGCGAGACCTCTAAGAGAGAAGAGGCCCTTGCGGGTCGGCGCGTCGAAGACGGCAGTGAGTGCGATGCCGATCGCAAAATAGATCATCGCATATTTGGCGAGGAAGCCCGCGCCAACTGCGAGGCCAAGGCCGATAAAACCAGCCCAGCCGGCTTCGCCTTCTCGAACGCGCCAGAGGAGATAGAGCGCGCAGGCCCAGATCGGCATCAGGACGCCGTCCGTCGAAAGCACGAATGAAGACAGCCAGACTGCTGGCATGAGGGCATAGCCAATAGATGCCATAAAGCCGGTCCGGGGACCTGCCATGCGGCGACCCAACAGGAAGATGCACCAGGCCGCGATTGTATGAAGGAAGGCGGCGGGCAGGCGCACTGCCCAAGCAGAATCGCCGAAGATGGCGGTGCTCGTGTGGATGGTCCACGCGATCAGGGGCGGTTTGGAATAATACCCCCAATCCAGCGTCTGTCCCCAGCGCCAGTACTGGGCTTCATCCGCATAGAGTTCCAGCGGGGTCAGAAGGACGCTCAGCATACGCAATGCCAGAAGCCCGATAAGAATCAGGGCTGTGAGCTGGGCGTAGCCGGTCTGATGTGCATCGGTGCGGGTCATCTCTGTTTGCTGCTAGCGCGGAGTTTCCCCGAAGGCCAGCGCCAGAGGTGATGTGTGTCTTTTTTGCACGCTTCCGAAACGGAATGCTGCAGCGCACAGCTCATACTTACGACTGTCACGAAAGAGTTACATAGCAGGAATAGAGGCGCGAGCAATTGAGCTTTGGTCGTGTTCCGTCTGGGGAATTCGGTCAAACCGAGCAACTGAAGAGGGGTTTCTTCAATGTCCAACTGGAAACTAATGTCAGGTGTGGCAGCGGCTACACTTTTCACCGCGGCGATCGTCGCACCTGCCGAAGCGCAGGTCACGTCTGCGGGTGTCCGCGGCGACGTGGTCGCGCCATCGGGTGAAGCTGTCGCGGGTGCGAACGTTCGCGTCATCGACACGCGTACCGGTTCAGTCAGCGTCTCCACGACGAGCGCCTCCGGCCAGTTCCAGGCCCGCGGCCTGAACGTCGGCGGTCCTTACGCCATCGAGATCTCGGCGCCAGGTTACGCAACCACGCGCGTCACCGACATCTACCTCCAGCTGGGTGAAGTCGCGAACGTCACGCTTCCTTTCGCTGAAGCTGTCGCTGACGACTCCGAAGCCCGCATGAACACGGTCACCGTTTCGGCAACCGCCGGCGGCCTGGTTCAGACGGCGATCGGCCCATCGGCCACCTTCTCGCTTTCCGACATTGAAAACTCTCCGGCAATCAACCGCGACCTGAAGGACATCGTCCGTCTCGACCCGCGCGTTTACCTCGACGAGTCCTTCAATGACTCGATCCAGTGTGCTGGTGCCCACCCACGCTTCAACTCGCTGACCGTTGACGGCATCGGCCTCAATGACGGCTTCGGCCTGAACTCGAACGGCTACCCGACGCAGCAGATGCCGTTCCCGTTCGACGCGATCCAGAACATCTCTGTTGAGCTGGCGCCTTTCGACGTCGAGTACGGCTCTTTCACAGCTTGTAACATCAACGCTGTGACCAAGTCCGGTACCAACGAGTTCCACGGTTCTGCCTTCTACGACTATGGCGACGACAGCCTCGTCGGCGACCAGAGCGAAGGCGACGAGTACAACGCTCCGGCTTTCGAAGAGAAGCGCTACGGCTTCACCCTCGGCGGCCCGATCCTGAAAGACCGTCTGTTCTTCTTCGGCGCTTATGAAAAGTTCGAAGGCCCAGGCGCGAGCATCGACCGCGTTCCTGAGAACTCCTCACGCGCCGGTTCCGTCGTTGAAGGCTTCACCCAGGCCGAGTTCGACGAAATCGCCGACATCGCGCAGAACATCTACGGCTACAATCCGGGCGGCATTCCGCAGTCCACCGGTACCGAAGATGAGAAGTACCTGCTCCGCCTCGACTGGAACATCACGAACAACCATCGTGCTGCCCTCACCTACAACTACAACGAAGGCTTCAGCCTTTCGGAGTCGGACGGTGACGACAACGAGTTCGAGTTCGCCAACCACCTCTACAACCGTGGTGCAGAACTGCAGGCTTACTCCGGTCAGCTCTTCTCGGACTGGACGAACAACTTCTCCACCGAGCTGCGTTACTCCTACAATGACGTGAAATTCCTGCAGCAGTCTGTTGGCGGCACCGAGTTCGGTGAAGTCCAGATCACCGACAACAACACGCTTGCTGTCGATGGCACGAACCAGCGCAATACGATCTACCTCGGTGCTGACGACTCCCGTCACTCCAACCAGCTCGAGTACTCGGTCGCGAACTACAAGGCACTTGGCCGCTACAATCTTGGCGACCACAACTTCACCTTTGGTGGTGAGCGCCTTGAGTACGAAATCTTCAACCTGTTCGTTCAGGAATCCGAAGGTGAGTTCCGCTTCAACTCGATCGACGACTTCCGTAACGGTCTTGCAAGCCGCGTGATCTATGAGAACGCTGCAGGCACGAACAACGCTGCTGATGGTGCTGCTTCGTTCGAGTACGAAGTCAACACGCTCTACGCCCAGGACGAATGGACCGGCCCGAACGGCCTGACCGTCACCGCTGGCCTGCGGTATGACTTCTACACCTCGGACTCCAAGCCGACCTTCAACCAGGACTTCTTCAATCAGTACGGTTTCCGTAACGATGAGACCCTGGACGGCAAAGACCTCCTGATGCCGCGTATCGGCTTCACCTACGACTATCAGCCAAACCTCTCCTTCCGCGGCGGTTTCGGTCTGTACTCCGGTGGTAACCCGAACGTCTGGATCTCGAACAACTACTCGAACAACGGTGTGACGCTCTACGAAGCCAACCGCCGCAACTTCGACCTGTTCGCGAACCCGGTTGCTGGCGGCCAGACCCCGATCTTCGGTGTCCCGCAGGAAATGTTCGACGAAGTCGCCAACGGTGCGGTTTCCGGTCCGGTCAACGCGCTTGACCCGAACTTCGAAATCCCATCCGAGTGGAAGCTGGCTCTCGGCTTCACCTATGACTTCGACGCACCGATCATCGGCTCGGGCTATGTCCTGAACGCTGACTTCCTGTGGTCGCAGGTCAACAAGGCAGCAAACGTCGAAGCTATCTCGCTCACCCAGACCGGTACCGCGCCAGACGGCCGCCCGATCTATGACGGCGACACCAGCGACTTCATGCTGACCAACTCTGACGAAGGCGAAAGCTTCGTTGCGTCGGTCGGTCTGAGCAACAGCTTCGACATTGACCCGAGCACGAGCGTCGACTGGTCCCTCGGTTACGCTTATGTCGATGCAGAAGACGTGAACCCGATGACCTCGTCGGTTGCCTTCTCGAACTGGTCGAACATCTCTGTCGTCGATCCGAACAACATCGACGTCGCAACCTCTAACTACGAGATCCCGCACCGCATCACGGCGCGCGTCTCGGTTGCGAAAGAGTTCTTCGGTGAGTACGCGACCCGCGCAACGCTGTTCGGTCAGGCCTTCCAGGCACGTCCGTTCTCCTTCACCTATTCGGGCGCTTCCCCGTTCGGTGACGGCACGTTCGGTCGCTCGCTGGTCTACATCCCGACCGGTCAGAACGACCCGCTGATCGACTACGCATCCTCGACGCTCACGGCACAGGAGTGGGAGGCCCTCTTCCGCTACGCAGATCGCTTCGATCTGAGCCGCGGTGCGATCGCAAGCCGCAACCAGTCTGAAGGCCAGTGGAACAACCGCTTCGACCTTCGTCTCGAGCAGGAACTGCCGGGCGCGATGGCTGGCCACGAGACTTCGGTCTTCATGGTCATGGAGAACGTCGGTAACTTCCTGTCCAAGGATTGGGGCACCTACTACCAGGCGTCCTTCCCACAGGACACCGAGATCGTTTCCGCAACGATCAACCCGCAAGGCCAGTACGTCTACAGCGGCTTCAACCCGGCAGATGCAGAGCGCAAAGTGCTCAACCTCTCTGTCTGGTCGGTTCGCTTCGGCGTGAAGTACGAGTTCTAGGACCCGTACGCAGCCCCAAGGGTTTGCAAGACTTGATGAAAGGGCGGCTCCATGCGGGCCGCCCTTTTTCTTTGGGGCAAGCTGTGGCAAATCGCGGCCCATGACCGACACGACGATTGCATTCACCCCGGCCGAATGGGCGCCCCAGTCTGCGATATGGGCTGGCTGGCCACATCTGAAGGATGCCTGGGCCGAAGACTATGAAGGCGCGCAGCGCGAGATTGCCGCCCTGATCGAGGCGCTGGCACCTGTTGTGCGCGTCAAACTCGTCATTGGCGACCCCGCCTCGCGCGCTGAAGCGGCGGACCTGGTTGGTGACAAGGCTGAGATGTTCGATGCGCCGATGGGGGACATCTGGCTGCGTGATATCGGTCCGGTCTTCGTGAAATATCTCAACCGGCTCGAAGGGCTCGGTTTTGAGTTCAATGGCTGGGGCGGCAAGTATGAGCTGGAAGGCGACAGCGAGACCGCGGCGGCAATTGCGCGGCTGGAAGGCCATCCGCTGAAGCGCCTGCCCTTCGTGCTGGAAGGCGGCGCGGTCGAACAGGATGGCGAAGGCGTCCTGATCACGACGCGTCAATGCGTCCTCAATCCCAATCGCAACCCGGACTGGACCGAGGAGAAGGCTGAGGAAAATCTCAAACTCGCCTTCAATGCGCAGCGCATCGTCTGGCTGGGCGACGGTCTGCTCGGCGACCATACCGACGGCCATGTCGACAATATCGCGCGCTTCATCGCACCCGGTCATGTCGTCTGTCAGACCCCATCGGGCGATGATGACCCGAACGCCAAGGTCCTGCGCGAGATTGAGGACACGCTGCGTGCCGCAGGACTTCAGGTGTCGACCATTCCATCGCCGGGCCGCATCCTGGACGAAGAGGGCGAGATCATGCCCGCAAGCCATATGAATTTCCTGATCTCGAATGGCCGGGTGATCCTGCCGGTCTATGAGGATGAGCACTCAAAGCTCGCCGAAGCAGAGCTACAGGCGTTGATGCCCGAACATGAAGTTATCGCTCTGCCATCGAGCCATATCCTGTCCGGCGGTGGCAGCTTTCACTGCATGACGCAGCAGGTCCCCCAAACAGACGGAGGTCTTTCGACATGAGCCGAACCGTAAAAGTCGCGGCCCTGCAGGCCTCGTTCAGCAAGGACATGCAGACCAATATCGACAAGGTGAAAGAGCTGGTGCGGGACGCAGCCGCCAAGGGCGCCGAGATCATCCTGCCGTCAGAGCTCTTCTGCGACCATTATTTCTGCAAGGTACAGGACGAAAAGTTCTTTGCCACAGCCTATCCATGGGCAGAGCACCCAGCAGTTGAGCAGCTGTCAGAGCTCGCGAAAGAGCTCGGCGTCGTCATTCCGGTCTCGATCTATGAGAAGGACGGGCCGGAGTATTACAATTCCATTGTGATTATCGACGCGGATGGCACGCCGCTTGGCGTCTATCGCAAGTCCCACATCCCCGATGGGCCGGGCTATATGGAGAAGTTCTACTTCCGCCCCGGCAATACCGGTTTCCGCGTCTGGGACACGATGAAGGGCCGTATCGGCGTAGGCATTTGCTGGGACCAGTGGTTCCCGGAAGCTGCGCGCGCGATGGCGCTGATGGGCGCCGATGTGCTCTTCTATCCGACGGCGATCGGGTCTGAGCCGCATGATAACAGCCTCGACACGGCCGCGCGCTGGCGCCGGGCCATGCAGGGCCATGCGGTTTCGAACGTCATTCCGGTCGTTGCAGCGAACCGCACAGGTGATGAGGAAGGCCAGATCTTCTATGGCACCAGCTTTATCGCAGACCATGCCGGCGAAATCGTCGATGAGCTTGGGCGCGGCGAAGAGGGCGTCATCATGGCCGAGTTCGACCTTGATTTCCTCGACCGTCACCGCGCCGCCTGGGGCTTCTTCCGCGACCGCCGCACCGAACTTTACGACGTGCTGGGTTGATCTTCAGGCAGGCGCCGTCTGGCGACCGTGCCGTGTCAGAACGGCGTGGCGGATGATTGCCATCACCAGCCCTGCCAGCAGGACATAGCCGGCGATCGAGCCGCGAAGGAGGTTGCTCTGCTGGTCAGGGGATTGCGGTGCGTCTGTGATGGAGAGGACTGCAAGGCCGAGCCGGTATTGGTAGACGACCATCGTGGCCGCCGCGATGCAAATGATGATGGCGAGCAGGGCGCTGAGTATCCCTGAGCCCCGGGCGCCAAGTGCCAGGGCGCGGCTTTCCAGAAGAGCGAGACCGGAAAGCAGGATTGAAAGCCCAGCAGCGTGCAGGCGAGCGACCGCCATCCATGTGTCTTCGAGCAATGGGTTCTCCGCCAACCTTTCCGACAGATGCAGCGACGCAAAAAGGGCGATCAATGCCCAGCTGACATAGGCGAAGGACACGAACGGACTCTCTCCGACGAGATAGAAGCTGAGCGCCACCGCAAAGAACAGAAAAGCCGCCAGCGTGATGGCGCTCGCCGTGTCGCCCTCCAGCGCGCTGTCTACCATGGAGGACGGCGCCGAGATCAGGCAGAGCAGGTTCACGCCGAGTGTCAGCACAAGGAAGGCAAGGCCCCTTGAGGGTAATTTGAACGCGCAGAACAGGAGCGGGATGAGGACCAGCCAGAGATAGGCAAGCGCGGCGAGACCCGCGAAAACAGGCATGGCATGCAGGGAAGAGGAAAGGTCGTCGAAACGCGGCGCGAAGGGAAGGTCTGGCAAGGCTGCGCCGAGGGCTGTGCTGAGATAGCCCGCCTGCAGCCATGCTGCCGGTCCCACGAAAACCAGAATTGCTGCGCCTCCAATTATGGCTGGCAGCAGCGCCCTCATACCCAACTGTCTTTACCCATCTCTACACGGCCTAGGCGCGGAACGCCGCAGCACAGACCGGCGTTACAACGTCTGGCAATGCCTGCCAATCTGGATGTCCTCACATGAAACTTTTTCACTGTCCGTGCTGCAAAGGGACTCTCTATTTCAATAATCGTGCCTGCGGGTGCGGCGCGGAGGTCGCGTTCGATCCAGAAGCTGAAAAGTTCGAGCAACTGGATGCTGGATGCGCCAATCGCGAGCAGATCAGCTGTAACTGGAAAGCCGCTGGCGGTCCGGGAACGCTCTGCCGCGCCTGCGCGATGACCGAGGTCGTTCCGGACTCCCTTGTGACGAAAAATGTCCCACTTTGGGCAGACACTGAGGCAGCGAAACGCTGGGTGCTGGTCAATCTGGGGCAGTGGGGCTGGCTGAAGGCCGGCGACCAGGGTGCTTGGCCGCGCTTCCATCTTCTCTCAGAGGTCACATCGACCGGGCCAGCGCCCGTCACCATGGGCCATGCTGACGGTCTGATCACGATCAATGTGACCGAGGCAGACCCGGCGCAGCGGGTCGCGAGGCGCGAAGAGTTAAGCGAGCGCTATCGTACACTGACAGGTCACTTCCGACATGAGCTTGGTCATTACGTCTTCCTGCGGCTCGTTCAGGATGAGCGGTTCGCATCCTCGTTCCGGAGCCTGTTTGGCGATGAGCGCGAAGACTATGGGGCCGCCCTCTCGCGCCATTATGATAATGGGCCGCCACCCGGCTGGCAGGACAACCACATCACGGCCTACGCCTCCAGCCATCCACATGAAGACTGGGCCGAGACATTCGCCCACCTCGTCCACCTCACTGACATGATCGACAGTGCCAATGCAGCGGGCCTGAAGCAGACGGGGGCTGGCGTCGCCGATCCGTACCGGACGAACGACGGCGACGCCGTCATCAGTGCGGGCGCCAATCTCGGTATTGCGCTCAATCATGTGAACCGGTCGATGGGCCTGTTCGATGTGTACCCGTTCGTCATCGCGCCGATCGTGCGCGACAAGCTGGCTTTTGTGCGCCGCGCTGTAGCGGCAGGGCCACCGGAAAAGGCGAAGCCGAAGCGCCGCAACTGGAACCCGTTCAGGCCTGCGCCTGTTAGGGCTGGTTGAGGCTAGCGGAGCGTATTCTGACAGATTTCAATGTAGACGTCGCAATTATCGGTGCGGGCACAGCAGGGCTTGCAGCCGAAAGAAAGGCACGCGCCAGCGGGGCGCGAACGCTTCTGATCGACCCCCACTTCTCGGGCACCACCTGCGCGTCTGTCGGATGTATGCCATCGAAGTTGCTGATCGCAGCAGGCAATGCCGCCCACCATGCCAGTGCGGCGGGCGAGTTCGGAATTGAAGCGGGGCCGTTCAAGGTGAATGGGCCAAAAGTCATGCAGCGGGTCCGGCGGCTGAGGGATGATTTTGTCTCGGGCGTGAAGAAACAGATTGCTGACCTGCCGGATGGCGTGACCGTCAAAGCGGCTGCGCGATTTGCCTCGCCCACCGAACTTGCCTTGGACGATGGCCGGACAGTTGCGGCGAAGGCGATCGTGATCGCGGTCGGGTCCTCGCCTGTCATTCCGCCGCCATTTGAAGATCTGGGCGATGCGGTCATCACGAACGAAAGCCTGTTCGAGCTTGAAGACCTGCCGGCGTCGGTTGGCGTGATAGGGGCCGGGCCGCTTGGTCTGGAACTGGCGCAGGCGTTGGCCCGGCTCGGCGTGCACGTTGCGGTGTTCGACAAGGGCGCGCGGCTCGCCGGCCTTGAAGCGGGTGAGCCGGAAACGTCGCTTCGAGAAGCCTTGGCGAAGGAGCTTGATCTTCACCTCGATGTCGAGCCTGAGGCGCGCCGCAACGGCGATGGCGGTGTGACGATCAGCTGGAGAGACGCTGGCGAGGCAAAAGAAGCGCACTTCGACAAGCTGATGGTGGCCGCGGGCCGGGCACCTGACCTTGATGGACTGGGCCTTGAGCAGTCTGGCCTGGAGTTGAATGAGAAGGGCGGTCCTGTTTTCGACGCCGGTACACTTCAGTGTGGTGCCTCGCCCGTCTTCATCGTCGGCGATGCCAATGGAGAACGCCCGATCCTGCATGAGGCGTCAAAGGAAGGCACAATCGCCGGGGCCAATGCAGCCTCCTTTCCGGATACGAAATCGTTTGAACGCTCAACCCGCCTGCAGATCATGTTTACTGCGCCGAACATGGCAAAGGTCGGCGCAGATCCTGATAAGGACACAGTGGTCGGCAAGGTCGATTTTGCCGATCAGGGCAGGGCGCGGGCGATGGGCGTCAATCAGGGTGTCTGTGAGATCTATGCGAAGGCGCAGTGCGGCGCGCTGACCGGGGCAACTCTCGTCGGGCCAGACGCTGAACATCTCGCCCACCTCCTCTGCTGGGAGATTGAGAACGGGTCGAAAGCCAGCGACCTCCTCAACAAGCCATTCTACCATCCGACGCTGGAAGAAGGCCTGAAAACGGCACTCAAACAGATCTGCAAGGATGTTGGGCTGCCAAAACCGGACTCGCGAGACGATGCGGAGCTGCCGGGTGACTTCGGGTCAGACTGAATGATCGGACGCAGAAATGAAAAAGCGCGGCGCCTGAAATCGGGGCCGCGCTTCATTCGTTTATCCGAGGACCGGCGTTCTAGTGGAGCGCGCCATTGGATGTGAATTTCTGGGCCTGCTCAATCCACTGCTCACGGGCAACCCGGCCCTTAAAGGACAGGTATTCGTCGACCCAGCCAGCTTCGTCAGCATCCCAGTTCGCGATTTGCTTGAAGTGGAAGATGCCAAGTTCATTCAGCGTCTTTGAAAGTTTCGGCCCGATGCCCTTGATGCGTGTGAGGTCGTCGGCTTCACCTTCGGGCGCGGTCAGGGCGGTTGGCTGACGGAAAACCGCTTCGGCGGCCTTGGCTGCAGCTGCTGGTGCCATTTGCGCGGTCTGGATGAAGGGTGCGCCCGCTTCACGGCGCAGGCTATCAAACCAGTCGGTCATCATGTCGCCCGGCACAGTCTGCGGCCAGCGCATCCAGGCTGGCATCGCCTCGATCAGCTTGGCGGCATGTTCCCAGTGCTGAAGGTTGAGGGCAGCGAGTTTGCGGAAAAGGTCGCGCGTGGCCGCTTCCGGTGCGGCTTCGCCTGCACCCGGTTTCATCGACATCATCGCGTCCATCCAGGCTTCGCTCGCGCTCTGGCTGAGGTCGCGCCATGCGGAGAAAGACTCCGTCCAGAGTTCAAGCGGGTTTGGTCTTGTCGTCTCTGTGGTCATGGGTTTGCCCTTTATGCTGCAGTGCAACATAAGCTTGTTTTCATCCTTTTTCAAGCGAGTGATCCTAGCGACAGGTCGGGGGGGGGGGGTGATGCCTCCGTGTTCACGCAGGCGCTGCACCGCGATATGAGAGTCCGACGGGAGACAGGATGACGACGCCAGATCAGTCCATGACGCAAGAGATGCGAGACGCGCAGGGGCGCGTGCTGGTCTTTGATTCAGGCATGGGCGGGCTCACGGTGGCGCGCGAGATCTGCCAGATGGCGCCAGCGCTACAGGTCGACTATGCCGCCGATACCGGCTTTTTCCCCTATGGCGACAAGAGCGACGAGGCGCTGCGCGCACGCCTGCCCGAGGTGGCTGAGGCGCTGGTGCGTGAAGCGCAGCCCGACGTGTTTGTCATTGCCTGCAATACAGCCAGCACGCTGGCTCTGGACGAAGTCCGCGCGCTGCTGGATATTCCGGTGGTTGGCACCGTTCCGGCAATCAAACCTGCTGCGTCACTAACAAAAACTGGCGTTATTGGTCTGCTCGCTACACCGGGCACGATCCGCCGCGCCTACACGGCGAAACTGATCGAGGATTTCGCGAGCGAGATAACTGTGATCCTGCATGGCAGCGTCGAGCTGGTGCGTCTTGCCGAGGCTTTTGCGGCGGGTGAGACGTATGACGCGGGAGGCTTCACCGCCGCGCTAGCGCCTATCTTCGATGCCAAGGATGGCGACGACGTTGATACGATCGTGCTCGCCTGCACGCATTTTCCTCTTGTGCGGGCACAGCTGGCGGCCGCGGCACCGGACCGCGTCACATTTATCGATTCCGGGGCCGCGATCGCGCGTCAGACCCTGCGGGTGCTCGAAAACGCGGCGCCGAAGCCCCGTTCCGGCGAAGCTGGCGGCAGGCTCTACATTACCGATGAGGGCGGCGATCATGCGCGCCTCGTGAAGGTATGCGCGCGCTTTGGGTTTGAGCGGGTTTGCGCGCCTGTGCTGCTAGCTGCAGAGAGATGACAGTGGCAGGCATGTGACTGTCACAAAAGCCATATAAACGGTAGCCGACGAAACGATCACTGATTTTAGGACTGCCCCCCATGCGTACGATCTTCCTGGCCCTGACTGCAGGTTTGCTCGCGACTGCCTGTGCGCCCGAGACAGACCTTTCCCAGATCGATGCGAGCTCTGGCGAGCTTCAGGTTTTTGCCGCTTCGCCGGATGAGAAGATCAGGATTGTTGGTTCCTCCACCGTTTCTCCCTTTTCGACGACGGTTGCTGAACAATTCGGTGCCGTATCGGAGTTTCCCACGCCGATCGTGGAAACCACAGGCACAGGCGGTGGCTTTCAGGCCTTCTGCCAGGGGATCGGTCCGAAAGAGCCTTCGATCAGCAATGCGTCGCGTCCGGTAAAAGCGTCCGAGCTGGCACTGTGCGCACGCCAAGGCGTCACCGAGATCGTCGAGGTAAAGATTGGTTTTGACGGGATCGTGCTTGCCAATGCCAAGGGGTCTCCGGTGCTCGACCTCTCAAAGGAAGAGATTTACCGCGCGCTTGCTGAAGAGCTGCCTGATGGCAATGGCGGGTGGGAAGAGAACCCGAACGAGACCTGGAAGGATGTGGCAGATCACCTGCCGGATATGCCCATCCTCGTGTCCGGCCCGCCGCCGACCTCAGGTACGCGCGATGCCTTCGCCGAGCTCGCCATGGAGGGCGGGGCAGAGGAAGTGCCGGAGGTTGCCGCACTGAAGGAAACTGACTCTGATGAGTTCGCTCGCCGTGCCACGACGATCCGCATGGACGGCAAGTGGATCGATTCCGGTGAAAACGACGCAGCCATCGTCCAGACCCTGATGAAGAACCCCGACAGTATCGGCATCATGGGTTACTCCTTCCTGGAGCAGAACCTCGACCGTCTGAAAGGCGCGAGCATTGGCGGGCTTGAGCCGACCTTTGACAACATTGCGAGCGGCAATTACGGCATTTCACGCTCCATGTTCTTCTATGTGAAGAAGCAGAATGTGAATCTTGTGCCGGGGCTGACCGACTTTATTTCCGAGTTCACGCAGGAAGACGCCTGGGGCCCCACGGGTTACCTTGTTGAAAAGGGTTTGATCCCGCTTCAGGAAGATGAGCGGTCCGCCGTCCGTGAGCAGGCGCTCTCGCTTGAAACAATGGATATGGCAGAAAGCTAGACGCCGAACGCGAAGTCTTCGAGCAGCTTGCGGCTGCGCTTTTCTATCGGTGTCTTCGTCCCGCGATAGAAGGCATAGGCGATTACGCTGGTCGACAGCGCCCAACCGCGGGCACGCCTCCAGACTGTTTCCGTAATCCCGGACGCCTTCCAGAAAGCATCCTGGGCGGTGCCCTCGAACAGGGTGAAGCCGGCCATCAGGTCTGAGGCTGGATCGCCGAGGCCGGACAGCCCCCAGTCCAGTACGCCGGATAGCGCCTCGTTTTTCACCAAGAGATTGCCCGCGTGAAGGTCGCCGTGAATCCATGTCCGGTCACGGTCGAGGCATGGCGACGCTTCCAGCGCCACCTTCCAGATTGCGGCGAGCGCAATCGCATCAAAATCATCTGCGACATCGGCAATCGCGCCGCGTGTTGGTGCGTCGCGCTGGGCGAGCGGGCAGCCGCGCCAGTGATTGTCGATATTCGGTTCGGCTGCAAAGTCGCGCTTCTGGCCCTGAAGGTCGAGCAGGAAGAGCGCGAGGCGCTTGGCGTCCGTTTCGGTGAAGGCATGTCTGCTTGCCTCGGCGCTTTCGCCGTCCAGCCACGTGCAGACCAGCCACGGCCAGCTTTCTGGCGTGTCCGTCAGTCCGTTGGCGACAAGTTCGGGCGTCTCAAGCGGCAGGTCTTTCAGGCTGCGCATGGCAACGGGTTCGCGGTAGGCGAGCGACGGGACCGCTTCATAGCGGCGCGCAACGCGAAGCGCGTGGTTGTCTCCGATCCGGTAGATATGATTGTCGGTGCCAGCATTGCGGACACGGGTGAAGGGCTGGGCGGCGAGGTCCGGTACGGACTGGCCCACAAGGCGTTTCAGCGTGTCTATGTCAGGCGGTGTACTCACCCGGCTTTAGTGTCTGGTGGGTATTTTTTCTTGCGCCGGCGAAGCCGGATCTTCTGCCAGAAGCGTTTGCGCTCAGGCACAGGAAGCGGATCGAGGTTTTCGATGAAAGCCTCGGCGCAGGACCGCCAGCTATACCCTTCAGCATAGGTTCGCGTCACTGTCCGGTCGAGATCGAGACAGGCCTTGCAGGCCTTTTCGAGGTCATCATCAATGATGCCGGCATTTGAGCCAGGGATGATGTCGCGCGGGCCGGGCGCGTTATAGGCAGCGACCGGCGTTCCGGTTGCCATGGCTTCGAGAATGACAAGGCCGAACGTGTCCGTCAGGCTCGGGAAGCAGAAGACATCAGCGCTCGCAAAACAGGCGGCGAGCTCCTCGTTGAATTTGGCGCCAAGGAATTTCACTTCAGGGTAGCGGCGCTTCAGCTCTTGAAGTTGCGGACCCTCTCCAACGATCACCTTCGTGCCGGGCAGGTCGAGCTCTGCAAACGCTTCTATGTTCTTCTCAACCGCAACGCGGCCCACATTGAGGAAGATAGGACGCGGCAGGCCTTCGAACGGGTCGCCTGGCTCGCCTTCTCCGATACGGCGCGACGGATGGAAGAGGTCGACATCAACGCCGCGCGTCCATGAGACGACATTGTTGAAGCCGTGCTCTTCAAGTTCTTCGCGCATGGACGGCGTCGCGACCATGACTTTGCCAGAGTATTTGTGGAACCAGCGCACATAGCTGTAGCCCCAAGATGTCGGCACCGGGAATCGGGCCGAAACGTATTCCGGAAAGCGCGTGTGGTAGGAGGTCGAAAAAGGGTGCTTTTCCTTCAGGCACATGGCGCGGCCGGCAAGGCCAAGCGTGCCTTCAGTCGCGATGTGTACCGCGTCCGGCTGGAAGCTTTCAAAGCGTTCGGAAATCTTGTTGCGGGCAAACAGCGCAAGCTGGATCTCGCTATAGGTCGGCAGCGGCATGGTCAGAAAGTCATCAGCAGGCGAGACCACTTCCCATTCGTGGCCCATCTCCTCGCACTCTGCGATGACACGTTTCATGGTCCGGACAACGCCATTCACCTGTGGTTCCCAGGCGTCTGTGATAAGCATGATGCGCATCTATACTCCTTGCCGCATGGCTGCGTGGTCCCACTTTTAGAGGACTGCAGTCCGGCGTAAACCCGCCTTACGGTTTGCGATAGGATGATCGTGCAGGACCGGCCGACGACGGAGGACATTATGCCCGATACGCTGACCCCCATGGCGAAAAGCTGGGACGCGCTCGACCAGATGAAATTCGCCGATGAGGAAGCCCTTGTTGCCGAAATCCTGAAATCGCTACCGCTGGATGAACGCGCGCGCACCGCTGCGGTTCGCCGTGGCCGTGAACTGGTTCAGATCGCCCGCGCGGCCGGACGCCCGAAGGGCATGATGGAAAGCTTCCTCGAGGAGTTCGGTCTGTCGAACTCTGAGGGCCTTGCCCTGATGTGCCTGGCTGAAGCGCTCCTGCGTGTGCCGGACGCTGACACGCGCGACGATCTGATCGCAGAAAAAATCCGTTCCGGCGACTGGGGCGCACATTCAGGTCAGTCCGATAGCTGGCTGGTCAACGCCTCGACCTGGGGGCTGATGCTGACCGGGCGCGTCATCGGTGCACCGAGCGATGCCAAAAAAGGCCCGTCGACTTTCGTGTCCAACCTTGTGCGCGAAAGCGGCGAGCCGGTCATCCGTGCCGCGATGATGCAGGCCATGCGGATCATGGGCGAACAGTTCGTACTGGGGCGTACCATTGATGAGGCGCTGAAGCGCGGCCGCAAGAAAGTGAAGGCTGGTGAGGCGGCGAATTTCAGCTTTGACATGCTGGGAGAGGGCGCGCGCACGCATGACGATGCCGAGCGCTATTTCCGGTCCTATCGCGAGGCGATCAAAGAGGTCGGGGCGGACGGCGATGCCTCCCTCTCGCCGGAAGCAAAGAACGGCATCTCCGTCAAACTGTCGGCGCTTCATCCGCGCTATGAGGCGGTCAACGAGGCTCGCGTTCACGCCGAGCTTTATCCGCGTCTGCTCGCGCTTTGCGAGGATGCGGCCAAGGCCAATATCAATCTCTGCCTCGACGCTGAGGAAGCCGACAGGCTGGTCATTTCGCTGCAGCTGCTTGAGCGTCTGATGCGAGAGCCGTCACTGAAAGGCTGGAGCGGTCTCGGCCTTGCGGTTCAAGCCTATCAGAAGCGCGCCCAAAAGGTGATCCAGCGTCTCTCGGAGCTCGCTGGGGAGACAGGCATGCGTCTCATGGTGCGGCTGGTGAAGGGCGCCTATTGGGACACAGAGATCAAGCATGCCCATGAAGAGGGCATGGTGAACTTCCCGGTCTTCACGACCAAGCATGGCACCGACATCAATTATCTTGCCTGCGCGCATGCGCTTCTGCAGGCAAGCCCGCGCATCTATCCACAATTTGCCACGCACAATGCCCACTCGATGGCCACGATCCTGATGATGGCGGAGTCAGAGGGCGTGACGAATTACGAATTCCAGCGCCTGCACGGCATGGGTGAGCCGCTCTATGGCGCGGCGGAAAAGGGCGACAAGGTTCGCGTCTATGCGCCGGTCGGCGCACATAAGGACCTCTTGCCTTACCTCGTGCGCCGCCTTCTGGAGAATGGCGCGAATACGAGCTTCGTGCATTCTTTCCTCGACCCCGATGTCGATGTCGAAAAAGTGGTCGATGACCCGATCGCGAAAGTGGAGGCCGGTCCCCGCCGCCATCCACGCATTCCGACGCCGCCGCGTCTCTATGGCCCGATGCGCAAGAACTCCATCGGTGTGGACCTGTCACAGGCGAGCGAGCGCAAGGTTCTGGAAGACCATGTCGACCGGCTGCGTGAAGGTAAGGCGCTGCTGGCTGGGCCGGTCATCTCCGGTAAGGTGTTGAGCGAGGGTGGTGCAGAAGTCTTTGCGCCGTCAGACACCTCGCGGCGTCTCGGGACAGTACGCGAAGCGACTGACGCAGATGTCGATGCGGCGCTCGATGCGGCCACGGCCTTCCAGCCTGAATGGGACGCGCTTGGCGGTGCCAAGCGGGCGAAGATCCTGTCGGACATGGGCGATGCGCTCGAGGCCAATATGGACCGGCTGGTTGCGTTGATGGCCGAAGAGGCTGGCAAGACGTTCGGCGACGGCATCGCGGAAGTCCGTGAGGCCGTCGATTTCTGCCGCTATTATGCGGTGCAGGCTGAAGACAAGTTTGAGGGTCGCACACGCCTTCCGGGGCCTGCAGGTGAGACCAACCATATCTCGCTGCATGGACGCGGCGTGTTTGCCTGTATCTCGCCATGGAATTTCCCTCTGGCGATCTTCACGGGCCAGATCACGGCGGCTCTGGGCGCAGGCAACACGGTCGTCGCCAAGCCTGCAGAGCAGGCGCCGATCATCGCTTTTGAAGCAGTGCGCATCTTCCAGGAGGCGGGACTTCCGGTTGGCGCGCTGCATCTCGTTCCGGGACGCGGCGAAACAGTCGGCGCAAAGCTGACCAAGGATCTTCGCGTCAGCGGCGTCTGTTTTACCGGCGGCACGGACACCGCGCGGCTCATCAACAAGACGCTGGCAGACCGGCAAGGACCGATCATTCCGCTCATCGCCGAGACGGGTGGTCTGAACGGCATGTTCGTCGACACCACGGCCCTGCGCGAGCAGGTGATTGACGATGTGCTCGTCTCTGCTTTCGGGTCTGCGGGTCAGCGCTGCTCTGCTCTGCGCGTCCTGTTCCTGCCGGATGCGACCGCCGACTTCATTCTGGAAGGCCTCAAAGGCGCGATGGATGAGCTGAAAGTCGGTGATCCGGGCCGCGCGGATACCGATGTCGGACCGGTCATCGACAATGAGGCATACGAGATGCTGCACGCCTATATGGCGCGCATGGAGACAGAGGCCTCTGTTGTGAAAAAACTGGGCACGCCAGAAGGTGGCCACTTCTTCGGCCCCTCGATCATTGAGCTGAAATCGCTCGACCAGATCGAGAAGGAGACCTTCGGACCTGTGCTTCACGTGGTGCGTTACAAGCCAGACAATATTGCCGAAGTTGGCGCGGCCCTTCAGGCGAAAGGCTATGGCCTGACGCTCGGCGTTCACTCACGTCTCGAAAGCTTTGCGGCCAAGGTTCGCACGGCCGTGAAAGCGGGCAACACCTATATCAACCGCTCCATGACGGGCGCAGTCGTTGGCGTTCAGCCGTTTGGCGGTGAAGGCCTTTCCGGCACGGGTCCGAAAGCGGGTGGTCCGCACTATATGCTGCGCTTCGCGACAGAGCGTGTGGTCACGGTAGATATTACAGCTCAGGGTGGCGACCCGGAACTGTTGAGCTTATAGGCCTTCGGATCCTTATTGTTGGGGGGAAAGCCAATGAAGCAAGCCAGCATTGTCCTGATGGGCGCAATCTTTCTGGCGACGTGCGGGGCGGAGCAGGCGGAAGAGAGCGAAAGCGTTCGCGTTTCGCAGCTGCCACGGCCCGAGCAGCCCTCTAGTAACGGGTTTGCAGACCCCAATGGTGGCATCGCTATCGTCAGTGGGACTGAGGCCGCTTCCATCGATATCCGGCTTCCAGCACGCATAGATGACATCGATCCGGAGCTGGCAGCGCTCATTCGCGCACGTGCCGAAGAGGGAAAGGACGCATTTCTCGCCGCCGCGCAGAATGACCGCGTCGATGCAGAGAATAAAGGGTACGCCTTCCGGCCGCACTCACTGACTGTCAGCTGGGAAGAAGTCGGCCCTCGCGAAGGGACGCTGCGCTCCTTTCTGGGGTCCTATGCGGCGTATGCTGGCGGCGCCCATCCCAACTTCGACTATGGCATGCTGAACTGGGACGAAGGGCTGGGCGAGGCAATCGGCTTCGGCGATCTTTTTCAGGATGATGAGGCGGCGCGAGCCATCATGGCAGATGCGCTCCAGACGGCACTGATCGCGGCCAAGCGTGAGCGTATGAATGATGACAGCCTGAGTGACGAACAGCTCATGGATAACTGGCTTCGGGCGGCGTTCGAGAACAATGACGTGATATTTGAGAATTTCACGATTGCGCGCGGCATCGATAGCGAAGCACCCGCAGGGCTTATCTATCACTTTGAGCCCTACACGGTCGGGGCCTATGCTGAAGGGCCCTATGAGGTCGGAGTACCGGCGTCGGTTTTCATCGACGAATTAGCGCCGCGCTATGGCGACCTGTTCGACGCGGACGCAGAGATGGTAGACACCTCGGCTGCGCCCTGAGGGGTGCTAGCTGTCCGCGTCAACCAGCGTACACCCAAGGCCTTCTTGATAGACAGCCCTTGCGCTCACCACGCCGCCCAGAACGGTTGCCCGGATGGCGTTTTCCTCCTCCGCAAAGCTCACCGCGCTTACGTCTTCAGTGAAGTCAGCAAGGCAGCTTTCCATCGGGCGTTCAGCGATGAAGCGGCAGGAGCACACCATCTTGGCGCCATAGGGCGTCGCGACACGCGCCAGATCGATCTGGTCCTTGATCATGAATTGCCAGGCAAGAAGGGCTGCGACGCCCAGCATGATCACGATGACGACTGCGGCTTTGACGAGTTTCATGCTCTGCCTCTAGATGTGCTGTGACAATCGTTACGGAGCGCGTCGATGTTCTTCAAGTCTCTACTCATTTCGGCCGCCTGTGCTGCCGGCTTGCAAGCCAGTGCGCAAGGCCTCGTGCCGCTGGCGCCGCAGCCGTATGGGGTCGCGTGGGCCACTCAGAGCTGGCCTGAAGGTGAGGTGCCTGCCGCGATCGAAGAGAAGCTTTCGCTTCTCGTACGTGACGCGATGGCGACAGGCGTGACCGAGCCGATGGGCCAGACGCGGGCGATCGTCATCATCCATGAGGGACGCCTGATCTTCGAAACTTATGCTGACGGCTTCGGGCCGGGCACGAAGCAGGTGTCATGGTCGATGGCGAAATCTATCACGTCGGCGCTGGTCGGGCGTGCGGTCGAGCTCGGCCTGATCGAGGATATCGATTATGCGATGCCGACCCCGTTTTCAGACGGCGATCCACGCAGTGAGATCACCTGGCGTCAGTGGCTGACGATGACGGATGGGCTCGATTATCTCGAGATCGGCTCAACGGGGCTTACCGACAATGATGTCGTCCAGATGATGTACGGCCCCGGCCGGTTCGACGTGGCACAACATATAGTAGATGAGTTCGAGCTGGCGCACGACCCGGGCGCGGTGTGGAATTACTCGACCGCGGGGTTTCATCTGATTTCGTGGGCTTTGCAGGAAGTCGCAGCGGACGCCTCGAGCTGCGATCGCCCCGAGATCGATCTGTGTGCTGAGACGCTCGCCGATCAAACCTGGTTTGCCGGTGTGATAGATGGGCTTCTTTTCGATCGCATCGGCATGGACGCGCAGCCGGAATTTGACTCCGCCGGAACATTCCTCGGCGGCTCGCTCGTCTGGGCGTCGGCACGCGACTTTGCAAAGTTCGGCTATCTCTATCTGCGCGATGGTGTCTGGGACGATGAGCGGCTTCTGCCTGAGGGCTGGGTCGACTTTTCCCGCCGGGACCCCGTGGCCACCAAGGCTAATGTCTATGGCGCAGGCTGGTGGCTCGGCGCTGACCCTGCGCCAGAACCGGCAGATCAGGCGGCAACGACACCGCCCTTCGATGCCTTCTCGGCGCAGGGGCATGAAGGCCAGACCATCTGGGTCGTCCCCTCAAAGGACCTGGTCGTCGTGCGGCTTGGCCTGATGCCGAATGGCGGGGACAACTGGCCAAGGCTCTATGAGTGGAATCAGTCCGTCGCCCGGCTCTTTCCGGATGTGTCCGACCGGGAGGCTTCTTCGGCCGAGGCTGAGGGGTGATTCGAGACCGGATCCCCGCAGTAACAGGGACTTCCTTATCGTCTTGCGAGAAACTGATTCAGGGCGTGCCCGTTTGCGCGCCAGTGCCCCAAAACTTTCCGCATCCGAAACAAATTTTTCTGCAATCGGTTCATCGCTTTTAGTGGCGGGGCTTGCGGGGAGGAAACTCACCGAAGATGGTGAGATTTCCACGGCAACCGTCGCAAATTCGGCAGAGGGGCCATTGACCAAGCCTTAACCTTCGGAACACTATATCTAGTATTGGGACGGGGTAGAGGCACCGCATATGGCGCTTCAGGGGCCAAATCCCTATATTTGACGGGCCGATTGAGAGGAAAGACACCATGTCTGCGAGCACTGTTGCGACCAAAACATCCGCCGCGCTCCGCCGGGGCAAGCCGAAAGGGCAGACGCCGCGTCCGGACCTCAAGGTCGTCAGCGATATTGAGATCAAGATCGACGAGTCGCGCGATGCGCTGCTGACCGAGTTCGGCAAGAAGACGCTCGAAGACCGCTACCTCCTCGCCGGCGAAAGCTATCAGGACATGTTTGCCCGCGTCGCGAAGGCGTTCGCCGACGATCAGGACCATGCCCAGCGTATCTATGATTACATTTCCCGCCTCTGGTTCATGCCAGCGACGCCTGTCCTCTCGAATGGCGGCGCTGACCGGGGCCTTCCGATTTCCTGTTTCCTCAACCAGGTCGGGGACTCTCTCGACGATATCGTCGAGACCTGGACGGAGAATGTCTGGCTCGCCTCGAATGGCGGCGGCATCGGCACCTATTGGGGCAATGTCCGCTCCATCGGTGAGAAAGTCGGCCAGAACGGTCAGACCTCCGGCATCATTCCTTTCATCCGCGTGATGGACTCGCTGACCCTCGCGATCAGCCAAGGCTCGCTGCGTCGTGGCTCGGCTGCCTGCTATCTCGACATCCACCACCCGGAGATCGAGGAATTCCTCGAAATCCGCAAAGCGTCGGGCGACTTCAACCGCAAGTCCCTCAACCTGCACCATGGCATCAACATCACCGATGAGTTCATGGAAGCGGTCCGCAAGGATGAAGAGTTCGGCCTGCGTTCGCCAAAGTCCGGCGAAGTCCTGCGCACCGTCAATGCACGCAAGATCTGGCAGAAGATCCTTGAGCTGCGCATCCAGACCGGTGAGCCATACCTGCTCTTCACCGACACGGTGAACAACGCCATGCCAGCGCACCAGCGCAAGCTTGGCCTCAAAGTCCACCAGTCCAACCTCTGCTCGGAAATCACCCTTCCGACCGGCGTTGACCAGAATGGCGAAGACCGCACGGCTGTCTGCTGCCTGTCTTCCGTCAATGCCGAGAAGTTCCTCGAATGGTCCAAGGACGAAAACTTCCTGGAAGATATCTTTCGCTTCCTCGACAACGTGCTGGAAGACTTCATCCAGCGCGCGCCGAACGAGATGGCCCGCGCGGTCTATTCCGCCAAGCGAGAGCGTTCGGTCGGCCTCGGCCTAATGGGCTTCCATTCCTTCCTGCAGACGATGAACGTGCCGATTGAAAGCGCGATGTCGAAAGTCTGGAACGAGAAGATGTTCAAGCACATCCGCGCTGGCGCCGACCAGGCATCGGTCAAGCTCGCCAAGGAGCGTGGGCCGTGTGAAGACGCCCGCGATGCAGGCATGATGGCCCGCTTCAGCCACAAGATGGCCGTTGCGCCAACCGCGTCGATCTCGATCATCTGCGGCGGCACCTCCGCCGGCATCGAGCCGATCCCAGCCAACGTCTACACGCACAAGACGCTGTCAGGCTCTTTCACAGTGAAGAACCAGCAGCTGGAGCGCGTGCTTGAGGAAAAGGGCGCGAACACCGAAGAGACCTGGAACTCGATCCTCGAGAATGAGGGCTCCGTCCAGCATCTCGAATGCCTCGATGAGCATGAGAAGTCGGTCTTCAAGACGGCTTTCGAGCTTGACCAGCGCTGGATCATCGAGCTCGCTGCAGATCGCACGCCATATATCTGCCAGAGCCAGTCGCTCAACGTCTTCCTGCCTGCTGACATCAACAAGTGGGACCTCCACATGCTGCACTGGACGGCGTGGGAGAAGGGCCTGAAGTCGCTCTATTACTGCCGCTCCAAATCGGTCCAGCGCGCAAGCTTTGCTGGCGCTGCCGACAAGGAGAAGGTGACTGGCATGGATGTGCCGAACACCGACTATGACGAATGCCTCGCCTGCCAGTAGGCGCAGTCGTCGTTTTCATCTGAAGGGATGAGGAAAACCCCGGCTCAGCGATGAGCCGGGGTTTTTGTTTGCGAACAACGAAGATGTCCGGTGATGCCTGCGAAGGCAGTTATCCAGGGTGCGAAAGTTCCAACAGAAAACAGGCCGCAAGGGTTCACCATGGGCCGCCTGCCTGCGCAGGTGTTTGCGGCGTTTGCGGTTAGGCGTCACTCCCGACCGCGTCAGCGGTCTGGGAGCCCATCTCTTGCCCTCAAGCCCCGCTCATCGCGGAGAAGACGAGCGATGGACCCTCAGACGGGCTGGCGCCCGCCGAGGGTGACGCACAACTGGACCATGTCGATTCCTGGCTACTTCCGATTTCCCGCCTGTGCGGGAGAAAACGGAAAATCAAAGCTGGACTGCCCTAGAACACGATCCTTACACCGCCGCGGACATTTCGGCCTGGGGCTGGGACAGTATCCTTCAGCACTGAGGAGGCGTAACGAACCTCCTCATCGGTGACATTGCGCACATCGAGGAAGAGCTCTGTGCCTTCGCTGCCAAAGCCAAGTTCGGCGAGCGAGAGCGCGCCGCGAAGGTCCAGCGTCGTGTAGCCATCGGTTGGCAGCTCACCAATGCCGGTATCGTCCTGATCGGCCGCGACGGTCACGCTTGCCCCGGCTTTCCAGAGACCCCAATCGCCATCGAGCGAGGCGTTGAAGGTGGTCGGCGGGAGAAGCGGTACGTTGCCACCGCTATCGATGTCAGAGCTGACGAAATCGACATTGGCTTCTGCGCGCCAGTCGGCACCTAGCGGGCCGGCAGGGAGCGTATAGTCGACATAGACCTCGCCCCCCGTGAAGCTCGTATCTTCCTGGACGAAGAGATAGACAGGCAGCTCATCAATCTCATCGACGAGGACGCCGCCATCGATCGTTTGGCCCGGCGTCAGGTAGATGAAGCCGTCAAACTCGGTGTGGAACAGGTTTGCCCCGAAGCCAAAGCCAGTATCACCGCGCCAGCGGATTGTGCCCTCAAGGTTCAGGCCGCGTTCCTTGTCCAGCGTGTTATCGCCGACTTCATATTGCTCGGTCGCAAGGTGTGCGCCGTCAGCAAAGAGCTCGCTTTCATTTGGTGCGCGTTCGGTCAGGCTGATCTGGCCACCGACGAACCAACCATTCTCCCAGTGCTGGTGCACGCCGAACGAACCAGAGAAGAGATCGTACTCGCGTGAGCCAGCTACGATATTGTCGAGCTCGGTGGAGTCGTAGCGCAGGCCGCCTTCGACACCGAAGCCGTTGGCCCATTCCCTTGTCTGATAGAGGAACACGCCCGTCGACACGGTGTCTGTTTTGGTGATGAAGGCCTCGTCACCAAATGCGTCGAGCGTCTTGTCCAGGATTTGCACGCCAATAGCGCCTTCCCAGTCACCGAAACCGGTGCCGAGCTCCACGCGCCCTTCGGCGCCGTCGCTTTCATATTTGGTGCCCGGCTCTCCCGGCGCTTCGAACTCAGTGTGCTCATAGTCAGCGATGGAGATATTACCGGCAATGCGGGTGAACGGACCGATATTCAGGTCCGCGCCACCGCGGAAGTCGTATCGGGTCTGCTCGAGGTCAATGAACGGGTTTTCCTCGCCCTCTTCGCCTTCCTCGTGATCGTGATCCTCATCATGATCTTCGCCCTCTTCATGGCCATGTTCGTCTTCATGCCCATGCTCATGTGCGTGGCTATGACCGGGTAGGCCGTAGTTGGATGTCTGGCGACGAATAGCGATACCTGCAAAGGCACTATCACCGACCCAGGAGAGGCCGCCTGCAAAGGATTCGGTTTCTACGAAGGAGTTCTCGAGCGTGTCGCGAACTTCCTCATCCTCGTGATCATGCGCCTCATGGTCATGATCTTCATCCTCGGCGTGCTCCTCCTCATGATCGTGGTCGTCGCCTTCGAGCGCTTCGAGTGCGCGAAGACGAGAAGATTCAGCGAAGCCGGGAATGTCGTAATTGTCGAAGTCGCGGGCCGAGGCCGACAAGGCCAATACGAAAGGCCCGGTGGTAAAGCGCCCCTTGATGGCGCCTTCCTGTCCTTCATTGACGCTGTTGAACGCGCCGTAGGCTTCGCCGGAAACAGGCTCATCCGGCAGGTCCTCGACGATCAGGCCATCGATAACGTTGACGACACCGCCAATCGCTTGCCCGCCATAGGCAAGAGCAGCCGGGCCGCGCAGGATTTCGATCTTCTCGGCATCGATGCCGTCACCCGCAACCTGGTGGTCGGGGGAGGCGGCGGACGCGTCGATCACGCCAATGCCGTTGGTCAAGACGAGCACGCGTTCAGCGCCAAGTCCGCGAAGGACGGGACGGCTGGCGGCCTGGCCGAAATGGGTTGTCGAGACGCCAGGCTCGCTATCGAGCGTGTTGCCGAGCGTGGCCTGAAGGCGTTCGACAATCTCTCCGCGTGTGACGGCGCTTGCGTTTCCGATCATCTCATCGGTTTCGCGTTGCGGGCCGACACCGGAGACGATGACAGTGGAGAGACGCTCTGGCGCCTCGGTGGCCGGGGCGGTGTCTGCATTCTGGGCGATGGCAAGCGGGCTTGCGCCCACGAGCAGGGTTGCCGCGAGCGTGCGTCGCAGGATTCTGGAAGTCATGTGTGGGAATTCCCCTCAATCAACAGGAAGATCGCCTTGTCCGGTTGTGGTGTCCGGATCTTCGGGCGGCGTCAGTCTCTATTGATTGAAGGCGGGTGGCCCTCGCGGGGGCGGGGCGCGTCCGGGCGGGCGCGACCATGGCCTGAAGTCGAGGGTTGGTGTCTCTGTCAGCGCGAAAGCGCGAGGCGGGGTTGGCAGCACCGGCGTGACTGGCAGTGGGGCGACCTGCGGCGAAACCGCAAGTGCGAGGTCGCAGGAAACGCCATAATGCTCGTGCGGGGCATCGCCGTGCGCAGCCGCGTCATAGAGGCTCGCGCCCTGAACCCAGAGGAACAGGACGACGAAAACTGCCTTGGAGGCCCAACTCAAGCGCGGAAGCGTCATCAGGGTTATGATGTAACATCGATGACGGCGCGCTCAAGCGGCTATTGTCAGATTTGTCAGCTGACGGCGTCGAAAATATTCGCTTGAAGCGGCAGCGCTGGCGCCTCTCACAGCGATTTACTTAACCAAACATGTGGGTTGGTCTCAGAAAATTCATATTTGCAGGAACCTACTCTCAATGGAGGAATTGTAAGAATTCGTAAGCGCAACAACACGAAACAACCCTGTGACAGGGCGTTCATGTATGTTACAAGAGGGACGAAACGTCGTAACCCTGTGGTTTAAGGGGCGGCTGGAGTGACGAGATGATGATGCTTTTGGCCACAGTGATTGCCGCAGGATGTCAGGGATGTTCCCCGGCACCAGCAGCCTCTACTGCGACCGTCCGCGGCGCGGCAGCTGAGATTGATTACCGTCTCGTCGATACCGCCAGCACGCAGAAGGACGCAACCGTCCGCGCCGCTTCGAACTTCTCTTTCAGCCAGGCGCAGACGTCAGCGACATCTGAGATTGCCATCGCACCGGTACTGGGTGTGCGTACAGTCCGCCCGCTTGGTGTGGATGCGTCCCGTCCGCCTAGCGTGAACAGCCTCCGCATTTCGAACTCGGCTGGCATTGTCGGCTATCAGGGCCGCCGCAGCGTTGAAAACATTACGCGTCCCGTTCGCCAGGTCAGCGATTTCGACGCTGAAGTCGCAATTTCCGCGCCGATGGAGCGTACCGGTCTTGGCTTTGATGTTGGCGTTGGTGCACGGCGAACTCGCTCCCCGCGACACACCGGGTGGGCATGCGTTTTGGGCGCTCGTGGTCCTGATGGTCACCGGGGCCATCGGGCGCTACTTCTACGCCTACGTCCCACGTGCTG
>DUBH01000083.1:79024-109916 GCA_012960415.1 Henriciella sp. | reverse complement strand
TCAGCAAGGATGGCGACTTCCGGCAGCGCAGTGTTGGCGGTGAAATCCGCATCGGTCAGAACTTCGACCAACGTGGCCAGAATGTCTCGCCGGATAGCTGGTACCTTTTTGCGGGCGCGGATGGCGAAGCGCTCGTCTATGAGCCGGGCGGTGAGCGTAACTTTACCAATCGCATGGCGCTTCGCGACCAGGTGACTGTCGGTGATATGCAGGCGGGTGTGTCCTTCACGCGCGGCAATGGCCAGCTCTCGCTGAGCTATATCCACCGCGAAGTGGAGTATAATGAGCGCGGCCTTCAGGGACAGCGTGCCGCTGAAGACTTCGCGGGCGTGAGCTTCACGCTCCGCCGCTAGGCCTGCCACGCGCAGTCGTTTCCAGATTGTAAGCTGACGGGCCCGGTCAAGCTGCGGTATGGGCGCGGCCATTATCCTCTGATCGGTCTTCTACTCGATGCGCGCTGCATTCTCTCTCTCTTTGCTTACAGGTGTCATGGTGCTGCTGCCAACGCATGCGCAGCAGCCCGCTAGGTTGCAGCCTGACGAGCCGGCACCGCGCGGCGTCTGGTCGCTCACCTCGGAGAACGATCTATTTGGCGGCACGGATCGCAACTACACCAATGGCATCCGTATTGAGCGCGTCTCACCTGAAGACAGGGTGCTGCCGATCCTCGACTGGGCAGCACGACAAGTTCCGTTTCTCGACCTTGAGCGCCGGAAGTTGCGGCAGGGCCTCGCCCTGTCTCACGCGATCTTCACGCCGGACGATATTTCCCTGTCGGACCCGGACCCCGATGACCGCCCTTATGCTGGCTGGCTTTATGTGTCCGGCACGGTGGTCGCCAGCGACGACCATATTCAGGACGTCTTGCAGCTGAATCTCGGCGTGGTTGGCCCGGCCGCACTGGGAGAGTTCGTTCAGACCAACTGGCATGATCTGATCGAGGAAGACAAACCGAAGGGCTGGGACTATCAGCTCCGCAATGAGCCAGGCTTAGAGCTGATTGCGCAGCGCATGGCGCTCTATGAGGGGCCGAGCCTGCCGCTGGGGCTGGAGACCGACTATGGCATCCATGCTGGCGGTGCGCTGGGTAATGTGCGCACCTATGCGGCCACCGGCCTTACCGGCCGGATCGGATGGGACCTCGGTTCTGATTTCGGGCCGCCGCGCATCCGTCCTGCGCTTGCCGGTGCAGGTACGTTTTCACCTCAGCAGACTATCGGGGCCTATCTCTTTGCTGGCATTGAGGGGCGCTTCATCCTGCGGGACATGTTCCTCGATGGGAATGCCTGGAGCGACAGCCCGCGCATTTCCGATCGCAACAAGCTGGTCGCCGACGCGCAGGCGGGTGCCGCGCTCCATGTCGAGAATGTGCAGTTTGCCTTCACCTATGTGCACAGGACTGAAGAATTTCAGCGCCAGGCGGGGCCTCAGCGTTTCGGCGCTGTCTCAATTTCCGTTGCCTATTAAGGGGTTGCGCCCTCAGCGCGGCAATTGTCCACAGTTTACCATTCGCTGTGGAAAATCAGGCCCGGCTCAGGTATATATCTTGCGAGCAATCATGTGATTTGGCACTATATCTAGTGTTGCAGGATAGAAGGGGCAGACCTATGGCAGACGGTATCATTCAGATCCCGGGGCTTCTTACACCGAGCAAGGCCTACAAGCCTTTCCGGTACCCTTGGGCGTATGACTTCTGGAAAATCCAGCAGCAGGTTCACTGGCTGCCGGAAGAAGTGCCTCTGGGTGAGGACTGCAAGGACTGGACGAACAAGCTCACCGACAAAGAGCGAAATCTGCTGACGCAGATCTTCCGCTTTTTCACGCAGTCGGACGTAGAGGTCGGCGCCAACTACATGGAAAACTACATGCCGCTCTTCAAGCCGGTTGAAGTGCGCATGATGCTGGCCTCCTTCTCGAACATGGAAACGGTGCACATCGCGGCTTACGCGCTACTGCTCGAGACGATCGGCATGCCGGATTCAGAGTTCTCTGCCTTCATGGAATATGAGCAGATGGCGGCCAAGCATGACTATCTCGGCCAGTTTGGCTGTGAGACCGAGAAAGACATCCTGACGTCAATGGCTGTGTTCGGCGGCTTCACTGAAGGCCTGCAGCTGTTCGCTTCCTTCGCCATGCTGATGAACTTCCCGCGCTTCAACAAGATGAAGGGCATGGGGCAGATCGTTACCTGGTCGGTGCGCGACGAGTCGCTGCACTGCGAAGGCATGATGAAGATGTTCCACACCTTCGCCGAAGAGACCGGGGCTCTGACAAAGTCGGTGAAGGATGACATCGCTGATTGTTGTCAGACGGTCGTGAAGCTCGAGGACAAGTTTATCGATCTCGCCTTTGAGGCCGGTGAAGTGCAGGGCATGACCCCGCAGGACATCAAGAATTATATCCGCTACATCGCCGATTGGCGCATGGGACAGCTCAAGCTCGACCCGATCTACGGCGTCGAGAAGCACCCGATCCCGTGGCTGACGGAGATCCTCAACGGTGTCGAGCACGCGAACTTCTTCGAAGCGCGCGCGACCGAATACTCCAAAGGCGCGACGAAGGGCGACTGGCACGGCGACGATGGCGTCTGGTCCATGTTCGACAAGCAGCGCCGCAAGGTGCTCGCCGAGTAGCGCAGGCTCCGCCAGGGCAGGCAAAAAAGAACCGCCACCCTCAGGGTGGCGGTTTTTCTATGTCGGAAAGTCTGGTTCGAGAGCCAGTGGACCCTGAAAGGCGATCGCCTTATTCGGCAGCGTTTGCCGGGCGCTTGTCTTTTTCGTCTTCGTCAGTATCGCCTGCGCGGCCGCGCGAAAGGGTCGACATCACGCCGGACGTGTCGTCGTTTGCTTCGGCCTTCTTGCGATAGGTGCGGCGCTTCGGCTTTGCCGGTGCTTCCTCATCAGATGAGGCGGTTTCATCTCCCTTGTCTGAATCGATCACTTTCATCGGATCGTCTTCAGAGGACTTCGGCTTGCGGCCACGGCGCGGCTTCTTAGGCTCGCTATCGTCGCTCTTGCTCTCATCCTGACGATTGTCGTTATCGTCCTGCTGATCATTGTCAGACTTGCGGTTCTGATTGCGATTGGAGCGCTGGTCGTCCTGACGGTCAGAGTTTTGCTCATTGCGATGATCGGACGAGTTGTCATTGTCGTCATTGTCATCGGAATCATTGTCGTCGTTACGGTTGCGCTGCTTGTTATCCTTCTGAAAGCTGGCAACGATGCGCGCATAGTGTTCGGCGTGCTGATAGTGCGCTTCGGCTTTCACGCGGTCACCAGCGGTCATCGCATCACGGGCATACTGCTGGTACTTGTCCAGAATCTGTTGGGCAGACCCACGAATCTTCACGTCCGGGCCGGTGCTCTCATAATGCCGGTTCGGATTATTGTTATTATTGCCGCCTGAACGGCGGCCGCGTCCGCGCTTGCGTTGCATACGCTAAATTCCTGATCCCGTTATGTCCGTTATCCAGACCCTGTGCGCTGCATCCCGGATTGGGTGTTCTCGGTGATGTCTTGCTTGCTCGTAGCAGGGCTGAGTTATTCATCATCAGCCGCCTGCCCGACACCAGCCTTAGCGTGCATTTGGTGCTTCGCCAAGCCCCTGAACTGTCTATCAAAGGCGAGCGGAGACAACGCGGTCACGCTGTCCGGTGTCGCTAGCAACTGAAATGGAGGAGAAACCGGCCGATTCAAGCAGGGATTGCACCTCCGCTCCCTGATCAAAGCCGATTTCAAACACGATCCAGGCGCCGGACTTCATGCTCTTGGCAGCGATCGCGATGATCTCCCGATAGGCATCGAGGCCGCTTGCGCCCCCATCCAGAGCGCTGTGAGGCTCAAAGGCCCGGACGCTCTCGTCGAGCGTCCCGATAACGTCGCTACGGATATAGGGCGGGTTCGAGATGATGAGGTCTGTCTCGCCCCAACCCTCCCAGTCGCTCCAGCCCAAGGCCAGCATTTCTGCCCGGTCGCCGAGGTCGTGGGCTTTGATATTCTGCCGCGCGACCTCAATCGCAGCGGCCGAGAGATCAATGCCCACGCCCGTCAGGCGCGGCTCATGCTTAAGGAGGGCGATGAGGAGACAGCCGGTGCCGGTTCCAAGGTCAGCAATCTTCGAAACACGCCCAAGCGGCAGGCGGGCCAGCGCCTCATCGACGGCGACTTCGCTGTCAGGGCGCGGGATGAGCGTCGCGGGCGAGCAGGCAAGGCGCAGCCCATAGAACCAGGCTTCGCCCGTCAGATACTCATAGGGCTCGCCAAGTGAGCGTCGTTCGATGAGATCAAAGAACGCCTCGGTCTCGGCCTTCGGCATCAGGTCGGTTTCATGGTTGATGAGATCTGCGGCGCTGAAGGCGCAGACATGCTGCATCAGGTGGCGTGCCTCGCGTGCCGGCCGGTCAATGCCGGCAGATTTCAGCCGTGTCGATGCAATACCGAGCTGGACCTTATAGGTGCGCGCCTCATGCATTCTCGTCCATCGCGGCGAGCTTGCGTGCCTGATCTTCAGCTATGAGCGAGGTGATGACCTCGTCCAGCTTGTCCCCGGCAATGATCTTGTCGAGCGCATAGAGTGTCAGGTTGATCCGGTGGTCGGAGACGCGGTTTTCCGGGAAGTTGTAGGTGCGCACCTTCTGTGAGCGGTCACCGGAGCCGATCTGGTCCTTACGGGCCTCGGCGCGGGCGGAGTCTTTTTCTTCGCGCTCGCGCTCATAGAGGCGGATCTTCAGCTGCTCCATCGCCTTCTCACGGTTCACGTGCTGCGACTTCTCGGAGCTGGTCGTGACGATACCGGTCGGAAGGTGGGTGATGCGAACGGCAGAGTCGGTCGTGTTGACGTGCTGGCCGCCAGCACCGGATGAACGCATCGTGTCGATCCGGATGTCTTCTTGGCGCACTTCGATCTCGATATTCTCAGGTGCGGGCAGGACGGCAACGGTCGCCGCAGATGTATGGATACGGCCACCGCTTTCAGTTTCCGGCACGCGCTGGACACGGTGCACGCCGCTTTCCCATTTCAGCCGGCCGAAGACGCCGTCGCCGGAAATGTTCGCGATGATTTCCTTGTAGCCGCCAACATCGCCCTCAGAGACGGAAATCACTTCGACTTTCCAGCCCTGAAGCTGCGCATAGCGCGAGTACATGCGGAAGAGGTCGCCCGCGAAAAGCGCCGCCTCGTCGCCGCCTGTGCCAGCGCGCACTTCCAGAACGATGTCCGCCTTGTCGTCGACATCCTTCGGGATGAGGAGGAGCTGCACCTCTTTTTCCAGCGCAGGCAGGCGTTCCTTGATCTCGTAGAACTCGTCTGCCGCAAGCTCCGCCATCTCCTTGTCGGAGCCATTCATCATCGCTTCGGCGTCTTTCAGCTCAGCGCGAAGGTCGAGCAGGAGCTTTGCCTTGTCGGCGACGGGTTTGAGGTCGGCGTGTTCTTTGGACAGGGCGACGATCTCGTCGCTGTCGGTCGTCGCGCCCATGCGGGCTTCGACTTCGTCGAACCTGTCGACGACCTGCTCAAGTCGGGTGTTCGGGATAGATGCCATAGCCCGCATCTATCCCTTATTGCGGGACGGGGGAAGCACCCTCGCGCCGCTTACCCGCACCTTGTGCCCAGTCCTACTAAAGGAACAGGCGCAGCACTTCTTTCACCGCCATGATGATCAGGACAATCGTGCCGAGCGCGAAGACGAGGAAACGCTGGGCGACCTGTGAGGACAGGACCTGAATGAAGGAATGGACCACGCGCAGGATCACATAGGCCCATGCGAGGTACATGAAGACATTGTCGCCGCCGCCCGTCAGCGCCGCAAAGAAGACCAGCGCATAGAAGATGGTCGGCTGTTCGTGCAGGTGGTTGTAATTGTCGGCCACAGAGCGGACGCTTGCCGGGATCTTGGCGTTATAGCCCGCATCAGGATGGCGCGCATCGTTCGGGTCGATGCCAGCCTTCTGGAAGGCAGGAATGCGCGTCAGATACATCCAGATGAACATGATGAGCGTCCAGACGACCAGCGCCAGGACGGGAAGCAGATCTTCAGTTTGAAATGGCATGGGTGCCCTCCCTCATACTTATTGTGAGGTGAGGCTATCCCCATTCGCGGCGTCTGGCACCTGATTCCCTTGGGGCATGGCGGCGTCCAGAAAATCGAGGAAAGCGTCGATGTCGCGCTGGGTGATCGAATGCCCGCCGGGCCGTAGGAAATAGCTGAGGGTCGCCTCGGCGTTGAAGTCCCGCATGCCGGTCTGATCGAGGCCGTCTGTGCCGTAGAGCTCGTAAACGGCGTCCGCGGCTTCTGCCATGCGATAGGTCGAGTTGGGGTCTGACCAGACATCCCGGCGGCCATTGCCCAGCAGCATCGGCGTTGGTGCGACAAGGGCAATGAACTGATGCTGATCGACGGGCAGGTCTTCTGTATGGCTGGCATAGTCGGCGAATGCTGGCGCAAACCAGTGCGGATAGCCCTCCATGCTGAGGACACCGAGCGCGCGGGCCCCTTCCACCATGCGCTCGACCGTCTCGCCTGTGTCAGAGCGCGACGAGGCCGCGCCGCCAAAGCCGGACTGATGCGAAACCACCGATGCAATGCGCCGGTCATAGACGGCTGCGACCATGGCGGACTTTGCATGACGCGAGTGCCCCATGACGGCGATCGCATCGGCATCAATCGCGGGATCACCCTCAAGCGCATCGATGATGGCTGAGAAGCCATAGCCCCAGCCCGCCAGCGTACCGGTTGGAGCAGTCACACCGTCGCCCACCATGGCGTTCATGATGGTCTGGGCCTCGCCCTGCCGGTCCGGGATGAACTCACCGGCCTGCCAGGTCGCATAGCCATAGCCGCGGTCGAAATACTGCTCGATTGGGACCAGCGCGATGAACTCGCCGAAGATCGCTTCGACGAAGCCGGGCACAGTTTCATGATCTGCGCAGTCGCCACCGCCCGGCGCGGTAAGCTTTGCGCCCGGAAACGCGCCGCAATTGCTGGAGAAGGTCTGGCTGATGATCAGCGGGACGGGTGTGTCGCTGTCTGGAAGGGCAAGCGCGACATGAAAACGGCGTGCGCCGTCACCTGAGCCAACTTCGATCAGTAATTCTTCCAGCGTGCCGCGCCCGGCCGCAAACGCCTCATCGATCATCGTTCGGCTGGCGAGCGAGACGGCCTGCCCATCCGGCCAGGGCCCATAGACGAAGTCTTCAAAGGTCTCGATGAGCGCAGCGCGCCCTGACTCCCATTCGGTGAGCGTGGTCGCTTCGATTTGTGGGCGCGCGTCAGGTTTGTTGTCGACGTCGAGGCTCGCATAGTTAAGGCCCAGCATGGTGCAATTGGTGAGCATCACCAGCAGGATGAGTGCGGCGACGATGCGTATCAGCCAGCCGCCAAGTTTCAGGAACAGTGTCATGGAGCCTCCCTGCTCTTTGACTGGCTTAGCAGACACCTGCCTGCGCCGTAACTGCGAACTCAGCATGTGTGCCTGCGCGCGCCGGGCGCCAGTGTGGCCATATCAGCGCTTTCCCCCGGCCCTGTGGGCCGATAGAGGTGCCAGATGCGCATCGTTTTGCTGCTTCTCCTTGCGGGCATTCTCGGCCTTCTAACGGGCGGGGCATCTGCGCTCTGGGCTGGGGGCATGCTGAAGACGGGCCCAAGCCTTGGTGACGGCGTGAAGGTCGACGGCTGGACAAGTGACTGGTCGATCGGTGCAGACTCCGCGAACCCCTACATCCGGGCAAGAGTGGCGCGGCACGGGCTGCTTGCCCTTCGCAAGGAAGAAGCGGTCTATTTCACAGCGGCGCGTGATAGCGACGGCAATCGCCTCAGCGACAAGTGTATCTACCGGATCAGTGGCGGCGAGATGCCTGCCGAGTGGTGGTCGATTACGCTCTATGACGGCGACAGTCGCCTGCCGATGAATGATGATGGCGCGCTCTCCTTCGACGCCACCAAGGCAGCCGATACGGGCGCGCCGGACAAATGGAGCTTCCGCGTCGGCGCGCAGCAGAATGGCCGCCCGGATGAGCTTTGGGTCTCCAGCCGCAATGCGGGCAGGTTCGATCTCACACTCCGGCTTTACATGCCAGATGAAGAGCTTCTCGCGCAGCCTGAAGCCGTTCTGACGCCGCCGGTGATCGATGAGCTATTCTGTGAAGGGGGTGCGTGATGCGCTGGCTTGCGGCCGCTGCCGTGTTCCTCCTCATGGCGCTGATCGGACATCTTGCCGTGCTGAACGCCATCCCGTCCCGTGTCATGGCGACGGCACAGCTACGCATGGCCGAACGTGGCATGCCGACCTATCAGTGGGTCGCCTCCCCGCGCATGACGCCCCAGACCCAGACCATTGTTCGCCCATCGCCTGACCTTGCCTATGCGCTCTGCCGTTTTGACGTATCCGACGGCCCGGTCCTGCTGACGGCTCCGTCGTCGGACACCTATGGATCGCTATCGGTTTTCGATCAGCGAACCAATAATGTCTTCATCGCGCGCCTCGATGGCGAAGAAGAATTCAACGGTCTCGTCATTCATGCGCCGGGCGAAAAGCCCGGAGGGCCAGAGGGCGCCGAAACGCTCGCCATGCCGGGGCCGGGTCTTGCGCTGATCCGCAGGCTTGCCCCTGATGAACCAACGCATGCCGCTGCGACCGCGCTGGTCGAGCAATCGACCTGCGCACTTCTGAACGCTGAGAGCTAGCGCTCAATCGCGACCGTGCCGGCGGCCGCCATCATGGCGATCCTTGCGGTCCCGATAATCGTCGCGCCGGGCTGTGTCATAGGCGCGATCACGCTGCCAGCAGCCGCAATCAGAGTCCCAGGTGAACCCCTCTCCGCGTCCATTCACTTTCAGGGTGGAGGACGTCATCGAGCCATCTTCAGCATTGCCAAACATGTCTGCGTAGCCATCACCATTGGTGTCACAGCGGTACAGCGTGCCTGAATAGACGCACTGATTGTATCCGGTACGAAGGTCGGTCGTATTATTGATCTGGTACGCGCTCTGATATGGCGATCCATAATAGCTGCCATACTGATAGTTGGTCTGCTGCATGTCGTAAGAGGCCTGTGCCAGCCCCTGCGAGATGGCTTCGAGCTCTGCCGTTGTGCAGCCTGCCGCGCTGAGCAGAGCTACCGCGACCCCAACATTCATCATTCTGCGCATGTGCATCGTCCCACTCAGCCTGCGTTCGTCCAGAATAAGCTACCGCAGCGAAGATGAACGGAAGCCAACAAAATTAGCACGCGAGAGTGAAGCGGGCGGAAACCTGACTAGCGCCCCCAGTGCTTGCGAGGGGGCGCGGGCCTGTCTTATCTTCGCCTCCAAAGGGGACACTGTAATGAATTCAATGATTAAATTCGCTCTCGCCGGTCTCGGTGCGGTGCTTGCGCTGGCCACTCCAGCACAGGCGCAAACCCAGTGCCTCAAGGGGCGGGAGCTGGTGAACACGTTGATCAATTCGATCAACGCCATTCCGGGCAATCCAGATGAGACCAAGGCGCTTGCGATCATATACTGGAAGCGCGCGACCTATCAGGTCTACGATGAGCCAGAGATCATGTTCCAGATTTCGCGCTGCACCTATCCTGCGGGCAGTTGGGGGCTGGAGGCTGATTATTCTGGCACCCGGTTCGACAAGCTCGTCGACTACAAGAACGCTCTGACCTCGTTCAAGAATGGAAGCGTGAGCGTGGAGCCGCGCCAGCCGATTGATGCGCCATTCCCCGATGACGGCATGCTCGAATGGGCTGAAGGCGTGCTTGGCTGCACCACGTCCGAACCAGTGCCGGCTGCGCCGCAGCACGCTGCACCCGACCCGAAATGGGTTGGCTATGACGCAGCGCGTCAGGCAGGCGGTGACCAGTTTTATCAGTGGTGGCGCAAGAACTTTGAAATGCGGCGCACCGCGGATGCGTTCGAACTTTGCCGCAAGTTCGGTTCAGCGAGTTATGAGTGCAGCCTTGTCGCCGAATGGACCTATCTGAATTCCGGCCGCAATCCCTATACCGGCGGCGCCAGCCAGACCTTCAATGGCACCTATTCAAATGAGGACCGTGGATACGGCGCGGGCTACGAAGGCACCGTGCCTAAGCCAGCCTATCGCCCGCCCACATCGAATGGGCCACGCTGCTATGATCAGGGCGATGGCACCGAGAGGTGCTTCTACGACTAGGGATTGAGGCTGTTTGGTCCCGGCGACATTTCCCGTCTTGAGAAACCGCTGAGTCCGGAAAAGAGAACGACCAGACTGGCATTGTAGCGGTCGCTACAAAGCGTTAGTACGTAGCGACCGCTACAAGGAAGTCTCCATGTCTAATGCTCGCTCATCACTGACTGGCCCCGCAAATGGGTATCGTTTCTCTCGCCAGCAGCTCATCCGGATTGTCGTGGTCGGGCTATCCGTCTGGCTCGCTGGCGCCCTTCTGCTTCGCTGGCTAGGGCCTATGGGCGTTTATGATGGTTCTGCCCGCATCGTGCTTTATGCGCTCATCATTCCGGGCACCCTGCCGATCATTTTGCTGCTGCCGGTCCTTGCGGGTATCAAGCGCAGCCAGATCGCGGCGGCGGCGGCATTTGCCACAGCAACGGCAATTCTGATGGATGGATTGGCGCTCGCCTGGTTTTCAGGCCTCTATGGCGAGACGATAGCCCAGCATGCCGGTGCTGGTGCCGCCATATTGTGGGGCGGTGCTGTCGCAATCTTCCTCGGCTTTTTCCTGAACCGCGATCAGTAGGCGGTTTTCGCCTCTTCGCCGAGGCCGAGACTTTTGAGAAGGACGAGGCCCTCAAGGCTCGCACACAGACGGACCGCCTCTGCTCTACGGGCCTGTTCTTCGGCTACATCGAGCTGCGCGGCTGCCCACGCCAGAAAGTGGCGACCAAGAGATGCGCCGACTTCAGAAAATGGGGCCTGATTGCGGGCTGAAAGGCTCGCAATCTCCAGCCACAACTGCATGTAAGGCCAGATCGCATCGTCAAGCAGAAGCGGAGCGAGCTTTGCGCGAAGCTCTTCGCTAGGCAGCTGCCGCTCGCTCGCTGCATGGTTCAGGATATCAGTGAGCCGGTCTGCGACGCGTCCCAGACCTGCCTCGAGGATGTCGTCCTTGTCCCTGAAATAGTAGAGCAGCATGCGATCGCTCAAGCCGATGGCTTTCGCCAGCGGGCGCAGGTTTGACCCGGCAATGCCCTCCCGGAGAAGGTGATCGGCGATCTTGTCCAGCAGCTCTTCGCGGCGGTCTTCGTGACGGGCCATGGGCGCGTCCGACTATTCAGCAGCGACGGTCTCGTCCGCCTCTCGCTGTGCTTTGAGGCGTTCGGCTTTCTTCTCGACCAGTTCGACAATGTGCTCGACCATGTCAGCATTGGAGACGTTATGGTCGGGGCGACCGGAGATATACATCTTGCCGCTCTCTTTGCCGCCGCCCGTAAAGCCGAGATCGGTCATCGCCGCTTCGCCGGGCCCGTTCACAACGCAGCCAATGATGGACAGCGAAATTGGCTCTGAAATGTGGGCAAGCCGGTCTTCGAGCGTTTCCACCGTCTTGATGACGTCGAAGCCCTGACGTGCGCAGCTTGGGCAGGCGATGATGTTCACGCCGCGCGTGCGAAGGCCGAGCGATTTGAGCATGTCGAAGCCGACTTTCACTTCCTCGACCGGGTCAGCGGACAGCGAAACACGGATCGTATCGCCAATCCCCATCCAGAGCAGATTGCCCATACCGATGGAGGATTTCACCGTGCCGGTGCGAAGCCCGCCTGCCTCTGTGATGCCAAGGTGCAGCGGCGCGTCGGTGACTTCTGCAAGCTGCTGATAGGCCGCCACGGTCAGGAACATATCAGAGGCCTTCACCGAAATCTTGTAATCGTGAAAGCCAAGGTCATCGAGAATGCGCGCATGATCGAGGGCGCTTTCCACCATCGCGTCCGGGCAAGGCTCGCCATACTTTTCCAGAAGGTGGCGCTCCAGTGAGCCGCCATTGACGCCGATCCGGATGGAGCAGCCATTGGCGCGGGCCGCATTCACGACTTCCTTCACCCGGTCAGGGCTGCCGATATTACCGGGATTGATACGCAGGCAGGCCGCGCCTGCGTCCGCCGCTTCAACGCCGCGCTTATAGTGAAAGTGTATGTCCGCCACGATAGGCACCGGGCTGTTCCTGCAGATTTCCCGCATAGCCGCCGTCGATTCCACAGTCGGGCATGAGACGCGGACAATGTCTGCGCCGGCCTCTGCGCAGCGCTCGATCTGCGCAATGGTCGCGGACGCGTCTTCGGTTGGTGTGTTTGTCATTGTCTGCACGGCGATCGGCGCATCACCGCCCACCTCGACGCTGCCGACGCGGATCTTGCGGGATTTACGCCGCTCAATGGAGCGCCAGGGCCTGATGGGATTGTGGCTCATCGGTTCACCTCGATGCGAGCAGACTTCACAGCCTATGTGGGCAATCATGATGGCGAGGTAAAGGCGCTGCGATGACTCGCGCGTCGCAGTGGCCGGTGCAGCGCCCCACCATAGATGAAATTTCATACATCGGCTGAACGCGGCCGAAACTACGAGCTGCTAGCACTTTGCCCGTCGATAGAGGCGCTCGATCCGCCGCATCAGGGTAGTATCCGTATGTTTCCACCTGTGTTTCCAGGTTTCATGGCGCCGAGGCTTCGACAGAAGCTGCGCGACTGGGCCGACGACCGGCGCGGCGTTGCCGCGGTCGAGTTCGCCATGATCGCCGCGCCATTCTTTTTCCTGATTTTCGGCCTGCTGGAGATCTGCGTGATCTTCATCATGTCTTCGGTGCTCGAGCACGGCCTAAACGAAGCGGCACGCGGCATCCGCACCGGCCAGCTGCAGAGCGGAGGCAGCTTTGACCGAGATGCCTTCGAAGAGGTCATCTGCGCAGAGATTTTCGACCTGTTCGAATGCGAAGGCGCTATCGAGCTGGACGTCAAAACCTATGACGATTTTGCCTCCACATCGAACCCGTCAGCCATTGATGAAGACGGCAATCTCGACAGCGAGGACTTCGAGTTCAATCCGGGCGGTGCCAATGACATCGTCGTGGTGCGGGCTTTCTATGAGTGGGAATTGATGACCCCGATCCTGAGCGCGCCGCTCGCCAATCTCAGCGGCAACCGCCGGCTGCTTCAGGCCACTGTCGTCTTCCGTAATGAACCGTTCGGAGACTAAGAGATGCGTCGTCTGATCAAAGCTATTCGATGCCTCCGGGCTGAGAACAAGGGTGTGTCGGCCATTGAGTTCGCGCTCATCGCGCCGGTCATGATCCTGATCTATTTCGCCTGTATCGAGCTTTCCTTCATGATGGTGCTCGACCGGAAGGTGACGAGTTCCGCGTCTGCGCTGGGTGACCTCGTGGCCCGCGCGGCAACCATCAATGATGACGAGATGGATGACATCTTCGAAGCGACGCGAATGATCTTCCAGCCAAACCCGATTGCCGATGCGCGCATGCGGATTTCGAGCCTTTACGATGATGGTGGTACGATCAAGGTCGCCTGGAGCGAAGGGCGCAACATGACGCCTTACACGGTGGATTCCACCATTACCGTTCCAGCTGGCATCGTCCCCGAGGATGGCTCTGTGGTCTTCGCCGAGGTCGAGTACGATTACAACTCAACGCTCGGCTATTTCTTTACGACGTCGAAGACACTGTCTGACGAGTTTTACCTGCGCCCACGCCGCACCGACCGGGTCGCCCGCGAAACCAGCTAGCTGTCCTTGTCGACGGCTGGATGATGCGGTGAGTGCACGGTTGTCAGCACCATAAGGCCTAGGACGAATAGCAGGCCGATCGCGCTCATGCCGACGCGCTGGTCGCCGGACCATTTGGTGAAGAGCTCTACCAGAAGCGGGCCAAGCCAGACCGTTACGGTCCCTGCAATCGCATAGAGGCCGAAAAACTCCCCAACCCGGTCACTCGGTGCAAGATGCACCAGCATGGACCGGCTGGACGAGATACTTGCTGTCGCTGTCACCGCGATGAAGACGGCGGTGCTGAGATAAACGACGTCAGACAGCGTGTTGAAGATCGGCCCGTCCCAGATCTCGAAGCCGGGCACCAGACCATAGAGAATGGAGGTCGGCGTGATTGAGAGCTGGAAGGCGAGCGTCGCGATCATGCCTGTGATCTCGATCATCAAGGCCCGTTTCGGGCCGACCAGACCGTCCAGCCACCCGCCGACAATCCCGCCACCAAAGGCAAAGAAGGAGGCGAGAATGGCGTAGGCCGAGAGCTCAACGACGTTCCATTCCAGATAAAGCCCGATGAACACACCGCCGAGGGCGAGCAGCGCCTGCATGCCATCCGCATAGAGCATGCGGGCGGCGAGGTATTTCAGGATTTCCTTATTGTCAGAGGCATTGCGCATGGTGCGGAAGAGGCCTGCCGCGCCATTCTTCGCGGCATTCATCCAGTTGGCGCCGCGCGTGCCGCCATCATCGGAATACATGAAGAAGGGGATGGAGAATATAACGAGCCAGATCGCGCAGATCGGGCCGACAAGCCTCTGATGTTCCCCATTGGCGACATTAATGCCGAAAAGCGGCGCATCGAACGGCCAGCCGATCAGGGCAGGCATCGCAAAGGCCAGCACGATGAAGAGCATCAGGATTGCGCCCGCGAGATTGCCAAGCGCCAGCCCCAGCCCGGAAATGGCAGGCAAGGCGCTCGCCCGCCCATTCACGTTCAGCATCGAATTGTGGGTGACTTCCGAATAGGTGTAGCCGAGCGCCGCGAGGACCAGCGCGCTCATCCCCATCCAGATCGGCATGCCGCTCCCATCGGGTTTCACCCACCAGAGCGAGAAGGACATCACTGCAATCAGGCCAAGGAAGACCACGAGAAGCGGCTTTCTGCGTCCGCCCCGGTCCAGCGCCGCACCAAGGAAGGGCGCCGTGAAGGCGGCAATAAAGCCTGCATATTTGACCAGGGATGAGATCGTCGCCTGGCCTTCGGCGTTCGCGGCGGCCCGTTGGGCGGCGCCATCAAGGCCATCGACCGCGCCGCTTGCGATCAGGTTCGCGCCAATGATGCCTGCGAAATAGGGCGCGAACAGGTAGATGATGACCAGAATATAGTAGGGGTTACGCGCCCATTCGAAGATCGCCCAGGCAAAGCCCCGCCTGTCCAGCGCGCCTCCAAGGTCCAATCGGGGTTCGGCGCCTAGCGTCTCTGCTGGCGGCGGTGTGGCCGGGCTGCTCATTCCTCATTCCTCCCAAGGCGTCTTATCTGACGCTCTTGGGGCAGCCTCTGCCAAAAAAGGGAAGTTGGAAAGCGTCTACTTGCCCATGCCGCCGCGTCAGGCCGATCAGGCCAGCAGCTTTTCGCGGATCGTCTCACGCTTGGCATCATCAACGCCGAGCGTCGTCACAAGATAGGTGTCGATGTCGCCTGACTGGTCCTTGATGGCGGCGATTGCGGCCTCAAGAAATTCAGGGTCCACACCGACAAAGGGCTGATACACCGCCTCATCGAAGTTCTTGGACAGCATGTCGTTGAAATAGGCCGCCGCTTCCGGCAGCCGCTCTTCGACATTTGCCGCCGAATTGGTGAGCTCATAGTCGACGAAGATGTCGTCCATGGAGACACCAAGGGCGTGGTGGGTGAGCGCGCAGAGGATGCCGGTGCGGTCCTTGCCCGCGGCACAGTTCACCAGCGCGGCCTTGTCATCGTCCAGATTGGCAAGGTGGTCGAACCAGGCCGTATAGGTCTCCACCAGCGCAGGCCGGTAAGGCGCGTTGACGTAATAGTCGCGCATCCAGCCGCGCGAGCTGTCGGCATCAATGGCGACTTGGCGCAGGAAATTGACGTGCGGGGCATCGGTCTCGCGGCCAAGGTCTGAATAGAGGCGGTGGACGCCTTTGACAGGCCACTTGTCGCCGTGGCGCTCGCGCTCATCCGGGCGGCGGAGGTCTGCCTGCAGCGTGATGTTGAACAGTTCGATCGCGGTCAGGTCATTGTCGGAGGCTTCACCGAAATGGCCGGACCGGTAGAGCTTGCCTGATTTGATGCGTGCGCCATCGACGCCTTCATAGCCGCCAAAATCACGAAAATTCCGTACGCCTTCGAGCGGTTTTACCCGGTCGTCCATATCATCTGCCTTTTGCCACTGATTTCCAGAAGGTGAGCTAGGATGATCGCCTGCAGGCGTCCACCCGCGCCCTAGCGGAAAGGTGGTTCGTCAAAGGCCCGCAGCTTGCGGGAATGGAGCGCAGCCCCGCCATCGCGGGCGAGCCGTTCCAGCGTCTCGATGCCGATGCGGATATGCTCTCCGATGGCCCGCTCATAGAAGCGGTTTGCTGCGCCGGGCAGCTTGATCTCGCCATGCAGCGGTTTGTCGGACACGCACAGCAGGACGCCATAAGGCACCCGCAGGCGATAGCCGTTCGCGGCGATCGTCGCGCTTTCCATATCGATGCCGATGGCGCGGGACTGGTTGAACCGGCGCGCGGTTTCCGTGAAGCGAAGCTCCCAGTTGCGATCATCAGTCGTCACGACCGTCCCCGTGCGAAGACGTTTTTTCAGCGCGTCGCCCTGCTCGCCTGTTACATCGGCGGCGGCCTGCTGAAGGGCGATCTGCACTTCTGCAATTGGTGGAACGGGAATGTCCGGTGGCAGGACGCCGTCGAGGACGTGATCATCGCGTAGATAGGCGTGGGCCAGCACATAGTCGCCAATCTGCTGGGAGTGGCGCAGGCCGCCGCAATGGCCAACCATGAGCCAGCATTCAGGACGAAGCACAGCCAGGTGATCGGTAATCGTCTTCGCATTCGATGGACCAACGCCGATATTGACCAGCGTGATGCCTGTCCGGTCTTCGGCCATCAGGTGGTAGGCTGGCATCTGGAAACGCCGCCAGGGCGCGGCATCGATGGCCGACTTGGCGTCTGGCGTCTTGCCATCGACAACGAGGCCACCGGCGACGGACAGTCCGGTATACCGTGAGCCCTTCTCCAGCTGTTCGACGCCCCAGTCACAAAAGGCATCGACGTAGCGATGGTAGTTGGTGAACAGCACATAGCGCTGCATGTGCTCGACCGGCGTGCCCGTATAGTGGGCGAGGCGCTTCAGCGAATAATCGGTGCGTGGCCCGTCAAACAGGGCAAGCGGTCGGGTCGAGCCGGGTTCGTGAAGTTCACCATCAGCGACCTCATCACCAATTGCAGAGAGGGTCGGGGACGGGAACCAGCGGGCGAGCTCTGCTGGGTTGACCTCGTCCAGCCCCTCCGCGTCTGCCTGATCCCAGACATAGGCGTATGGGATTTCAGAGCCGGACGGTTTGACCTCGACCTCGACCGGGTAGTCCCGCATCAGGGGGCGCAGCTGTTCGAGCAGATAAGGGCGGTAATAGTCGGGCCGGGTAATGGTCGACATATAGGTGCCGGGCTCGGACATCTTTCCGAATGCGCGGGAGATTGGCGGCGGCGGACCCTCAGGGTCATAGCGCACGATCAATGCCGGGTAGCAGAAGGTGCGCGCCGTGCGCAGCTCGATCGGCGGCGCCTTGCCTTCGTTCAGATAGGTTTCAAGGCTTGATGTGAGCGCGTTGACGGCGTTCGAATAGAGCGCCTCAAGCGCGTCGACGACTTTTTCGGGCGTATCCAGTTTTGACATGCCCTCCGTTGCCGCAAAGCATTAGCGACGTCAATTGCGGTCGAAGACGATGCTGTAAAGGATCGGGTCGCCGGTTCTGTTCTCTTCCGGCGTTGTCGCGACCAGCCAGTTCGGAATGTTGCCGCTTTCCAGCGCGGCGGCAAAGCCGTCCGGAGCGCGTTCTGCATAGGCGGCCATCTCATTCAGACCGGGACAATAGAGAAGATGCGTGGCCCCTGAGCGGGACATTTTCTCCCGCGCGCTGGAGACCGGGCCGGTATAGATGTTCAGTGTCCGGGAAAGCGCATGTACGTTGCGGTGGTAGGGCGCTGCCGTTGCGTAGTGCGGCGTGTGATAGATCAGCGGTGCACCAAGATCGATCGGGGTAAAGACCACCATGCTTGGTGCGGCGGCTACCTGCGCCAGTGCCGCGGCAGAGGTGCAGTCATAGTCGGCGGCGTCGGTTTCATCTTCGGTTTCTGGCAGGACAAGCCCGGGAAGGCGCCAGCCGGCAGGTGAGGCGAGGAGGGCCACCAGCACGAGAACAAGCGCCGCCTGGCCGCCGCGTTTGCCCCGCCAATGCTGGAAAGCAAAACCTGTCAGCAAGCCGCCTGCAATGGCGGCGAAGGCATGAGACATCATCGCCGCGCGCAGCTGCCAGAGCGAGATCGCAAAGCCGAGCAGACAGAAGGCAAGCAGGAAGCTGCTGGCGAGCCGCAGGCCATCCGGCGCACGCAGGAGGCAGATGAGAGCGGCAATGACGCCTGCGAACCCGAAACCGAAATAGAACACCGCTTGCGCCGCGTTGTCGGCAAAAACGGCTGCAGCATTCCTTGCTTCACCAACACCCGATAGCCATCCGGTGCGCACATCATCGAGGATACCGGCATAGGGATTGCCGAGGCAGGACGGGTTGATAGCGATGAAGGTCGCGAGCGCAACGGCCCCGGCGGTCGCGATAAGGGCAAAGCGCAAACGCCATGTATCTGCTGACGGGGCGGCGGTCGCAATCACGAAGAGCCCGGCCCCGCCAACGAGCAGAGCGACAAAGTGCGACTGGCCATAGGCGTCGCAGACCGCGCGTATGCCCTGGGCACCCGGCGCATCGAAAACGTAAGTAAGAAGCGCCGCCACAATCAACGTCGCGCCAAATATACGCAGGCGTCCTGCTTCAATGCCGCCGCGCACAATCCAGGCGATGGAGAAACCCGCAATCAGCAGGGCGGCCGCGGGCAGATTCTCGATAGCGACGCTCAGCATGACGGGGACGCAGGCCCCGCCGAGAAAGGCGGACCTTGCGTTGCGTATAGGAGAGAGCAGGGCGGCAAACCCCGTCAGCGTTAGCGCCAGGCCCAGCCCATGATGATCAATCCGGCCGGGTACGAGGTTGAACAGGGCAAATGACGTCGCGAGGAAGAACATCCCGGCAAGCTGGCCGCTTAGCGTGGCGCCGAGCCGCTTCAGGCAGATGGCGACCATGGCGAGTATCCAACCAAGCTGCATCATCGGCCACAGCGTCGCTGCGACGCCTTCTGCCATGCGCGTGCCGATCAGGGGCTGCAGCAGGAAGATGATGGCGGCGATGAAGAGGTCTGGCAGCCGCGACCAGTGCATTTCCCCGCCTTCAGGCGTCAGCAGTCGCCGCTGGCTGACATTATACCAGCCGCGTTCCCCCGAGAGCAGGTCGCGGACCTGCTGCATCCGCATCATGTCGTCATTGCCGCGAAGGTCACCGCCGAGGGCCGGACCAGCCTGCAGCGCGACAAGGCCGATCACGATCAGGCCGAAGCTGATCAGCACCCATTTCGAGGCGAGGGGGGAGGGTCTTTCGCTCTGCATGCACGCTCTTCTTCCGGGCTGGCAGGCGTAACCAGCTGTTCACCTGGCCCTGTTAAACGCCGAATGTGGTTACAGAAAGGTGACGCGATGAAGCGCGCGGCTGTTGAAACTTTTGATCCCCGTCCAGCCGCTGACCCGGCAGAGGCCCGCATCGCGGTGACACTGCCCTGCTATAATGAAGCCGCGACCATCGCCCGCGTCATTGAGGACTTTCGCGCCGCGCTCCCGGGCGCCCAGATCTATGTTTTCGACAACAACTCGACCGATGCGACCGCACAAATCGCACGTGACGCTGGCGCAATCGTCCGCACCGAAACCCGTCAGGGCAAGGGCCATGTCGTGCGCCGCATCTTCGCTGACATTGAGGCGGACATCTATGTCATGGCGGATGGCGACGGCACCTATGATGCCTCGCTCGCGCCGACGCTGGTTGAGCTGATGAAGAAGAACCATGTCGACATGGTTGTCGGCACGCGGGCTAATGTCACCAAGGATGCTGGCCGCGGCGGCCATGCCTTTGGCAACCGTATTTTCAACATGCTGTTCAACCGTCTGTTTGGCCGCCAGTTCAGCGACATCTTCTCTGGCTACCGCGTATTTTCCCGCCGGTTCGTGAAGTCGTTCCCCGCAGTCTCTGGCGGTTTCGAGATCGAGACAGAAATGTCGGTCCATTCCTGCCAGATCGGCATTCCGACGCTGGAGCGCCCGACGCCATACGGCGTGCGTCCAGAGGACTCGACCTCCAAACTCAAGACATTCCGGGACGGTTTCCGCATCCTCGGCATGTTCATGATGCTGGCAAAGGAAACGCGTCCAGCAGCTTTCTTCGGCGCAATTGGCCTCGTGCTGACGCTGGCCGCGCTCGGCCTCGCAGCGCCGCTTGCGCTGACCTACTTCCAGACCGGCCTCGTGCCGCGTTTCCCCACGGCCGTCCTCTCCATGGGCCTCGTTATCGTGGCGACCGTGACGGCGGTTTGCGGCCTCATCCTCGACAGCCTTGCGCGTGCCCGGGTTGAGGCGAAACGCTCCGTCTTCCTCAGCTATCCCGCGCCCGAATGGAAATCGTGATCAATCAGGTCCTGAAGGCCAGATTCGTACGTTTCGTTCTGGTCGGCGGGCTTGGCTTCGTCGCAGATGCCGGAACGCTTTTCCTCCTGATTTCAGGCGGCATTGGTCCCTTTGCGGCGCGTGTCGTCTCCATCCTGTTTGCGATGTTCGTGACCTGGCGGCTCAACCGCGCCTTCACATTCGGCGCGAGCAGCGGCAGCCAGATCTCTGAAGCAGGGCGGTACTTTTCCGTGGCAGCCAGCGTCGCAGCGCTCAACTATCTGCTCTATGCAGGCCTGCTCCTCATCGTGCCAACGTGCCCGCCCGTACTGGCCACAGCCATCGCGACAATCATCTGCACGCTGGTGTCCTTTGCCGGGTATGGAAAGTTCGCCTTCCGCTCCAGCTAGAGCCCGCTCGAGGCCAGCACCAGAAACACGATCCCGTAAATCTGCAGGATCAGGACGCCCAATCCTGCGCCGAGCGCGAGGAAGAAGCGCGGCCAGCGGTCACCCTGGCTGAAGGCAAGAAGACCTGCGCCCAGCGTCCCGATCAGGGTGGAAAGTGTCAGCGGATCAAGCCTGCCAAGACCGATCAGGGAATCGAGGGCGTAGATGATGAGGGGGGCGCAGATCAGGAGAAGGCCTGACAGCATCAATGGGATGGATAGTGCCTTTGGCATCCGTGAAAGGCCCCCAGCCTCTTGCGCCCGAAAGTTTGACGCTCACAGCAGTGCCAGATTGGCCTACTGGGTCAATAGCAGTGCGGGATCCTGAGGCTCTGCCAGCATGTGCCGGGCGAGGATACAAGTGGAGTATTCCTCCTCACCTTCCCGGTCCGGGTCTGCGAGGTAAGCCGTCAGCGATTGCTCAGCGAGTTCCTCCAGCTCTTCCTCGGTAAAGGCGTCCTCTGTGCGGGCTAGAAGGCGACCCGACTGGCACCTGAAAAAGCGAAGGTGAGAGATGGGTTTCGCGTCTTCGCCTGCGGTGAGGCGATGAAGAGCGTTGAGTTGGTCGCTCGACTGCAAGGTCAGCACGCCGGGCCAACCGGGACCGTCAGGTTGCGCCAGCCAGATATGCGTTGCTCCCGTCGAAGCGCGCGGCCCGGCAAAGCGGATCGCGTGAATTGTCCCACCGCGAACCTCAAAAGAGTCCACCTCTGCACCGCGATGGGCGAGGCGCTGCGTCCAGAGGGCGATGGCGCGGTCGCGAAGGGCCCAGGCAATGTCGCTGTTTCCGGTATGAAGTTCGCCTGCTGCAGCCATGAAAAGGGCATCGCTATCGCGCATCGCGCCTGCCTTCCGGAAGTGTTGGACGGAGACCTCGGAAAGCCCCTCCCAGCCTGCGGCCATGCCGGCAATCTGATGGGCGCTTGGCACTTCAGGACGGTTCGGACAACGATTAATGAAGTCCTCGGTGATACGGCGGATATAGGCGGGCGTTCCCTCTTCCTCGGGCGCATCGAGCTGCATCTGCCAGGCGAGTGCGTCGTTGAGACCGCAGGCTTGGGTCGCAGGCGTTTCAGCGAAGGCATAGCGGCTTGCGCCGCAATACAGCGAGACGAGCGATACGATCAGCGCGCTGGTGTATCTTCCGATTTTGTCCCGCATTCATCCGCGCTCCGGTAACCTTTTGCTAACCGTTGCAAATGTGGTGCCGGAGCGGTGCACTGATGGTGCAGTGACGGTGTACTGGTGGTGTTTTTAGCGGGCAGGTGAGCCGCGACCCGGTGTGTCGACCAGCGGCGCGAGCGCAAAGCCGGACAGCGCGGTCATCTCGCCATGATCGTCATGGGTCTCGTGGTCGTCACCTATACCATGACCATGGCCGGCGTGGATCGGCGCGAACACAAGAAGCATGGCTGCCGCAACGCCTGCTGCAACGGCACCAAGTCCGCGTGCCGGCTTCATCTCTCTCAGCGGTGCCATGAGCGGGCCGGTCGCGACAAAGATCAGGAGGCCTGCGGACATGGCGAAGAGCGCGCCCAGCGTCTGCTCATCGAGCGTGAACATGACCGGCGCGGAGACGACCACACCGAACGGCGTTGTTGCCGCGGCGGCGAGGAAGGCGAACCAGAACGCCTTCATATTGCTGACCCCGGCGCGCTTCAGGATGGCGAAGGCGATCACGCCTTCCGGGAACTCATGCAGGATGAGGCCCAGCGACGCGTAGACACCGGACTCAAAGCTCGTCGCGAAGGTCACCGAGTAGATGACGCCATCGATGAAAGAGTGGAAAGCGATCGCGATGATCGGGGTAAGCGCGATATTGACCGGCTTGCGGCCCGGGCGTTCCGGGAAAAGAAGCGCAACGGCGTTGTGCAGGAGGAGACCGCCGAAGAACCCGGTCGCGAGCCAGATGGGCGCCTGCTGGGACAGGTGGAAGGCTTCCGGAATGATGTGCAGGAAAGCGAGCGTTGCCAGCATACCGGCAGCAGCCAGGCCGAACATGGAGGCGTGACGCTCACTCCACGGGGCGCGCTGGGCAACAATAACGAGGCCAACTGTCGTGACAAAAGCGGCAATCAGGCCGAAAAAGAGCGGAGCTTGCAGGGATGACCACATGAGTATTGTTTGCCTGACTGCGCTCGCCCGCGTATCCGCTGGCCTTGCCTTGATGCATAATAGCTGATTGAGACGTTATAGTATCTCATTTGAAAGAATGCGAGCCAATACACTGAGATCATTGGCCGGAAAAGAGGACTTTCATGAAATATCGCAGTGCCGCACTCGTCGCCTTTGGCGCCCTTCTTGTAACGCCCGCCTGTAGTCAGGCCGAGCAAAACCCGTCCGCGCCGGCCGGCGCCGCCGTCTCTGAAACAGAGATCGAGGAAGAAGAGATCACGACAGAAATCACGACCGAAGCTGAGGTGGAGACGCCCGACGAAACTGCAATGGCCGAGCCAGCTGAGGCGCCTCAGGCGAACCGGACGGTCAGCGTTCCGCCGCCAGAAGCCCGGTTGGGCAGCCATACGCATGGCCATGCCATGCTGGCCGTTACGCGTCAGGGAAGCTCTATCTCCGTGTCGCTCGAAGCCCCTCTTTCTGCGTTTGGGGTGACCGAAAACCCGCAGACCGAAGAGGACCGCGCTGCGATCGAGGCGATCCGCAACGATCTCACCAATGATGCGACCCTTGTCGAACTACGCGGTAATGTGAGCTGCGATATCTCATCCAAAGGCATGGCCACACGCGTCGCCAATGGACATGGTGAGCTGCAGATGGAGACGTCCTATTCGTGCCAGAACGCGGACGCGCTGCAGGCAATCCGTTTCGGCGGATTTGGTACCTATCCGGCCTTGTCAGAGGTTGAAGCGGTCTATGTTTCGGATACAGAGCAGGCGGCTGGAAACCTGACGCGTGCGAACCCGGAACTAAGGATCAACTAGACCTATCGTGACCAAACCACCTGTCATTGACCTCAATGATTTGCGCTTTGCCTGGCAGGATGGTCCGACCCTGCTCGATATTCCTGAATTCAGGGTCGAGACAGGTGAGCGCGTCTTCCTGCGCGGACCGAGCGGGTCCGGCAAGTCGACCCTGCTTGGCCTGATCGCGGGCGTCCTGGAGCCGCAATCCGGCAAGGTTGAGGTTCTGGGCTATGACATGACGGCGCTGAGCGGCCCGAGGCGTGATGCGCTGCGTGCAGACCGGCTGGGCGTCATCTTCCAGATGTTCAACCTCGTGCCTTATCTGTCGCTGGTCCAGAATGTGACCTTGCCATGCAGGTTTTCGTCTGCCCGGCGCGCGGCCGCAGGCGGGGAAGGCAAGCTGAACAAGGAGGCGGTAAGATTGCTGTCGCGCCTTGGCCTGAGTGGTGACCGTCTGCTGGCACGGCCTGTGACGGAGCTGTCGGTTGGCCAGCAGCAGCGCGTGGCGGTTGCCCGTGCGCTTATCGGTGGGCCGGATCTCATCATTGCTGACGAGCCGACATCTGCCCTCGATGCTGATGCGCGTGACCGCTTCATCGAGCTTTTGAATGAGGAAGCGGGCCGGTCCGGCTCTGCGCTTCTATTCGTCAGCCATGATGCGTCGCTGGCGGGCCATTTTGACCGCAGCGTCGACCTGTCTGAAATCAACCGCGCGAAAGGAGGCGTCTGATGGGCTTTTCCATTCTCGGCCTTGCCTGGCGCAGCCTGATGAACCGGCGCGGCTCTGCCTTGCTGACCATCTTGGCGGTGGCGCTGTCGGTCGCGCTCTTTCTTGGCGTCGACAAGGTACGCAATGGCGCGCGGGCCGGGTTCGACAATACGATTTCGGGAACGGACCTCATCGTCGGTGCGCCGACCGGGCAGATCAATCTGCTACTCTATTCGGTTTTCCGTCTCGGCAGTGCGACGGCCGAGATCAGCTGGGACACATATGAAGCCATTGATGGGCGCGACGACATTGCCTGGACCATCCCGCTGTCGCTTGGCGACAATCATCGCGGCTTCCGGGTGGTCGGGACCAATGAGTCCTATTTCGAGCACTACAAGCATGGCGGCGGAACGGCGCTGCGCCTGACTGAAGGCGAGCTGTTCAGCGATATCTATCAGGCCGTTATTGGCGCGGACGTTGCCGAGGAGCTCGATTATACTATCGGCAGCGAGATCGTCCTGACCCACGGTCTGGGGGCGGGCGGACTGACTGATCATGAAGATAAGCCATTCATCGTGACAGGCGTGCTCGCCAAGACCGGTACTCCGGTTGACCGGTCGATCCATATCCCGCTCGAGGGCGTGACGGCGATCCATGTCGGCTGGGAGAGCGGCACGCGGAGCCCATTTGCCGATACGATCAGTGAAGAGATGATCCGCGGCTTTGATCTGACGCCGAAATCAATCACGGCAGTGTTCGTTGGCCTTGAGCAACGCGGGACATTGCTTCGTACCCAGAGAGCGCTGAACACGCAGGGCGGTGAGCCACTCCTCGCGATCATCCCGGGCGTGGCACTGGGAGAGCTGTGGCAGGTGACCGGGATCGTCGAGCGCGCGCTGATTGCCGTGTCTGTCTTTGTGATCGCGGTGGGCCTTGTGTCTGTACTGACCAGTATTCTGACAAGCCTCAATGAACGGCGCCGGGAGATGGCGATCCTGCGGGCGACAGGCGCGCGGCCGGGGCATATTTTCTTCCTGATGGTGGCCGAGGCGGCGATGCTGGGACTTTGCGGCGCAATTGCCGGTGTCCTGCTGGTTCAGCTGGGCCTGTTGATCGCAGGGCCGATCCTGTCATCGGCTTACGGAATTTCGATAGGCGGTCTTGGTATTTCCGCCCTTGATGGCTGGACGGTTCTGGCCGTCTTCGCGGCGGCGACGCTGATCGGGACGATACCTGCCGTCATGGCGCTTCGCCGGTCGCTTGCCGATGGCCTGACGGTGAAGCTTTAGCGCAAGCCCCTCGTGAAGTTGCTTATGGAAGGGGCGCTGCCTCTGCGCTATCTCTTGGTGCATGAGACAGATCCCAAGCCTTTTCACAGCAGCCAGCCTGTGGGCGCTTGCAGCCTGCAGCGGCGAAACCAGCGAGGCGGCCCAGCCGCAAGCAGAGCCAGTCGAGACCGCCGAGGTGGAGCTTCCGCAAACGTCTGACGGCCCGCAGATTGGCGACCGTGTGCCTGAACCTGAAACGTCCTCGATGGCACAAAAAGCCCAGCGCGACGCAGAACTCGCAGAGCGGGGTATTACCGAAATCACCTGGGAAGAGCTGATGCCGGAAGGCGAGGAAGAGCGGGTCGCCGAAATGTATCAGGCGCAGATGGCGCGGCTCTATTCCGGCGGAGGGATCGCCGAAGGATCGGCCGCCGATCAGGCCATCCAGATCGGCACGTTCAATGTCGTCGAGGAAATGGACGGCATGAAGATCCGCCTGCCGGGCTATACGGTACCGTTCGATTACGGCTCCGAAGCGGAAATCTCTGAATTTCTGCTTGTGCCTTATTATGGCGCTTGTCTGCACGCCCCGCCGCCGCCGCCAAACCAGACGGTGTTTGTCGAGACCGAAGAGAAGATCAAGCTGCGTGACCTGTCGCAGGCGGTCTGGATCGAAGGTACGATCCGCACGGCGCGGCAGGATACGTCACTGGCGGATGCGGCCTATACGATCGAGATGACCGGCTGGGAAATCTATGAGTACTAGGCGGCTCACGACTTACGGACAGGAAAGGGCGGCCCCATCGGAGCCGCCCTTTCCTGTTCTTGCGAAGAGAGTCTCGCTCTAGCTCTGCTGCTTGGCGAGCAGGTTGCGGATTTCTTCGAGCAGGACTTCCTGACGTGGTGGCGGAGGTACTTCTGCCGGTGCCTCTTCCTGCTTCCGCTTCATGCTGTTGATGCCCTTCACGACGAAGAACAGGGCAAATGCCATGATGAGGAAGGAGATGACGTTATTGATGAAGAGGCCATAGGCGATGACGGGTGCGCCTGCCTCATTGGCCGCTTCGAGCGATTCATAGGTGTTGCCGTCCAGCGGGTAGAGAAGGTCGGCGAAGTCGACGCCGCCAAGGACCAAGCCGAGCGGCGGCATGATGATATCGTTGACGAGCGACTTTACGATGGTCGAGAACGCACCGCCGAGAATGAAACCAACGGCCAGATCGACCAGGTTCCCTTTCATTGCGAACTCTTTGAATTCTTTGAACATTGAGGTGTCTCCCTGAGCAAGCCGACCCTACGGCCAAACCGGATATTCCCAGCTTTGGACCCAGCGTCAACTGATAGTGAATGATGGGCGTGAAGCCTGCTGGCCGTAGCTAGCGGGCTTCGGGATCGTCGCCGCCATTGACGCGGGCACGCAATTCCTTGCCGGGCCGGAAGAAAGGCACGCGTTTGGCCTTCACTTCGACGGTCTCGCCGGTGCGGGGGTTCCTGCCGGTGCGCGGTTTTCGTTCCCTGACGGAGAAGGCGCCGAAGCCGCGCAACTCAACGCGGTTACCGTCGGCCAGAGCCTCTGCGATTTCATCAAGGATCACCGCGACGATCTTTTCCAGATCATCGTGCCGGAGATGCGAATATTCTTCTGCCAGACGGGCAATCAGTTCTGACCTGAGCATGACGTTGAATGTAAATGAAATTTGGGGCGGAAACCAGTGGCTCCGCCCCAAACTATGTCAGGTTTCTTCCGAATCGACCGGAATTACCAAAAATTAAGCCGATAAAGAGGCTTAGTTCTTGTCTTCGTCGATCTCATCCGGGGTTTCGGTGACCTTGTTGGAGGTCTCCTTGTCGTCGCCCGATGCGAGCGCGGCACCAAGGATGTCGCCGAGCGAGGCACCGCTGTCAGCAGAACCGTACTGCTTGACCGCTTCCTGTTCTTCGGAGATTTCCAGCGCCTTGATCGAGACGGAGACACGGCGCGAAGCCTTGTCCATCTGCGTGACCTTGGCGTCGATCTTGTCGCCGACAGAGAAGCGCTCTGGGCGCTGCTCGGAACGGTCGCGCGACAGGTCGGAACGGCGGATGAAGGCCGTCATGGCCGGATCGCCGAACTGGACCTCGATGCCACCGGAGGTGACTTCGCTGACCGTACAGGTGACCGTGTCGCCGCGGCGAACGTCGAGATCGGACATCGGGTCGCCCGAAAGCTGCTTGATGCCGAGCGAGATACGCTCCTTGTCGGTGTCGACGTCGAGCACCTTGGCGCGGACCTGGTCGCCCTTGTTGAAGTTGGCGATCGCCTGCTCACCTGGCACATCCCACGAAATGTCGTTGATGTGGACCATGCCGTCGAGTTCCGGTCCAAGACCGATGAACAGACCGAACTCCGTGATGCCACGGACTTCGCCTTCGACTTCGGTGCCCGGAGGATGCTCGCCGAGGAAGGCCGACCAAGGATTGTCCTGGGTCTGCTTGAGGCCGAGCGAGATGCGGCGCTTCTCGGAGTCGACGTCGAGCACTTCGACCACGACTTCCTGGGAGGTCGAGACGATCTTGCCAGGATGGACGTTCTTCTTGGTCCAGCTCATTTCAGAGACGTGGATCAGGCCTTCAACGCCATCTTCGAGCTCAACGAATGCACCATAGTCGGTGATGTTGGTGACAACACCCGGCAGACGCGTACCGATGAGGTACTTGCTCTCGATGCCTTCCCATGGGTCTGCCTCGAGCTGCTTCATGCCGAGGGAGATACGCTGGGTTTCTTCGTTCACCTTGATGATCTGGACCTTCACCGTGTCGCCGACATTGACGACCTGGCTTGGGTGATTGATGCGCTTCCAGCTCATGTCGGTGACGTGGAGGAGGCCATCAATGCCGCCGAGATCAACGAACGCACCGTAATCGGTGATGTTCTTGACGACGCCGTCGCGGACATCGCCTTCGTTCATCGCTTCGACGATTTCTGCGCGCTGTTCTGCACGGCTCTCTTCAAGGATCGCACGGCGTGAGACAACGATGTTGCCACGGGCGCGGTCGAGCTTGAGGATCGCGAATGGCTGAACTTCGCCCATCAGCGGGCCAACGTCGCGCACGGGGCGGATGTCGACCTGGGAACCAGGAAGGAAGGCGTTGACGCCGCCGAGGTCGACGGTGAAGCCGCCTTTGACACGGCCAGAGATCGCGCCTTTGACCGGCTCGTCTTTATTGTAGCTGTCTTCCAGCTTGATCCAGCTCTCTTCGCGGCGCGCCTTGTCGCGCGAGAGAACGGCTTCGCCCATCAGGTTTTCGATACGCTCGAGGAAGACCTCGACGATGTCGCCCGGCTTCGGCTGCTCGTCTTCGAGCATGAATTCCTTCATGGCGACGCGGCCTTCGACCTTCAGGCCGACGTCCAGGATGAGCTGGTCATTGGTTACGGCAACGACGGTTGCAGGGACCACGCGGCCTTCCTGCAGGGTAGATGCAGCAGTCGAGTCCTCGAACATTGCTGCAAAATCGTCGGTGCTCGGATTCATTGTTTCAGTAGACATGTAAACTCCAGGTCTGACCCAAACGGGTTTATGACGCGCAAGCGGGATTGCTGGCGTAAGCGCAAGGTCAGGATCTTGAACGAGGCGGGCAGAGGTTTTTGGATTTGACGCCAGATGCGCCAGAACCTGCTAGCCGATACGGGAGTTCGCCTTTTCGACGGCGGCCCGCGCCTTGTCCACAGCCGCGTCTATAGTCAGATCAGTGGTATCGATCAAGATCGCATCTGCGGCCGCCACCATGGGCGCGTCCTTGCGGTTGCGGTCGCGTTCATCGCGTTCGCGCAGCTGTGCGGTCAGCTCATCGAGCGTGATCGTGTCGCCGGCAGCTTTCAGCTCTGCATGGCGGCGCTGGGCGCGCACTTCGACATCGGCGTCGACCCAGAGCTTCACATCAGCTTCCGGGCAGACCACGGTGCCAATGTCCCGGCCATCGAGAATGGCGCCTGTCGGCTGGTGGGCGAAGTTGCGCTGAAGCTCCAGCAGGGCGGCGCGCACTTCTGGCAGGACAGCGACCTTTGAGGCGGCAAGACCGGCCTCAGCGGTGCGAAGTTCGGCTTCGCTGAAGAGCGATGGCTCAAGCTTTGAGGCGATCTCTGCAATGGCTTTGGCATCGGTCAGGTCAGCGCCTGCATTCATCGCGGCGACACCGGTGGCACGGTAGAGGCGGCCAGTATCCATGTGTGGCAGGGCAAACAGCTCCGACAGGCGGCGGGCAATCGTCCCCTTTCCAGAGGCGAGCGTTCCATCAATGGCAATAATCATGGCGCGGACAGATGCGTCATGTAGCCGGAAGGGTCAACCAGCCTTGCATTGCGGTGCAGTCACCTGTCAATTCGGGCCTTGAGACTGGCCCCGGATACAAGGAAGACAGGCTGATGAGTGGACTATGCGCGCAACGCAACTGGGTGTGTGAGGCGGTGCGCCGTCTCAATGCCGACTTCAACCGCTCCTCGGACACGCATCTCATCCGGGTCGATCTGCCGAGCTTTCGGGGACAGCAGCTCTATCTGAAAGACGAGTCCATTCATCCGTCTGGCAGTTTGAAGCACCGCCTTGCGCGGTCTCTCTATCTCTATGGCATCTGCAATGGCGCCATCGGTCCGGACACGGTTGTGGTGGAAAGCTCGTCGGGTTCGACCGCCGTGTCAGAGGCGTATTTCGCCAAACTGCTGGGTCTGCGCTTCATCGCCGTCGTGCCAGAGGGGACCGCGCAGAAGAAGATCGACCAGATCAACTTCTATGGCGCTGAGACCCGGTCTGTCCCGGCCCCCCAAATCTATGCCGAAGCTGAGCGGATCGCTCGCGAAACGGGCGGTCACTACATGGACCAGTTCACATTCGCTGAGCGAGCCACAGACTGGCGCGGCAATAACAATATCGCTGAGAGCCTGTTTGCGCAGCTGGCGCTGGAAGAGCACTCCATTCCAGACTGGGTTGTGATGAGCGCGGGAACGGGGGGCACGTCAGCGACGATCGGGCGGTTTATTCGCTATCGCGGTGACCTCTCCGGCAAGACGCAGCTTTGCGTCGCCGCCCCTGAA
>DUBH01000083.1:75593-79012 GCA_012960415.1 Henriciella sp. | reverse complement strand
TCGGTCTTCTACGACTATTACAATTCGGGCGACCGCGATTTGCGCCTGCAGACGCGCTCACGGATCGAGGGGATCGGGCGGCCAAGGGTGGAAGCGTCGTTCCAGCCGCGCGTGATCGACCGCATGGTTCAGGTGCCTGATGCCGCGTCACTAGCAACAGTTCACTGGCTAGAGACGGTGCTTGGCCGCAAGTGCGGCGGTTCCACCGGCACGAATGTCTGGGCCGCGCTGCACCTGATGGCGGAAATGCGTGAGGCGGGCCGGGAAGGCAGCGTCGCAACGCTGATCTGTGATGGCGGTGAGCGCTATCTCGACACGTACTACAATGCTGACTGGTTGGCCGCGCAGGGCCTCGACCTCGCGCCGCATCTTGAAACGATCAAGGAATTGACCGCCTAGCGCCCGCCCAGCCTTTCCGGGATCTGCTCAAGCAGGGCAGGGCGGATGTCCTTTATATCTTCCTCATAAAGCGAGAGCACGAATGGGAGAAGGATGGTGAGGACGGCCATGTAGCCAGCCGTGAGCACAGACCGGCCGTTTGATTTGCGATAGAGCTGCGAGATATTCGCTTTGGCGAGGCGGGCGAGGCCGCTGGCATTCTGGATATCATCCCCGGCAAGTTCTTCGCGAACAACGACAAGCTCATCGAAAGTGCGTGTCCGGTAATTCCATTTTGGCATCTCCTTGCGCACGGTCGTCGCGAGGCCGCCGATTTGTTTTATGTAAGGCACCTGCTTGTCATCACCGATCAGTTCACTGAACCATCGGCGTTCAATCACATTGAGGATCATGTGGCGGTCGGCCTCTTGCGCGAGCTGCACTGAGCGCCAATTTTCCACGAGCTTCAGATATTCTTTGCCGCGTATCGTCGTTAACGCGAATGCGGGCAGAGGCGCCCAGCGCCAGAATGCCATGATTTCCTGCAGGCGATCCCGCTTGAAGAGATCGATCATCAATTCTTCGATATCGCGTGCGATCTGGTCGCGGTACGAATTCAGAAGAGCTGAGTCTAGTTTGATTTCTCCGAGGAGCCCGGCCCTCTCCAGGACTGTATCGGCGCTCTGATGAACTCTGGCGCGCTCCTCTTCGTACAGACGGGCACCAACAATCACCGGGATCATGACAACCAGCGCATAAAGCGCCGCGACAACAGCGATGACATGGGGAAGTGTGATCTCGAAGCCCCAGACCACGGGCGGCGGAAATATGATCAGGGGATATGACGCACGCCAAGCCTGCGCGCCCCATGCAACTAGTGATCCGATCGCTACGATGTTTCTCGCCACCGGGCCTATCGTTCGGTCCAGAGCCAATCGAGGCACGTCGCGTGCAGCGAGGAGGAGCCCCGCTCCTGCGCCTAGAGTGAAGTAAATGAACATGCCGAAGTCGATGCGGCTCACATCCACCACCCCATTGGGGCGGACATGGAAGTAGGCCCAAAGAAGTATACCGGCATTGATTGCTGCTGGCAGCAGAAGCACCAGCGCGTTGGTTCGGCTGTGGATCGCCATATTCGACAATGACAGGAGCATGTTGGCGCGCCGATTCTTGTCTGCGCTCATGACCTGAAGAATAACCTGCAGGCCAAGCCCCGCGACAAGCGATGCAGTGAGAACCATCGCGGCACCCAGAAGGAAGTCTGGATGCAAGGTTCCGAACAGAAAGAATGCCTTGACGGTCAGAAAGACCAGCGACAATCCCGATTGAATGGTCTGCAGGAAAATCGTTGGAACTGTAGAGTTTGACCGGACGTGAGCCATCCGCGTCAGCTGCAGAAGCAGGAAGCCTTCCAGAAAGACCAGACCAGTGATGTAAACAAGCGTCATCGTGTGCCCCCGCACTCCCAGCGGGCTATGTTCAATCACGCTAGGGTTTTGTCCACCATCTCAGAGGGGAATTGCGCGGACCATATTCGCCCGAAAGGCTAAGTCCCGTCAGGGCTGATCCAAGGCGCCTTCAAGGGCTGTTGCCATTTTCTGATCGAAAGCGGTGAGCGTGATTTTGACGTCGAGCTCTTTTGCAAAGTCGCGGCAGGTGTTCACGGCAATGCCGGCCGCTTCATTGGCGGGATAGCCGTAGACGCCGGTTGAAATCGCCGGAAAGGCGATGGAGGTCAGATCGCGTTTGACGAGCGCCTCAAGGCAGTGGTTATAGCAGGCCTTCAGCAATTCAGCCTCGCCCTGGTCGCCGCCGCGCCAGACAGGGCGGACCGTATGGAAGATGAGGCGCGGCGCGATGTTGAAGCCTTCGGTGACGCGCACCTCGCCCGTCGGACAGGGCGCGAGCGGCCTGCAGGCCTCTTTCAGCTCTGGCCCGGCAGCCCGGTGGATGGCGCCATCGACCCCGCCGCCGCCCATGAGTGAGCTGTTCGCGGCGTTCACGATGACATCGCAGTCCACATCCAGAATATTGCCTCGATAGAGATCTATGCTGCCCTTCATGTCGTCTCCATGTCGTCTGTGAAGTCCCAACGCAAAGTGGCCGGTCGAAGTGCCAAAAGAAAGCCGCCGCCCCTTCTTGCGGGGGCGGCGGCCGGGTCTCTTCTTGCTTGAAACGTCGTCTCTTTATTCGGACTCGTCGGTTTCAGTCGGGGCCATTGCTGCGACCGCCTCTTCCAGCCCCGGTACATATTCGGCGCCTTCGAGCACCTGAATGGTGGAGCCTTCAAAGGCCGAGCCGAAGTCTTCGGTGCGACCGCCAAGACATTCGCCGAGGAAGCCTTCCATCACCGAATAGAAAGCCAGACGGTTCTCAGGGCGGGCAAAGCCGTGGCCTTCATCCGGGAAATTCACATAGGTGACCGGAAGTCCCTTCTCATTCATCGTCTCGACGAGCTGATCGGATTCCAGCTTGGTGACGCGCGGGTCATTCTCGCCCTGACCAATGAGGAGCGGGACAGAGATGTCATCGACACGGCTGATCGCAGAGCGAGACCGCATGTCTTCGCGGTCCTCAGGATTGGCCGGGTCACCCACATATTTGAACCAGGTGCCCTCCAGGAACGGCTTCCAGTAATCCGGGAAGCTCTCCACCAGCGTCACGAGGCTGGATGGGCCGACAATGTCGACGCCGCAGGCAAACGTGTCCGGCGTAAAGGTCACACCGATCAGGGTCGCATAGCCGCCATAGGAGCCGCCCGCGATGGCGACCTGGTCTTCGATGGCGATGTCTTCTTCGACGGCCCATTCGACGGCATCGATCAGGTCATCATGCATCTTGCCGGCAAATTCCTTGACGGCGGCGTTGACAAATTCCTTCCCGAAGCCGGTGGAGCCGCGATAGTTGACCGACAGGACGCCATAGCCGCGATTGGCGAGCCATTGGTGCCATGAGTTGTAGCCGTAGGAATCGCGGGCCCATGGGCCGCCATGGACGTTCAGCACCATCGGGACGGGCTGTTCGGGGCGGCCATCACCGTC
>DUBH01000083.1:17394-75505 GCA_012960415.1 Henriciella sp. | reverse complement strand
GGAATCTCAACCGGATACATCGGCTGGAGCGGGGCAGAAGCAAGATCCGGACGGGTCTTGAACATTTCCGTCAGCGTCTGGGCACCGCGGTCATAGACATAATAGACGCCAGGCAGCGTCGCTGAGCCGGAATAGACCACCATACGCGAGAGATCATCGGTGGCCGCGACGATTTCGATATCGCCTTCAAGCTCGGACTGGAGGAAGTCGAGGTCTGCCCCGGCTTCTTCGGTCAGAGGTTGCCATTCATTGCGCAGATACTCTGAGGCGTAGGCCATCGGCTCGTAAGTTTCAGGATGCAGAAGGACGTTGCTGATATCAGCGCGGTCATTTTCAGAGCCGTCTTCGGTGCTGATCTTTACCAGCGCTGCGGTGTCCCGGCCGCGGCTGTCGACGGCGTAGAAGGCGTCGTTTGCCTGATTGAACCCGAATGGATTGGTGGTGAGGAAGTCTTCTGCCGGAATGGAGAGAAGTTCATTGCCTTCCATGTCCACGATGGAGGCGCCGCCCCCGGGCGTCTGGACGAGGCCGAAGCGCGGGGTCAGCGAATTGTCGATCAGCCAGCCCGCATAGCCCGGATTTTCGGCGGCCAGCTCCATCTCACCGGTGGCGACATCGACGAGGTAGAGGTCAAAGAGTTGAGGGTTACGGTCATTAAGGCCGATGAGGAGCTTGCCGGGCTGCTCTTTCGAAACGCCCTGGATCACAGCGCGGACGCCATCTGCGACCGGTGTCAGGTCACGGGTTTCGCTCGTCTCCACATTCGAGGCATAGACGTGGAAATTCTCGTTCCCGCCTTCATCCTGCGTGTAGTAGACATAGGCCGAATCCGGTGACCAGAAGTGGCCATTGATGCCGCGATAGGTGTCGTTGGTGATCGCTTCGGCGGCATCGGGATCATCGGCAGGCGCGACCCAGATGTTCATCACGCCGTCGACAGGCGCGACCCAGCTGACATACTCGCCATTCGGGCTGATGCGGCCCTGCGCCTTTTCCGGATTTCCGAAGATCGCGGCCCGATCTATCAGGTCGTATGAGGCCAGATCACTTGCGGCGACCTCTGTGTCGGGCTGAGCACTCTGCTGGGCCTCTGCCGTTTTTGACGTTTCAGGCGTGCAGCCAGCTAACCAGGCCCCGGACAGCGCGATTGCGCTGGCGCAGATGAGTGTGCGTTTCATGAGTTACCCTCCATCCATTTAGCTTATCGAATATCGATATACATAGATGGAGGGCTTGGCAAGGTGGCCCCGATATTTATTCGGACACGGCTTCTCAGGTTTCCCGGATGTCAGCGCCAAGTGTGCGCATATGGTCGAGGAATTCCGGGTAGGAGGTCGCGATCATTGCGATGTCATCGACGGCGACAGGCTTCTGGCTGGCCGTGCCCATCACGAGGGCGCTCATGGCGATGCGGTGGTCGTGGCGGGTCTCAACCAGGCCGCCGCCGGGCGGCGGGCCGTCGCAGCCCATGACGGTGAAACCGTCTTTATGTTCTTCGACCTCGACGCCGTTGACGCGCAGCATGGCAACGATGGCGCTGATGCGATCGCTCTCCTTTACGCGCAGCTCTTCGGCGCCGCGCACGCGGGTCTCGCCTTTGGCGAAGGCGGCGATGACGGCGAGGATCGGAAACTCATCAATCATGGCTGCGACGAGCGTTTCAGGGATGGTGCAGCCTTTGAGGTTGCTGGTGGCCGCCTGCAGGTCGACGAGGCGTTCGCCGGCACCGTCGCCAATTTCCTCAGCGCCGAGACCAGCGCCCATGCGGCCTATGGCCTGGAAGAAGCCGTCGCGCGTCTCGTTCGACATGATGTGTTCGACAACGACGCCGCCGGACGGAGAAATGAGCGCGCCTGCGATCAGGAAGCCAGCCGATGAAGGGTCGCCAGGAATGCTTGTCTCTACGGCCTGAAGGGATTGCCCGCCCTTGATGGAGACCACGTTCTGGCTGCCGGTGCCGGGGCGAACCGAAACCTCGACGCCAAAGCTGCGCAGCATGCGTTCGGTATGATCGCGCGTGGCGTGAAGTTCGGTCACTTCGGTGAGGCCATCGGCATTGAGGCCAGCAAGAAGGATGGCAGATTTCACCTGCGCGGAGGCCTGCTTGGGGGCGTAGGAAATCGGCGTGAGATCTGCGCGGCCGGTCAGGGTGAGCGGAAGCTTGTCGCGGCCTTCTGGAGAGAACTGCGCGCCCATGAGTTTGAGCGGGTCAGTGATACGGGCCATAGGGCGCGAAGACAGGCTCTTGTCGCCTGTGAGTTCTGCGGTGAGGTCATAGCCCGCCATAAGCCCCATCATCAGGCGTGAGCCTGTGCCCGAATTGCCAAAGTCGAGCGGTGCAGACGGCGATCGAAGACCAGCCTTGCCCGCGCCCCTGATGCGCCAGCGTCCCGGTGCGGTCTGTTCAACTTCGGCGCCTAGAGCCTGCATGGCGCGGGCGGTGTTGATCACGTCTTCGCCTTCCAGCAGGCCGGAGATCTCAGAGACCCCGGTTGCAGCACCTGCGAGCATCAGTGCGCGGTGTGAACACGATTTGTCACCTGGTGCGCGAATTGCGCCCTGAAACCGATCAACCGGGAACGAAGTCCATGCCAATGATTTCTCCTTTGCAGATCGACGCCAAAAGCGCTTTGACAGGGGCGGGGGTTTCTGGCAAGCGCCCCGGCAATTATTAAATCGAGCCCGGAGTTCCTACCAATGGCTGATGCTGATCTTGGCACAAAGCAGATCTGTCCGAGCTGCGAAGCGAAATTCTACGATCTCAACAAACGCCCTGCCGTTTGCCCGAAGTGCAAGACCGAATTCGACCCTGAAGACGATGAAGTTCGCACGACGAGCGCAAAGCTGAAGGCCAAGCGCGCCAAGAGCTCTGTCCCTGTCGATGAAGACGAGGACGATCTCGAGGAAGAGACGAAGAAGAAAAAGAAAAAGAAAAAAGCCACTGTCCGCGACACCGATGATGATGACATCGATGATGAGGACGAAGACGAGGATGATGAGGAAGAAGAAGACGAGGACGATGAGGAGGATGAATCCTCCCGCGAACTCGGTTCCGAAGCCGATGAAGTCGTCCTTGAAGGCAATGACGAGGAAGAGGACGAAGAAGCTGCGCCCGGCAAGGTGCCAAGCGGCTTCTCCGAAGACGACCTCGGTGATGACGACGATGATGAAGACATCCCGCTCGACGATGAAGAGGATGAAGACTTCGACCTCGAGGGCGATATCGATCTCGATGATGATGATCTCGACATCGACGACGACGATGATGGTGACGACGACGCCGAAGAAGATGACGGCGACGATGAGGACGATACGAAATCGTCCTGATAATTGGACTTGATCGGCGGCGCGTGAGGCTATAACTCACGCGTCTCCGACTGGTACGGGGCCTTAGCTCAGCTGGGAGAGCGCCTGCATGGCATGCAGGAGGTCAGCGGTTCGATCCCGCTAGGCTCCACCATTTTCCTTATATCCCCGCTTCACTTCGTTTCGCGATGGATCGCGCTCAAGGCTGGGGGTTCACTGACATCGTAGATACTCAGTGCCCCTGCGACGCCGCGCCCCGGAACACTCACGATAAATCGCTCGTTTCTCCTGTGACTTTCGACAAGACTAGGAGAAGAAGAGATGAGCTACGCGCTTACCTTACAATCGATTGAACCCGTTACCCCCGACGTTTTCAAGCTGCGCTTTGACAAACCTGCGGGCCTGGGCGTGCAGCCAGGTCAGGCAGTCGACCTTGCCATCGACAAGGATGACTGGCGCGAGGAAAAGCGCCCGTTCACGCCGACCAGCCTGCCATCAGACGGCTATCTGGAGTTCACCATCAAATCCTATCCGGAGCATGACGGCGTCACCGAACAGATCGCGAAGCTGCAGCCGGGCGACCGCGTGCTCGTCGATGAGCCATGGGGCGCCATTGAGGATGAGGGCAAGGGCTGGTTCATCGCGGGCGGCGCCGGTGTCACGCCGATGATTGCGATCCTTCGCAAGCGGCTTGAGGACAAGGGCACGCTGGAAGGTTGTGAGCTAATCTTCTCCAACAGCACCGAGGAAGACATCATCTATCGCGATGAATTCGAGCGGATGGAAGGCCTGAAGACCTATTTCACCGTCACGGACGAGAAGAAGGCTGACGTGCATACCCGCAAGATCGACAAGGCGCTGCTCAAAGAGCGTATCGAGCCGGGCAAGGGCAAATGCTATATCTGCGGGCCTGACGGTATGGTCGAGGACATTGCCGACGCGTTGAAAGACATCGGCGTAGCGGAAGATGACATCATCATCGAGGAGTTCTTCGACTGATCTGAACAGCCGTTCAGACTCAAGGCTGTAGGAGGTTGAATGTCCGCATATTGCCGCCATTGCGGCTTGAACACGGCATAATCAGCCCCCAGATTTTATCATGACACGGAAAGACCCGGCGCCATCCGGTGCCGCTGCCAAGCGGGGCACCTGGCCGGGGTTCTCATGTGTCGTGGTCCTGTCTTTGAAGGAAGGAGCATGCCATGACGACAGACCTTGAACATCAAGCCGCAAAGCTCTTCACCGCGAAGGATCTGGTTTATGTACGCCAGATTGCGGACGAGGAACTGAGCGGCCTGCCTGATGAGGCGCTGGAAGCCGTCAATGATCGCAGCCGTCTGTTTGTGGTCGCGAATGGCGAGGGACAGCAACTGGCCATCGTAGAAGGCCGCGATGCTGCATTCGCTGCAGCCCGCGCCTATGAGATGCAGCCCGTCAGCGTCCACTAGACGCCCCATCGGATGAACAAGGAAAAGCCCGGCGAGATGCCGGGCTTTTTTGTTGTCTAGAGAATGGCCGGAATGACACGGTCTGGTGGCCTGTGGCCGTCAGCGAAGGTCTTGATGTTGATGATGACCTTCTCGCCCATTTCGATGCGGCCTTCCTCGGTCGCAGAGCCCATATGCGGCAGAAGCATCACATTGGAGAGACCGAGCAGTTCCGGGTTCACGGCAGGTTCGCGTTCGAAGACGTCGAGGCCCGCGCCTGCGATCTTGCCGGCCTTCAGGGCGCGGGCTAGCGCGGCTTCGTCGATGACTTCGCCGCGGGCCGTGTTGATGATGTAGGCGTCCTTGCGGACGAGATCGAGGCGGCGCGCAGACAGCAGGTGGAAGGTCGCCGGTGTGTGGGGGCAGTTGACCGAAATGATATCCATGCGGGCCAGCATCTGGTCGAGGCTTTCCCAATACGTCGCATCCAGTTCTTCGGTGACCTGACGGTTTACCGGCTTGCGGTTGTGGTAGTGGATCTGGAGGCCGAACGCTTTTGCGCGGCGGGCAACGGCCTGGCCGATCCGGCCCATGCCGATGATGCCAAGACGTTTGCCGGCAAGCCGCTTGCCGAGCATCCAGGTCGGCGCCCAGCCATCGAACTTGCCTTCCTCGAGCAGCTTGATGCCCTCATGCAGGCGGCGCGGCACAGCGAGGATAAGTGCCATGGTGACGTCGGCGGTATCGTCGGTCAGTACGCCCGGCGTATTGGTGACGGTAATGCCACGTTGGACGGCGCTTTCGATGTCGAGATTGTCGACGCCTGCGCCAAACTGGGCAATGTGGCGAAGCTGCGGACCTGCCTGCGCCAGAAGGCGGGCATCGATTGCATCGGTCACGGTCGGAACCAGCACGTCAGCGCGCTTGACCGCATCGACGAGCTTAGCGTCGTCGAACGGTGTGTCAGTTTCGTTGAGCTCGGTGTCGAAGAGCTCTTTCAGACGGATCTCCACCGGATCCGGCAGGCGCCGTGTCACGATAACCTTCAGCCGCTTTGCGGTCATACGCGTTTCCTTTCCTTGCCGTCAGCGCATAGCAGAGCGAACCGCCTGCGCCAATTGCTGCGACAGAACCATCGGCCTTTACGCCCGATTCACCAAGCCCCGACTAGATAGTCATATGCTGGGATTTTGCCGTCTTTTTCTATCTGTCTGCCTTATCCTGACTGCCTGTCAGTTGGCAACGCCGTCAGCCGCCGCTCAGTCGGTGAAGATCAGTCAATTCTCAGGCAAGCCTGTGCCACGTTTCGCATCCTTGCGGTACGGACTGGTCAACGGACGCATCGGCCCATCGACGGATCATCAGGTCGCCTTTGAATATGAGCGCGCCGGAATGCCCGTGTTGATTATCAAAGAGACTACAGACTGGGCCCGCGTGCGCGATTTCGAGGGCGATGAGGTATGGATCCATGTCGGCCAGCTAAGAGATGCCGACCATGTGATTGCTGCGACGCAAGCCACAATCAGCCTCGCCAGCTCGCGCGACCATCAAACCCGGTGTTCTTGCTGAATTGCATAGCTGTAATGAGCGGTGGTGCGAGATCAGCGCAGGTGACTATACGGGCTGGATCGACAAGCCATCGCTCTGGGGTCTGAACACGGACACAGCTGGCCTATAGCTGCTGGTTTGCTTGACAAGGCGGATTGGGGCAGGCTCATGCCCTGATCGCAATTGACGGCAAGTAGAGGCATTGCATGAGCGGACCGCACGATTTTCACACGCCCCAGTCCTCCTATACCAAGGAAGAGCTCCTGATTTCAGGGCAGGGCAAGCTTTTTGGCCCCGGCAACGCACAGCTGCCCATACCGCCCATGCTGATGATGGACCGGATCACCGAAATCAGCCTCGATGGCGGTGAATTCGGCAAAGGCCACGTTATTGGCGAGTATGACGTGAAGCCTGACCTCTGGTTCTTCCAGTGCCACTTCCCGGGTGATCCGGTCATGCCGGGCTGTCTTGGTCTCGATGCCATGTGGCAGGCTGTCGGCTACTGGCTTGGCTGGTCGGGCTCGCCGGGCAAAGGGCGCGCGCTTGGCGTTGGCGAAGTGAAGTTCACCGGTGAGATCACGCCGGACAAGAAGCTCGTTAAATATGTCATCGACATAAAGCGCGTGCGTCGTGGCCGGCTGAATCTCGGCATCGCCAATGGGCGGGTCTACGTCGATGATGAACACGTCTACACGGCGCTCGACATGAAGGTCGGCCTGAAGAACGTGCTCGACGGTGATACGGGTATCCCGGGCGCTTGACGCTTTCCTCCGGCGCGCCTAGCCCGGACCACAGACAAAGATATTCGCAGGGAGTGAACGCTCATGGCTGACGACTGGAATATGCCGGAAGGCAATCTGATGAAGGGCAAGCGCGGCATCGTGATGGGTGTCGCCAACCAGAACTCCATTGCCTGGGGTATCTCCAAACAGCTCGCCGCGCAGGGCGCCGAGATTGCCTTCACCTATCAGGGCGAAAGCCTTGAGCGGCGCGTGCGCCCGCTGGTCGAGTCGATCGGCATGGACACGATGATCCCGGCTGACGTGACCGACGATGCCAGCATGGACGCTGCCTTCGCGCAGGTGAAGGAGAAGTGGGGCAAGATCGATTTCCTCGTCCACTCCATCGCCTTTGCCGGCAAGGATGAGCTTCAGGGCTCCATGGTCGCCAACACCACGCGAGAAGGCTTCCGCCGGGCGATGGATATCTCCGTCTACAGCTTCATCGATTGCGCCCGCCGCGCGTCTGAAATCATGCCGGATGGCGGCTCGATCATCTGCATGACCTATCTCGGCGCAGAGCGTGTTGTGCCGTCCTACAATGTCATGGGTGTTGCCAAGGCCGCGCTTGAAGCCTCGACCCGCTATGCTGCACGCGACCTTGGCCCTCAGGGCATCCGCGTGAACGCGATCTCGGCTGGTGCGATGCGCACGCTGTCACTGGCAGGCATCAAGGGCGGCAAGTCCCTCATGGGGACCGGCCGTGATATGTCGCTGCTCAAGGAAGATACGCGCATGGAAGGCGTCGCGGGCGCTGCGCTCTACCTCCTCTCCGACATTGGCCATTCGGTGGCTGGTGAAGTCCTGCATGTCGATGCAGGCTTCCATGTCGTCGGTGTGCCGGACATGGGCGAGGACTAGACCCCGCGGCTTGACGGTTCGGCTGTCTCACCAGCGACCCTGTGGTTCGACTTCGCTCACCATGCGGGTCTAATACTGACGGCAGAAAAGCCCGCATGGTGAGCGAAGTCGAACCACGCGGGCTGGGCTTGCTTTCCTCTGAAATTCGCGCAAACTCACCGCTCCGATGGAGTGTTGATGAGACGCAACCAGTCTGAGTCCCGCTAAAGGGGTCTGCCGTACACGCCGAGAGGCAAGGCAGGCCGGCCAGCGAATGCCGGTTTCTCATCTTGAGAGACTGACCTTTGTCATGCGCAAATGCCTGGAAGATCCGGCATGCGCACATCCTCCGGACTACAGACACAAATGGATATCTCACGCGCCGAACAGCGCATCCTGCACCTGCTCGCACAGGGCGGGCGCATCGAACTCATCAAGGACAATAAGAAACTGGCCGAGCTGAACTGCTATTCGCGTGACGGCTGGCGGTTTCCCGGGCTCGACGAGCACCTCTTTCGCAAGCTGAAGAAGAAACGGGCCATCTCTTCCAAAGGCGGCGCCCCTTACCGAATTACGCGCCGTGGGCTGGAACTCGTGCGATCTGAGTTGGACAATAGGTGAGAAGGCCCCACCCCGACCCTCCCCAGAGGGGAGGGGGATGGCGTTTCGCCGGAATTGGCTAACTACATAGTTTCTAGGCGGGTGGCGCCCCCTCCCCTTCAGGGGAGGGTTAGGGTGGGGAATCTAACCGGCGCTCTCACTTGCGGATGTCAGCGCCTCAATTCCCGCCACCGGCATGATCCAGACCTGGTATATCTTGTCGTCGCGTCCTTCGACGGGTCGGTCAGAGTTGAAGACGATGGATTGGCTGTCCGGTGTGAGCCGGGCAGCAAACTCTGCCGCAGGCGTATTGATGTGGGGGCCGAGATTGACCGGTTCGCTCCACGCCCCGCCTTCGCGGCGGGACACAAAGATGTCTGCGCCGCCCTCGCCGCCCCGGTCGCCATAGCTCAGCAGCATGAGACTGCCATCCGCGCTGACCCAGGACCCGTCATCGCGCCCGTCTGTGCTGATCGGTGCGGGCAGCGGCTCTGCCTTCTGGAAGCCGCCATGGCCTTCTGCGCGCGCGACATAAATATCTCGTTCGCCCGGCCCATCGAGACGTTCAGTCCAGAAGTAGAGGTCGCCATCTGCAGTCAGGACCGGAGCGTTTTCATTGTTCACATAACGGAGCGTGCGCACGCTTCCGGCGCGGATACGGTTGATGTCGGGTTCGTCCAGCGGTTCTGGCACAGCGTCCGGGTCAGTCAGGTCCAGCGTGTAGAGATCGAAATCCTCGTAAACGTCCAGCCCCTCATGGCGCGCGCGGGGGACAGCCCATGAGAATAGCAGCGTTTTTCCGTCGGGGCTCACACTCGGGAAGTCGACGCGGCCGGTCTGCGGCAGGGGCACAAGCTCTGGCGCCGACCAGCCGTCTTCGGTGAGGCGCGACCGTTTCAGATATTGCGGGCACTCCCAGATGGGGCTGCATTCGGACTGGGCGAAATACATGGTCTGCCCGTCAGGGCTGAAGCCTGGCGATAGGGTAATGCGCCCATCCTGGCCGAGGGCGTCTGGCGCAAGACGCTTGGCCGCCGATGTGTCTGCATGGGCAGGTGCGCCAGCGAGCAGCGAGATCGAAAGCGTTGTGAGGAAGGCTGTGTAGTTCATGGGAGGCTCCAGCATGGGTCAGTTCGTTCTTGTCCTTGGCCGGGCTTTTGTTTTTAGAGGCGGCCGAAACAGGAAATAGGCCGGCGCGAGCGCGCTATGCACCTATTTCGGGGGCCTGAGTGTCGTTTTCGGGCTCATTTGTTCTAGTTCACGCCGCTTAAGGGCGGGGACTGAGTATGGATAGCTTTGACAGGCGGTTGCTGGAGCTCCTGCAGCGGGACAACCGGCGAACTTATGATGACCTTGGCGAGGAGCTCGGGCTTTCTGCTACAGCGGTCCGGCGGCGGGCCGCGCGGCTGCGGGAGCAAGGGATCATCGCTGCCGATGTCTCTATCCTGAATACCGATCAGATCGGCATCAGCGTCATCGTGTCGGTGCGGTTCGAGAAGGAAAGCCACGCCACGTATGAAGCGTTCAAGACGGCGATGAAGGCCGCGCCTGAAGTGCGCCAGTGCTACACTGTTTCAGGCGAGGTTGATTTCATCGTGATCGCGCACTTTGCGGACCTGCCGGCCTATGATGACTGGGTCGCCGAGACGTTCCTTTCCAACCCTGCGATTGCGCGCACGACCACCAACGTCGTCTACCGACGGGTGAAGTTCGACACTGCCATTCCGATCTGATCGAGCTTGTGCTGTGCTTCAGCCTGGCGCGATGGCTTCGCGCAGTCTCGCGAAGATGCTAAGGCCGAAGTCACCCTCATAAGCGGCCTTCGGGGTTTTGCGGACTGCTTCGTCGATGGCTTCGGCGTCAGGGCCAATGAGGATGCGCCAGTCATCGGCCCGTACACCGTCCAGAATGATGCGGGCGGCATCGGCGGCTGACGTGATCGCATTGTCACGGAATTGTTCGCCGCGCGCCTTGGCGGCTTCATACTCTTCATTGCCGCCGCCGACAGCAGAGTCGTTGCCGAACTCCCGCAGCGTGTTGAGCGCGATCTGGGTGCCGATATGGCCGGGCATGACAACGCTCGCCTTTACGTGCGGCGCATTGAGGCGAAGGTCGGTGATGAGGGCCTCGGTAAATCCCTTCACGGCGAATTTGGCTGCGGAATAGGCGGTGTGAGGCGTGTCGGGGCCGATGCTGGCCCAGAAGCCGTTGACCGAGCTCACATTCACGATGTGGCCTTCATCAGCGGCGACCAGCATGGGCATGAAAGCGCGCGCGTTGTTGTAGACGCCGTACCAGCAGACATTGAACGTCCGCTCCCAGTTCTCGCGCGGTCCGTTGACGAAGCTGCCACCGCCGCCAATGCCGGCATTGTTGATCAGAAGATGGATGTGATCGGTTTCATGCGCCGTACGGACATGGTCGGCGAAGGCCTGGACGTCTTCTTCCTTGCCGACATCGGCGCGAAAGTGCGTGATGCGGACGCCTTGCGGTGCGAGCGCTTCAGCGGCGCTTACAGTTTCGGCCATGTCCTCTTCAGAAATATCGCAGATGGCGACGCTGCATCCGGCTTCGGCGAGCTGTTTGGTGAGCTCCCGTCCCATCCCGTTGCCGCCGCCTGTAACTACCGCGATCTTTCCGCTGAAATCCTTCATATGTCCTCTCCTCCATTCTGTTTTGCTGCCATCCTATGCATGGGCTGTGATCACGCCAGTGTTGACGGCTGGGAAAGCGCCGGAACTTCATGGTGAGGCGCCGGTTGCAAGGGTCAGGAGAAGGAGATCTTGCCATGGCAGATATTGTTATCATCGGTGCGACGGGCGGCGTTGGAAGCCGGCTCATCCCGATGCTGATCCGCCGCGGCCATAGCGTGACCGGCCTCCATCGCAAGGATGAACAGGCCAGCGAGTTGCGGGATGCGGGGGCGACACCTGCAAAGGGCGACCTCATGGAGATGAGCGCTGACGATTTCGCCGCCATCATCAAAGGCGCCGACGCGGTCATCTTCTCGGCTGGCGCTGCCGGAAGCGGCGCTGAGCGTACGAGCATGATTGACGGGCAGGGGCCGGTAAAGCTGATTGAGGCAGCGCGGGCGACGGGCGTGAAGCGCGTCTATCTCGTGTCGGTGTTCCCCGACGCTGGGCGCGATCGCGACACGTCGGAGGGCTTCGAACACTATATGGGTGAAAAGAAGAAGGCCGATGCGGCGCTCGCTGCCAGTGGACTCGATTATGTCATCGTCCGGCCGGGTACTCTGAAAAGCGAGGATGGCGACGGGCAGGTCGCCGCTGGGCGAGCCCTCACCTATGGCGATGTCGCACGCGGAAATGTTGCCGCCTTCATTGCAGAGCTGATCGATGCGCCAGAGATCCGGCAGGACATCTTTGAGCTGACAGATGGCGATATGCCTGTCGATGCGGCCGTGGCGGCGCTAAAGCGCGACTGAGCGTCTTGCCGTGTGATGCAGGCTCCGCCAGACTTAGGCGATGAAAGCCACACCAGAAACGCATGTCCCGCTTGAGACCTACGAGAAGCTTACGTCTGTAGAGCAGATCAACCGGGCGCAGGCATTTCATCGCGATCTCAGCACCCGGCGTTCTGTGCGCGATTTTGCGCCGACGCCCGTTGATCGGGCGGTGATTGAGGCATGTATTTCAGCCGCCGGGACAGCGCCATCTGGTGCCAATCATCAGCCCTGGTTCTTCGCCTGCGTTGGGTCTGCGGAGAAGAAGCGCGAAATCAGACAGGCCGCAGAAGCCGAAGAGCGCGCTTTCTATGCGGGCAAGGCGGGTGAGGAGTGGCTCGACGCGCTCGCGCCGATCGGGACGGAGGCTGACAAGCCCTATATGGAATTGGCGCCCTGGCTGATCTGTATCTTCGCGCAGCGCAGGGGCGGGGCTGAAGCCGGTGAGGACCGCAAGAATTACTACATCCATGAGAGCGTCGGCATTGCGACGGGGCTTCTGATTGCCGCGTGCCATGAGGCGGGACTGGCGACGCTGGTGCATACGCCAAATCCGATGAGTTTCCTCAACTGTCTATGCGGCCGTCCGGATACGGAGAAACCCTATCTCATCCTGGTAGTTGGTCACCCGGCGGACGGCGCCATGGTGCCGAGACACGCCCTCAAGAAAAAGACGCCCGGCGAAATCTGCAGTTTTATGTGAGGCCCGACGCGGGGCGTCAGGAAGACCTGGAGGGCTGCACTTCGACGGTCGGGCCGTGGAAGTGGATATAGACCGTCTGGTTCGGCTGTGGGCCGGCCTTTTCGCCGCGAACGGTCAGGTCGATCTTGCCGCTAATCTGAGGTGGGATACGCCCCATCGCCCAGCCTTCAGCCTTGAGGTCAAAAGCGTCCGCGCCTGTACCGTGCATCATGGCGAGACCGCTCATCGTCCAGCGGCGGAGGGTCGCCGGCTGACGGATTGTTGTACCCGCTTCAAGGCGAAGCGGAACCGGGCGGTCGAACGTGCCGTCTTCGCGCACGAAAAGCTCTGTCAGCCACACACCGCGCTCTGTCGTCACGACGCCCATAGCGAAATGGGTGATGCCGTCTCTCAGGATCGCGTCGCGGTGGCTGGGTGAGTTCATGAGACCGGTATGGAGTCGCTCGACGACGGTATCCCAGTCGAAATTGCCGGTAATGGACGCGATATTCTCGAGCAGCAGGCTGGTCAGCAGCGTGCGGTCAAGCGCGTTGATCCGGTCCTTGGGCATCGTCTTGTCGAGGCCCTGGTGATTGAAGAAGTCGTTCGCCGCCATATCGAGGCTGTGCCAGCGCGCGGCGTTGCGAAGTTCGGTGCGGTAGACGAGGGTCGGAAGACCATGTTCGCGGCGGGTCTGATTGATGCGCTCTGCGAAGCGGGCCTCAAGTTCTTCGTCAAAAGAAAAGCCGCGCGGGATGGTTTGGAGGCATGCCTGACCATTCTGGACGTAGGTTGGAAGGTCGCGAGCTCGCTCAGAAAACGAAATACGACACTCTGCTTTCGCCTGTGAGGCGAAAACACCCACGAAAATGGTTAATAAAACAATAATTCCCCTCATTTTTGCCACTATACGGCAAAAAAGTTTATAAGACACCCATTAATTGGAGCCTCGAGACGACTGGGGCCAACATTCTGTCGATGGCGTCTTCGCCCGGGTAGACTTTACCATAAGCGGGCAGGCCCTCATCCGCAATGACAAGCTCTGCTTCAAACTTGGCAGGATGGGTGAATCTGTAGTGCGCGGCGCGTACGGTCTTGAGGTAATGCTCCAGCACATTCTGTACGGTGCGCTCGCGCTCGACGACGTCGCGGCGGATCCGGCGGGCCAGTCTGAGGTCATCGGGTGTATCGACATAGATGGACAGATCGATCAACGGACGCAGGGCCTTCACCGATAGGGCGTGTATGCCTTCGAGGATGATGACGGGCGCGGGCTCGATGCGCAGCGTACGGCTCTCATCCCGGTCGTGGCGATCAAAGTCGTAGACGGGCTGTTCGATGACCTGCCCGCGCTTCAGTGCCCGGATATCGTTGACGAGGTGCGCCGTATCCTTGGAGGCCGGGTCATCATAATTGGCCTGCTCAATGATGGCGGCGCGCTGCTCCGGCGTCTCGCAAGGACCATAGTGGCGCATCGGCCAATAGTAGCCGTCTTCGTGGAAGATAACCGCACGACCTGGGCCGAGGCGCTCGATCAACGCATCGGCGAGCGTGGACTTGCCTGAGCCGGAACCGCCCGACATGGCAACAAGGAAGGGAGACGTCGTCATGGCCGCGCTTGTAACCGCATCACGGCGCGAATGGAAACATGCACCTCGCAGGCAGGCTGTTCTTCAATGAGAACGGGCGCCCTTCCAGTCAGAAAGAGCGCCCGTCCAGTCATTCAATTTGCCCGCTACTGGCGCGTAACAATCGGTCCCTTGAGGACATAAGTGTCGGCATCGACCTGAACCAGCACGTCGAGATAGCCGGTATCCGCGCGATCAATAGCGGCGTCATGCATCCGCATCATCGTGCCACCAGCAAGGCGGTTGCCGGCTGCGTCGCTGAGATTCCAGCCCGCCGTGCGAAAGTAGTTCTGGTTCACACGTGGCGTGATGTTGGTCGCGCCGGCGACCTGAAGCGGCAGCGGGCTTTCCAGTTCACCATCGACGGTGGTCAGCATCTGGACAACGTAGAGGCGTCCCTCTGCTTTCGCGATACCGAGGCCGGTATCGGTGAAGCCGTCATGGACGAGGTTCTGGCGATTGGCGCTGTCGGCTGAAATCGCTTCGAAGATCTCCGCAGGCGATGCGTTTGCGTCGAGGACGGCGACATTCGCACCCGTGGCGCTTGCGAGCACCTGCCGGTCCAATGCGCGCATGCGATAGATGTGGCCGCGGCCTTCAAGGTCGTCATGGCCTGCATAGCCGCGCGCGGCCATATCGAGCGCGTGAGCCCGTGCGGCCCGGTCCAGCGAGTCACGTCGGTTGAGCGAGGCAACGCCTGCGCCAGCGCGCTTGCTGTTGGTTGCATTGAAGAGGGCGGTTTCAGACCGAGCCTCAAAATCGCTGTTTACGGCGAGGCAGGATTCGACTTCGGCAACATAGCTGACGAGGCCTTCTGCATAACCGTTGTCGAGTGAGCAGGCGGTCTGCGCGGTGGCCGGCAGGGCCATGATAGTGCCCGTCGCTGCCGCCAAAGCCAGCAGCGAAAGGGCGCGAGGGACGTCATATTTCTGTAACATAAGTGTCATGAAGCGTTTGTGACAGTTATATGTCAATCAAAAAACGACAATTCTGTCGGCTGATATTTAGTCGGTGCACGGACGGACTCTGATTTCGTTCAGGATTTCCGCCGAATGGGACTGCACGAAACGCAACAAAAAAAGGCCGCCATCTCTGGCGGCCTTCTGAATTGAGGTGGATTGTGCCGGATCTGACGATGGTCAGACCGCCGGACGGGGTGCCTTATTCGGCGTCGCCGCCTTCAGCATTTTCCTTGTCCTTGCCGGTCTCCTGGTCGACGGCTTTCATCGACAGGCGAACCTTGCCGCGGTCATCGAAGCCCATCAGCTTGACCCAGACCGTATCGCCTTCCTTGACGAGATCTTTCGGGTGGCCGATGCGCTCGTCTGCCATCTGCGATACGTGGACGAGGCCGTCCTTTGGACCGAAGAAGTTCACAAACGCGCCGAAGTCCTTGATGGACACGACTTTGCCTTCGTAGATCTCACCAGCTTCCGGCTCTGCCGTCAGTTCGCGGATACGCTTCTTGGCAGCATCGATCGAAGCGCGGTCGAGCGCCGAGATCTGGATCGTGCCATCGTCTTCGACATTGAGCTTGGCGCCCGTCGTGTCGACGATATCGCGGATCGTCTTGCCGCCGGAACCGATGACGTCACGGATCTTGTCGACCGGGATGTTCACGATATCCATTTGCGGTGCGTTCTGGGATAGCTCGCCGCGGGACTCTGCAAGTGCCTTGTTCATCTCACCCAGGATGTGGGCGCGGCCGCCCTTCGCCTGGTCGAGTGCGGTCTGCATGATGTCCTTGGTGATACCAGCAATCTTGATGTCCATCTGAAGCGATGTGACGCCAACTTCGGTACCAGCGACCTTGAAGTCCATGTCGCCAAGGTGGTCTTCGTCACCGAGGATGTCCGAGAGAACGGCGACGCCGTCATCTTCCTTGATGAGACCCATCGCGATGCCGGACACCGGACGTGCGATCGGCACGCCTGCATCCATCATAGCGAGCGCACAGCCACAAACCGTCGCCATCGAGGACGAGCCGTTGGACTCGGTGATCTCGGAGACGAGGCGGATCGTGTACGGGAACTCTTCAGCCTTCGGCAGGACGGCTTTCAGCGCGCGCCATGCCAGCTTGCCGTGACCGATTTCGCGGCGGCCTGCACCACCCATGCGGCCCGTCTCACCGACCGAATAGGGCGGGAAGTTGTAGTGCAGCATGAACTTTTCTTTGTGCGTGCCGCCCAGGCCGTCGATGAATTGCTCATCGTCGGAGGTGCCGAGCGTGGCGACACAGATCGCCTGCGTTTCACCGCGGGTGAAGAGCGAAGAACCGTGCGTGCGTGGCAGGAAGCCAGCTTCGGCAACGATCGGACGAACCTGATCGAGCGAACGGCCGTCAATGCGCTTGCCGGTCTTGATGATGTCGCCGCGAACCACGGAGGCTTCGGCTTTCTTGAAGGCAGACTTGAACACCTGGGCGCTCATGCCGTCTGGCTTCTCTTCGGTCGCCACTAGTGCTTCGGCAGCCTTTTCGCGGGCAGCGCCCACAGCAGCCTGACGCTCAAGCTTCTCAGTGATCTGATAGGCCTTGGAGAGGTCGCCGCCGACGAGGTCCTGGATCTGCTTAAGCTCGCCTGAAAGGTCTTCCCCTTCGAATTCGAACGGCTCCTTGGCAGCTTTTTCAGCCAGCTTGATGATCGCTTCGATCACTGGCTGCATCGCCTCATGGCCTGCCATGACAGCGCCGAGCATCACGTCTTCTGCGAGCTCTTTGGCTTCGGACTCGACCATCATCACGGCGTCATTGGTGCCAGCGACGACGAGGTCGAGATCGGATTCAGCAAGGTCATCAGCGGTTGGGTTGATGAGGTATTCGCCATCCTTGTAGCCGACACGTGCTGCGCCGATCGGGCCCATGAAAGGCGCACCGGACAGAACCAGAGCAGCCGAGGCGCCGATCATGCCAACGATATCAGGATCGTTTTCCATGTCGTAGGAGATCGCCGTCAGGACGACCTGGACTTCGTTCTTGAAGCCATCGACGAAAAGGGGACGGATCGGGCGGTCGATGAGGCGCGACGTGAGCGTCTCTTTCTCAGTCGGACGGCCCTCACGCTTGAAGAAACCGCCTGGGATGCGGCCTGAAGCGTAGTATTTTTCCATGTAGTTGACCGTGAGCGGGAAGAAGTCCTGCCCCGGCTTGGCCTCTTTGGCGAAGGTCGCGGTCGCGAGGACCGTCGTGTCGCCATATGTGACGAGGACGGCCCCGTCAGCCTGACGAGCGACACGGCCCGTCTCGATCGTCAACGTGCGGCCGGCCCATTCCAGCGACACGGTTTGCTTATCAAACATGCGTTTTCTTTCTCTTCATGCGAAAAGCCCGCCCGGACCCCATGTCCTGGCGGGCTATTTGTGAGCCAGTGCCTAGCGGCGGATACCCAGCTCTTCGATCAGGGCCTGGTAGCGGCCCTCATTTTTCCTCTTCAGATAGTCGAGGAGTTTCCGGCGCGTGGCGACCAGATTGAGCAGGCCGCGGCGCGAGTGATGGTCTTTTTTGTTGGTCTGGAAGTGCTCGGTCAGGTTCGAGATACGCTCGGTGAGGATCGCAACCTGGACTTCCGGAGAACCGGTATCGCCGTCATTCTGGGCGAATTTCTTGATCAGTTCAGATTTCTTTTCTGCCGTAATCGACATCGGTATACTTTCTCTTTGTCGCCCGTTTCGGGGCGGGTTGTAACGTCGCCTGTGATGGCGGAATGGTTGAGGCCGAGAGCCATTCAGCAATAGCCGGGATGTCGTCCAGCCGCGCTAGAGAGCTGATCTACTGCGCCTCAAGTCGCGCATGTGGCATATCCTGCCCCAAAAGGGAAGGGGGATGGGTGCGTTCCGCGCCGTTTACGGCCGCAGTTTCAGGCCTCTCCGGCCCGGCGCAGCCACAGCATGATCACGGGCGACATTGCCGCGACGGCAATCGTGAAGCCGATCGCCATCCACTGCGCGACACTGTCACCCCAGGTCGCGTCGGCAAAAAAGATCGCGAAGACCCAGAGGATGGAGATAAGCAGCAGGACGATCGCGAACCGCCCCGGCGTGAAGCGCGGCATCAGCCCGGTTGTGCGATTGCCCTTCCACGCCAGCCACCGCGCCAGCACCAGCAGGAAGCCCGCCACGCCGATCATGGGTGAGCCGAGCATTGCCTTGTCGATGGGGGCAAACAGCCAGACGGCCGTGAAGGCCGCGCCGCAGGCCACGAACACCCAGCCGGCAAACCGGTCCACTGCGCTGGCACCCGGTGCGCCGTCCTTGGGCTGGAAGAGACGAAGTTTCGGCACGAAATTGCCGGTGACGACCAGGACAAGGCCGATCATCGCTGCCGCACCGCGCCTGGCGAGGTCCGGATTCATGGCGCCCGTTTTCTTGGCAATCGCAAAGCCCATCATGATGGCGACGAGGCCGAAAGTGGCGATTGCGATCGCGATCACGGGCCGGTTGGCGCTTTTTGGATTACTCATGGTGGGTCTCCTCTGAAGGGGTCAGGCCGGAGGGTTGGCGCTCATCATCCTTGCGCTCCCAGCCGAATGTCTTCGCAAAACCGAAAAGCGCGTCTTCCAGCACGGACATCTGCAAATGGTAGATGACTTGCTTGCCCTGGCGCTCTGTCTCGACGAGGCCGGCATCGCGCAGCACAGCGAAATGGGCGGACATGGTCGGCTTCGACACGGGGAAGGCATCGGCCAGTTCACCGGCAGGCTTTGGCCCCTTGCGAAGCATCTCCAGCACCTTTCGGCGCGTCGGGTCTGAAAGGGCCTTGAAGACAGAGCTCATAAATAGACGTTTAGCTAATTGTCGAAATGAGTCAAGCGCAGAAATTTAGTTTGCCAATTGGAAAGCTATCGAATAACAGTTCGCCACATGGAAAACAATTTACGACATCTCGACAGCGCCTTTCACGCCCTCGCCGACCCGACACGGCGGGCGGTCATTGCCCGGCTCACGGCAGGCGCGGCGCCTGTCAAGACGCTGGCCGAACCGTTCGACATGGGTCTTCCCTCCTTCCTGAAGCATTTGCGCGTGCTGGAAGACAGCGGACTGATCCTGACCGAAAAATCCGGCCGCACGCGCACATGCCGGCTGTGCGCATCGCGTCTGGCCGAAACCGAGCGATGGATCGCAAACCAGCGGCAGCTCTGGGAAGACCATGCGGACCGGCTGGCCAACTATATCGAAAACCAGATGTCTGGAGAGGACACGCAATGAACACCAGCAAGACCGAACTCGACATAACGCGGCTGATCAAGGCTCCACCGGAAAAGGTCTGGACCGCATGGAGCGAGCCGAAGCACTTCGCCCGATGGTGGATTCCGGCGCCGATAGAGTGTCAGGTCGTCAAGCTAGATTTGCATCCGGGCGGTGGCTTCGAGACGCTCATGCGTGAGCCGGGCAAGGACTGGCAGCCTCATGTGGATGGCTGTGTCCTGGATGTCGTGGCCGGCGAGCGCATCGTCTTCACCACCGCGCTGAGGGAAGGGTGGCATCCGGTCGATTCATGGCTCACACTGACCGCAATCATCACGCTGAAGCCGGAAGATGGCGGAACCCGTTACTCTGCTCGCGTCCTGCACAAGACGCCGGAAGACAGCCAGAAGCATGACGATATGGGCTTCCACGAAGGCTGGGGAACGGCCATCGACCAGCTTGCGGCCTTCGTCGGAGCACAGAAGGACAACTGACACAGCATGAGCCGCCTGTTTGAAGAAATCGACTATCAGGTCACCGAGATCGGGGCCGTCAGCCTGCGGCGGCGCCATATCCTGTCCCTGAATCAGGATGTCTGGGAAGTGCTGCTCGGGGACGAGCATCTCATGTCCAGCCTGTTCACGGCGTCGGAGATTGCGCTCGCGAAGCTCGGCCTTGCCGCGCTCGGTGATGCGCCGGAGACGGGTTGGGATGTCGTCGTCGGCGGGCTCGGCCTTGGCTATACGGCAGCAGCGGTCCTTGAGCATGAAAGCGTGCGGTCGCTGGAAGTGGTCGATTTTCTAGCCCCGGTGATCGAGTGGCACGAAAAACGTCTCGTCCCCCTCGACCCGCCCTTGCTGGACGATGATCGCTGCACACTGCGGCAGGCCGATTTCTTCGCCCTCGCTGCCTCTGGGGAAGGGTTCGGCGCGCCGAAGGACGTCATCCTGATCGATATCGACCATACACCGGACTGGCTGCTCGATGCGCGCAGCGGCAGCTTCTATTCAGAGGATGGCCTGCGCCAGCTCGCCCGCCACCTCAAACCCGGCGGGGTCATGGGGCTCTGGTCCGACGCGCTTGCTGACGAGGCTTTCATTGCCCGCATGAAGGCGGTCTTTTCCGACGCGTGGAGAGAGCCGGTGACGTTCCACAATCCGCTCCAGGACAGGCCTTTCACACAGACGGTGTATCTCGCGCGCCGGGTTTGACCGGGCCAGGAGTACCCGATATGGCAACGTCTGAAGCCGCTGCTATCATTACAGTTTCAGAGTTGGGGACCTGTAATGAAAAAGATCAGCCTTTACGCCGCCATCACGGCCACCACCGCCCTTGCCGCCTGCGAAAGCATGAAAGATCCGGTCATTCAGCGCGATACGGTCAGAAATGAGCAGGGTGTCTACACCTACGGCGAGCTCAAGGAGAGCTATGACGGATCGCGCTACCGGAACTTCTGGGCGCAGAACAATAACAGTTTCCCAGTCTGTGTGGGCCTTACCCTGGGCGAGAATTCAACCACCAGCGGCCACCAGTTCAAAGGCACCCACTATCTTGCGCCCGGTGAGAAGACGGGGGTCGGCTATGTCTATGCGCCGGCTGACTACACCGTTGACCATAACAGCTGGACTCCCGACGCCTCGGGCAACTGCTAGGGCAACTCAGCCCATCTGGAACACCCGCACCGGCTGGAAGCGGCCGGCGCGGACCTCGCCCATGGCGACCGCTTCGTCATCGCACATGGCAAGCGCCAGCCGGTCGTCCGGGTCGGGGTTCTTTTCTAGGCGCCAGCGTTCGGTGACGTGCGGCATCAGCATGACCTCTCGGCCCTGACGGATCGCCGCGGCGTCCTCGTCCGAAATCTCCACATCGGGCACATCGTCGAGCACCGCCTCGATCGGCGCGAGGGTGCGCAGCAGCGCATCGCGGCTCTCCATGGCTTCGAGGTCGGCCAGTTTGAAGGCGGCGCCCTCATGCATCACGCCGACACGGATACGGCGGAGCTGAGAGATATGCCCATCGCAGCCTAGGGCGCCAGCAAGGTCCCGCGCGAGCGCACGAACATAGAAGCCCTTGCCGGAGCGGACATGGAAGACCGCGTGGTCGGCGTCTGGCATGTCGACAAGGCGCGCCTCGTGAACCAGCACCGTGCGGGATGGGATTTCAAACTCTTCTCCATCACGGGCGAGGTCATAGGCGCGTTCGCCGTCGACCTTGATGGCGGAGAATTTGGGCGGGATTTGATCGATTTCGCCTTCAAAGCCTTCAAGCGCGGTTTCAATCGCGTCGCGGTCCGGGCGGGCGTCGGACGAGGCGATGACTTCGCCTTCGGCGTCGAGCGTGTTGGTTGAGGTGCCCCAGGCAATGGTGAAGACGTATTCCTTGTCGGCGTCCATCGCCCACTGGACCGTCTTGGTCGCTTCGCCAAAGGCGATCGGCAGGATGCCATCAGCCAGCGGATCCAGCGTGCCGCCATGACCGACCTTCTGCGCATCGAAAAGGCGTTTGAGGATGCCGACGACCTGCGTGGACGTGATGTCCGACGGTTTGTCGACATTGAGCCAGCCATGGACCGGTTGGCCCTTCTTCTTGCGATTGCGTCCCACGAGGGTATCTCCATTCTTCCCCGGGGCGCGCCGCGGATCGAACGCGGGCGCGGGGCCTGATATGTCGTTTGAGCAGGCGAGCTAGGCGGACCGGCGCCCCTCGTCAACCAGTCAGATGCCCTTGTGGCGCTGGGGTCATCTCTCGAAAGGGGAAGTGTGCGTATTGCCATCCTGCGGCGCGGCAGGTCATTTCACATCGTCGGCCGGGAACACCGGCCTAGCTGATCAGGTTATGACCACGATGCTCACGCGCTTGCTTTACCCTCTCATCGCCCTCGCAGCGCTCCAGCTGTTCGTCGCCCCTTTCCCGGCTATGGGCCAAGCGCCAGCCGCAACAGAGCCGACCGAGGAAATCTCTGTTTCCAGCAGCGATGACAGCGCGATCCAGACACGCATCAACGCTATCTTCGACGAGATTTCTGCGCTGTCGGGCGTTGAGGCAAGCGTCACCGAAGGCGTTGTATCCCTCTCCGGCCTGGCGGCGAGCCAGGCCGATATCGACCGCGCGGTTTCTATCGCCAGCCGCTTTCAGGGTGTTGTGACGGTGGAGCAGAGCATAGAGCGCGACCTATCCGTCGACCGCTCGCTTTCGCCAGCTATCGCTAACCTTGAGAACAGTTTGCGGCGTGGTTGGGAGGCGTTGCCGCTTGTCGGGCTCGCCATCGCGGTGTTCGTGGTCATCCTGATCATCGGTCATTTGCTGGCCAGCTGGTCAGCGCTCTGGCGGCGTGTGACGCCGAATCCGTTCCTGGCCGAGATTGCGTCTCAGGCGGTCCGTTTCATCGCTGTTGTTGTGGGCCTCGTCATGGCGCTCAACCTTGTGGGTGCCACGGCGCTGATGGGGGCGATCCTTGGCGGTGCGGGCGTGATCGGTCTCGCAATCGGCTTCGCCGTCCGGGATACGGTGGAGAACTATATCGCCTCGATCATGCTCAGTCTTCGCCAGCCTTTCCGCGCGAATGATCATGTGCTGATCGACGACCATGAGGGCCGTGTCGTGCGCCTGACCTCCCGCGCGACGGTTTTGATGACCCTTGACGGCAATCATCTGCGCGTGCCGAACTCGACCGTCTTCAAGGCGGTGATCCTCAATTATACCCGCAATCCAGAGCGCCGCTTCGAGTTTGAACTCGGTGTCGACGCAGAGGATGATCCAGTTGCGGCCATGGCGACGGGCATCGCGGCCATCTCCGGCCTCGACTTCGTTCTCGATGAGCCAAAGCCCGACGCAATCATCAAGTCGGTGGGCGACAGCAATATCGTCATCCGCTTCATGGGCTGGGTGAACCAGTCGCAGACAAATTTTGGCAAGGCGCGCAGCCTCGCCATTCGCGCAGCCAAGGATGCGGTCGAAGAAGCAGGCTTCACGCTGCCAGAGCCGATCTATCGCCTGCGCTTCGATGGTGCGCCGGTGCAGGTGAAAGCAGGCACGGGTGTGACGGTGTCAGAGGGGGGTGCGGCTGCCGCTCCGCCAGCCAAGCCAAAACCTGCAGCCTCACCTGATGCGCGGACAGCCGAAGCGGATGTTCTCGACACAAGACCAGACGACCACATCGCCGAGAAAGTCGACGAAGAACGCGCGCAGACCGGCGAAAAAGACCTTCTCGATAGCGGACGACCTGTGGAGTAGGGCGGCGACTGGCTCATTCCCTCTTTTCGGCGTAAACTCATCTTCGAAAAGCTTGAAAGCCACCCGCCATGACCAAGCATCGCATTTATACGATGGCCTTCGCCAAGGTGTATCCGGCCTATGTGGCCAAGGCGGGGAAGAAGGGCCGGACCAGGACTGAGGTCGATGAGATCATCTTCTGGCTGACCGGCCATGATGCAGCGAGCTTAGAGCGCATATTGGACGAGGGCACGGATATCGAGACCTTCTTTTCGAGCGCGCCTGCGATGAACCCTGACCGCGAATTGATCAGGGGCGTCGTTTGCGGTGTGCGGGTCGAGGAGGTCGAGGAAGAGACGATGCGGGAAATCCGCTATCTCGACAAACTTATCGATGAGCTGGCCAGGGGAAAAGCGATGGAGAAGATCCTTCGCAGCCCGGCAAATACTTGAACGCCTGCTCAACCTCGCCGGTCTGACATCTAGTCGTCGTCTTCGTTGTCCTCATCGCTCACAAGATCGCGTTTGACCTGCGGGCTGTTGAAGACCGACTCCATGTAGGCGCCTTCATCATAGGAATGGTCCGCGATGAAGTGCAGCTGCGGCGTGAACTTCATGTCGATATGCTTGCCGAGCCGGCCGCGAATATAGGGAGCGGCACGGTTCAGCGCCTTGGCGAGCGCCGTCTGGGCGGCTTCATCCGTTTCGCCCAGCGGTGAGCTGAACACGTGCGCATGTTTGAGGTCCGGGGAAACGCGAACCTCCCCAATCGTGACATTGACGCTTTGTAGCTCCGGATCGCGGAACTCCTCGCGCATCATGATATCTGTGAGGGCATGGCGGATCAGCTCACCAGCGCGCAGCTGGCGCTGTGAGGGTTCATTTGCGGCGGGTGCCTGCGATCGTCTCTTCTTCGCCATCGTGCAATCCTTCTCTCAGACGAGCGCGGAACGCCTGCGCTGCCTGCTTGTCGCGGCCAAACCACTTGTCGGGGACGAGCAGCGGATCTGCGCCCCTGAAGGTGATAAGTGTATCACGGCGGCTCTCGCGGACAGACCGGAGCGCGCGCCAGGCGATGCGTGTCTCTACATCGCCGCGACGGATGTGGAGGCCCGTGGGCGTAAGGTCAATGGCGGTTTCGCTGTCGAGCTCTGCCGCACGCCCATGATTGTGGCGATAGGACCAGCGCATGAAGATGAGATACCAGCTGATCCCTGCCATGGCGGCGAGGAGGGATGAGGTCAGCAGGATCCAGTAAGCTGTGAAGCCGGTGTCTGCCAGCATCTCCCGCGTCACGAAAGCGGTGCCCGCAGAAATGACGGGGGCGGTGACCCCCGCATAGTAAAGCGCCGTCGGCCCGATATTCGAGGAACGGGTCTTTGTGACCAGCCGCTTGATATCGCGCTCGCTAGGGGCGCCGGCGACGCTGATCGTGTCAGCATTAGCGGAATGGAGGGGCGTGGCAACGAGCGAGGGCATGTCCGCCACAAACCACATCTTGTTTAACCGCTTATGGAAAAAGCCGGGAAATCTCCCGGCTTTTTCAACTTGATATCGATGTGAGGTGGTGGGCCTAGTCGAGCTTGCGCTCGATCATCTCGACCTCGAAACACTCGATCTTGTCGCCTTCGCGGATGTCCTCGTATTTCTCGAAGGCCATACCGCACTCCATGCCGGAGGTAACTTCCGCGACTTCGTCCTTGAAGCGTTTCAGCGTCTTCAGCTTGCCTTCGTGGATCACGACATCGTCGCGCAGCAGGCGGACACCGCAACCGCGCTTGACCGTGCCTTCGCTCACGCGGCAACCGGCAACCTTGCCGACCTTGGTGATGTTGAAGACTTCCAGGATGTCGGCATAGCCGATGAAGGTTTCGCGCTTCTCTGGTGCGAGCATGCCCGACAGCGTGTCTTTCACGTCGTCGATCAGGTTGTAGATCACCGAATAGTAGCGGATCTCCACGTCTTCTTTCTCGGCGAGCTCACGGGCCTGCTTGTTCGCACGCACGTTGAATGCGAAGACCGGCGCGCCGGACGATTTCGCGAGCAGGATGTCGCTTTCGGAGATACCGCCTGCGGCACCGTACACGACATTCGCGCGCACTTCGTCGGTCGACAGACCTTCCAGCGAGTGGCGAATAGCTTCGACAGAACCCTGAACGTCGCCTTTGACGACGAGCGGAAGCTCGGAAACCTCCGCAGCATTCATCGAGTTCATAAGCGATTCGAGCGATGCACGGCCAGACGCCACGCCCTGCTTCTGGCGCTCTGCACGTTCACGGTACTCAGTGATTTCGCGGGCACGCGCTTCGCTATCGACGACGTTGAACATGTCACCGGGCTCAGGCGCACCGTCCAGACCGAGGATTTCGACCGGAACACCCGGACCTGCATCCTTAAGCTGCTGGTTGCGCTCATTCACGAGGGCGCGAACCTTGCCCCACTGCTTGCCGGCGACGACGATCTCGCCGCGCTTCAGGGTACCGCGATTGATCAGCACCGTTGCAACCGGACCGCGGCCCTTGTCGAGCTGGGATTCCACCACGATGCCGTCTGCCTGGCGGTCTGGATTGGCCTGCAATTCGAGCAGTTCGGCCTGCAGGGTGATCGCTTCGGTCAGCTCTTCAAGGCCGGTCTTCTCAAGAGCCGACACCTTGATGGCCTGCACCTCGCCGCCCATCGCTTCGACCTGGATGTCGTGCTGGAGCAGCTCGGTCAGGACCTTGTCCGGATTGGCATCCGGCTTGTCGCATTTGTTGACCGCAACGATAATAGGCACGTCAGCCGCCTTGGCGTGTTTGATTGCCTCGATCGTCTGAGGCATCACGCCATCGTCTGCGGCAACTACGAGGATCACGATATCGGTGACATTCGCACCGCGTGCCCGCATGGCCGAAAACGCTGCGTGGCCCGGCGTATCGAGGAAGGTAATCTTGTCCTCTGACGCCAACTGAACTTGATAGGCGCCGATATGCTGGGTGATGCCGCCAGCCTCGCCTGCGACCACATCGGTCGAGCGGAGGGCGTCGAGGAGGGACGTCTTGCCGTGGTCGACGTGACCCATAATGGTTACGACGGGCGCACGCGGCTTCAGATCCTTCGGATCATCCTTGTCGTCGCCAAGACCGATTTCGACGTCCGATTCAGCAACACGTTTCACGGTGTGGCCGAAGTCAGCAGCAATCAGCTCGGCCGTATCAGCATCAATGATGTCATTGGCGCGCATCATGTCGCCCTGGCGCATCATGTACTTCACAACGTCTGCCACGCGCTCATTCATGCGCTGGGCAAGATCCTGAAGTGTGATCGTTTCCGGCAGTGTGACTTCGCGGGAGACTTTCTCCTGCTGATCGCCGCCCTGACGACGCTCACGTTCGCGTTCCCGGGCACGCTTCACCGAAGCGAGCGAGCGCTGACGGTCACCGTCATCGCCTAGCGCGCTGGCAATCGTCAGCTTGCCCTTGCGGCGCTTGTTATTGCCGCCGCCGCGATTGCGCGAACTGCTGTCGTCGCCAAAGTCGCGTTCAGTGCCGCCCTTTCGGGACTTCTTGTTGCGGCCTTGAGCAGGCTCCGGCAGCGGAATGTCCGGCGTCGCTGCAGCAGCAGCTGGTGCGCCGCGCGGCTTTTCGGTTTTCTTCTTGCGGGCTTCGGCTTCTTCGCGAACCTTGCGCTCTTCTTCGGCCTTGCGGCGCGCTTCGGCTTCGACGCGTTCCTTGTCTTCCTGGACCTTGCGTTCCTGTTCAGACAGAAGGCGCTCGCGGGCCGCTTCCTGGCGCTCTTTCTCAACCTTTTGCTTCTGCTCGGCTTCCCGGCGCTGCAGCAGGACCTTCTGGCGCGCAATCAGTTCCTGTTCGGTAATGCCAAGCTTCTTGGCAGCTTCAGCCAGCTTTGATGGCTGATTGCCGCCAGACTGCGACGAAGGCTTTGAAGCAGGCGCATTCGCGCCGCCCCCGCTACCGGATTGTCCGGCGCCGGGGCCGACGACCCGCCGCTTCTTCGTCTGGACGATGACCTGTTTGGAACGGCCATGACTAAAGCTCTGCTTGACCGTGCCGCTTGATCCGCGGGACACCGTCAGGGGCTTGCGTCCACTATTATTGCCTTTGTCGTTCGTATCGCTCATGCGACTCCATATACCTGCGTAATTACCGGCAGGAATGCCCTGCCGTGATCATCTTACCGTTTAAGACCAGAAAACCAGTCTCGCTCCGGTGCCGGGCGAAATCCCGTCAGACGCCAGTATGCGTCCTTGAAGGCTTCGCACAGCGCCCCCTGCTGAAGCAGCGCGTGTATCACATGCGGCCTGCCAAAGGCCATGCCCAATTCAGCAGAAGTGAGAGCACCTGCTGTCTGTGGCGTTTCATATATGGCCTTGGCGAGAAAATGAACCTTGTTACGGCCATCTTCGCTGCCATCGCTGGCTTCCAGGAGGATGCCGGGCGCTTCATTCCTTAGATAGGCACGAACCTGGTCGAATCCAATGACTACCTCACCTGCCTTGCGCGACATGCCGAGATAATTGAGGCATCTCTGCAGTAATTGCCGCTCAACAAGGTCGGAAAGGCCAGCTTCAGCGGTCGTTTTCTGCTTGAAGGCGCGGGCGAAAACGCCCTGTTTCACTGCGGCATCGACGGTCTCGCGATCTGCCTTAACCCATGCGCCGCGCCCGGGCAGCTTGCCAGCCACATCAGGCACGGCAATCCCGTCCGGAGATCGGACAAAGCGGATCATGCAGTCCTGTGTCCAGGACTCGCGGGTCACCGCGCACTGACGGACGGGTCCGTCAGTGCCGGTTTCCTGATTGTCGGACGCCTTCAGGCGTTGGCGGCGATCATTCCTTGGAGTCGGCATCATCGCCGTCCTCTGCGGTATCATCGCTGCCTTCTTCAGCAGCGAGGGCGTCGAGGTCGAAGATCAGCTCTTCTTCAGCGAGCTCTTCGTCAGCCTCATTGCCGCCCTTGCCAATGTCGCCGAGGGCGAGCAGGGCGCGCTCTTCTTCGGACAGGTCTGCCATTTCGCCTTCAGCTTCGGCAGCCATGTCGGCTTCCAGCTGCTCAAGCGCTTCCGGCTCAACCCAGCCTGCGGCGACACGAGCACGCATGATGAAGATCTGGGCCTCATCCTTGCGCATCTCGCCCTTCTTCAGGATGCCTTCCTTGAAGACGGGCTTGCCGTCCGGCCCAGGCTCACGCCAGCCGGTGATGTCGTCTGGCACCAGGCCTGCGATATCCTCAAGCGTCGCCACTTCGTTCTCACCGAATTTCACGGCGAAAGCGACAGTCATGCCCTCAAGCTCCATGACGCTGTCTTCAACGCCAAGCTCCTTGCGGCGCGCGTCCTGCTCGGCTGCGAGGTTTTCGAGGTATTCGCGGGCGCGCTCCTGGATCTCATTGGCGACTTCGAGGTCAAAGCCGTCGATGGAGATGAAGTCTTCAGGTGCGACGTAGGCGATTTCCTCTACGCTCTCGAAGCCTTCCGAAGCTAGCAGCTGTGCCAGCGTCTCATCAGCGTCGAGCGCTTTCATGAAGAGCTCGGTACGCGCCTGGAAGTCTTTCTGGTAGCGCTCGGAGTCGGCGGTCTCGGTGACGAGGTCGATCTGCCAGCCGGTCAGCTGTGACGCGAGGCGTACGTTCTGGCCGCGGCGACCAATCGCCAGCGGGAACTGGTCGTCAGCAACAACGACTTCGACGCGCTGTTCATCCTCATCCAGAACCACTTTCGACACTTCGGCCGGCTGCAGTGCGTTCACGATGAACGTTGCCGCATCATAGTTCCAAGGGATGATATCGATCTTCTCGCCCGACAGTTCGCCAACGACGGCTTGGACGCGTGCACCACGCATACCGACGCAGGCGCCGACCGGATCGATCGAGCTGTCGTTGGAGATCACGCCGATCTTGGCGCGCGAACCCGCATCACGGGCGCAGGCGCGGATCTCGATGACGCCGTCATAGACTTCCGGCACTTCCTGCGCGAACAGCTTGACCATGAAGTCAGGGTGGGCGCGCGACAGGAAGATCTGCGGCCCCTTGGTCTCGCGGCTTACCTTGTAGAGATAGGCGCGAACGCGGTCGTTCGGCTGGAAGTTCTCACGGGGGATACCGTCATTGCGGCGGATAATGCCTTCAGCGCGGCCAAGATCCACGATGACGTGGCCATATTCGACGCGCTTGACGATGCCGTTGATGATCTCGCCGACACGGTCCTTGTACTCGTCGTACTGGCGCTCACGCTCAGCATCGCGCACCTTCTGCATGATGACCTGTTTGGCGGTCTGTGCAGCAACGCGGCCAAAGTCGAACGGCGGAAGCTCTTCCTTGATCTCGGTGCCAATCTCATAGCTGGCATCGATCTTCTTGGCTTCGGAAAGTGCAAGCTGCTGGGCCGGGTCTTCGACTTCGTCGTCAGCGACGACAGTCTGGACGCGCCAGAGGGTCTGCTCACCGGTGTCCCCGTCGATGACAGCACGGATATCGTGCTCCTGACCATAGCGGGACTTCGCGGCCTTCTCGATCGCTTCCTGCATCGCGCCAATGACGATGCTGCGGTCGATGGATTTCTCTTCCGCGACGGCTTTAGCGATCTGAAGAATTTCGAGCCGGTTGGCTGAAACGCCGACTGTACTCATCTGTTAGCTCCACTTTCTTCTTTATTGTCTTCATTGTCCTCGTCCTCGCTGTCATCGACATCGAGGACGGAAAAATCTTCATCGTCTGGCTGGGGCGGCAGGCCGCCTGCCTTCTTGGCCGCATCGATCAGCTCGTCCGTGAGCACCAGGCTCGCCTTCGTCATTTCATCGACCTGCGCGACCAGTTCGCTTTCGTCATCAAGCTCAATGGCGACACCGCGGTCATCTTCCCGCGTGATGATGCCCTGAAAGCGGCGCCGGCCACTGATAGGCATGGCAAGCTCGACCTTGGCGAGGTGCCCGGTCCAGCGCCCAAAATCGCCTTTGCGGGTCAGCGGGCGGTCAATGCCCGGCGTCGATACTTCGAGCCGGTATGGATCCGACACAGGGTCAGCCGCTTCGAGCACCGGAGAAATCGCATGCGAAAGGTCGGCGCAATCTTCGACATTGGTCGGCGCGCCGCCAGCCTTCTCGGTCATGATCTGAAGGATCGGGCGCTTGCCGCCCATCAGGCGCACACGCACGATTTCCATGCCAATGCCATCGGCCACAGGCTCGATGAGGCTCAGAATGGTCTTTTCCTGCTGCGAAAGCGCGATCACGGTTCAACTGTCTCCGGGACAAAAGAAAGCGGCGGACCCGTTGCCGGACCCGCCGCCGATATTTTTCGACTTGGCCATTAGAATAATGGCCGCGGCGCCGAATGTCTAGAGAAGTTTCAGGTCAACGGCCGAGGTCTTGCCGCGGCGCTCGTCGGTGTGGAGTTCATACTCGATCGGAGCGTCTTCGGCGAGCGTGCGCATGCCGGATTTCTCGACTGCAGAGATATGAACGAAAATGTCCGCACCACCAGCGTCAGGCTTGATGAATCCATAGCCCTTCTGGTCGTTGAACCACTTAACTTTTCCGGTTGCCATAATGGCTACTCCAGTCTTCTCCCCGTGCCGAACCCACACCGTGCGGGTGGTCACGAAGGTTCTCGAAAAAACGGGGGAAGTGAAGAAAGGCCGTCGGTCCGACGGGGTCTTACGAATTCAGACCGACCGTATATTCGATGCCTTCCTTATGCCTGAAAACCTTGTTCTTCGCAATCAGCTTTGCATCACAGCTGTGTGTCTAGGATTCCATGGCAAAGACGAGCGGTATGAAGATGTTACTGTGGTCAGTTCGGCAGGTTTCCCCCGGGGTGCCCGAGCTGACCTCCCAGCGCCACTTCATGATCGTTTCCCTGGCTCTCTCTTCGAAAGTCGAGTGAGGCACCGCAGCGAGAATTTCCACGTCGGATACCTGCAAGTCCGTTACATTGATCTTGGCGAGGACGGCACCGTACATGCCGCGTTGGCTCGCACGCAAAGGGTAACGCAGCTGTGGCGTCATATCGAACTCGCCAGAGCAGAAAGGCAGCAAGTTTTTTTGCGCACCATACTCTTCGGCAGAGACGACGCGCGTTCTGATCGTCGGATAATCTCGCATCTTTCGAAGTATGGATGAGACAACTGTCTCCAGCTCTTCAGGGTCGGGGCCCTGCAGGCGGCTTCCTGTCTGGCGCCGCCCGCCGCCCGACTGGTAGTAGGCATGCATGGCAAGCTGCCAAGCATGGGCGAGGTGGTGGTGACGATCGAGCCAATCGGGGATCTCACTTGTTTCGGAAGATAGTTTGGCGAGCGCGACACGATGCTCGGCCATCTCCACAACGTCCTGCGTATCCGGGTTGCGGTTAAAGCCTGCGATGATGCCGGCAATGGCCGCATCGCTCCAGTTCTTGCCAATCATGTCCTTGAATGGCGCGAAATGTTCAGCCGCGCGCCGCGCATTGATTTCGGCCTCGCGATAGTCCGAACGCTCGAAGTCATGGAGGTATCGCGCCTGATAGGCCGTCAGCGTCAGCAGAGAAACACCGCTGTCCACGCCTGCCTGCAGGGCCGCGTCAAGCGCGTCTCGGCTCTGGCCGCCGGGGCTGGCTTTCCAGTCCGCATAGGCGCCAAGTATTGCGATATGAGCCGGAGGGACCGCATTTGCCGGAATGTCCGCAGATGCGGCAAAGGCGGCGAGCTGCGGCGTGCCATCACAGGCATCATAGACGCAGAGTGACTGACCTGCCTCATAGGCGAGTAGCCCGGCATCATCCCGGTCAGGATTGGACATCGCCGCTGCGCCGAGTGCTCGCGCTGCCGCCGAACGCTCAGCCGCGGTACCTGTCGCCGCAGCTTCATTATAGGTAGATATGACATCGTTGATGTCGTTTGCCTGGCCCGCAGCAGACAGTGCGCCTGCAACAGCCATTACAGATATAGCGATCGTTCTCAGCATCCCGGCCCTTCCCCTCTTGATCGGGGATCACCCTACGGCGGACCGGGAAGAGATCAACCTGAAGCTGGGTCTATTTACGCTCAAACTCATAGAAAACCGGTGCGATATCGCCCAGATTCTTGGTTTCGTACCGTGTGCGGAAGTGATCCGCTGGTGGCTTGCGCCAATCATCGGCGGTCTCTGCGAGCCAGCTAAAGCCATCTTCCGCAAGGAAAATCGTGAGCGCCTCATCGGCATAGGAGCGCACATCGGTAGCAAACCGGAGACGCGCGCCCGGCTTCATTACCCGTGTGAGTGATTTCAGGAAATCGGGCTGGATGATGCGCCGCTTCTGGTGGCGCTTCTTCGGCCATGGATCAGGAAACAGGATGAAGACGCGGTCGAGGCAGGCATCCGGCAGCAAGTCGACCAGGTCTCGCGCGTCTTCATCCCAAAGGCGCACATTGCGAAGCTCCATCTCATCAATGTCGGACAGGCACTTTGCGATGCCCTCAATGAAGACCTCGCTTGCCATAATGCCGGCATCCGGGTTCGCCCTGGCCTGTGAGCTCACATGTTCGCCGCCGCCAAAACCAATCTCGAGCCAAAGCTGGCTGACCTCTGCATCGAAGAGGTTCAACGGCGTCTGTAGGGCGCTCGCTTCACCCGGAAGGCGCAGGCGGGGCAAGAGATTATCAACCAAACTCTGCTGTCTGCCCGACAAGGGGCGGCCGCCCTTTCGGCCGAAGGAGCGAATGGGTGAGTGTTCAGACGATTTCACGACAAGCTCCGGTAGCGCGGCGCCAGTCAGTGACCGACCTTCCAGCTAACGAGATATCGTGGCTGTGGTGGGCGGCGTGGCTGGCCTGTTTCGGCGCGTTCTCCATGATGGTGCCGCGCGATGCAAGTTTCGATGTCGCCCATTATCACCTTCACAATGGCTGGGCAGCACTCAATGGCCGTGATGGCTACGATCTCGCGCCGGCAGAAATGCACAGTTTCGCCAGTCCGGGCTGGCAGGTCTTTGTCTGGCTGTTGATCGAGTGGTTACCCGGACGCGCCGTCGCCTTCCTGCTCGGCGTTTTGCAAGGGCTCGGCCTGCCAGCGCTTTATGCCCTGTCCCGGCGGGTTCTCCAGCGCACCGGCGCAGAGCCGAGCCTGCTTGTCGTGTTGTCGATTACGTCGGCGGGTTTTCTTGCCGAGGCGCAGTTCGGCCTGTTCGGCTCTGTGCGCAACGACTCTGTATTTACGGTCGCGCTGCTTGCCTCTCTCGTCCTGCTCTTTCCCCGGGATGGTGCGGCGCCGGGCTGGAAGAGCCTTGGCATTGCCAGCGGACTTCTTGGCCTGTGCATCGGTCTCAAGCTGACCAATGCGGTCTATGCGTTGTTCTTTGCGACGAGCGCTCTGATTGTTTTGCAGGGCTGGCGTCAGCGCATCTCGGGCGCGCTCATCTGCGCCGGGTTCGCGCTCATCGGAATTGTGGTGACCGGCGGAGCATGGGCGCTTTACCTCTATAATGTCTATGGCAACCCAATCTTCCCTCTACTGAACGGGGTATTCGACGCGCCACTCGGACCGGAGGAGGCTTTCCGGGATGAGCGTTATCTGCCGCATGGATTTGGTGATGCTCTAATCCGGCCGTTCGCCTTCCTCTTCGACGGCGAGCTCATCAATGAGCACGACTTCTTCGATCCGCGCCTGCAGATCGGCTATCTCGCCAGCCTTGCTATTCTGATCGCCGCGCTCGCATCGCGGCAGTTCCGGCAGAAGAAAGGTGTGCGCGAAGCCTGCGCGCTCGCCGCAGGCTTTGTCGTCATGCTGGTGGGCTGGACTGCGGTCTTCTCGATTGCCCGCTACATCATCGCGGCCTGGATGATTGGCCCACTTATGGCCGTGCTACTCATCGCGCTCTGGCGGCCAGCCTTGCTGTCGGGAAGCAGGGCGTCATTTGTCGGGCTGGCAGCAGCCGTTGGCCTCTCCGTGATAACTCAGCCTTCTCTCTTGCGCCGCGCCCCGTGGCCTGCTGACTGGAGCGCGCCTTATGTCACCGCTGATTTGCCGGAGGAGGACGCCTATGATGATGCAGTCATAGCATTTGCGGGAGGTTATCCGGGGGCGTTCCTATCACCGTTTTTTCCGGAAACTGCGCGGCTCACCCATCTCGTGCCGCAAGACTGGAGCGCGCCGGCCCTCAAAGGCTATCGACGACAGATACGTGATCTCATCCGTGATCCGTCGGCAAAACTCTATGTGGTCATAACGCAAACGGCAGAAGGCTCCTTTGAAGAAACCATCCGCCGTCTTGAGCAGATTGAGAATATGGCCGTAGAGGCCCGACAGTGTGAGCGCATCAGCTCTTCATTCGATACGCCGGGCGTCTACTGGGAAATCTGTCCAGCCGTCTGGCAGGGCAGGACCTAGCCCACCAGATCTTTCAGCTGGTCGACCAGATCGGTCTTTTCCCATGAGAAGCCACCATCGGCATCCGGCTTGCGGCCAAAGTGTCCATAGGCAGCCGTGCGCGCAAAGATCGGCTTGTTGAGGCCAAGCGCCGTGCGGATGCCGCGTGGAGACAGGTCCATCACTTCCATCAGGCGCTTCTCGAGCTTGCGCTCGTCCGTGTTCGCCGTGTCGTGAAGATTAACGTTGATGGAGAGCGGGCGCGCCACGCCGATTGCATAGGAAAGCTGCAGTGTGCACCGCTGGGCGAGCCCGGCCGCGACGACGTTCTTGGCGAGATAGCGTGCGGCATACGCCGCCGAGCGGTCGACTTTCGTCGGGTCTTTACCAGAGAATGCGCCGCCACCATGCGGGGCCGAGCCACCATAAGTATCGACAATGATCTTGCGGCCGGTAAGGCCCGCGTCGCCGTCCGGGCCGCCGATGACGAACTTGCCGGTCGGGTTCACATAGAACTTGTCCTCGTCCGGGAACCAGCCGTCTGGCAGGATCTCCTTGACGACCGGACGGACGAGCTCGCGCACATCGGCGGCGGAAAGGCCATCCTGATGCTGGGTCGAGACGACGACTGCATCGACACCGATAGGCTTGCCATTGCTATAAAGCATGGTGACCTGGCTTTTGGCGTCAGGCTCGAATTCCGGGCGCTCGCCGGAATGGCGAAGTTCTGCCATCCGTTTCAGGATACGGTGCGAGTAGGAGATCGGCGCTGGCATAAGCTCATCGGTCTCGTCGCTCGCATAGCCGAACATGATGCCCTGGTCGCCCGCACCTTCTTCGGTGTAGGTGCCGGTGCCTTCATCGACGCCCGCGGCAATGTCTTCGGACTGGCCGTGCAGCCAGTTGTTGAGCTTCAGATTCTTCCAGTGGAAGCCGTCCTGCTCATAGCCGATATCCTTCACGGCGGCGCGAACGACATCTTCGATCATGTCGGGTGTGATCGTGTCTGGCCCGCGCATCTCGCCGAGCAGCGCGATCTGGTTCGTGGTTGCCGCCGTCTCACAGGCGACACGTACACGCGACGTGTCGTAGCCCGCCTTGATCGCTTCGCGGAAATAGAGATCAACGACCTCATCAGAAACCCGGTCACAAACCTTGTCCGGGTGTCCCTCAGAGACGCTCTCGCTGGTAAAAAGAAATACTGGATCGGTCAAAATTCTATTCCGGCTTTAGATTGGTCGACTTAGCCCTGTTATAGGGTTCGCCTTGGCGACGCTAGGCTTTTTACGAATTCTCGTCATCGACAGCGGCAGCTGCCTTTACGGTCGCCAAGAGGGACTTGCGCAATTCTTCATTCTGAATTCTCTGAAAGTGAGAAACCAGATCCATCGCTTGATGATCGAACTGCGGCAATGGCGCTGCTTGGGCGGAGTCTTCCTGAAACTGCTCAGGGAGAGACAGATATTCATCGGCCCCTTCGAAGAAATACTCGATAGGCACGTCGAGCACCCCGGCGAGCTCATAAAGACGGCCTGCAGAGATGCGGTTCACGCCCTTTTCGTACTTCTGGACCTGCTGGAAGGTCAGGCTGAGACGCTCGCTCAGCTGTTCCTGCGTCCATTTGAGTTCCTTGCGGCGCCAGCGAATGCGCTGGCCCACGAGTTCGTCGATCTTGTTGGGTAATTTACTCTCGGGCATGGTGTCGCTTTTACGGGGGGGCGGCTTTGCTAACAGCTTTTGCTGGCTTCTAACGCCGCCAGGTGAAGAAGGCCAGAACCGTGCAGCCGGCCAGTGTAAGCCAGAAGAGCGCAGCCCCGAAGCGTTGATAGGGTGTCGTCGCCAGCGGCTCCGGCAGGGGCGCGCGCACAACTGAGGAGACCCATCCATCGGGGTCGCCGGGCCTCCGCTGACCGCGCGCGGTCTCGCGTCCGAACCCGTCGATGACGGCTGTCGCCCCGCGGCTTGCGACACGGGCCATGGGCAGACCGCTCTCAATGGAGCGATAGCGGTTCTGGGCATAGTGCTGGGCCGGGCCAAGACCGCGGCCGAACCAGGCATCATTGGAAATGGTCACGATCCACTCGGCCGCCTCGCGCTGCGGCTTGGCAGTCCGGGTAATCTCGGGAAAGAGCGCCTCATAGCAGATCAGCGCAACGAAGGGCGGTACGTCGCGTGGGAAGACCACTGTCGGCTCTGCACCGGGCGTAAAACCCGCTGACGCGAGTTCCTGCATGGCGCCGGGCAGGAACCCGGCCATCATGTCGCCAAAAGGGATGATGTCGGTCGCTGCCAGTTCGCCGAATGGCACCAGACGGTGCTTGTCATAAAGCCCGATCAGCTCTGACTGCCCATTTTCTGCAGCAAGCACCGCAAGGCTGTTGAAGAACACCGTCTCCTCATCATCGAGACTACGGCGCGTTGAGCCGACGACCAGCGTGCGATTGCCGAGATAGGTCGAAATCGTGTCGATCGCATAGGTGTTGGTCAGCAGGTAAAAGGGTAGGGCGCCTTCAGGCCAGATAACGATGTCATCATCGGCGCTCTCAACCTCCTGAAGGAAGTTGAGATAGCGGCGAAACAGGCGGTCCGAAGCGCCATTATACTTGGCTGCTTGCGGTACGCCCGGGTCCATCAGGACGACGTGCTGCTCTGTCATCTGGGATGGCTCTGCCAGGCGCTGTGCACCCCAGGCCCAGCCGACACTCGCAAGAATGACGGCGGCCGTAATTGGCAGGGCGCGTTCGAACAGGCCGCGGACTTCGCGTGTATCGACAAGAGCAGCCGGGGCGGCGCTCACAAACAGCGTCAGCAAAGTCAGCCAGTAAACCCCGCCCAGTGATGCCGCTTGCGAAAGTGAGCTGCCCGGCGTCCACGTCGTGCCGAAGATGTTCCATGGAAAACCGCCAAACAGATAGCCGCGCACCAGCTCCGCCAGTCCCATAAAGACGGTGAAGATGAAAATCCGCGAGGGCGAGGCAGACCAGAAGGCGCCAGCCAGACAGAAAGCGGCTCCCCAGATCAGGGCCATGCCGCCCGGCAGCAGCACGAGAGGCATCCAGATATAGGCGGCGTGCTGGGCTGGGTCGACCAGGAATGGCGAGACAGTCCAGTACATGCTGACCAGGAAGAAGCCATAGCCGAAGGCCCAGCCGCGCATGAAAAGGGCGCGGCCCCATTTCGCCTTCTTGCGCGCGCCGTCCATCATCCAGATGAGCAGTGTCACGCAGACAATGAGCGCAATGGCGATATGGAAAGGCGCAAAGCCAAGCGCGGCGACGGCGCCGAGAAGAATGCAGACGAGGAAGGCGAGTAGGCCTGAAATGCCGGATACACCCTGATGCAGGGGGGCAAAGGCCGTCAGCCCGTAGCTCTGCTCGCGAGCGCTCAAGCTCCGGCCTCTGCTGCGACGCGGCGAATGACGAGACGTTCGATCCGCCGGGCGTCGCCATCGAGAATTTCTATGTCTGCACCAACAGGATGGCGCAGAACCTCGCCGCGCAGCGGGACTTTACCTGCAAGCGCGAAAGCAACGCCGCCGAGCGTGTCGACCTCGACGTCCTGATCTCCGAGGTCGAGATTCATCCCGGTCTTTTCGAGGAAGTCCGAGATTTCCATACGGGCATCGACTTCCCATGCGTGGCGGCCGCGGCGCACCACCATGGCTGGCTCTTCATCATGCTCGTCTTCGATGTTGCCCACGATCTCTTCCATGAGATCCTCAAGCGAGACAAGGCCATCCGTGCCGCCATACTCATCGACGACGAGCGCCATATGGATGCGGCTGCTCTGCATCTTCACGAGCAGGTCCGCGAGCTTCATCGAAGGCGGGACATAGAGAATATCACGGCGCAGGCGTTCCAGCGGGCGGTCCATGCCTTCGCCGCCGCGCGCAATCTCTCCCACCACGTCCTTGATGTGGACGAGGCCGATCGGATCATCCAGCGTCTCGCGATAGACGGGCAGGCGTGAATGGGATTCTTCGGCGTAGAGCTGGATCAGCGCTGGCAGGTCAGTTGAAAGTTCGACGCCGACAATCTCCGCGCGTGGCACCATCACATCAGCGACACGGCCCTCCTCGAACTCTGCAAGGCGCAGTCGAAGCTGGGCAGGCGTATGCTGTGCGTTTTGCACCGTTACAGCTTCGGCTTGCTGCTCTTCGTTTTCGCGCCGCCTGCTAAATCTGAATAGGCGCGGGCGGCGCCGTCTCTCTCGGTCAGTTATGTCAGTCATCTCGTTCCAGCTCAGAGGTCCCTGCCATAGGGGTCGCCAATTCCAAGACCAGCCAGGGCCTTGATCTCGAGCGCCTCCATCTCGTAGGCCTCTTCCTCCGTCATATGATCATAGCCAAGCAGGTGAAGATAGCCGTGAATGACCAGGTGGCTCAGATGATCGGTCAGTTTGATGGCGCGTGTGGCTGCATCGCCACGCGAGACACCAAGCCCGACGGCAATGTCGCCAAGAAAGGGCGCGTCCATTTCGTCAGCCGGAAATGACAGCACATCGGTCGGTTTGTCCTTGCCGCGCCAGTCCCGATTCAGCGTGTGCATCTCATCGTCATTGGTCAGAAGAAGCGCGACTTCCCCTTCAATGGCAGTAAGGGCAAAGACGGCATCCAGCGCGCGCTGACAGACCGTTTCGGGGTCTTCCATTTCACTAGTCCAGCCTGCGTCCTCTATGCGCAGGTCCAGCACGATGCTCACAATCCGGCCCTCGGCGTCTTGTCGTCGCTGGTTCCGGCATCCTTGTCATAGGCGCGGATGATGCGTGAGACGAGCGCATGGCGGCGCACATCAGAAGCCGTGAAATGAACAATGCCTGTGCCTTCGACGCCTTCGAGAATGCGAAGCGCATGGGCGAGGCCCGATGGTGTTTTCGGAGGCAGGTCCACTTGTCCCGGATCGCCCGTGACGACCATGCGGGAGTCGCGGCCAAGACGCGTCAGGACCATCTTGGTTTGACCGATCGTGGCGTTCTGCGCCTCATCCATGATGACAAAGGCGTTCTTGAGCGTGCGCCCCCGCATGAAGGCGAGCGGGGCGACCTCGATGATTTTCTTCTCACGCATGCGCTCGACATGATCGGCGCCAAGTACCTCGTTCAGCGCATCCCAGATCGGGCGGAGATAGGGCTCCACCTTCTCTTCAAGATCGCCCGGCAGGAAGCCGAGATTCTCGCCGGCCTCAACGGCAGGTCGGGTAATGATCAGGCGTTCCTTGGTCTTCTTGCGAAGCTCTGCAGCGCCTGCGGCGACCGCGAGATAGGTTTTGCCTGTACCAGCCGGTCCAACACCAAAGACGAGATCGCGGCCCTCGCGGGTGAGGTAGTCGATATACTGCGCCTGCGTGCGGGTCTGCGGCATGACAGGCACGCGAAGCCCGGTCAGCGAGCCATAGCTCTCAGCCGGTGCGCGGGCCTGATCGATGGCGCCTTCAAAAGCATCCTCGCCAGCGGCCGGGTCGCTCTTCAGCATGCGCTCGAACGCGGCCAGTGCCGCTTCGCCGTCGGCGACTGCGGCCTGCGTGCCGGTCAGCCGGATGCTGCCGCCCTGGCTGTCAGCTTTCAGCTTGCCATCGATAAGGGCCATTTCCAGTTTCATCAGATTGCGATGCTGCGGCCCGCAGATCGCAGGAAGAAGCGCTGGATTGTCCGGGGTGTAGAGGCGGGTGACGGTGCCTTTCAATTCAGGCGGCCTCCACCGCATGGGCGTATTCGCCGGTGAGGGAGCTCATCGTCGAGCCGACAATCTTCACGTCCACAATCTGTCCTACAAGGCTTTCAGGCGCATCGAAGTGAACTGCCTGCATCCAGGGTGAGCGGCCATGCGCCTGACCTGGCATCTTGCCCTTGCCGGTCACGAGCACAGGCAGTGTTTCGCCAACCTTGGAGGCGTTAAACTCTGTCTGTTGCTGCTTCAGAAGGGCTTGCAGCCGCTGCAGGCGCTCGTCCTTCACCTCTTCGGGCACATGACCGAACATGTCAGCCGCCGGTGTGCCCGGGCGCGGCGAATATTTGAACGAGTAGGCAATGGCATAGCCAACTTCGCGGACGAGGTTCATCGTGTCCTCAAAGTCCTGATCGGACTCACCGGGGAAGCCGACGATGAAATCAGACGCCAGCGCCATGTCAGGGCGCGCATCGCGCATCCGGCGCATGATGTCGAGATAGTGCTCGGCCGTGTGGCCGCGGTTCATTGCCTTCAGAATGCGGTCAGAGCCAGACTGCACTGGCAGGTGCAGGAAAGGCATCAGCTCTGGCACTTCGCCATGCGCGGCGATCAGGTCGTCATCCATGTCGCGCGGATGGCTGGTCGTATAGCGGATACGGTCGATACCGCCGATCCTGGAAAGGTGGCGCGCAAGCTGGCCAAGGCCCCATTCGCCGCCGCCTTCCAGCTTTGGCGCTGCGCCATGCCAAGCATTCACATTCTGGCCGAGCAGCGAAATGTCACGCACGCCCTGCGCGGCAAGGCTGCGCGCTTCTATGACAATGTCATCCACGGGCCGTGAAAGCTCTGCGCCGCGCGTGTAAGGCACGACGCAGAAGGTGCAGAACTTATCACAACCTTCCTGAACCGACAGGAAGGCGGCAGGCCCGTCCGCCTCGCGCTGCTTTGGAAGCGCGTCGAACTTCTCAAGTGTCTCAAATTCAGTTTCAAGCCGGTCACCTGCCGCGCGGCTGGCGCGGGCGACCATCTCCGGCAGCTTGTGATAGGCCTGCGGGCCAAGCACGAGGTCTACAGCCGGCTGGCGGCGCACGATCTCGGCGCCTTCGGCCTGCGCGACGCAACCTGCCACGGCGATGGTCATCTTGCCGCCGGAGGCCTCTTTCATCTTCTTGATCTGGCCAAGCTCAGAATAGACCTTCTCGGTCGCCTTCTCACGGATATGGCAGGTGTTCAGCACAACGAGATCAGCGGTCTCCGGACCGTCGACAGGCTGATAGCCGAGCGGGCGCAGCACATCGCGCATGCGCTCGCTGTCATAAACATTCATCTGGCAGCCATACGTCTTGATGAAAAGACGCTTGGGCTCTGGGCGCGAAGTTGGGGTGGTCATCCGCGGGCTTATGCAACAAAACGGGCCTTGGGGCCAGCCTCGGGAGTTAGTTGGACTTGTCTGTTTTCAGCGGCACGCCATAGAGCTCAAGCCGGTGATCGACCAGCTTGTAGCCGAGGCGTTCAGCGATCTCGACCTGAAGGCGTTCGATCTCTTCTGAGTGAAACTCGACAACGTCTCCGGTCTTCACATCGATCAGGTGATCGTGATGCTCTTCAGGCACTTCCTCGAAGCGGGCACGTCCATCGCGGAATTCGTGACGCTCGATGATGCCGCTTTCCTCAAACAGCTTTACGGTCCGGTAGACCGTCGCCAGCGAGATTGAGTTGTCGAGCTCATTGGCCCGGCGATGCAGCTCTTCGGCATCGGGATGGTCATCGGACGAGGATAGCACGCGCGCAATTGTGCGGCGCTGCTCGGTCATCCGGAGCCCTTTTTCGGTGCATAGCTTTTCGAGACGGTCCATGATCTTCTCATGCCCCTGATTTGTGTGTGTGTCCAGCGAGCGGACGCGACATTAACACCGCGTCGACAGCGCCGCCGCCTTCCCGGCGGTAATAGTTCTTGCGAACACCATCGCGCCCGAATCCATTGCGCTCATAGAAAGAGATAGCGGCAAGGTTGTCACCAGCAACATCCAGCATCAGCCGGTCTATGCCATAAGGGCCAAGCAAGGTGACCGCGTGATCGAAGAGTTGCTGCGCCGCGCCGCTGCGTCTTCGGCCCGGGTGAACGCAGATGGTCAGGATTTCAGCGTCTGGTGGAACGCGCTGAATCAGAAGCAGCCCGGTGAGGCGGTCGCCGTCCTCAAGGCCGAGCGCAAGGGTTGTCTGCGCCTTCAGTGTCTCGCGCATGGAGCGGGCGCTCCATTCGCTGCCCACGTCAAAACAGGCCGCATGCAGCATGGCCGCACGCGCTGAATTTTCCTCATTCAGAAGGACGATACTCCGCCTTCCAGCCATCAGGGCTTGCTGCCTCCGGGCAGGGCAGCATCTGGCGCGCGTACATAGACTGGGCGTGCTACGCCTGAGGCATTTTCGGCCCTCGCTGCAAACTCCGCCGTCCGCCGCGCACTTGGGCGAGCCTCATGAATCTCGACCCCCTCGAGCGCGGCACCCAGCGGGCCACCCACTTCGCCATAGACAAAGTGCGGATGAGCGCTCAATTCAGCCTTTATTTCGACCAGCCCAAGCTCTTCCGGCTCACCTGTCGCGGCGCCCGTGCGAAATCGTTGCACCCAGTAGGAAAGATCAGGCGGACGCCTCTTGCCAGGCAGAGCAACGATGGCCGAGCCTTGCTGACCGGCAGGTAGCGCTGCTTCGAGCGCTGTCACGCCAATACATGGCACCTTAAGCGCCAAAGAAAGACCGCGCGCAAAGGCGACGCCAACACGGATGCCGGTAAAGCTCCCCGGGCCTGTGACGACGCCAATCCGTTCAACATCCTGCAGGCTGAAACCCGCCTCTTTCAGGCACGCCTCGACGATTGCGGGCAGGCGCGCATCCTGTCCGCGCACCATTTCTTCGTGGCGTTCAGACAGGCAGGCACCATCTTTGAGCACTGCAACGTCGCAGGCCGGACCGGATGTATTAATACCAAGCGTCAGCATGACAGGGACGCCTGCCTAGAGGATCTTGCAGGCCTCATCGAAGCTGAGGCGTGGGCTACGATCAAAAATGGTGCTCTCATCACCATGGCCAATCGCCACGAGGAAGTTGGCGCGCCAATGCTTTGTCTCTTCCTTGTCCGAGAAGAACTCCATGTCGACGCCGTCCTGGCTGAAGCCTGACATCGGGCCACAATCGAGGCCAAGCGCGCGTGCCGCCATAATGAGATAGGCGCCCTGAAGCGTACCATTTCGGTCGGCGGTTTCCTTGCGCTTGTCCTTGTCCTCGAACCAATCCTTGGCACCCGGATTGTGCGGGAAGAGCTGCGGGATCTTCTCATGGAACATCATGTCGGTCGCCACGATACAGATCCATGGCGCAGCCATCGTCTTTTCCCGGTTGCCTTCCGACAGGTGCGGAGCCAGGCGCTTCTTCGCTTCTGGCGAGTTGATGAAGACAAATCGCGAAGGACAGCAATTGGCGCTCGTTGGCCCCATCTTGGTGAGGTCATAGACGGCGCGGATCAGCGTCTCCGGCACATCCTTGTCCAGCCAGCCATTATAGGTGCGTCCCTTCCGCCAGATAAGGTCGAGGGCATAGTCGTTGACCGGATCGGACATGGTTCGAATTTCCTTACTGTTGATTTTCTAGAGTGCAGCTTCGACCGCGTTCACTTCGGGCACATAGGCCTTCAGCATATTCTCGATACCCTGCTTCAGCGTCATCGTGGACGATGGGCAGCCTGCGCAGGCGCCGCGCATGGCAAGGTGGACGATACCCGTGTCGGCATCGAAGCGCTGGAAGGTGATGTCGCCGCCATCCTGCGCCACAGCAGGACGCACCCGCGTTTCGATCAGCTCAAGGATTTCGCCGACGATTTCGGCGGTTTCGCCTTCATAATCATCCACGGTGGTCGCGTTGGCATCAACTTGCGGCGCCGCGCCGCCATCGCTGAGTACGGGGAGTCCGGCGACGTAGTGGTCCATGATCGCGGCCAGCACCATCGGGCGCAAATGCTTCCAGTCAGACCCTTCTGCCTTGGAAACGGACAGGAAGTCCGGTCCGAGGAAAACGCGGGTTACGCCATCCACATTAAACACGGTCTGGGCGAGCGGGCTGGATCCAGCCTCTTCAACGCCCGCAAAATCAAACGGGCCGACGGCACCGGCAACGGTTTCGCCCGGGATGAACTTGATCGTGTCGGGATTTGGTGTGGGCTCGGTCTGTATGAACATCGAAGGTCCGGCACTCTCTTGTTTGCTAACGCCGTTCAGATGGACGCCCACGCCGCCTGTTTCAAGCCATGTCTGGCCGTCCCGGCTACCCGGGCCTGCAAACTATTGAGTGCCAGCCGCGCCGGTCAGCGCAGCGTCGGCTTGGCCTTCGGCGTCAATGATGATCGCCCCGCCCAGGTCACGCGTCGCCCGCCCAGCCTCGCCGATATAGAATGCCATCATGGCAAGATGATCGGCCATGATACGCGCATCGCCCGACTGGCTCGAAACGAACACCGGATCCAGCGTTGCCGCCTTGCGCCAAGCCGCTACAAGCCGGTCGATTCGCGATTGCACCGCTTCGCTGACCAGCGTGTCCGGTTCAGCGTTGAGGCTGGCCGTAATTAGCTGGCTCGCCAGCTGGGCACGGGCGCGTGCGGCATAAAACGCTTCGATATCCGCCTTCGAGGCAGGCCAGCCGTCGCGCAGGTTGGACTGCTCACCAAGCTCTGCCACCGATATATCCGACCAGCTCGCCATCAGGCCGAGCTTGTCGAGAAGGTTTTCAAAACCCGCGGCTTCGGATGCAAGTTCGCGCTCCAGTCGGCCTTCATAACGCGCAAGCGCTTCTGCGGCGGCGGCGAGGCGCGGCGTCTGCTCAAGCTGCGGATCGACGGCCAGAAGACGTGCGGCCGCCGACAGGTCGGGGTCTGCTGTCCCGCGCGGCGTCTTAGCCTGCATCGACATCAGCCGCGTATATTCACTCATTGAGGAAGACAGGGTTTCCTGCCAGGCAGGAAGGCCGGTAAGGCGGGCCTGCGGGTGCCAGCCCGGGCGGTCATTCGCCCAACCCGGCCCCTGTATCTCGCGGCCGATCATGGTGATGATGATCCCGGTCTCCGGAGAGGTCCAAGGGCGTTCAGCCGATAGGACGACCGGCTCATCCTTGATATCGTGCGACCCCGCAACGAGCGCGGGGTAGAAAGCGGCGATCACCAAAACCCCGAATATTTTCAGCGCTTTCACGCCGCGCGCCCACCACCACTCTGCGCTTTGCATAAGCGGCGAGGGTTCGGCTTCGTCGAGATAGGAGTCCGGCAGGTCCGTTCCGATAAGCGTCACAGCAAGCCCGTCTCCACGGGTCTTTACTGGAAGCTTTTCGACATTGTTCATGCGGTCGCTGATCCGGTCGTGGCTCGCTGGGGCACGTCCTGATCCGGTACCGCAGCTTTCTGGATTAAGACTTTGTTAACACATAAATCTTGATCCGCCCACGGTGATTTGTGCGTTTATTCCGCACACGAAACGAAAAGCCACGTCGCCTATGGCTGGCGACAAAGTGCCTAGAGACCGAGTGCCTGCACGAGGGCCAGTGCGCTGGATGCGGCAATCATGGAAAGGAGCACGAAGAGTCCAATCTGTCCGCCGTGGTGACGTCTCACGGTGCGCTCAGTTGTCGTTGCCATCTTCCGGGCTCTCCTCTTGGTCGCCAGCCTCAAGCTCGCGTACCTGCTCGCTGACGCCTTCAGCAATGTCTTCAACGCGGTCCAGGCGTTCCTGTTGCCGGTCACATGCCGAAAGCAGGGGGATGCCGGCCAGGGTTGCCAGCATCAGCGCGGCCAGGGGTCGGGCGGGAGAGGACAGCGGTGTTTTCATCTGGACGACGCAGATAGTGTGAATCGCCGTTAAAGGCGAGCGATTTGGCTAGATCGCGCCAAGGGCACGGCCGACTGTTTCACCAGCTTCATGGATGGCGTCGCGCGCCGGGACGGACACCGCGGTAAGGTTCATGAAGCCGTGAACCATGCCCGAATGCTCGCGGATGGTGACCGGAACTCCATGTGCAGCCAGCTTGCTCGCATAGGCCCGCCCCTCATCCTTCAACGGGTCCCAGCCGCACAGCACGACGTGCGCGGGTGGCAGGCCATAGAAGTCGGTGTCTGGCGCGAAGAGCGGCGAAACCTTCCTGTCCATGCGGTCACTCTCGGCCTGGATGTAGGCGTCGCGGAAATAGTCAAAGAGGCGCTCTGACAGGAAAAAGCCTTCCTGAAAGGTGAGCTTCTTGGTGCTGATGTCAGCAAACTGGACGAGCGGATAGAGAAGGAGCTGGAAAGACGGTGAAGGCTCACCCTGCCGGTTCAGTTCCTGACAGAGATAGGCGGCGAGATTGCCGCCAGCGCTGTCGCCCGCCACGCAAAGCCGCTCGGGATCCATTTTCAGGAAATCGGTGCGTTGCGTCGCCCATTTCCAGATTGCCAAGGCGTCTTCGTGGGCAGCCGGGAACGGATGTTCTGGCGCCAGCCTGTAGTGAACGGACAGGACCCGGCACCGCGACCCGGCCGCAAGCCGGCGACAGATCATGTCATGGCTGTCGAGATCACCCAGCACAAACCCGCCGCCATGAAAGAAGAGGATGCCCGGTCCGGGGCCAATCCCTGCGCCAAGCGGGGTATAGAGCCGCGCCTTGAGAGGCCCATCCGCACCATCGACGGCCAGCGTCGAGATATCGGCAAGCTCCGGCGCGTCCCGCTCCACTGACCGGCTCGCCCGGTAAAAGCTACTCCTCAGCCTGTCGGCCGACTGGATGAAGTCCAGCTTGGAGAAGTCGGGGAGCTTGAAGCGGTCCAGAAAGGTGCGAAGGGTTTCGTCGAGAGCCATCGACCTAAAATGACGCTTCACTCACCCTTTTTGAAGCACCTTTTCGCGCATGGTCCGGGTTTTTTGTGGGCGGGCCTAGTAGGCCGACATCATCCAGATGATCCGCCGGATGCCATAGCGGTCCAGATAGTCGAGCCCGGTGGTCCATAAACGAGCCTTTGTCATCTCGGGCAGGTTTTCGACGCGCTGGATCATGCGGACACCGAGATCGCATAAGTTCACTGTCTCGAGCGCAACATCCATCTCCCGTCGGCTCTTGCCTTCGGTGGTTAGCAGCAGGGTGAGATCGCTATCGAACAGGGCGCCCGTGCCGAGTGTCTGGAGGGCGCTCATATCGGCGCGCGATGGGTAGCCGCGGTTCTGGGGCCTTATTCTCGCATCAATTACCGCATCAAGCAGGATGGTGAGTGTTTCGATCGAATAATCGTAAAGCGGTTCACCGGGCGCGAGATAGGACTGCAGGAGCAGGTAGGCATCCTGCTCGGCAAGCTCCGCATAGGCGACAAGGTCGATACCCATGCAATAAGGCGCGCCGGACCCTGATAGGCTTTCCAGCCGCGAGCGGGTCAGCTCCATGACCTCGTTTGCATAGCGCATGTCGGCCTTGGAAAGCCGCTGCAGGCTCTGCATGAGCGGCTCGCTACCGGCCTGCAGGAGAAGCACGCCGACCTCCCCCTCAGGTACGCCGCGTTGGAGCGCGACCAGGAGTGTCTCGCGTAATTGCCGGGCCTCTGCCGGAAAGGCGCTGTCGAGTTTCCTGAAATAGGTGCGCGTCAGCGGATCCTCGCCAAGCTCAGCAAGCGCGGCTTCAGCTTCAGCTTCCCGCTCGCTGGCGACTTCATCGCTGATCCGCCCGCCGGAGAGGGAAGGCCAGGCGAACAGAAGACCGGTGACGGCAAGGGCAAGCACGAAGGCGGCGGCTACAATCCAGGTGCCGCCAGACGTCGCCTTGCCCTTTCCCCCATCCGGTCTGTCTGGTTCGCCGCTCACGCCTAAACGGAAATGACGCCCGGTGCAGGCGGCTCACTGTAGAGGCCGCGGACCAGCTCATCGCGGCGGTCGATAACGCAGCGCTGGTTCACGTAGCCCTTGTCAGTGATCTCACCGGCGTCGATCGATGGCGGTTCTGTCATGACAGTAAAACGCCTGATCTTGCGTGAGGATCCTTTCTCGCCCGCATTGAACGCCTTCACTTTTTCTGTGAGGTCAGCGGTGAGCTGCGCGAGCGCTTTCGGCGCGTCGCCTTCTGCCTTCTTCACATATGACATGAAAGTCGCTTGTGCCGGCCAGAACATCGCGGCCGCATAATCCTTGTCCTGACCAGCAATGACCGCGTCGAAGACAAGCGGCGAACAGGCCGCCACAAGGTCGGGACGCAGCGTGCCGACAGAGACCCATGTACCAGTCGATAGCTTGAAATCCTCACCGACGCGGCCGTCAAAGATGATGCCTTTGTTGGGGTCGTTCTCGTCGACCATGATCGCAGCGTCGCCGAGCTTGTAGAACCCCTCCTCATCGAACACTTCTGAATTCTTGTCGGGCATGTCGAGATACCCCGGCATCACGCTCGGCCCCTTTACACGGACTTCCAGCTTCGCCCCATTCGGCACCAGTTTCAGCGTCATGCCCGGCAGCGGTAGGCCGATGAGGCCGACGCGCTCCACCACCCAGTGCACCACGGTAATGCCCTGCGTCTCGGTCGCGCCATACATGGTGATGATCGGGATACGCTTGCCGGTCGCCTTGATGGCGAGCTTTTGCAGACGGTCATAAAGGTCATCCGACAGCGTCGCGCCGCCATAGCCGATGGACCGCATATTCTTGAAGAAAGCTTCAAGCAGGTCGTCGTCCTGCTCCATCGCATCGGCCAGCATGGAGAGCGCAATCGGCGCGGTGCCAAAGCTTGATGGGCTGACTTCGCGGATGTTGCGGATCGTCTCAGCGAACAGGTCCGGGGTGGGCTTGCCGCCATCGATCCAGAAGGTCGAACCGTTGAACAGCGCACCATTGAAGTTCACGTTCGAGCCGGAAATGTGGTTCCACGGCAGCCAGTCGAGCACGTTGTGAACCTCGTCCGGATCATAGTCCGGGTCCTTCTCATCGTCGCGCAGGCCATCGACGCCAGCGATCATCGAACACATTGCGCCCTGCGTCTGCGGCACAGGCTTCGGCATACCGGTGGAGCCGGACGTGAAAAGGTATTTGCCGACGCTGTCATCGTTCAGCTTCGACATGGCCTCATCGACGGCCGGGGTCGGCTGGGTCTCTGCCAGCGTGTCGAAGGACTGGATCTCATTGGTCGCGCCATTCTTGGCGAACACCGTGCAGCCATGCTCGCCAAGCGCATCGAGCGCTTTCTTGAAAGGCGCCACGTCCTGCACGAAGATCGCCTTGGGCTGCACCGCCTCAAAGCAATGCTTCAGCTTGCCGAAATCGGTCGACATGGTGGAGTAGGGGACAGAAATCGGCGCGGCAGGTGCCCCGATCTTCATCGCTGCCAGGATCACCAGCGCGCTCTCGATGGAGTTGCCGGACAGGATCATCACGGGCGATTTCGGGCCAGCGCCCATATCGAGGAAAGCCTGCGCCAGCGCATCGACCTTCTTCTTGCCTTCGCCGTAGGTGACGGTCCGCCACTGGTCAGTTTCAGGATCACGCTGTTTCAGCCATGGGCGATCTGGATGTTCCGCAGCGCGCTCATCCAGGCAGTGCGGGATTGTCTTGGGCCGGTCGCCGGGTTTCTGGCGCGGCGTCAGATAGATCGTGCCGTCATCCTTGCGGACCATTTCGATGTCCGGCTCTTTCTGCGGCAGGGGGCGGAATGGCGGCAAAGCCTGTCCGTCAGCCATGGGTGTCTCCCTTGAAATTCAGTTTTTTGTTTAGCCCGCCCAGTCTATACACAGGCAAATTCCTGCCAAGAGAAACCCGCTGATGACCCAACGTAAAATAGGCCTCCACCCTATCGGAACTGTCAGGTCAGAGCGCTCTGAACCGATAGATGATGGCTGGGATGCAATCCCCGCGCATATCGAACTCGACCCGGAGCAATTCACGCCCGAGGCGCTTTTCGGGCTCGACACTTTCTCACACGCCGAGGTCGTTTTCGTCTTCGACCGGGTGCCCGATGAGAAGATCGAACGCGGTGCGCGCCATCCGCGCGGCAACAAGGACTGGCCGCTGACGGGTATCTTCGCACAGCGCGGCAAGAACCGGCCAAACCGGATTGGCGTCACTGTCTGCCGCGTCCTCAAGGTGGAGGGGCTGAACCTCTACCTCGAAGGTCTCGATGCGATCGACGGCACACCGGTCCTCGACATCAAACCCGTCATGGAAGGCTTCCTGCCCCGCGGCGACATCCGCGAGCCTGACTGGTCGAAAGCCCTGATGGCGGGGTATTGGGACTAGCTGTTGCAAGTCCGCCTTCCCAGCGAAAGCTGGGACCCATGGCGGTTGAAAAACCCTAAGCGGATTTCGGCTTCAACCGGTGGGCAGCGATCGCCTCATGGCTCTGCCGCGCTTCATCCGCCAGCTTGCGCAGTGCGTCTGGCAGCGCCGGCTCCTCACGTCGCGGCGCGCCGAACCCTGTCGACTGCCACACCGCATCATACCAGTGCGGAGCCCAGACCCCGTCTTCCGGCTTTGGCCCCGCCTCCCAGCTCAGCATGGCATCGGTATAAGCAATGCCGAGCGCAGCGCAGAGGGCGCGCAACATCCCGGCCGGGTCAGCGAGAATATCATCGGAGTCGACCACGGGCGGTGCTTCGCTCCTTATCTGACAGACCCGGTCAAACAGCTCTGCCTGCTGCGGCACCCCGATCGCTTCAAGGCTCACCGTCTCCATCTTGCGCGCATAAGAGGCGAGCACTCGCGCCGGGTCGCGGATCAGGAAGGCGTTCGTCACCCTGTGCATCCAGCCGCGCGGCAGGGAGGGCGCCATATGGTGGGTCATGTGCTTCTGGTAGAATACAGGCTTTCCGCCCGGCACGGGCGCTTCGCTTAGCTCCTGCGCGACAACTGAGCCGTCATGCGCCTGCGCGTCCAGAATTTCGGCCTGCATGGGATGAACTGTGCCGGTAGAGACAAGATAGGCCGCATAGAACGGCTCATCAACGCAGGCCGTATCAGCCCGCGCGCCAAAACTTCGCATCATCGTGGTCGAGAGATTGCGCGGGCCAGACCACATGGCGATGCGGACAGGCTCACTCATTCGATCGGCGTCAGGCTGCGTTTGACGAAATCCTGGTAAAGCCCGGTAATCCGCTTCGCCATCGGCCCGCCGACGTGTTCGATATTGCGCCCGTCCACCTCACGAACCGGCGTCACACCGGCGAAAGTGCCCGTCACGAAAGCCTCGTCAGCCGAGTACACGTCAAACAGCGAGAAGCGCTTCTCACGGACCTTGATCCCGGCTTCCTCACATACGCGTATGATGTTGCCGCGCGTGATGCCGCCAAGGCAGTAATCGGGGGGTGACGTCCAGACCTCGCCATCGCGCACAATGAAGAAATGGGTCGAGTTACAGGTCGCGACGAACCCGTCAGCATCCAACATCAGCCCCTCATCCGCGCCTGCCTTGTCGGCCTGGATGCAGGCGAGAATGCAATTGAGTTTTGAGTGCGAGTTGAGCTTCTGGTCCTGCTCGGCCGGGCCGGTGCGCCGGACATGAACGGTAAAGAGCGAAAGCCCCTTCTCGATAACTTCCGGCACGGGCGCCTTGTATTCCGGTATGATGACGACGGTCGGCTTGGTAATTGTGAAGCGCGGGCCCTGATAAGGTGTCTTCTTGATGCCGCGCGTCACCATCAGCCGGATATGCACACCGTCGCTCATGTCCTGCGCCTTCAGGCAGCCGAATAGGCGCTGTGTGAGCTCTTCCTTGGAAAGCCCGATATCCATGTCGATGGTCTTCGCCCCGGCATAGAGACGCTTCAGATGCTCATCGAGGAAAGCCACCGCGCCGTCCTTGACGCGCAGGCCTTCCCAGACACCATCACCAAGCAGGTAACCGCTGTCGAAGACAGACACGGTCGCCTCGTCGCGATGTTTAAGCTCCCCATTGATGGAAATGAGGACATCCGCATTGCGCGGATCATAGACAAAATCGTGCACGCCGTGCGGTTCGTCTTCCATCACACTCAGCTCTCCCGTTCTGCGAGCCCGCGCTCGTCCTTCGACTTCGCTCAGGATGAGCGCTCCAGGGCGTTTCACTCTATGAGAAGATAGAAACGCCCTTTGTCGTGGATAGCGAGCCCGGCCTCGGATTTCGACACTGATTTAGCTTATCCTGAGCGAAGTCGAAGGACGAGCGCGTTGAGGTTTACGCTTTAGCCAACCCGGCGGTCGGTATCCTTCCAGTATGGCTCGCGCAGATCCTTGCGGAGGATCTTGCCGGACGGGTTGCGCGGCAGCACTTTCACGAAGTCCACCGATTTCGGGCACTTGTAGCCAGCGATTTTCTCTTTCGTGAACGCGATGATGGCATCCTTGTCCGGGGTAGCGCCTTCCTTCAGGACGATGATCGCCTTGACGGCTTCGCCCCATTTCTCGCTTGGAATGCCGATTACGGCGACGTCGGCCACATCCGGGTGGCTGAACAGCGCATTCTCGACTTCTGCCGGATACACGTTCTCACCGCCCGACACGATCATGTCCTTGATCCGGTCATGGATGAAGAGAAAGCCGTCTTCGTCGAAATAACCGGCATCGCCCGTATGGAACAGGCCGCCGCGAAGCGCTTCTTCGGTTGCTTCCTCGCGGTTCCAGTAGCCCTTCATGACGAAGTCCGCGCCGATAACGATCTCGCCAACCTCGCCCTGTGGGACCGGATTGTCCTGCGGGTCGACCACGCGGACGATCGCGGATGGATAAGGCACACCGCAGGAGCGCAGCTTGCCCCAGCTGGGATCATGCGCTTCCGGTGGCAGGTAAGTGCCAAGGCCGACCGTCTCGGTCAGGCCGTAAAGCTGAGTGAACTTCGCGCCGAACAGGTCGACAGCGCGCTTCAGCAGGTCTTCGGCAATCGGCGAGGCGCCATAGGAAATCGTCTTCAGCGAAGAGAAATCCCGGTCATCGACGCCCGGCATCTGGGACAGCATCAGTATGACGGCCGGCACCCAGAAGGCATGGTTCACCTTATGCTGCTCGACGAGGTCGAGGATGGCGGCAGGGTCGATCTCACGCAGGATCAGCGTCATCGCCCCCTGCGCGCTGGCCAGCACGCCGATATTGCAGCCTGCCACGTGGAATAGCGGCATGGCGTTCATCACCACATCGCCCTCATCATAGGCGGCCCAGTCGAGTTTAGCGGCTTCGATGAAGACGGCGCGATAGTTCGCATTGGTGAGCATGACGCCCTTGGGCAGGCCCGTTGTGCCCGACGTGTAGAGCTGGATGACATCATCATCATCCTCGGTCTTGAGCCCCGGTGCCTTATCGCTCTGGCTGGCCATCCAGTCGCTATAGGAAGGCCAGTCCTTGTGGCCGCCATCAATCGCGATGATCGTCTTTAGTTCAGGGCATTCCGGCGCGATCTTTTCCGCAGCCTCATAGAATTCCTTGGCGACGAACAGGACTTTCGATTTGCTGTCAGACAGGATGAACTTCATCTCCGGCGGCGCGAGGCGGTTGTTGATGCCGGTCATGGTCGAGCGCGACTTCGCGCAGCCGAAAAGCTGCTCGTAATAACAGCCCATATTCTTGGCGAGATAGGCCACCCGGTCGCCCGGCTTTACGCCTGCCGCCAGCAGGCCATTGGCGACCTTGTTTGCATTCTTTTCAAGGCCGGCGAATGTCGTCGTCTTCCCCTCGAACCAGATCGCAGGCTTGTCAGCGAGTTTCTCAGACTGCACGCGCGGAATGTCGGCGAGGTGTGGCATCAGGACAGGATCGAGCATCTTCTGGACTTCCTCTTGAGCTTTGCTTCTTTTTCTTTACCGCTTGAAATCGCTTTGAACGCGGCGGGCAAGCCCTCAGATGGGATAGGGTGCCTGCCAGACAGCGAAAAGGAACGCAAATGGCCAGCGCGCAGTCGATTATTCTCCACCATTACCAGACGTCTCCCTTCTCGGAGAAAGTCCGGCTCGCGCTGCGAATGAAGAACCTCGCCTGGGCGTCGGTGGAAATTCCGAACATGATGCCCAAGCCCCTGCTGATGCCGCTGACGGGTGGCTATCGCAAGACGCCTGTCATGCAGATTGGCGCGGACATCTTCCTCGACAGCGCTATGATTATCCGCGCGCTGGAAGAGCGGTTCGAGATCCCGCAGCTCGACCTGCCGGGCCATGAGGGTCTTTCCAATGTCGTCGGATCATGGGCTGACGGTAAGTGGTTTCAGACCAGCGTTGCCATCATCTTCGGCACGATCGGCGATCAGGTGCCGGAAGCCTTCAAGAAAGACCGCGAACAGCTTTCTGGTCGTCCGTTCGATACCGATGCCATGAAGGCAGTCGTGCCGATGATGAAGGATCAGTGGCGCGCGCAGATGGCCTGGCTCGAACAGCGTCTCACGGGCGGGCAGGGTGCCGGCGCAGGCAACTGGCTGGTCAGCACAAAGCCCGGTCTCGTCGATGTCCATGCCTATATGAATCCCTGGTTCATCGAGAGCGCCCTGCCGGACTTTCTCGCCCAGTGTTTCAAATCCTTCCCGCGCACCGCAGACTGGTATCAGCGCATGAAGGAAATCGAGGGTCAGACACCGGAAGACATCACGGGGGAAGAGGCGCTGGAGATCGCGCTTCATGCCGCCCCGCGCCTCAAGGCTGCAAAGACCGAGGGTGAGCTTCAGGAATTTGAACCGGGTGAGCGCGTTGCGGTTGCCGCCGACGATTATGGCCGCGACTGGGTCGAGGGCGAGATCGTTATCGCCACCGCCGACCGCATCATCATCCATCGCCATGATGAGCAGGCCGAAACGCTCAACCTGCACTTCCCGCGCACCGGCTTCATGGTACGACGCCTCGGCTAGACGGACACAGGTTAGCCCTGTCGTCTTGTGTAAGCTTCTTCAGAGAGGATTTCCTCTGAGACCTTGCTCGCAAGGCGGTCTTCGGGGCCGCCTGTGAGCTGCTTGTTCTTCCAGTCGCCTTTCAGGAAGATGACGACGGTGATCAGCGCAATCGTCACATGAGTGACCGGAAAGGCCCACCAGATGCCGTTCATGCCAAGCTCTGAATGCATTGACAGGACATAGGCCAGCGGGAACTGAATCACCCATTGGGACACAAGCGTCAGCATCATGGCGATCATCATATTCCCTGATGCACGCAGCACGCCGGTCAGCGCGAATTGTGCGCCCAGAAAGCCCCAGGCAAGGGCCATGGTCCGCAGGAAGATGGAGCCGGTCGCGATGACCTCTTCCTCGCCGGGCACGAAGAAGGCGATGAAGGCGGGCGCAAAGGCGAAGACGGTGACACCCGCCACGGTCAGCGCACCAAAGGAAATCAGCGCCCCGAGGCGGCCGATTTTCTCCGCCCTGTCCTTCTGGCCTGCGCCGATATTCTGACCCACCAGCGTCGAGATCGCCATGGACAGGCCAAGCGCGGGTATCATCACGACTTGCAAGATTGTCGTGCCGACGCCGTATGAGGCGATGGCGAGCGTCCCGAAACTGGCGATCAGGAAGGTCATGATGATGATGCCGAAGGCGCGCGCCGACATTTCGATCGAGGCAGGCAGGCCAAGAAAAAAAGCCTTTTTGATGAAGTCGAAATCCGGCCTGAAGTCGCGCCACCTGATTTGCATGCCGAACCGGCCACCAAACATGACCCAGAGGCCTATGAAGCAGGCGATGCCTTGCGTGGCGAAGGTCGCCATCGCTGCACCCATCACCCCAGAAGCGGGTACGGGTCCCCAGCCAAAGATAAAAAGCGGGTCGAGGACCGCATTCAGCGCAACTGTGCCCCCGACGATATAGATTGGCAGGTTCACCTCACCGACGCCCCGCATCAGCGACTGGAACATGATGAAGGTGAAACTGAAGGCGAGGCCGAGAAACGCGACGTTCATGAAGCCTTTCGCCCCGTCGAACACGTCCTGCGTCACGCCCATCATTCGCAATAGCTGCGATGTCATCGCAAAGCCCGCCGCCCCGAGGATCAGCGATGTGACGATGATCGACAAGATGGTCTGTGCGGCGACATGGTTCACCATATCCTGGTCATCGGCACCATAATACTGCGCCACGAGGATCGACCCTGCGATCCCGAGACCAGAGCCGAGGGCAATCGTCAGGAAAATAACCGGGAAAGAGACCGACACTGCGGCCACGGCCGCCTCACCTAGCCGGCCGACCCAGAACGCATCGATCAGCTGATAGGCAGACTGCAGCACATTCGCGATGATGATCGGTACAGCCAGCTTCAGGAGCGACTTGATAATCGGTCCTTCAAGCAGGGCCTGCGCCCTCTGATCGGTTCTCATGGGTCCAATCTAGGCGGCTCTGACCGGCTGGTCAGTCATCCCGTCGGGTCAGCAGGGCTGGTTCAGGCCGCCTCGGTCGTCATTGCGACGAACACGTCCTCCAGCTTCGGCTGATCAGTGGAAAGGTCAGCGACGCTGATTCCTGCCTCGCGGACTTTCTCTAGCAGCCGGCCAATCCCGGTCTCGCTGTTGCGATACGCGATTTCCAGCTCACCGGACTTGAGTAGCCGGATATCGAGGTTTTTCAGGCTCTCCGGCACCTCGTTCAGTGGCTCGCGCGGCTGGATCTTGAGGATGCGCTGGTCCATGCGCGCCAGCAGTTTCGGCGTTGGCTCGCAGGCAATGATCTCGCCGTGGTTGACGATCGCGATCTCGTCACAGAGCTCTTCGGCCTCTTCCAGATAGTGCGTGGTCAAGATGATGGTCGTACCCTCATCGTGCAGGCGGCGGACATATTGCCAGAGCGAGCGGCGCAGCTCGACGTCGACGCCGGCCGTGGGTTCATCAAGGATCAGCACAGGCGGTTGGTGCACCAGCGCCTTCGCAATCATCAGGCGCCGCTTCATGCCGCCTGACAGCTGACGCACATAAGCGTCAGCTTTGTCCGACAGCCCGACCGCCGCAAGGATCTCTGCCGTCCGGCGGGCTTTTTTCGGCACGCCATAGAAACCGGCCTGCAGCTCCAGCGCCTCTTCCGGCGTAAAGAACGGGTCCATGGTGATTTCCTGGTTCACGACACCGATCGCCGCGCGGCTTGCGCGTGGATGCTGGTCGATGTCCATGTCCCAGATACGGGCCGTGCCGGACGTCTTGGTGACGAGGCCTGCCAGAATATTGATGAAGGTCGACTTGCCCGCGCCATTCGGGCCCAGAAGGCCGAAGATGCTGCCGCGCGGAATTTTCAGGCTGATGGACTGGAGCGCGCGCTTTTCCGGCATCTTACCGGAGGCAGCGTAGACCTTCTCGAGGTTCTCGACCTCGATTGCATAATCAGGGGCGGACATCTGCTCTCCGTGGTTTGCTCGAAGCGTCTATATAGGATTGCTGTCGGAGACCTCTACCACCAGCGCCTGTTTTTGTCGTTCCTGCGCCCGCTTGAACGCGGGACGTTCCTTCATCCGGCCGAGATATTCCTTGCAGGTCGCCGTCAGGCACGGCTCCAGCGGCGGCAGGACGCTGGC
>DUBH01000083.1:13868-17384 GCA_012960415.1 Henriciella sp. | reverse complement strand
AAAGTTTCTTTGTTGATATCTTATGTTGGGTCCGATGGCGATATCCGCCATGGTGAACCTGTCGGCGACCATGAATTTTGAATGCTCCAGCTTCTGGTCGACGACGCGCAGGCGGCCTGCAAACCACATGCGATAGTCATCTGCGACCTGCGGCTGGCGGCGGGATTTCTTCTCCAGCATCTCATAGCGAAGCACGAGCGTCTGCGGGAAGGTCAGCGTCGCGTCGGAGAAATACATCCAGTTGAGATACTCGCCATAGCCCGCCTCATCGGGCCGGACGGCAAGGTCTGTCGGCCCGTGTGTCTCGGCGAGATAGTGGCAGATGCCGGTCGATTCGGTCATCTTCGTCTTGCCATCAGTAAAGAACGGGATGGTGCCGAGCGGGTTGATGTCCAGATACTGTTTGTAATGAACGCGCGGCGGGAAGGGCAGGACGACGAGGTCATAGTCGATGCCCAATTCCTCCAGCGCCCAGAGCGGCCTGAACGAGCGCGCATTGCGGCAGTGATAGAGTGTCGGTTTCATCGGTCGGCCTCCCCGTCAAAGATGCGGTGTCTCATCCAATTGACGCCGCCATTCATGACGGACTACCTATGCGCCGTACCGCCTGACGGGCAATGCTGACATTGGGGAAGCTCAACTATGGCCACTCAGAACCTGCCGGAAGCCCCGGAGACGATCGTTACGGATGAGCAGCGCGTCGCTTGCGACGGCGGCAATGGCCCACTTGGTCACCCCATCGTCTGGTATGAAATGGGCGACGATGAAATGGTCGAATGCGGCTATTGTGACCGCCGCTTTGTGCTGAAGGGCGGCCAGTACGACACTGGTCAGTAAAGCGCCCGCGGCTTAGGCCGCCTGCCGGCGCCGCTTCTTGTCGCGCTGCCACATCCCGAAAATCTTCGGTCCGTCGATCAGATAGCGTTTGAACATGCGCTGCGGCTCACTCGTCAGCCTGTGCAGCCATTCCAGCCTGAATTTGCGCATCCATTCCGGCGCCCGTGTCGTGCGACCGGTCAGGAAGTCGAGGCTCGCGCCGCAGCAAAGGCCGACGCCCTGCACATTGCCGAGCTGTTTTGCCGCCAGCGCCACCATTTCCTGTTGCGGAGAGCCGACACACAGGAAATGAAACCGCGCCGGATTGCGCGCCATGAACTCGGCGGCGGCTTTCACGGCTTCCGGCTTGTTTCGAAGTCCCATTGGCGGGTCATGCCAGCGTACATCTGACAGGCCGAAGCGGGCTTTCAGCGCCGAGATTTCGCTGGCCGTGCACCCGATCACCACGACGGGCTCTTCGGGATCCAGTTCTTTCTCGAAGAGCGTCTGAACGATGTCGGCGCCCGGTGAAGCTGGCAGGTCGATCTTCTCAAAGCCGGCGAGCAGTTCAAGGATGCGGCTATCGTTCAGGACAAGGCCTGCCTCATCATAGAGACCTCTCAATGCTTTTTCGCGCTGAAGGCGGACCATGTGGTCGACATTCGGTGTGACCACATACCAGAAGCTCTCAGACCCCAGCGCGCTGGCGGCAATCGTGCGCGCTGCCTGACGGGTTGAGCGCGGCTGAAAGGTCAGGCCCAGAAAGTCCACGGCGTCCGGCGTGTTGGCGGCCGGGGAGGCGCCAGGCTGCGGCGTCTTTGCGGTAGAACCCTGCATCGTGTCTCCTTGGCGGCAGATCGCGTTGATCGGCGCTTTCGCCTCTAATGGTGTTTCAGTCGCTTGTCTCTGTGTCCGGCTTTCCCGGCTTCTTGCCATAGTCGTGCTTGCGCAAAAGCCCGCGAAACTGGTGATAGGTCAGGCCCAGCGTGTCTGCGGCCTTGCCCTGATGGCCGTCATGGGCAGCGAGCGCAGCATCAATGAGCGCTGTTTCGAAAACCTTTGTCTGAACTTCGAAAGGGGCTCCAAGCTGCGGCCTCGGCAGTTCGGCTTGTGTAGAGCGGGTGGTTTGAGTGGCGGCAGGTGGGGAGTCTGGCGTTCCTTTCAAGACCGAGGGTGGTCTGAAGGGTGACGCAAAGGGGTCCAGCGCTTCAGGGTCGAACCGCACAGGTTCATTCGTCGGCACGATGAGCGCGCGCGCTGTAATGCGTTGGGCGAAGTTTCTAAGCTCGCGCACATTGCCCGGCCAGTCATGAGCTTCGATGGCCTCGATGGCCGACGGGGCAAAGCCTGGAAAGTCTTCCAGCATCTCGCGCGCCATTCGCCGTGCAAAGAAGTCGGCGAGCAGAGAGGCGTCACCCTTTCTGGCGCGCAGGGGTGGCAGGGTCACGACATCGAAAGCCAGCCTGTCGAGAAGGTCGGCGCGGAACCTGCCGGCGGCCACAGCGGACGGCAGGTCTATATTGGTCGCGGCCACGACGCGGACATTTGTCTCTAGGACTTTTTCCCCGCCGAGGCGCTGGAACTCACCATACTCGATGACGCGCAGCAGCTTTTCCTGCACGCGCTGGGTGGCCGTGGCGATCTCGTCGAGAAAAATCGTGCCGCCATTGGCAAGTTCGAAACGCCCGGTCCGCCGCTCCGTGGCACCGGTAAACGCGCCGCGCTCATGACCGAACAGTTCTGAATCCAGAAGGTCGTCTGAAAGCGCAGCGCAGTTCACTTTGATATACGGCCCGTCCCAGCGCTTCGAGAGGAAGTGCATCCGCTCGGCGATCAGCTCTTTGCCTGTTCCGCGCTCCCCGATGACAAGCGCGGGCCGATCCAGCGGCGCAAGCCGTGAGACATGCTCGAGCGCTGACAGCCATTCGGGAGCTTCACCAATTATTTGAGGAGTGTCGCCAATCATGCGGCCAAATTAGCTAGTTATAATGTCAAAACAACTAAATAAATTAGCATAATTGACTAATTCTATCTTGCTGATGGCGGCTCTGAAATTTATTTTCCATTTAAACACAAGGCTCTAGGTGGTTAGCAGAAAACTGGCACGGTCCTTGAAAAGAGTATGGCAAGTCAGGCGATGGGCGTCGCCTAAACCGAAAGGACCAGAAGAATGACCGACCGCTCCTACGAGACCCGCTACCGGCAAGGCCGCGAAGAAGGTGGCCGCTTCGGCCGCTGGCTCGCAAGCCGTCCAGCCGAGTGCTGGATGTTCTTTGCAGCAGGCGTCTTCCTTGGCGGCCTGTTCTTCTAGCCACCCGTAAAAAGCACCTCGTCTCCTCCCAGAAGACCGACGAGAATTCGAAAGGATAAAAAATCATGGGACTTTTTTCCCGCCTCGGCGACATCATCAACTCCAACATCAATGCGATGCTGGACAGTGCCGAAAACCCAGAAAAGATCGCGCGCCTGATCATCCAGGAAATGGAAGACACGCTGGTTGAGGTCCGCACTGCGGCCGCCCGCGCCATGGCCGACAAGAAGGAAATGGAACGCGAGATCGCCTACTACACCAACGTCCGTGACGATTGGGAAAAGAAGGCCGGCGTCGCCATCGACAAGGGTCGTGAAGACCTCGCCCGCGGCGCACTGACGGCAAAGCAGAAAGCCGCTGGCGAAATCGACCGCCGTGAGCATGCCATG
>DUBH01000083.1:13320-13782 GCA_012960415.1 Henriciella sp. | reverse complement strand
TCATGATGCGCCGTGAAGCTGCAGAGCAGCGCATCCGCATGCGTTCGCAGACATATGACGGCCGCGTCGACGACGCGCTGGCCCGCTATGCGAGCGTGGAACGCAAGGTCGACGAGATGGAAGCCTATGCCGACACCATCCAGGGCCGTGAGCCGAGCCTCGAAGACGAATTTGCTGCGCTTGAGCGTGACGAAGCCGTCGAGAAAGAGCTCGAAGCCCTGAAGAAGTCGCGCGGTCAGTCTTCCACGCAATCCACCCAGAGCGAGGGCTAAGCCATGCTGACATCCCTCTTCGTACTCGGCATTATCCTCTCAATCATCATCGTGCCAGGTCTTGTCATCCAGTCCATGGATGACCGGGCCGACGCCCAGAAAGGATAATCATGGATCCGGAATTTCTGATCCCGCTCGTTGCGATCGTCTCACTCTTTATCGTCTTCCCGGGCATGGTGTTTCACTACGT
>DUBH01000083.1:0-13286 GCA_012960415.1 Henriciella sp. | reverse complement strand
GACGAACGCATGCTCGAAGACCTCTGGCGCTCCGCAAAACGAATGGAGCGCCGCATAGAGACCCTCGAGAAGCTCGTAGACAACAATCCGGAAGATGCCGCGCCAGCAAGCCGCCAGCCGCGCTCCTCCTACGACCAATAAGGAACCACTTTAATGACCCACTCTGACCGTCACCCACATTCCGGGCGCGACCGTCATCAGCGCTACGAAGACGAGATGTTCCGCTCGCCAAACCCAAAGCGCCTCTTCCGCTCGCGCAATGAGCGGATCCTGGCAGGCGTCTGCGGCGGTATCGGCGAACGTTATGGATGGGACCCGCTCGTGGTCCGTCTCGTCACCGTGGTGGCCTTCTTCTTCCTCGCCGGACCGCTGATGCTTCTTGGCTATCTGCTCATGTGGATGATCGTGCCGAAAGCCCCAAAGTCCTATGGGCATCTCGCCCCTGAAGAAGAGGCTTTCTGGCGCGGCGTCTCTGACCGCCCGAAAACGACCTATTCCGGTCTCAAATACACCTTCATGGACCTGGAGGACCGTCTCCAGAACCTCGAAGCAAGTGTCACCTCGGATGAATGGCGCCTTCGCCGTGAATTCCGCAACCTCGAAAAGAACTGAACATGTCGGCTCAACTCCTCTCCCTGCCAAACCGGTATCACTGGATAGAGCCGGCACCTCAACCGACTGAAGCCAAGGGGGCTACTCAAATGACTCGCAATCTCCAGACCAGCGGATGGCTCGCACTTGCCGGTGCAACATTCATCCTGGCGTCTGCCGTCGCAGCCAGCATGCTCGGCGGACTGCACATCGAAGCTGGCGGTGTCCAGCTGACGCTCGAAGCTTCGGCAGAGCGCGGTCTGCAGTTGATCTTCGCCGCCGCAACCTAAGGCGGGGCAGTCAGCCCCCGCGCTTAAGGGCGCGAAGAATGAGCCGCATCGGCGACACCGCCTCAAGCGCGGGCCTCGTCGCCGGGGCGGGCTCGAGAAGGATCTGACCGGCCAGTATCTCGCCCGCCCAAGGGCCCCAGGTAAAGCCGCGCGATCCAAACCCACCTGCCATGTACAGGCCACCGGTCAGCGGAGCGTCCGCTTCGATGGCCTGACCATGTTTTACCCCATCGAAAATCTCTCTCGCAGCCGCTTCATCGGGCACGGCTCCGATCAGGGGCAGGCGGTCTGGTGTCGTCGCGCGGACGCCTGCGCGGCTCTGAAGCGCCGCAGCTTTCGCGGTCTGCCGCCAATACGGGTCCAACTCTTCAAGGGCTGTCATGTTCGCCGCCCGCGCGGCGTCAGATACGTCCGGTCCGGTGCCGTCCCAAGCTTCAAACGTCGCGCCCCATAGGCGGGTCTGGCCCAAGGCGAGGGCATAGTGACCGCTTGCGATCGCTGAAGGCGGCGCATCTACCGGGACCTCACCAAATTCCACCTGCCCAAGACGCCCGGTCAGCCCCAGCCAGGGCAACAGGCCCTGCGCTCCCTGACCGGCTGCGATAATGGTCGGCACGTCCGGATCGAGGTCTGAGAGATCCAGCGTCTCGCCGAACCGGGTTTCCGCGCCTTCGAGCAGGTGTGCGATCAGCTTTTCCGGCTCCAGTATCAGCGCTTTCTTGTGAAGCTGGCCGCTCGCGGCAGCCTCAAGATTCTCAAGACCCAGTGGTGGGTCAGCCAGCACTTTCGCAATCCGCTCCGCCTCGCGCTGATCCTTCGGGCGCTGCAGCACGTCGGTTTCCGTCACGCCGGGCCGGCCTGCATAGAACTGGCGCGCGCGCAAATAAGCATCGATCAGCAGCCGTGCCTGAACTGTATCGCCCGCATCAAGCCGCGGCATGAGCAACGCCAGCGGATTGCCGCTTGCCTGCTGCGCGGGGCCGCCCGCGGCGTCGATGACCTCGACCTCAAGGCCGCGATCAAGAAATGTCCGCGCCAGACACGCTCCGGCTATACCCGCCCCAACAATGCGGACCTTTTGCGGACGCCGCGTCGGCGCGCGAAGACCGTAGACATCTGGCGCAGGGGGCGGCGCCTCGCCAAGGCGCACTTCCAGCCGCTCCCGCTTTCGCCCGAAGCCATCGACCTTGGCGACATCGAATCCAGCCTCGGCAAGTCCGCGCCGCACGAAACCAGCCACGGTAAATGTACTGAGAGAAACACCGTCAGTGCACCGCTGCTGCACCATCGGCCAGAGGGATTTATCCCACATTTGCGGGTTCTTTGCCGGGGAAAATCCATCGAGGAACCACGCATCGGCGGCGAAGCGGGAGGCGGGCAAAGTCTCGCTGATTTCCCCGGTATGAAGGGTCAGCGTGACGCCTTCTTCAGGCCACACGATCCGTTGGACGCCCAGCGCGCGCTCGGGCCAGCGATCTATCAGCTTGTCTGAAAACTCGCGGATCTCGGGCCATGAGGAAAGCGCGCGGGCGGCATCGTCGCGGTCGAGTGGAAATCCTTCAAAGGAAACGAAGTGTAGCCACGCTTTGTCTGAGGGACGTGTCTCTCGCCAGAGTTGCCAGGCGGCAAGGAAATTGAGGCCCGTTCCAAAGCCAAGTTCGCCAATCGTAAAGCTGCCTTTGTCCTGCCAGCGCTCTGGCAGGCCGCAGCCTTTCAGGAAAACAAGGCGTGTTTCCTCCAGCCCGCTTTGGCGGGAGAAATAGATATCATCCACCCGCACATCCTGCGGCGTGCCGTCGTCTTTCCAGTCAAGTTCAGGGCGGGGCGGTAATCGGCTCATTTGCGGCTGATCTAGCACGGCACTTAATTTTTCCATCCCGGGAACGGCAGGGCCAGATCGCTTGTTGTTAAGGTAGTTTCCACACGCAAAAGGAGAAACCTTCCATGGGAAAAGATCAAGCTGAAGGCCTCGGCAAGAAAGTCGCTGGCAAGGCAAAGGAAATCGCTGGTGTCGCCACCAATAACCGCAAGCTCGAAGCCGAAGGCAAGGCGCAGCAGGTTGAAGGCAAAGGCCAGGAAATGGTCGGCGAAGCCAAGGACGCCCTGAAATCAGAAGAGAAAAAGAAAGCTGAATAGTCCTGCTGTCTGCTTGGCAGGGTGCTCGTCGCGCCTAAATCCTCTTCCATGATTTCGCACCATGAGATCCCTGCCAGGCGCACAGGCCTTGAAAGACTGAACGAATTTGCGCCCCTGATGGGGACGCACTATGCGCACCGCCGCAATATCGACCCGGGTGAAAATTCCCGTCCGAACGTCTCGCAACTTTCCCCCTTTCTTCGCCATCGGCTGATCAGCGAGGAAGAAGCTGCCTCGGCTGCCCTGACCGTGCATGGCGGCGAACAAGCGACGAAATTCATTCAGGAAATTTGCTGGCGAACGTATTTTAAGGGCTGGCTGGAGCATCATTCATCTGTCTGGTCAGACTATATTTCCGACCGTGATGCGCAATTTCATACCCTCGATAAGGACAAGGGTCTGCGCGCCGATTATGAGTCCGCCATAGAGGGTCGCGCCGGCATCGAAGGGTTCGACCATTGGGCGAAAGAACTCACTGAGACCGGCTATCTTCACAACCATGCCCGCATGTCCTTTGCCTCGATCTGGCTCTTCACGCTGAAGCTGCCCTGGTCGCTCGGCGCAGACTTTTTCCTCCGCCATCTCCTCGACGGCGACCCGGCCTCCAACACGCTGTCTTGGCGCTGGGTTGCCGGGCTTCACACACCGGGAAAGACCTATCTCGCCAAGAAGGAGGCCATCGAGACCTGCAGCGATGGGAGGTTTTCGCCAGACAATCTCGCCCAGAGCGCGCGTCAGGTTCCGGGGCCAGAGAACCCGCATCCGCAACAGCTCCCCGTCCGCGATGGCCTGCCTGATGAACGCTTCGCGCTTCTCCTCACCGAGGATGATCTCAGCGTCGAAACTTGGCTCAATGAGCATCTGGACATTGAGTCGATTGCCGGACTGCACAGCGCCAAAAGCAGATGCGCTGCAGCGGTCTCAGAGAAGGCCGTTGCTTTCACGAAAGGCGCGCTCGAAGATGGTCTTGCGCGGGCCGTTAGCCATTTCGGCGTCTCCACTCAAAACCTCTCAGATGAGAACGACAGGCAGAACGCGCTGAAAGACTGGGCGAACAGTCTTGAGACCCGGCATATCGTCGTGCCCTACATTCCGGCCGGGTGGACGCGCGATACGCTGTCGCCGCTCCTGTCAGACCTTCAGGCAAACGGGTTTCATATCCACCAAATCCGGCGCGACTGGGATGAATGTTTCTGGCCGCACGCGAAAAAAGGTTTCTTCAAACTTCGCAAGCAGATCCCATCTGTTCTGGACGCGCTGGACATAGCAGAAGGTCTGAAACTCAATGGCTGACCCCGAAATCAAGCACACAGAAGGCGATAGCGGCGGCGTGTTTCACACGACCATTGATGGCCACAAAGCCGAGATGACCTACTCCAAGGCAGGCGCGACGGTGATGATCATCGATCATACGGGCGTGCCCGAAGCGCTCGGCGGTCAGGGTATAGGTTTAAAGCTTGTCGAAGCCGGAATCGCTCACGCACGCGAACGGGGGCTGAAAATCATGCCGCTCTGTCCCTTCGCCAAGGCGCAGTTCGAGAAGCACCCGGAATGGAAGGATGTCCTTCGATGAGCGATCTCACACTTCAGGATGATGGCAAGCAGCTGACAACGGATGTCGAAGGCTATGAGCTTGTCATCCGCTATGGCTGGCAGGGCGATGACGTGATGCGCGTCGACTTTGTCGGTGTGCCATCGGCGCTAGGCGGGCGCGGCCTCGGCACCAAGCTGGTCGGCAAGCTGGTTGAGAAAGCGCGCGCGGAGAATTTCAAGCTCGTGCCGGTCTGCGGCTTTGCCCGAACGCAGATCGACAGGCATCAGGACTGGAAGGATGTGCTCGCCTGATCCATTAAGTCAGGTATGAGCAAGCCATTCTGGGAAACCAAAAGCCTGACAGAGATGACCCCACAGGAGTGGGAGTCGCTTTGCGATGGCTGCGCGAAATGCTGCCTCATCAAGCTCGAGGACGAAGATAGCGGTGACGTCGCCTATACGAGGCTGCACTGCAAACTCCTCGACGCTGATCTCTGCCGCTGCGCCGACTATCCCAACCGCAAGGCCAAAGTGCCCGACTGCGTGATCCTGACGCCGAAATCGGTGTCAGAGCTGAAATGGATGCCGAAAAGCTGTGCCTATCGCCGCGTGCATGAGGGGCGCGGGCTGGAAGACTGGCATCATCTTGTCTGCGGTGACCGTCAGCGCATCCACGAAGTGGGCAAATCGATCATGGGCCAGACGGTGAGTGAAGAGACCGTCTTCGAGGAAGACCAGATCGACTGGATCATCGACTGGGACGGCAATCCGCCGGACTGATCGCCAGCCCGGCAGAAACCAGATTTCAAACCAGGCTTATGGCCCCTCGATCTCATAGCCTTTGTCACGCAGCAGGGTGATGACGCTGTCAGGCCCTGCAAGGTGGCCTGCGCCGACCGCGACGAAGACGGTGCCCTCGACATCATCGAGGAAGCCTTCGATCTGCGGCACCCAGTTCTCGTTTCGCTCGACGAAGAGGGCGTCATAAATGCCGTCGCCGCCGCCCGTATCCGGGTTCGCTACGAGCATGCCAAGACCTTCGACATCGCCGTCGCGCCACTCATCGACAACCTGGTCGAGGGTGCGGCTGGTATCGCCGAGCGTGATTGAGGTCTCATAAAGATAGGCGGCCTGCGTATCTTCGGGCAGCTCGTCAAAGATTGCGGCCTGGTCGGCGGCGGTTTCCAGGAAGGCAAATTCCTTACCGGCCGCTTCTGCATCGGCGATCAGGATCTGCTCAATGCCGGCATTCGGGTCAAAACCGTCAGACTGAAGCTGCAGCACTGACAGGTTCACAGCCGCCATCCACGGCTCCATCGGATCGAACGCAGAGACAGGAAGGTTGAGGCCTGACAGCGCTTCTTCAAAAGCGGCGAGGACCGGGTCTGGCAACTCGTTGCTGAGCGTGCGTCCGTCCCCATAGAAGCCGCGAGAGAGGAAATCGCGGGCGACGGCCTGCTGGCCTGCCTCGCTGACCATATCCAGTTCAAGGACGAGAACGTCAGCCGAATTGAACTTTTCAGTGAACTCGTCAGTCCGCCATTCGAGATCCGGACGCATCAGGTGGACGGTGCCGAAGATGTGGACCGTCGTGTCCTCGTCGGACATGGTCCAGATCGCGGGCGAACCGTCGCCATTCGTTGCCTGGGCCTGCTCCAGCGCCGCATCAAACTCAGCCATCAGCTCATCGCGCGAGCGATATTCAGCAGAGCCTTCAGTGGTCGTGCCCTCAGCGCCCGTGCCGGTTTCGACGACGGCTGTCTCGTCGCTTGTGTCGGCCTCTTCGCTGCCAGACGGACTACAGGCTGCGAGCATGAGAGCGAGCGCTGCTGCCCCGCCGAGCAAGACCTGCTGGCCAAACCTAGCTGTTTTCCGTTTCATTACTGCGGTCTCCTTGATGCCTTTGACGGAGCGATAGTGGCTCTCTCGCACACACTCTTACACGACAAAAGCTGTTTCGGCGTGCGGGCACGTCATTGCGAAGCCGGGCAGCTTCTTCTATGGACACAGCCTACGCACCTATAGCTCAGCTGGATAGAGCGCTGCCCTCCGAAGGCAGAGGTCACAGGTTCGAATCCTGTTAGGTGCGCCATTTTACAATCACCCCCATCGAGACAACCTAACACCTTGAAAGGTAAGGCTAAATCTGGGGTTCGAAGTCCATTTTCCCGATCATAGCTAATACCGGCTGGAAACACCATTTTCAGCACCAATTTGCGCACCGCTAAAGTGCCATTTGTCCATATTTCATAGGGGTTTGCGAGGAACTGGCAGGCGAGTTCGAACATCTCCTCGAAGGTGTGCGGTTTTTGGCCTACACGATTGGTCTGTTCCCGAAGCAATAGCTTATCTTTTTCGAATCCTTCGATCTTGGCCTCATACGCCGCGATCACGCGTGAAGAGTTTGAATCAACGATCCGGTCGAGGAGTTGATCGATCTTTTTGTCCAGTTCCTTGATACGCGCTTGAGCTTCTTTCGCGCGTGATTGTTCTTGATCGACACGACCATCCCAGAGGTCTTTCAGCATCGCTCTCGCAAGCTCAAACAGGCTCTTGGCAGGCGTAACGCTTGCGAGCGCCGCTTCGACCTCCCCTTCGATTGCATCGCGTCTGATAGACTTTCTGTGGCTCTCGCAGTCACGGTTATAGCAGAGATAGTACGGATGCTTTGTGCCGGTCTTGCTCGTGGACCACGCCGCCGTCAGAGGGTGATCGCAATCACCACACAGCGCGGCCCCGCGAAGCGGAAAGTCTTCCCGCATATCTTTACGGATGATCTGACGGTCAGGGTTCGCTAGGCGTTTTTGAATTCTCTCGAAGGTCGAGACAGAGACCAATGCTTCGTGACGGCCTTCACGCATCGCAATTCCCCACTTTGGAATTGATATCAGACCGGCATAAAGCGGCTGGGTGAGCAGATCATTCACACGCTGGTTGCGCATAAATCCGCCCGGCAAATCTTTCGGAAACAGAGGCTGGGCTTCGAGATAACGCTTCACCTCCGCTTGCGTGCCGAAGCGGCCAGACGCGAAGCCCTCAAGAGCTTCTTGAACGATTGAGGCGAGAGGCTCATCGCGAACCAGTATCTTGCCTTCGTTGGAACGCTCGAAGCGATAGCCTTTAGGCGCTGCAAATACCCAGTAACCGTTCATGGCGCGAGCGCGCATGCGGTTCGTGGTTTGCTCCGCGTTCTTTTGTCTTTGGTGTTGTGACACCGAGGCCAGAAGGTTCTCCACCAGTACCGAATCTGAGTCCTCCCCAAATTCGATCGATGGGCTTTCCAACCGGCCTCCCGCGCCACCGATTGCCGTTCTCAATCGAATATGCGCGTCCAGCCCCCGTGCGAGACGCGACACATCGTCGATGATGACAACCGGATTTTCTGCATGGTGTTCTTTGAGCCAGTCCAGCATCTCCATCATGCCAGGACGATCAGCTACGCCGCCGCTCATATCATCCGTAAAGACCTGCTCTACGCGATACCCCTTGTAGCCAGCATATTCCCGGCAGCGTGTTTCTTGGCTTCCAAGGCCATCGCCGCGTGTCGTCTGTTTGACGTTCGACACACGGCAGTAGATCACTGCGATTCCGCCGGTTTCGCTTTTCTTATTCGTTAGATTCATCATGGTGTGCTCTCCGGCGTTTCGAGCTGCTTGTGCGGTTTGTCCTCGCGTTCAGCCTCTTGGTTTTCTTTATCAGCCATTGCCAGAGTCGGCCCATCGATTCCGAAGCCAGCATCCACGAACAGAACCATAAGGTCCCAAACAGTTCGCATGAGCGTTAGCTTCTGCGTCTCGGTGAGGTCGAGTTTTGCAATGTGGTGAGCGTACGCTTCAGGATCGAAACGAACCTTGCGAGCCTCCTGATTAAAACCGTCAACGGTTGACGATTGCAGGATGTTCTTTTGATCGTCTGGCATCCTGAACTCCTTTCTTGTGTCTCACGCACGCGAAGGGGGCTCTATTTTTATTATGCCGTATACGGATTAAAAAGTCCAGCATTTTCAGGGCTTTCAGCCCTTTTTGTGCATAACTTATCCGGCATAAAAGCACCGTTTCGCAATGTTCGAACTCAAAATGCGGTGCTTATTGCGATGCGACAATTACCTGTCCCGATCAGAGGAAGAAGAGTCGGTTAACGCTCTGAGATTAAATAATATTTTCTATGGCAAACCGTTACATCGCCCGCTCAAAACTGAGTAATGAACAAGTCGAAGCGCTCCTTTGGGCGGTTTGTTCAAACTTTTCTGTGCCGATTGCCAGTGAGAATGCTGGTATTTCCGAGCGATCAGCCGCCGAAACCATGCGCAAACTGCGCGACATGATTGCCGGTTCTGACGCGATATTTCATCAAATCGGCCTACCGCTTGACTGGCCTGATGATGACGATCCGCTTTGGCAGCGCCTTCACACTTGCGTATTCGACTGCCCTTCTGAAATCAGAGAGTCGTTCGAAAGCGCCGATGGCCCAGGCACAGCCCTTCTCGGCAACAGACGCCTTTGTTCAGCGTGCGAGTTTCTTCCGCTCGTCCAGCCGCGCCCCATGCTGCTCCGCACACTCCGACATCTCAGAACAGAGCAACGCGGCCTTCCTATAGGAAGCTTCAAATCGGTGTTTCTCACGGCGTTGGTTTATGACCGTTTCCGCGACATTGAACTCGACCGTGCCCTCAAAGACGATGAAGCTATGAAGCGATTGGGATCGACCCGGCGCAATCATATGACGATGATGTTCGAGGCGTGTAAGCAAACGCTACGAAAAGCCTGAACGCCTCCTGTCAGCCGAGGCATCCGAGCCTGGGCGAAACCGTCCTCCGCTTTGAGATAACCGCATCCGTGGCGACTGGCAGGCCCACTGCAACCGACCTTCCGCACCAGTGACCGTGAAGGCAGTTGCAGCGAGCCTTTATTCCAGTCGCCCGAGCCTCCTGCGTTCAAAGCAAAGGAGGACAATATGCCCAACATCTATCATGCTACGCCCTACGACATTTCAGCGGCGGGCTTCTATTTCAAAACGCTCGAAGAGTACCGCGAGAGAGCATCGCGACATCGCAATGAGTACGGCGATCCCGTCGAAGAATATGAGATTCAGTTCATTGATGGCGACAATTGCGAGCTGTTCAAAGCGATCGGCGTGAACCAAGCCAATCTACCGCTGTGGTTCGATCAATTTGAAGACCTCGATGAGGATGAGGCCGCGCGCGCCATATACCTCGCTGGATACGAATGTATCGCGCCGGAGGAGATCATCGATCGCCTGGACGAAGTGATGCTCTTTGAAGGCACGCTTCTCGAATATGCTGAGGATTACGTCGAGAGCACCGGGCTTCTTGACCAGCTACCGGAAAGCCTGCGCTACTACTTCGATGTCGAGTCATTTGCCCGCGACATGCGTCTGGGCGGTGAAGTTACCGAACTCGAACTCGGTGATCGTCAATGGATCGTCCAGCTATAAGCTGGACGTGACATCGCTCCTATACCGCGATTGTCTATTGAAGGATTTTACACCGGCTTTCGATGGCACCGGACAGCGCATCAATGAGCACTTGCGGAAATGATTTCGGCAGCGCGCGAATTGTTTTTTCAAGGGCAGGTGCGGCTTCATCCAAAATTTCTTGAATGACTTCCTGTATGGCCTCTCTGGACAACCCGGACTCTAAGCCGGTTTCTTGAATATGGTGAGCGCGTATATCAACGATTTTATAGTGACGCGACTTTCCCCACTTCATCGCTAGTTTGTAATCCTTACGGCGAATGCGGTTCGCGGCATATTCTGGCTCTGCTGTCAGGACATCGTAAAGCGGCGACATACGGAACCGTCCGCCGGGCAAAATATTGATGCTGAAATTCTTCGCATGGCCATCCGTGACACCAATCAGCCAAAAAAGGATGTTCGCTTTGAAGAAGTCGCGTTGATCTTTATTCGGCTCGTCGCTGGCGCGTAGCAATTCCATGATCGCGGGGATGCCCGGCCCGCCGACATTTTCGTATTTCTGCGTAGGCGGGACTGACAACGCCTGGCAACAATCCTCCTGTGGCAAACGTATCAGGCGCTTATTGCGCGTCCAAAGACGATCGAAGCGCTCCACGACAAGCGCTTTTTGTTTGGCAAATGTTTGTATCTCCGCCTTGGCGACCCGCAGTCCGAAATTTTCCATCAGCTTCAGGCATACGAACTCGTTCTCGACACTATTGGATAAATCCATGCCGTTGGGCAGCTTGCCAATCTGCGGCTTGATAATGTGTGTTGTTGGCGTTGTGCCAACTGGTTCCATCCATTGCCCTTCATGGAAGAGAAGCGCTGTTTTCTCCTGCGCCCCAGCAATCGAAATCCTGAAGTCATTTTCTGGTCGGATGCCAAGAGGACTAACGTCCAAGTTTTTAAGCAAACTGCCTATCTGTGCATCCGTCAGGGGACGGCCTTCGATTTTTTCAGAAGGCGTGGCATCCTCACCCTCTGGAACGAATTGCAGGGCTCCCACACAATCTCTCCCGATTGCCGAGAGCATGCTGTAAGCGTCCGTGCCTTGCGCACCCGTGCGTTCGGCAACACGGCGTAGAATGGCTTCATTGTCCGGCAAGAGGTTTTCAAATACGGCGAGAACAGCGCCGCCTGTGTAGCGATCTTGTGTCAGCGGCAGTGACAGAGAAATGGGCATGCTCGCATCCCAATCGAGCCACTCCCTGGCATATTGAAAATTGATCGCGCCGCCCTTTTGACGTTCCATCTGCCCAACAAGCCGATTGTTGAGAAAGATATTGAGCGGTATGTAACTTCGACGCCGCCCCATCAGAACATATCCTCAAAATCGTCTGTTGATCCTTTCGAGCGTTCTTGCCCTGTAATCTCCAGATCAAGGGCGGCCAGAATCTCGAAGATTGTCTCCAGCTTTGAGCCCGCATGGCCGTTCTCAATCTTGGAAATGGTTTCCTGCCAGACGCCGCTTCGAACGGCGAGCTGGCTTTGGGTCATCCCCGCCTGCTTACGTACATGGCGGATCAGTTGACCAAAATCTTTTGGAGAACGGATTATTTTTTGCATGGCGACTCCTTTAACAGAATTATGATCTAAAACTCATAAAATGTCAATATGATCTTTAGGGCATAAAACCTAATTATGATCCAATCGTCATAAAGGTAAAATATGATAAATGGATCATAAGACTGTGACTTGAGGCCCACGCTGCCAGGTCGCCCCGCTCTCTGCCGGGCGACCCAATCGAAAGAGCGGCTATAGCCGTGGCAAACGGCTCAGCTGATTTCGAGCACTAAGCTCGTTCAAGACGATATGCAGATTGTGCGCAATCGCTTGAGCAAGCTCTGAACCGCCTTCGCTATTTGCCAGCTCTTCGGCGAGCAAATGATGCAGAGCTCGAAGCTGCGCTATTGGCATGCGGGCAGCTTCCGCCTTTGAAATGATTTGAAGAGACATCGCGTCGCTCCTTTACGTTTGTAATTGCGGCGACCGAACCGTTCGAGCACCTCGCCTGTCCCGCCACACAATTTTCAGGCAATGGGTGTCGATCGGTTCGGTTCAGCGCCGCGTATCCGTAAAGGCTGCGATGCTATGCGCCCTACAGGTTCAAAGGCTTGCTGGTCTCGGCCTGATTGCCAAACTCAGCGCGTTTGCGGATAACGGATGCTGTTTTAGCAATCTTGGGAGCTTCGTCATGGGGCTAGATGATCGAAAAGGTGAAGCCAAACGCGATTTCGCAAGCGCCAAAAAGGAATGGCTTACGAAAGATGAGAAACGGGCCGCATTTGAAAGAGCGCGCAAGACCTTCGCAGAAGAGCGGCAGAAGCGAACTAATCCACACCAACGGCACGAACCGAAAGGCGGGCACGCCGTGCGCCAAGATTTGGACCGTCGTCGTCTTTCTGAGCTGAGCGATAAAGAGTTAGCAAAATCTAAGACACAAATCGAAGCCAAGCTCCGGGGTAAACGAAGTAATGAGTTGGACAAAAATAGAGACAGAGAATAAAAATCGTGCCTCTAGATCATTGAATATGATAAAATTTTTGGATGGAATATTTTAAAAGAAAAAAGAAAAGACACATATATCTTTATGATCGAGACGATCACGTCTGCCTAGTTCAGGCAACCGAGGATATCTATAGGATTTGGGGCTACTGCTTAGTGTACGGAGACGAGATTGACGACTATCTCATCATGGCCGCGTTAAGGCACTACTGGGAACTCTACGGCGGCTACGATTACAAGGGCTACTGGGGCTGGCTTGATCTAGTGACGGATTGCGTTTCGCGTATCGAAAATGTCGAGTACGAGGATGTGAAAGAGCATCATATGGCTTTCATCGATCAGGCGCAGAAAGAGCGACTGAAGAGCTATCTTTCTGCACCGATAGACAAGCGACTTGGCGGAACCTACGAAGATTTCCGCCTGGACGAGGATTTTGTAGCTCGCCGAGCTTATCGATAGTTAGAATTTTTGCTCCCTTTGCTCTACTGGAGCGTTTGGCGATACAACATCGGACTTATCACCATACAACTCTTCTTTTATGAGAATAACTTTCTCCTTTTTCATAATTGACATATTCATAATTACTTGTTACAATTCCAAAATCAATAATTTCGGATTGTCCTTTAGTTAGTACAATAACATCTTTTTTCTTAATATCGTGTGAAAATGTTGTTGCAGTTTGTTTGTTGACCTCTTCAGGATATTCTTTTTTAATATACTCCAATGTATCAGATTTTTGTGGGAACTTTGATAAAT
>DUBH01000082.1:1172-52971 GCA_012960415.1 Henriciella sp. | reverse complement strand
AAAACTCCTTCTACCTGAGTTGCACTGCTTAAAACATCATTTAAACCAAGACTCTGGACACCTTCTACAAAATCTAAAGCAAAAATTTCTTCGACACTAGGTTGCTGCGCCACTCGCACTAAATCCGATACAACAAAATTCCAACCATCTCTTAACTCCAATGGATCAGTTGGAAAAGTATTACGACAGTGCTTAAGTTTAGCCTTGCGAACTCCAAGTTCATCTACTACCACATCGCTATCGGTTCTTTGGCCAAAAATATAAACCAAAACAGGAAACAAAAAAGGCGGACCCGGCCCTGCCCGCCCCCGCGGCGTCAAACCCGCGGGCTTTTTTGTCGCGATACAGAAGCCGCCCCGGAACGCGCCCTCATCTCGTCTGTTGGCTTCAGGTATCAAACAGACAGGAGCGCACATGACGCAGATCAAGCCCGGCCAGGACGCAGGCCCCCTTTCCCTCAATCTCATCAACGGCACCAACTGGATGCTGAGCGAGCAGGATGACGAGGCCCATCCCTGGCGGATGATTGTCGTCTATCGCGGCCTGCATTGCCCGCTCTGCAAGAAGCAGCTGAAAGAACTGACCGGCAAGCTCAAAGACATCGCTGGCAAGGGCATCAGTGTTGTCGCTGCGACGATGGAAGAAAAGTCGCGCGCGGACAAAGCGCATAAGGAATGGGAGCTGGACCAGCTGCCGATCGCCTATGAGATTGGTGAGGACTTCATCGAGAAGTTTGGCCTGTTTACCTCCAGCGCCATCAATGAAGATGAGCCGGACGTCTTTGCCGAACCCGCCATGCTCGTCTTCAAGGGCACAGACTATCACATGGGCTGGGTGCAGTCGGTCCCGTTTGCCCGCCCCGCACTCGATGATGTTATCGATACCATCGAGTTCGTCGAGAAGAAGAACTACCCACCCCGCGGCACGTGCTAGAATCATAACGGGCCTGCAGCAATCACAGCAGTTTGATCGCGCGGTTGTATGGCATTCAGCTTCACCCGATATAGTTCTGATAGAAACAGTTCAGGGTTCAAAGCCATGACAAAGACCTACCTCATCCCGGCTCTCGCATCGCTCGCGCTACTTGGTGCCTGTGCGACAGCAACGCCTTATCAGGCGGCAACGCCATCTGACCGCGGCTATACCGAACAGCAGATCGAGCAGAACCGCTGGGTCGTGAACTTCTCGGGCAACAGCCTGACGGACCGCCAGACAGTGGAAACCTACCTTCTCTATCGCGCAGCAGAGCTGACCGTGCAGACGGGCTATGACAATTTCCGCATGGTCCGTCGCACGACGGATGCCGACCGCAGCTTTGTCCCCGTTGGCGGCACTTACAGCCATTTCAGCCCGCATTACCGGTTCTATGGACCGCGGGGGCGTGCGATCGCGTACTACCCCCACCACTGGAGCAGCTTTAACGACCCGTTCTATTCGCGCGCGCCGGACTATCGTGAAGTGACGCGGTTCGAAGCGTCCGCAGAAATCATGATGGGCCGTGGGCCATCTCCGGATGATCCGGCCTATTTCGACGCGCGTGACGTTCTCGCGAACCTGTCCGGCACGATCATGCGGCCGCAGCCGCGTTAAACGGCTGATCTGATATTCCGCCACAAAAAAACCCGCCTTAGTCAGGCGGGCTTTTCTGTGGGCGAGAGGCAGACGCCTAGCGCGGTGCCATCCGGATAGCGCCGTCGAGGCGGACATCTTCGCCGTTGAAGTAGGCGTTGGTGATCATCTGCTCTGCGAGCGATGCATACTCTTCCGGGTTGCCGAGGCGGGCCGGGTTCGGCACCTGCGCACCCAGCGCCTGCTTGACGTTCTCCGGGGCGCCCTGCAGCAGCGGGGTGTTGAAGATGCCCGGCAGGATCGTGTTGACGCGGATCAGTTCGCGCGAGAGGTCACGTGCGATTGGAAGCGTCATGCCGACAACGCCGCCCTTGGACGCGGAGTAAGCTGCCTGACCGATCTGGCCGTCTTCAGCAGCAACCGAAGCGGTGTTGACGATTGCGCCGCGTTCACCGTCGATCGGGTCCAGCGTCATCATACCAGCGGCAGACTTCGCGATGCAGCGGAAGGTGCCGACGAGGTTGATCTGGATAATCAGGTCGAACTTGTCGAGCGGGAAGTGGCTGATCTCGCCCGTGTTCTTGTCACGGCTTGCGGTCTTGATCGCGTTGCCCGTGCCGGCGCAGTTCACGAGGATACGCTCCTGGCCGATGGCTTCGCGCGACTTCTTGAAGCCGGCGTCGACAGAAGCTTCATCGGTGACGTTCACCTTACAGAAGACGCCGCCGAGTTCCTTGGCGAGGGCTTCGCCCTTTTCTTCGTTGAGGTCGAACAGAGCGACCTTCACGCCGTGGGAGGCGAGTTGTCTTGCAGTGGCCGCGCCGAGGCCCGATGCGCCGCCTGTGATAACCGCGCTGATGTCTGAGCTGAGTTTCATGTCTGATAGGTCTCCCTTGAACGTTCGGCTGATGCGAGCGATCTATAGAGGCAAGAAAGGCTGTGCCAATGCGTCACCCAACGGAAATTGTGATCGAGAACGGAGAGGATGGGCCGCGCGCCCTGCCGCTGGCGCTTGAACGCGACCGTCGGCGCACCCGGAAGGGCTTCATGCCGAAGCTTTTCAGGGTCGCTGGACGCGTCCCGTTTGCGGATGATCTGGCGGCTGCGTATTATGCGGCAGTCGATCCAGCCACGCCGCGCAAGGCCAAGGCGGTCTTGTTCGCCGCGCTTGGTTACTTCGTACTACCGACCGACTGGGTGCCGGACTTCGTTGTGGGCTTCGGCTTTGCAGACGATGCGACGGTGCTCGCGACCGCCCTGTCGATTGTCGGGGCGCAGGTACGCGAACGTCACCGTAAGGCCGCCCGCAGGCTGCTCGACCTTCCAGAACCTCAGAATGACGACGCCTAGAAGCGGCGTAGCCGACTAGCTGGTGCCCGGATCAAAGGTCTGCGCGGCCTTGTTAATCTCAACCGCGCCCTGTGAGCCCGAGACCTCATAGATCGAGAGGCGGCGCTCAGTCGTGCCGGAGCCGTCAAACCGGAAGACACCGTTTACACCGAGATATCCATCCCGCGAGGCAATCTCTTCGCGCGTGACTTCGCCGTCCGCGCCAAGCTGGCTGACGAGGGCGGCTGCGTCGTACGCGGTAGAAGCAAGGGCACTGGGCCCCGTTCCATAGATGCGCTGGAACTTGGTGTTGAAGGCCTGAACGTCGTCACGTGATGGCGCAACAAACCAGCCGCCACGCAGCGACGGCTCTCGCCAGATCGACTGATCGTCCCAGCCGGAAAGGCCCATCATCTGCACACTGCGGCTCATCCCGTAATAGCTGAGAAGCGGGCCGACCCGGCGAAGCTGTGTGCCGCGCTCTGGGATCAGGATAGCGACCTTGCCGCCACCCTGCTGGGCGTTGTTGACCGCATTCGCGATGTAGCGCGCCTCGGAGTCGGGCGACTGCGTGCTTTCAGGATAAAACCCGCTCGCCGCCACGCGGCCGCCAACACGGCTCGCTTCGCGCTGAAGCGCGGTTTCGATGCGTTGCCCAAGGTCGCTTTGAGGCCCGAAATAGGCAAACTGGCGATAGCCTTGTGACATGGCATAGCTGACGAGCGCCGCAACTTCCTGCTCAGGCGTGATGGAAGCAAGCCAGGTGTTTCCGCCTGCCACACTGCTATCATTGGAGAAGCCGATAATCTGCGTCTCGGATCCAAGACCCTCACGGTTGAGCGCTTCGATATTGGTGCCGAAGAGCGGGCCGAGAATGACATCTGCGCCTTCATCCAGCACTTCTTCAGCCATGGCGATGGCCTGGCTTTGAGAGCCGGCCGTATCTTTCGGAAGGACAAGCATGTTCTCGCCTGCATGGTCGAAGAGCGCCATCTCTATTCCGGCCAGCATGCCTTCGGCTTCGGCGCGCACACCGGAATTGGGATGCGAGAATGGCAGGAGGACACCAATGCGGAACAGGTCGCGGTCGCCCATGAAGTCCGGCGTGAAATAGCCATTGTCAGCTTCGGGCACATTGTCGGCTGGCGTGATGCCTTGATCGTCGTGGAGGCCATCAAGACCCTCTTCCTCGACGCCCTGGTTACCGCGATCTGTGCGGTCGTTTCCGCGGTCGCCGCGGCTTTGCCCGGTCTCGATCGGGGCAGGCTGACGCGCCGGACCGGTCGCGCAGGCGGTCACCAGCAGAAAACTTGCCAGCACAAGGCTTGGCGCAAGACGCGCAAAGCGCGATGGTAGACCAGATGTCATCAAGTTTTCCTTCTTCTCGATCGAGCGACCAGAGGTCTGGCGAGACTAGTGCCGGGCCGAGGCCCGCGCAACATGAAGTCACGCGTCTTGATCCCGGGCTCTACATTGTGTCGACGCCAATCGGCAACCTCAGAGATATTACACTTCGTGCTTTGGACACGCTCGCCGCTGTGGACGAGATCCTCGCAGAGGATACGCGCGTTGCCCGCAAGCTGCTTGATGCCCATGGCATTCATGCAAAACTGAGCCCCTATCATGACCATAATGGGGCCGAGCGCCGCCCCGGCCTGATCGAACGCCTCGCAGGCGGGGCACGCCTGGCGCTGATCTCGGATGCAGGTACGCCGCTTGTCTCCGATCCGGGGTGGAAGCTGGTGCATGAAGCGCGGGAAGCGGGGGTGCGCGTCGTGCCTGTGCCGGGTGCATCTGCGATGCTCGCTGGTCTTGTCGCTTCCGGTCTTGCGAGCGACCGATTCATGTTCTGCGGGTTCCTTCCGCCGAAGACGGGTCCACGCAAACGTGCCGCCGAGGAGCTGAAGGCGGTGCCGTCCACGCTCATCTTCTATGAAGGCGGCTCGCGGCTCTCCGCCTCACTGGCAGACCTTTCAGAGACGCTGGGGCCGAAGCGGGACTGCGTTGTCGCGCGCGAACTGACCAAGCTGTTTGAAGAAGTGCGCAGCGGGACGCTGGAAGAGCTGGCGGCTCACTATGAAACCAATGGAGCCCCGAAGGGCGAGATCGTGGTGCTGATCGGCCCGCCAGAAGTGCAGGAGGCCGAGGCGGGCGATATCGACGCCGCGCTTCTGGACGCCATGCAGCGCCTGCCAATGAAGGCGGCCGCCAATGAGGTCGCCGATGTCTTCGGTCTTTCGAAGCGCGACCTATACCAGCGCGCCCTGCAGCTGAAGAATGGCTAGGAAGGGACGACGCCAGGCAGCAGAAACGCGCGGGCGCCGCGCCGAAACGCTGGCCGCGCTCTGGCTTTGCCTGAAGGGCTACCGCATCCTCGCTAGGCGGGTTCGCCTGCCTGTCGGCGAAATTGACCTGATTGCGCGCAGGGGCAGCGTCCTCGCCTTTGTCGAGGTGAAGGCACGCGCTGACTTCACAACCGCCGCGAATGCGGTCACTGCTTCTTCCTGGAAACGCATCAATCGCGCGGCTGACAGCTGGACTGCACGGCGGCCTGACCTTCGCGCGCTCAGCTGGCGCTTCGATCTGATGGTGATCCAGCCGCGCCGCAGGCCCATGCACCTGGCTGACCAGTGGCGCCCAGATTTCGCCCCAAGCGGACGCTAGGGCAGTTACGAACTAGAGTAAGAACCGAAGAGGCTCACATGGCTATCACACGTCTCATGGCGCCGCTCCTTCTGAGCACGTTTGCGCTGGGCGGCTGCGTTGCCGCCGCTGTTGGCACGGCAGGTGCGGTCGGTGTCGCCGCTGTCCAGGACCGCACGGTCGGCGAAGCGGTCGACGACGCATCGGCGTCGAATGAAATCAAGGCCAAGCTCCTCAGCGAAGGCGGCTATGGCGAGGTGGATGTCGAGGTCTCCAACGGGCTCGCCCTACTCTCAGGCCGCGTCTCCAGCCCGGAGATGCGCGTAAAGGCGGAAGACATCGCCTGGAGCTCTACCCGCGTGACCGACGTCGCGAATGAGATCCAGATCGAAGCGCCCGGGGGCTTTTTCGCCAATGCCTCAGATGAGCTCATCACGGCTCGCGTGCGCTCTTCCCTGATCGCCGCGCGCGATATCAAGAGCGTGAATTTCAACGTCGAGACCTATAATGGCGTGGTCTATCTCATGGGCATCGCCCGCTCTGACGCAGAGCTTGAGGCCGCCGCAGAGAAAGCGAGCCTCGTCGGCGGCGTGAACCGGGTCGTCTCCTATGTGCGCGTGCGCGAGACGCCTCGCCGTGCAGGTGCCGTCACTCGTGCACCTGACGACGAGCTGCTTGGCGGTGCTGTCTACTAGAAGGCGGCGTCCCTAGCGGGCCGTCAGCGTCTCGCCCCAGTCCGACGTCATGGTGAGAAGACCGGTCTCATCGATCTGCATCTGTGAGACATTCTCCATCAGGTCGAGGAAGAAGGCTTCCTGCTCCATGACTTCGGGCATGCAGGCTTTGCGCGTGAGGGCAATTGGACCGATAGAGAGGATGCCGCCCTCGATCGTACCGCTTGCTGTGTAGGCGTTGCAGGACGCATTGCCGCTGATCTGCCCCTTCTCATCGAAGCGCAGAACAATCGGCGCGGATGTCATGACCGGCTCTCCGTTGAGGCGCGCGATCATCCAGTCGCGTCCGGCAACATCATCCAGCGTCACAAGCCCTGCCCCGGCTGGAGAGAGCTGCACCATGCCCAGGTCCTTGCGCGCATCGTCGGCGACAAATCGGGTCGCCGCTTCTGTCTGCCATAAGCTTTCACCATCAGCGGTGCGGATATCTGCACTGAAATCCAGCGACGGAGCGTCTTCTTCGGCATCACCGTCGCGCACGACGATTTCGAAGGGGATAGGAACCTGACGGCCATTCAGGGCGAAGCTGCGTTCCGCGAGAACTGGCGCGCCTTCGGCATTCGGATCTCGCACAACGAGATGAGCAACAGCATCCTGGGGAAGAGCAATACGCTGGCGATAGGTGAGGGAGCCGAAGACGTTCGTTTCAGCCACGATCCCAGCAAAGCCGTCTCCGCCCGTTTCCGGACTGGTCACCGTGCCGCCCGGAGAAGCAGCCTGTGGAGACTGCGCGCAGGCAGCGAGAAGGGCGAGGCCAGTGAGGGCGGAATACGCTTTCATCATGGAAGGGTCCGATTTCGACTTTTGCTTGCCCCGGAATATGGACCAGCTCATGCGCCCGGCCAACAGGGCACAGCCAATCACCTATAGCCCGCTGCCTTGGCGACGCGGTGATCACAAGTTGATCCAAGCGGCGACGCGCACCGTAACAAAAGTATCGGCATGCGTATGTCCGAATTTTAAGTGGTTGATTTATTTAAAAATTTTAATAATCCAGCCGCGCAAGCGCAACGTAGAGAGAGCACCACAACCTAAAGGAGCTCCTCCCATGAAAACATTCTTTGCATCCGTCGCAGCCACCGCTCTCTTTGTTGGCGGCGCAGGCGTTGCTTTCGCTCACAACCATTCAGAAATGTCCGACAAGAAGGACATCGTCGAGACGGCATCTTCCAAGGAAGACTTTTCGACCCTCGTGACCGCAGTGTCTGAAGCCGGTCTGGTCGAAGCGCTGCAAGGCGACGGCCCATTCACGGTCTTCGCACCAACCAACGACGCGTTCGCAGCGCTGCCAGAAGGCACCGTCGAGACCCTGCTGATGGACGAGAACATCGACCAGCTGCAGGCGATCCTTAAACTCCACGTCGTTGCCGGCAAGATCAAGTCCAAGGACATCGCTGAAGGCACGACCGAAGTGGAAACCCTTGGCGGCGAGACCATCGAAGTCGTCAACACCGGCGGCACGATCACGGTCGGCGGTGCAGAAGTCATCATGGCAGACGTTTACACCTCGAACGGTGTTATCCACGCCATCGACGGCGTCATCCTGCCAGAATAAATCCCCTTCCTCCCAGGGATTGCGAAAGCGCCCTCTCCGTTATGGAGGGGGCGTTTTTTATGCCTGCCGCCAAAGCAATGCCCGCTAGACGCTTATCAAAGCAGGCAATCATCTTCATATAGCCAGACAGAAGAGATTTGATGGAGGGCAAGGCGCCATGAGCTTGCGGATCGCGATCCAGATGGACCCGCTGGAAGAGGTCAATATCAACGCCGACACCACCTTTGCCCTGGCTGAAGAAGCGCAGGCACGTGGCCACAAGCTTTTTGTCTATGGCCCGCAGCATCTGAGCTTTGACACAGGCAGGCTGCTCGCACGCGCGCGTCCGGCAACGGTCCAGCGCGTGAAGGAGACACCGGGCGTCTTTGGCGATGAAACGGTGCTTGATCTGGCAAGCGATATCGATGTCGTCCTGATGCGTCAGGACCCACCATTCGACATGTCCTATATCACCGCCTGCCACCTGCTTGAGCTTCTCAAAGGCCAGACGCTGGTTCTTAATGATCCGGAGTTCGTCCGTTCTGGCCCGGAAAAGCTTTTTCCCCTTCTCTTCCCGGAGATCATTCCTGACACACTGATCTCCCGCGACCTGAAGGCCATCGAGGCTTTTCGCCAGCGCCACCGCGACATCATCATAAAGCCGCTCTACGGAAATGGCGGTGCGGGCGTCTTCCGTATGAAGGAAGATGACAGCAACTTCTCCTCCCTGGTGGAGATGTTTCTGGAGCGCACCCGCGAACCATTGATTGCGCAGGCCTTCCTGCCGGCTGTCAGCAATGGCGACAAGCGCGTCATCCTCGTGAATGGTGAAGCGGTCGGCGCGATCAATCGCCGCCCGAAAAAAGGCGAGACCCGCTCCAACATGCATGTTGGCGGGACGGCAGAGCCGACCGAGCTTTCTGACATTGATCGGCGCATCTGTGATATCATTGGCCCGGAACTGCGCCGGCGCGACCAGCTCTTTGTCGGTATAGATGTGATCGGCGACAAGCTCACCGAAGTAAATGTGACCTCGCCGACCGGCATACAGGAGCTGAAACGCTTTTCCGGCATCGATGCGGCGGCCATTTTCTGGGATTGTGTGCAAGATAGAGTTGCCAAATCCTGAGGTCGTGCACACTCTGGAGAAATGAATATGAAAGCTCTCTCGCTCGCCGCAGGCCTCGCGATTGCTCTGGCAGGGACTGCCTGTTCAGAGCAGGTGCCTGCTGAACCGGAAAATGTCTCCGCTGAGACTGCCGCGCCAGCAGCCGTTGAGACGCCTGCCGCAAACACGTCCAGCCGCTCGCGCTTCAATCTGCGCATTCCCGGCGGTGAAGTCGCGCCTGCCCCGCAAGCGTCCGGTGGTTTCAATCTCCGCACACCGGATGCGCCCGCGCCCACCAATGATATCCCGATGCCGGCTGGTTCTGCTTCGAGCACTCTGGCGGATGTTCCTGAAGTGGCTGTGCCCGGCCTCAACAATCCGGCGACGGACATTGCAAACCGCAGCCGTACGGAGCCGCGTGAAGTCAACACTGAGGACGATGACGACATCATTCGTCTCGACTAGGCCTTCACGAACTTAAACCTTCGGGCGATATTGTTCTTTCTTTGTTCCGTGTCTCATGCTAGGCCGGATAGCGAAAGGATATCGCCATGGTCTGCCGCGTCACGACTTTTGCCTTCGAGGGTATCGAGGCCAAGCCTGTCGACGTTCAGGTCCAGATCAGTTCAGGCAATCCGTTTTTCACAATCGTCGGCCTGCCGGACAAGGCCGTCGGCGAGAGCAAGGAGCGCGTGCGCGCCGCCTTTTCCGCCATAGGCCTCGCCACGCCGCCCAAGCGGATCACCGTCAATCTGGCGCCCGCTGACCTTCCCAAGGAAGGCAGCCATTATGACCTTGCCATCGCGCTCGCCATGCTGGCCGCCATGGGCGTCATTGCGCCGGATGCGCTGGATGGGCATGCCGCGATTGGAGAGCTGTCGCTGGACGGCGCGCTGGGACCAACGCTCGGCGTCCTGCCAGCCGCCATGGCCGCCCAGGCAATGGATCTGCGGCTCATCTGCCCGGAAGTCTGCGGCCCTGAAGCGGCTTGGGCTGGTGAGGGGACACTGGCCGTGCCGAGCCTCATCGCCATGATCAATCATTTTGCTGGCCGGATCAGCCTGCCCGCACCTGTCGCTGGAGAGCTTGCGCCGCCGCAGGCCGTGCCGGACCTTGCCGACGTGAAGGGTCAGGACGGCGCAAAGCGCGTGCTGGAGATTGCCGCAGCAGGTGGGCACAATCTGCTCTTCTGCGGGCCGCCTGGCTCAGGCAAGTCGATGCTGGCCCAGCGGCTCCCCGGTCTGCTGCCGCCGCTTTCGGCGACTGAGTTGCTGGAGGTTTCTCAGATCCAGTCGGTTGCTGGCATGCTGGAGCGCGGCAAGCTTTCGCGCCAGCGCCCCTTCCGCGCGCCTCATCATTCAGCCTCCATGGCAGCCCTTGTGGGCGGCGGCATCAAGGCAAGGCCGGGCGAAGTTTCTCTCGCCCATCACGGCGTGCTGTTTCTGGATGAGCTGCCGGAGTTTCCGGCCCAGGTTCTCGACAGCCTTCGCCAGCCGCTGGAAGAAGGCGCGGTCGTGATTTCCCGCGCCAACCGCCATGTGAGATACCCGGCCCGCTTCCAGCTTGTTGCGGCCATGAACCCCTGCCGCTGCGGAGGTGGGCCGGGTGACGGCGCCTGCAGGCGCGGACCTGCCTGCGCACGCCAGTACCAGTCCCGCATCTCCGGGCCTTTCTTTGACCGGATTGACCTGTTCTTCGACACCCCGCCCGTGACCGCGATCGACCTCACCCTGCCCGCCCCGACCGAAGGCACCGCTGAGGCGTCTGCGCGCGTGCAGCAGGCGCGCGATATCCAGACCGACCGGTTCGAGAAACTGGGCGCAAGCGATGGCCGCCGCCCCATCAACGCCGACGCCCCGACGCGCAGCCTGACGGACATCGCGTCACCGGATGAAGCGGCCAATGCCCTGCTTGCGGACGCGGCCGCAAAGCTCGCCCTGTCGGCGCGTGCCTATCACAGGGTGCTTAAGGTCGCCCGCACGATTGCAGACCTTGACGGCGCAGGCGGGGTGCGGCGTCTCCATGTCGCTGAAGCGCTGTCCTATCGCCGCCGCCCGCCCGAAGGTGAGACGGTTGGCAATGCCCGTTCACTCGCCCACTAGGCGCCTTGCCAGTTAAGTCATTGCTCAATCTTTGGCGGTAGGAGTTACCGCCATGACAGAGAAGAATGACGCCCCATCGGCCGAGCAGGCCTTTCTGGCAACGACCAGCCACGAAATTCGCACGCCCCTGAACGGCATTCTCGGCACGGTGTCGCTGCTTCTGGAAACAGAGCTCGATCCGGCGCAGAAAGAGTATGCCGAAGCGATCCGCGCGTCCGGCTCACGTCTTCTCGATCTGCTCAACAACATTCTCGACTATGCCCGCCTCGACACCGCGGCGCCGGAGCTTGAGCCAGAAGTCTTCTGCGTGCGCGATCTTGCCCGTGAAGTTACAGAGCTTCTGTCGCCGCGCGCCCATGCAGCGGGTCTCGACCTCGGCGTTCTTTGCCGGCCCGGCGTGCCCGCTCGTATGAAGGCTGACGCAGGCAAGCTGCGCCAGATCCTGTTCAACCTTGTCGGCAACGCGCTCAAATTCACCGAAAGCGGCGGCGTGCTGGTCGATATGGACTATCGGCACGGCAAACTCATCTTCAATGTCCGCGACACGGGCCCGGGCATCGCCGCGGCAGACCAGACCCGCCTGTTCGATGCTTTCCGGCAGACTTCTGCCGATGATGCCCGCAAGGATGGCGGTGTCGGGCTCGGCCTCGCTATCGTCAAACGTCTCAGCGAAGCCATGGGCGGCTCGATCACCCTGCAAAGCGCGCCAGGTCACGGCACCTGTTTTCGCGCGGACGCACCCGCTGACATCATCGAAGACGCAGACACGATCCGCTCAGACAGGCTCGCCGGCATTCACGTCGCCTTTGCCGGTCTTCCGCCTTCCACGTCCCTGTCGGCGTGGGGCGCGCTGGATGAACACGAAGCGCGTGTCTCACTGGTTCATACAGCCGAGGAAGCGCGCCGCGCCCAGCCAACACTCATCATTGCTGCTGCAGAGCTTCCCGAACGCAGTCTGAAGGCGCTGACTTCCGTGGCGCCAGTGCTTGTCGTGGTGCGCCCAGCCGATCGCGGCCTTCTCAGCCGGTTCCACAAGATGGGCGTTACTGGCTGGCTCGTGCGTCCGCTTCGCGACTCATCCCTCGTCGAACGTATCCTGCTGGTGTCAAAAGGCGGCAAGGGCGGAGAGGAAGAAGTCGCCGCATCGGCCGATGGCCGCGTCCTCATCGCTGACGACAATCCGGTCAACGCGCTGATTGCACGGCGTGCCTTGGAATCGGCAGGATTCAGCGTCACAGTCGCTTCAACCGGGCGTGAAGCCGTTGACGTTGCCGAAACAATTGCGCCTGCCCTGGTATTTATGGATTTGCGCATGCCGATCATGGACGGCTATGAAGCAATGAAAGCCCTTAGAGAGGCCGGACAGACCATGCCGATCATTGCGATCTCTGCAGAAATTAACCCTGAAATCGAGCGCCGGGCGCGCAAGTGCGGCGCCGATGGCGTTGCCGCCAAGCCGCTCGATGCCGAAGCCCTCCGCCGTCTCGCCACGGACTGGACCGCGCGCCGGCAAGGCGCCGCATGAGCAACACGACGCAGTCTGGGGCACCAAACCAACGCGAGACGCTATCGAGCGCCTTCAAGAGTTACCTGAAACCAACCATCGCATTCATGCTTGTCTTGGGCTTCGCTTCAGGCCTGCCCCTGATGATGGTTTTCTCCAAGCTGTCATTCTGGCTGAGGGAATCCGGGATCGACCGCGCTTCGATTGGTGGGCTCTATGCCGTTTCATTTGCCTACTCGCTGAAGTTCCTGTGGGCGCCCGCCGTCGACAGGATCAAGCTGCCCTTTCTCACAGGTTGGCTCGGGCAGCGGCGTGGCTGGATGATCCTCGCCATTTGCGGAACGTCGCTCGGTCTCTTCCTGATCAGCTCCAGTGACCCAGCCATCGCTCTGACGCCGGTCGTGATCGGTGCGCTTGTCCTCGCCTTCTCGGGCGCAACGCTCGATATCGCGGTAGACGCATGGCGCATCGAGTCTGCACCGAATGAAGAGCAGGCCAACATGGCCGCCATCTATAATCTCGGTTACCGCTTCGCGATCATGTTTTCAGGCATGGGGATGGTGATCGCCGGGGCCACCAGCTGGCATTTTGCTTATGCGCTGATGGCTGTGATCATGCTGGTGATCGGGGCCATCGTCATATTCGTCATCTCTGAGCCAGACCGGATTGAACGCTTTGCCGAAGAGAGCAAGTCCTTCGCCGGCAAGGTGAAAGATGCGGTAATCGAACCGTTCTGGCAGCTCGTACGGAAGTTCGGCATCTGGGCCATCCCGGTCGCTGGCATCGTCACGCTCTATCGTATCAGCGACTTCACCATGGGCGTTATGGCGAGCCCATTCTATGTCGACCTTGGTTATAGCCGTGAGACCGTCGGCTGGATCCAGGGCATCCTCGGCCCGTGGCCGATTATTGTCGGCGGGTTCGTCGGTGGCTTCGTTGCTGTGCGCTACAATCTCATGCGTGCGATGATCGCTGGCGGCGTAATCACCCTGCTGACCAACGGCGCATTTGCCGCGCTAGCCGTCGCTGCCGGGCCAAATCTCGACATCGTTGCAAATGCTGTCTCGCAAGGCGTCGAACCCCCGCCCGGTGCCGTCGTCCATACACCAACAGTCTGGGCGCTGATGGGCGTCATCGTTGCGGACAATCTGGCAGCCGGTTTCGTCGGCTCGGTCTTTATCGCTTATATGTCATCGCTGGCTGATCGTAAGTTTGCGGCGACCCAGTACGCCCTGCTCAGCTCGGCCTATTCATTTTTCTGCAAGCTCGCCGCGACCACGACGTCAGGTCCGCTGTCAGAATCGATCGGTTGGGCAGGCTTCTTCACGGTCACTGCGCTATATACGATTCCGCCAGTGCTCCTCATCCTGTTCGTGATGCGCTACGGCCCGGACCATGCCAAGGGCATAAGGATCGACGAGCCGGAAGACTTGCCGAACGAAGGCGTCCCCAATGAAAAAGGCCCGACACCAGCCAAGAGCTGATATCGGGCCTCTGAAATCGCTTCTGGCTGTCGCCCGTAACTAGCTTACTCAGCAGCAGCCTTGATGTGGCCGAGCTTGTCGATGTCGAAAGCTGCGAAGGTCGCAAGGTTCACGATATCGTTCACCGTTGCGCCCAGCGAAGCGATCTGAACCGGCTTCTCGAAGCCGAGCAGGATCGGGCCGATAACGGTCGCGCGGCTCATCGAGGTCAGGATCTTCGTTGCAATCGCCGCCGAGTGAATGGCCGGCATGACGAGCACGTTGGCCGCATCGGTGAGGCGCGAGAACGGATAGACCAGCTTGTGGCCCGGGTTCATCGCGACGTCGACCGAAATGTCGCCTTCATATTCGAAGTCGATGTCATCGCGCGCATCAAGCATGGCGACAGCTTCGCGGACTTTCTCGGCGCGTTCGCCCATCGGGTTGCCGAAGGTCGAATAGGACACGAAGGCGACGCGCGGGGTAAAGCCGAGGCTTTTCACAGAGCTTGCCGCCTCGCAAGCGATACCGACAAGGTCTTCGGCCACAGGCAGTTCGGTGATCGAGGTATCAGCGATGAAGATCGTCTTGCCGCGGTTGATCACCATGGACATGCCGATGACCTGCTTGCCCGGAATCGGATCGAGCACGGTCTGCACGTCTTTGAGGGCGACGTCATAATTGCGCGTCACACCTGTGATCATGCCGTCTGCATCACCGAATTTCAGCATGCAGGAGCCGAACACGTTACGGTCCTGGTTGACGAGGCGCTGGGCGTCGCGGCGCAGGAAGCCCTGACGCTTCAGGCGGTCATAGAGGTAATCGGTGTATTCCGGATTACGGTCTGACAGGCGCGCATTGATGATCTCAAGCGAGCCTTCCGGCACACCCATCTGCTGCATGGTGCGCGTGACCTGCTCCTCACGGCCGATCAGAACAGGGTCGCCAAGACCCTGGTTCTTGAACGAGAAGGCGGCGCGAACGACGGATGGCTCTTCGCCCTCCGCAAACACGATGCGGGCTTTCTTCTCGCGAACGGCAGCCTGAACGCTCTGCACGAAGGAGGCGGTCGGGTCGAGACGGCGCGCCAGCATGCGGCGATACTCGTCCATGTCCGGAATTTCCTTGCGCGCAACGCCGGTGTCCATGGCAGCCTGCGCCACGAAGGGCGGAATGAAGCTGATGAGACGCGGGTCGAACGGCGTCGGAATGATATAGTCGCGGCCAAATTGCGGGCGCGAGCCGTGATAGGCGGCGGCCACTTCGTCTGGCACGTCTTCGCGTGCGAGCTCAGCCAGCGCCTGCGCAGCTGCAACTTTCATCTCCTCATTGATCGAACGCGCACGCACGTCGAGCGCGCCGCGGAAGATGTAAGGAAAGCCGAGGACATTGTTGACCTGGTTCGGATAGTCAGAGCGGCCCGTTGCGATGATGGCATCGTCGCGCACCTGCTTGATCTCTTCCGGCGTGATTTCCGGGTCCGGGTTCGCCATGGCGAAGATGATCGGATTTGGCGCCATGCTCGCGACCATTTCCTTGGTGACCGCGCCTGCAATCGACAGGCCGAGGAAGACGTCTGCGCCTTCCATCGCTTCGGACAGGGTGCGCTTCTCGGTCTTCACCGCGAAAGCAGACTTGAACTGGTCCATTTTCTCGGTGCGGCCTTCATAGACGACGCCGCGACTATCGCACATGAGGATGTTCTCTGGCCGCACTCCAAGATGGCGGATGAGGCCTGCGCAGGAGAGGCCCGCCGCGCCTGCGCCCGAAATGGCGACCTTCACATCGTTCAGTTCGCGGCCCGTGATGTTGCAGGCGTTGATCAGGCCAGCGGCGGCGATGATCGCGGTGCCGTGCTGGTCATCGTGGAAGACCGGGATGTCGAGTTCTTCGCGAAGACGGCTCTCGATAATGAAGCACTCAGGGCTTGCGATGTCCTCGAGGTTGATGCCGCCCCAGGTCTCACCAATGTTGCGGATCGTGGTGATCAGCTCTTCAGTGTCCTTGGAGAACACTTCGACATCGACAGAGCGACAAAGCCTGCGGCGAGCGCGCAGGCTTCGCGCACACGACGTCCGCAAAGCGTTTAAAGAGGACCGACTTGCCCTCCATGACGGGCTTCGATGCCATCGCGCCAAGGTCGCCAAGGCCCAGAATGGCGGTCCCGTTCGAGATAACGGCGACCATATTGCCCTTCGAGGTGTACTCGTAGGCAAGGTCTTTGTCCTCGGCGATGGCCTTCACCGGAACGGCAACACCAGGGCTGTAGGCGAGCGACAGGTCGCGCTGCGTTGCCATTGGCTTGGTCGGTGTGACCGACAATTTGCCCGGCGTTGGCTGACTATGGAAGTCGAGCGCTTCCTTATCGGTAAAGGTTGGACGCTTGGACGTCATGGCAATTGGCCTTCAGGTTTAAACTACGACTTTCGACTGTGTCTAAGCCGCTGCGGAATTGCCGACAACCCGCGCAGTACTGGTTATTTGGGTTGCACACCTCCCATGCGAATCCGTTAAGTTTGATCCGATGCCAGACACCGCCGCCCCACCCGTGCCTGAGAAAAAGGCTCCGACGCCCTTCATGGCGCAATATCTCGACATCAAGTCGAGCCACCAGGACGCCCTGCTTTTCTTTCGCATGGGCGATTTCTACGAGTTGTTCTTCGAGGATGCCGTACGCGCGGCCGAGATCCTCGACATTACGCTGACGGCGCGCGGCGAGCATGATGGCAAGCCAATTCCGATGGCGGGCGTGCCGTATCACGCGTCAGAGGCTTATCTCGCCCGCCTCATCAAGTCCGGTGAGCGCGTTGCCGTCTGCGAGCAGACCGAAAGCCCGGCCGAAGCGAAAAAGCGTGGCTCCAAATCCATCGTGAACCGCGAAGTCGTGCGCGTCGTGACGCCCGGCACGATCACCGAAGACACGATCCTGTCTTCACGTCAGGGACAGGTGCTGGCCGCCATCGCGCTTGCGGCGGGGGGCACAGAGGCCGCCATTGCCGCCTGCGATGTATCCACTGGCGCGTTCGAGATCATAGAGGTTTCGCCCGAAACGCTGGGCGAGAAAGCCGCCAGCCTGCCAATCAGTGAGCTGTTGGTGACTGAGGATGATGAGGCCCGGCCGCTCCTGCGTCAGGCGCTCGCATCTCTGCGAATGCCGGTCACGCGTCGGCCATCGCGGGCCGCGAGCGTCTCCTCCGGCGAAAGCGCGCTGAAATCTGCCTACAAGCTAGCCGCGCTGGACGGGTTTGGTAGCTTCACCAAGGCGGAGCTTTGCGCCTGCGGCCTCCTGCTCGACTATCTCAGCCTGACTCAGGCGGGCGCTGACATCCGCCTCGACCCGCCAAACCGGCGCGGTCAGTCTGCCAGCCTGTCCATCGATCCGGCCACGCGCGCGGGAGCCTCGAGATCGACATTGCCATGAATGGCGGGCGCAAGGGCACGCTTCTCGCCACGATCGACCGCACACTCACCGCCCCCGGCGCACGGCTTTTCGCTGACCGGTTGTCGCGTCCGGAATGCGCGCGTGAAACGATCGAGGCACGCTATGACGCGGTCTCTTTCTTTCTGCAGGAAAGCGACCTGCGCAGCGATGTGCGCGCCTGTTTGAAAGCCACGCCGGACCTTGAGCGCGCCCGCACGCGCATCCGGCTGGAGCGCGGCGGCCCGCGTGACCTCAGATCTATCGCCGTGGCGATCAGGGAAGGCGCATCACTTGCCTCCATGCTGGCGGCTTTGCAGACAGGCCTGCCTCAGCTACTCGCCGATGCGGTCTCCGCCCTCGACCCGGCGCGCCATGAAGACCTCGCCCAGCTCGCCTACGATCTGGAAAGTGCGCTGGCTGAAGACCTGCCGACACTTGCACGCGATGGCGGCTTTATCGCCGATGGCTGGGACACGGCTCTGGATGAGTCACGGTCGCTACGCCGGGACAGCCGCAAGATCATCGCAGAGCTTCAAGCCCGCTATTGCGACGAGACGGGCATCAGTGCGCTGAAAATCAAGTTCAACAATGTCCTCGGCTATTTCATCGACGTGCCCGCCCGCCACGGCGATGCGTTGCTAAAGCCGCCGCATGCCGAGACCTTCATCCACCGCCAGACGCTCGCGTCGAATATGCGCTTCTCGACGCCGGAGCTGTCGGACCTTGCAGGCCGCATCTCCCGCGCCGAAGAAGCCGCCCAGACCCGCGAGATTGAGCTCTTTCGCGAGCTTTGCCTGCGCATCGAAGGCGTGAATGACGCCGTCTCTACGGCCGCCCATGCGCTGGCAGAGATTGATGTTGCCGCCGCCGCTGCAGACTGGGCAGACGCCAATGATGCTGTGCGCCCTGTCCTCGCAGATGAGCCAGTGTTCGAGGCTGAAGCCCTGCGCCACCCCGTCGTCGAGGCCGCGCTGAAGGCGACAGGAGAAGGCTTCACCGCGAACAATCTGAGCCTCGATGCGTCGGGCGCGCTCGCGCCGCGTCTTGCGCTCGTCACAGGCCCGAACATGGCAGGTAAGTCTACTTATCTGCGTCAGGCCTGCCTTGCCGTTATCCTTGCGCAAGCAGGGCTCTTTGTACCGGCCAAATCGATCCGGCTCGGCATTGCAGACCGCATCTTCTCGCGCGTCGGTGCCTCTGACGACCTGTCGCGCGGGCGCTCCACCTTCATGGTCGAAATGGTTGAGACCGCCGCCATCCTGAACCAGGCGACCGAACGCAGCTTCGTCATTCTGGACGAAGTTGGCCGCGGCACCTCGACCTATGACGGCCTCGCGATTGCCTGGTCCGCGGTCGAACACCTCCACAACACCAATAAGTGCCGGGCCCTTTTCGCCACCCATTATCACGAGCTGACGGGCCTTGCCGAAGACCTGGCCTATGCCGCCAATCTTTCGCTCCGTGCCAAGGAGTGGAAGGATGAGCTCGTCTTCCTGCATGACATTGCAAGCGGCCCTGCAGATCGCTCCTATGGGGTACAGGTCGCACGGCTCGCCGGCCTTCCAGCCCGCGCGGTGCGCCGCGCCGAACAGGTCCTGAAGAAGCTCGAAGCCAAACCGGATGCAGTCGATGCCCTGCCGCTTTTCGCGTCCGTCGCCGAAGAACCCGAAGCCTTCGCCCCGGCCGAGGACCATCCCGCCCTCAAGCTGCTCGACGCCGTCAGCCCGGATGATCTGACGCCGCGCGAAGCACTCGACCTTCTCTACCGCCTGAAATCAGAGCGATAGCGCAACGATCAGAGGCGCCAGCCATGCATTCGGACATACGCCACATCAGGAGTTCTTCTAAATTGACGGTTGCGTTGACCCTGCCTCAAGTCGTCTATCGATAGAGAGAAACGACCGGGGCCCCGCCTTTATGCCTGACATTGTCCTGCCGCAGGAATTCCAGATCGCACTTGTCTTTGTGCTGCTGGTTGCCGTCTTCGTCAGCTTCCTGCGCGAGAAAATCCCGGCTGATGTCGTGGCCCTGCTCGCCATGTCCGCCCTGCTGCTGACCGGCATCCTTTCGGTGCCCGAGACGCTGGGTGTCTTTTCCAACGCGGCGCCAATCACAATCGCGGCGATGTTCGTGCTGTCGGCTGCGCTTGAACGCACAGGCGTCATTGCCGCTGCCGGTAACTGGGTCATCCGTATCGCCAAGAACTGGACACCGCTTGTCGCAGTCATCGCCCTGATGGCAATTGTCGTGGCGCTGTCGGCCTTCATGAACAACACGCCGATCGTGGTCATTCTGATCCCCGTGGCCATCAGGCTTGCCCAGACGATTGGCACATCAGCCTCGCGCCTCCTGATCCCGCTCTCGTTTGCCTCTATTTTCGGCGGCATGACCACGCTGATCGGCACCTCGACCAATCTTCTGGTCGACGGCGTCGCGCAAAAGGCGGGGCTTGCCCCATTCGGCATTTTCGAGATCACAGGCGCAGGCATCATCATGGCGGTCGCCGGTGTTCTCTATATGGCGCTCGCCAGCCGCTGGCTGCTGCCTTATCGCGACACGCTGGCCGACCTTCTGCCGACCACGAAGAACCGCCGTTTCATTGCGCAGGTCCTCGTACCCGTCGATTCGGTCCTTATCGGAAAGACAATCAAGGAAACCGGCTTCACGCCCGAAAAGGGCTTCACCGTCATCGACGTCATGCGCGCCAACCGCTCGCGTCGCGATGAGCTGGCGTCGCTTGTGCTTGAGGCCGGTGACCGTCTCGTCTTGCGCTCTCCCGTCTCCGAAATGCTCAGCCTTCGAGAGGCAGGCGATGTTGCCATCGGATCCGGCAGCGAGAGCCAGCGCCACGCCATCGAACCGGTCCAGGCCAGTGAAACAGTCCTCATGGAAGGCGTGGTTGGTCCTGAATCGCGCCTGGTTGGCCGCCCGATTGTTGGTGCAGGCCTTGTGCGTCTCTACGGCGTCTACGCGCTCGCAATCCACCGGCGAGGTGAAAATATCAGCCTCGAGGGGCGCGGCATCCGCTTCAATCTCGGTGACACGGTTCTGGTCGAAGGCCCACCAGCAGGCATGCGCCAGATGTTCGACGATCTGATGCTGAGCAATCTGACAGAAACCTCCGAACGCCCGCTCCGCCGTGATAAGGCTCCGATTGCGATCGGCGCTGTCATCGCCGTCATGGCGCTGGCGGCGCTTGGCATCATGCCCATTGCGGGGCTTGCCCTCATCGCGGCGGCCATCGTGATTGCACTCGGATGTATCGACCATCAGGAAGCCTACAAGGCCATCCAGTGGGATATTCTGATGCTCATTTTCGGCATGCTGGCGCTCGGTATGGCGATGGAGAATTCAGGGGCGGCCGCCCTGCTCGTGAACTCAATCGCGGCCCCGGTTGGCGTCTTCGGCCCGCTCGCTGCGCTCGCCGTGGTCTACCTTCTGACCTCCACCATAACTGAGCTCATCTCCAACAATGCGACCGCCATCCTGATGACGCCGATTGCCATAGGTCTTGCTCAGAGCCTCGAGGTCGACCCCCGCGCCTTCGTGGTTGCAGTGATGTTTGCGGCCAGCGCGAGCTTTGCGACCCCCATTGGCTACCAGACCAATACGCTGGTCTACACTGCGGGCGGCTACAAGTTCAGCGACTTTGCCCGCATCGGCCTGCCGTTGAATCTCTTCTTCTTCGCCGTCGCGATGTTTGTCATTCCGCTCTTCTGGCCATTGTAAGAAAGCCGCCCCTCAGGGAGGGACGGCTTTCACAACTTCATCAACCTATTCGTATCGGGCTAGAACCCGCCCGCGGCCCCGTCCTTGCGCATCTCGGTCGCAGCAATCCATGCACCGGACTCAAAGTCCTTCATGATCGCCTGATAGCCGCCGCCATTGGCACTGCAGCACTCGACCGTGTAGCCGCGCGCTTCCAGCTCGGCGCGGGTTTCAGGCGGGATGCCGCTTTCCAGATGCACGGTGCCGATATCGTTGATGCAGGTGTCGCCAGCATAGTCATCTGTTGGCTCGCAGCCGCCTGTATGCTCCCAGCGGGCAGCATCGCCAGCTTCCTGAAGGCCCATGTCATAATCGATGAGGTTCAGGATGATCTGGACATGGCCTTGTGGCTGCATGCCGCCGCCCATCAGGCCAAAGCTCATCCAGGGCTGATACTCACCGTCGACCTGCTTGTAGGCAAAGGCCGGGATGATCGTGTGGAAGGGCCGCTTGCCCGGCTCGAACGCATTCGGATGCTCCGGGTCGAGGCTGAAGAGCTGGCCGCGATCCTGGAACATAAAGCCGAGACCGTCTGCGACGAGGCCGGTGCCCATGCCGCGATAATTCGACGGGATCAGCGAGACCATCATGCCATTCTGGTCAGCGACAGTGAGATAGGTCGTGTCGCCATCTTCCAGCGTCTCGTCGGCCGCCATTGCCGCAAAGTCCATACCCGCATCGACCTGAGACATAGGTGCCGTCAGGTCGATCGCCTCAGCGCGTTCGACATTATAGCCGTCACGAATAAAGACCTCCGGGTCGATGCCGCTGAATTCCGGGTCGGCATAGCCTTTCGCGCGGTCCGCAAAGGCAAGGCGTTTCGCCTCGACCTGCGCCATGATGGAGTCAGGCGAGCCAAAGCCCATGCCGCGAAGGTCGAAGCCTTCGAGCATCTGCAGCATCTGGAGCGCGGCTACGCCCTGCGTGTTGGGCCCCAGCTCACAGAGGCGCGTCTCGCGATAATCGACACACAGCGGCTCGGTCCACTCGCCTTCATGGGCGGCGAAATCCTCATAGCGAAGATACCCGCCAATCCGCTCGAAATAGGCGCCCATGGTGCGTGCGATGTCGCCCTCATAGAAAGCAGAGCGGCCTTCGGCGCCGATCTTTTCCAGCGTGTTGGCAAGGTCTGGATTGGTAAAGAGAGAGCCTTCGCGCGGCGTGGGTGAGAAGAAGGTCTCACGCGCATTGTCGAATTCCTCGATCATGCCGCTTTCGGCATAGCGCGGGAAGTTGGCGGCGCTGCGGCCCCAATAATAAGCAATGACTTCCGGGATCGGCGCGCCTTCGCGGGCATAGCTGACGGTCGGAGCGAGCAGTTCGTCCATGCCAACGCTGCCGAACTTGTCATGCAGGGCGAACCAGCCATCCACCGTGCCGGGCACAGTCACCGGGGCGGCGCCATAAGGCGGGATTTCCTCACCGTCCATAAACTCATCCGCCGCCGCCTGCATGTCTTCCAGCGTCGCACCCATCGCAGAGCGGCCAGAGCCATTGTAGCCGTAGAGCGTGCTCGTTTCCGGATCCCACACGATTGCGAAGAGATCGCCGCCAATGCCGTTGCCCGTCGGCTCGACAAGGCCCAGCATGGCATTGGCCGCAATCGCCGCATCAACGGCATTGCCGCCATCTTCCATCACATTGAGCGCGATGCGGGTTGCCAGCGGATGTGCCGTCGCCGCAGCTGCATTCGGGGCGACGACTGATGAACGCGTACCGATATCGCGGCCCGACGGCATCCGGTCACCTTCGGCCGGATCACTGTATTCAAAAGGGGCTGGCAGGGCGCCCGCATCACCATCCTCGGCGCCGGGTGCTTGAGCCGCTGCGGCCGGACAGAAGGCCGTCATGGCCGCCAGGAGGAAGGCGCCTCCACCCACAGAACTCTTCAGGCTTGTCATTGTCATGCTGGTCACTCCCTATCGACGAGGGGTCGATCTTCCCCTATCCCTCCCAAACTTGCGGCAGAGACCGCGAAAGGCAAGCAAGCACAGGAACCAGATCTTATCATGGCCTATGAAACGCTTTTGACTGAGGTGGATGAGGCAGTCGCCATCATCACGCTGAACCGTCCAGACGCGCTCAACGCATTCAATAATGCACTCATGGATGAGCTGACCGAAGCGCTCGACCGGTTCGACAATGACGCCTCAATCGGTTGCATCGTCATTACCGGCTCCAAGAAGGCATTCGCCGCTGGCGCCGACATCAAGGAAATGCGCGAGCAATCCTATCTCGACGCCTATTATAGTGACTTCATCACCCGCAACTGGGAGCGCGCCTCCCGGATGCGCAAGCCGGTCATCGCGGCAGTGTCCGGCTACGCCCTTGGCGGCGGCTGTGAGCTTGCCATGATGTGTGACTTTATCCTCGCGGCTGAAAACGCAAAATTCGGCCAGCCGGAAATCACCATCGGCGTTTCACCAGGCGCAGGCGGCACGCAGCGTCTGACCCGCTTCGCAGGCAAGTCCAAAGCCATGGAAATGTGCCTCACCGGCCGCATGATGGATGCTGAGGAAGCTGAGCGCTGCGGCCTCGTCTCGCGCATTGTGCCGACCGATGACCTCATGGACGAAGCCCGGTCCGTCGCGCGCAAGATTGCGTCCCTGCCGCGCGCGACCGCGATGATGACCAAGGAAATGGTCAACGCCGCTTATGAGACCACGCTCAGCCAGGGCGTGATGTTTGAGCGCCGTCTTTTCCATTCCCTCTTCGCCACCGAAGACCAGAAAGAAGGCATGGAAGCCTTCGTCGAGAAGCGCGAGCCACACTTCAAGAACCGCTAAGGGTCTGCACAACACTCAAAATGAAAAGAGGCGCACCGGGACTGGCCCGATGCGCCTCTTTTTTGTTTCAGCTGACAGACCTTTCTAGGCGTCTTCATCCATGATCAGGATCGGCTTGATCGCCTTTCCTTCTTCCATGTCGTGGACGGCTTTATTGATGTCATCGAAGCTGTACTCGCTGACCAGCCTGTCGAATGGGAAATTGCCGTCGAGATAATGCTGGATAAGGCGAGGAATGAAGACCTTCACGACGCTATCACCCTCAACACAGCCAATTATCTTTCGGCCGCTCAGAATGTGTTCATTGGCATCGAAGTCGTAGTCGGTCCCGCCGGGAGGCGCGCCAACGATGAGAAGTGCCCCGCGATTGGCAAGAGAAGCCCAGCCTGCCCGCGCCGCCGGTTTGGCGCCCGAGCACTCTATGACTGCGTCGACGCCTTCTGGCGCAATTTCGCGGATCATTTCCGGCACCTCGCCTTCATCCGCCTTGATCGTATGGGTTGCGCCAAGCTCCTTTGCGAGCTTCAGGCGTTCTTCCTGCATGTCGATGGCGATAATCGGATGACAGCCGGCGAGCTTTGCCGCCATCACGGCGGAAAGTCCGACGCTGCCAACCCCGCTGACGGCGATCGACGTGCCTGCGCGCGGGGCGAGCGTGTTGAGCACGGCGCCAGCGCCAGTCTGGATCCCGCAGCCAAGCGGCCCAAGCAGCTTGAGCGGCGCCTCATCCGGCACTTTCACGACATTGCGCTCATGCGCGATAGCGAAGGTCGCAAATGAGGACTGCTGGAAGAAAGCGGCATTCACCTCAGCCTTGAACACTTTCTGATCGCTGCCGAGACGCCTGTTCAGGAAGTTGAGGTCGGTGAACTCATCACAATAGGCCGGGTCGCCCTCCATGCAGGGCCGACAGTCCCCGCAGGAGCCATAGCTCAATACGACCCTGTCGCCAGTTTTCAGCCCGTGGACATGTTCGCCAGCGGCCTCGATCACACCGGCGCCCTCATGTCCCAGCACAACGGGGAAGTTGGTCGGCAGCATCCCATCGCGAACCGCGAGGTCTGTATGACAGAGCCCCGTTGCCACGATGCGGATCCGCACTTCATGGGGACCGGGCTCATCTATCTCAACATCAGTCAGGCGAAATTCGGCTTCTGCCTTGTCTACAATGGCAGCGCGGGCGGATTGGGTCATGGCGTCATTCCTTATGTCTGATAAGGTAGAAAGCGTGCGGGGGTGGGCGCGTTCCTGCGCCTGACCGACGCACCCGCACGGGCCGCTGCGCTTTCTTCAGCCGTTGCAGCCCATCACAGTTGACGCCGAGGGGGCCTTTGGGTATGTCCGCCGCTTGCGTCCGACGGGACACTCAGGAGTTTTTGATGGCGAACACACGCTCAGCCAAGAAGATGGTGCGCAAGATCGCGCGCCGCACGGAAATCAACACCGCACGCCGTTCGCGGATGCGCAGCTTTATCCGCAAGGTCGAGGAAGCGATTGCATCGGGCGACAAGTCCGCTGCGCAGACCGCTCTCCAGGCCGCCCAGCCGGAAATCATGCGCGCTGCTGGCAAGGGCATTCTTCACAAGAATACGTCCTCCCGCAAAATTTCGCGCCTCAGCGCGCGCATTAAGGCGATGGGCTAAGACAACCCTCCAAGGGCTGTCCTTGAAAAACGACGAGGCCTGCATGAGCGATCATGCAGGCCTTTTTTCATTGCTTAAACATTGATTGAAAATTGCATATTTTTGGTGTCAAAAATCGTGTTTTACACAGCAATTAGAAGCCGATTCCGTTGACAGAACATAATCGGAACATCAAAGTGTAAAAACGGCACAAATCGTACCTATATATTTTTACACAAGCTTACGAGTTTGATTCATCGCCGCTTTTTCGGTGACAGAAATGAGTCAACTCCAGAAGTGCCGAAGATTCCCAAAAAGGCTTGTAGACAGGTTTGGAAGCCCTGTGGTTAACTTCAGCCATCGACGGAATTTGATCTTTGCACGGCAGATTTTGGACGGGCTCCCATTGGGCCCGAACACCCGAGCTATGGTCTGAGTCGACGCGTAGAGAATAGGACAAAACACAGAAAAAAGGGGAAGTTCCTATGGGGCTGCAGGAAGAATCTGGCAGGCACGAAAGTGAAAGAAACACTGACACCCGGCGCGGCGATGATCACAGGGGCATGGATCTGTGGCGCACGGTTCTTGAAGATGCACGCCAAGAGTCGTCTCCACACGACTTCGATAAATGGATTTCAGATTTGCGCTTTGTCGCCGACGACAATGGCACCGTGCTGATCGCGGCGCGCGACCAGCTTGCCTATGAGCGCATCAACAGCCAGCACCGCCCCATGCTGCGCCGCGCCTGGCGCAAGGCCGACCCACGTGGCCGCGCACTGAAAATCGCCTGCTGGAAGGATATTCCAGAAGATACACGTGACCTTGTCGGCTATCCTTGGTCCGGCAACACCGAAGCTGTCAGCAAGGCAGAAGCCGCGGCGCCTGAAACGTCCTCCGCAACCCCGGGACGTCATGGCAGCGCAATGAGCTTCGAGACGCTGATCGTCGGTGACACCAATCGCGCCGCTGTCCGCCTCGCGGAAGTCACGGTCGAGAACAAGCAGGTCCACGCTGACGTCGCCCTCATCTATGGCCGTCAGGGCACCGGTAAGACGCACATCCTGCGCTCGATCGAGAAAGCCGTCATCCGCCAGGACGATGGCCGCCGCGTGACCTATATGTCAGCTGAAGAATTCATGACGGCCTTTGTTGACGGCGCGCGTGATGGCGACACCCGCCGCCTGAAGTCGCAGGTCCGCGACAATGACCTTCTGCTGATCGACGATCTGCAATGGATCGCAAACAAGAAGAAGACCGATGAGGCTTTCTTTGCGTCCCTGCGCGCCGTCACCGCCGAAGGTGGCCGGGTGATCCTGACCGCTGATGAGGCGCCGGGTGACCTCAAAGGCTTCTCCGCACGTATGCGCGGCGAACTGATGGGCGCCGCCGCTGTCGAGGTTGGCCTTCCTGACCAGGAAATGCGCCGCCAGATCGTCAGCCTTCATGCGAACCTCATCCAGCAGGGCCAGCCGAACTTCGAGATTGACGAAGACATGCGCGAGAAGATCGTCGCCACCGTTCGCGGCCCGGGCCGTGACCTTTGCGGCGTGCTCTACTCCCTGCAGTCAGAAACCCGCTACGGTGAGATCGCGCCAACCTTCGAAATGCTGTGCACGGTCCTTCGCCGTCAGCAGGGCGAGTATCAGGCGCCATCGCTCGACAATATCAAGCGGGCCGCCATGCGCAGCTACAACCTCTCCAAGTCCGAGATCGAAAGCTCCAGCAAGTCGCGCAATGTCTGCGCGCCGCGCCAGGTCGCCATGTATCTCTGCCGCGAGATGACCGACAAATCGCTGCCGCAGATTGCCCGCTCTTTCTGCAAGAAGGACCACACCACCGTCATCCACGCATGGCGCAAGGTGAAAGGCCAGCTTCAGACCGATCCGGAAATGGTCCGGCAGGTTGAACAGGTCCGTGAAGCGGTCTTCGACATCCAGTCTGAAGGTAACGGCTGAACGCATTCGACCTGAGGCCAGATTTCTACGCAGCGTTTGGCCGCACAGGGCTTGCAATTTCAGCGATTTTGACAAGTGTACTCGGCCCGTCTCCCCGCAGGAGGCGGGCCGATTCGAGTTTAACGCCCGTGCAGACGGGCAGGAAAGGATGCGGCCTTAACCAGGCCGTTGTAATGGGCTGACGCATGAAGCTGACGATTGAACGAAGTGACCTGCTCAACGCGCTGTCGCACGTGCAGAACGTGGTCGAGCGCCGCAACACCATTCCGATCCTTTCCAACGTCCTGATGGAAGCAAAGGGCGGCGAAGTCACCTTCGTTGCGACGGACCTCGACATCGAGGCCGTCGATAGCGCCGACGCAACTATTGCCAGCGAAGGCGCCGTGACCGCGCCCGCCGGCACGCTGTTCGATGTTGTCCGCAAGCTGCCATCCGGCGCTGATGTCGAGCTGGAGCTGAACCCGGAAAACCGCCGCCTGACGATCCGCTCCGGCCGCGCAAACTTCGCGCTGCCAACGCTCCCGGCCAGCGACTTCCAGACGATGACGGGCGACGACGACGCCGTGACCTTCGATGTGGAGGCTGCCGATCTTCGCCGCCTTATCGACAAGACCCGCTTTGCAATCTCTACCGAAGAGACGCGCTACTATCTCAACGGCGTCTATCTGCACACCGCCGATGGCGACAAAGGCAAGGTGCTCCGCGCGGTTGCAACCGATGGTCACCGTCTCGCGCTCGCTGATTGCGCGGCGCCATCGGGCGCCGAAGGCCTCGACGGCGTTATCGTTCCGCGCAAGGCCGTGGCCGAAGTGCGCCGCCTGATCGACAGCGCTGATGGCGATGTGTCGGTCTCCGTCTCTGAGACCAAGATCGTCTTCCGCGCTGGCCGCGCCGTGCTGACATCAAAGCTTATCGACGGCGCCTTTCCGGACTATCAGCGCGTCATCCCGAAGGGCAACGACAAGCGCCTCGTCATCGACAACAAGGCGTTCGAGTCCGCTGTCGATCGCGTCTCGACGGTGTCGGCAGAGCGCTCGCGTTCAGTGAAACTCTCGCTCGATGACGGCCGCCTCGTGCTCGCCGTGAACTCGGCCGAAACCGGTCAGGGCCATGAAGAGATTGAGTGCGACTATAGCGCCGAGGCGATGGAAATCGGCTTCAACGCCAAATACCTGCTCGATGTGACCGCGCAGATTGAGGCGGAGGACGCCGAGTTCATGCTGAACGACCCGGCCTCCCCTGCCCTCATCCTTGATCCTGCAGATCCGGCTGCACGTTATGTGCTGATGCCGCTTCGGGTGTAAGCGGGGGCGATGACCGCCCTTACCCGCCTGCGCCTCAAGGATTTTCGCAATTATGAGAGCCTGTCGCTCGACCTAGACGGGCGGCATGTCTGCCTGTTCGGGGCAAATGGCGCCGGCAAGACCAATCTGCTGGAAGCTATCTCGCAACTTGGGCCGGGCCGCGGGCTGCGCAGTGCCTCTCTATCTGAGCTGACCCGCCATGGCGCAGACGCTGGCTGGACCGTCTCTGCCAATCTCGATGACAGACGCATTGGTGTTGGTCTTGAAACAGATGGCAGTTCCGCCAAGCGTGTGATCCGCATCGACGGGGCCCCGGCGCAGGCAGGTGACCTCGCAGAGCTTGTCCGCATCGTCTGGCTGACCCCTGCCATGGACTCCATCTTTCGAGGCGGCGCATCCGACCGGCGACGTTTCTTTGACCGTCAGGTCATGGCGCATATTCCCTCACACGGCACGGCGGCTGCCCGCTATGAGCGCGCCATGCGAGAGCGAAACGCCCTTCTTGAGCGCGGCCATGTCGATCCGGCCTGGGCCGACGCGATTGAGACCCGCATGGCCGAGGCGGGCGCAGAGCTCGCGATTAACCGGGCGGGAGTGCTTGAAGGCCTGCAGGCCGCTGTCGATGCCCGGCCCGAGGGCTATTTTCCCAAGGGCGATCTCTCTCTAGAAGGTGAGGCCGAAACCTCGGCCGCCGCAGGCGAGGATTTCAAGACGATCTTCGAAGGCCTCGTCGAAACCTATCGCACCATGCGCAGGCGCGACGCCGCCGCTGGCCGCACACTGACCGGCCCGCACCGCAGCGACCTCAAGGTCATCCACCGGCCGACAGGCATGGTCGCGGGGGACGCCTCAACCGGACAGCAGAAAGCGCTTCTCATCGGCCTCATCCTTGCCTCCGCAACAGCATTGACAAGCGATGGTGGCGGCCCTGCTCCGCTTCTTTTGCTGGACGAGGCAGCCGCCCATCTCGACGCTGACCGGCGCGCGGCCCTGTTTGATGAATTGAGCGCTCTTCCCGGCCAGAGCTGGCTGACAGGAACAGAGCGCTTTCTCTTCGACGCCTTTGGTGACCGCGCCCAGCATATTGAGGTCGATGCCGGCGGCGCAGCTATTTTGGCCTAGACCTTTTTCCTTTCATTTTTTAACTTCAGGCAAGTGTTCGCATGACTTCGCGGCCTTGCAATCAGGCCGCAGACTGAACACTTCTGTGTTGAGTTTAACGGAGGTACACCCGCCTTGATTGCGCGGGCGCGTTGGGGACTATGAGCGAAGCAGAGCGACTGAGGGCGCTAGCAGACACCAACCTGCTCGATAGCAAGCAGGACGAGCGTTTTGACCGGCTGACCCGTCTGGCTGCCAATTCGCTGGAGGCCGAGACCGCGCTCGTCTCGCTCGTCGGCAGTGATCGCCAGTGGTTCAAGTCCTGCTATGGCTTTGACGGCGAGGAAACCAGCCGCGACATTTCCTTCTGCACACACGCGATCGAGAGCGCCGATATCACGGTTGTCCTCGACGCGACGAAGGATCCCCGCTTTGCTGACAACCCGCTTGTTACGGGTGAGCCGCATATCCGCTTCTATGCCGGCGCCCCGCTCATCACGGCCGATGGCCATGCGATCGGTACGCTTTGCGTGATCGACTATGAGCCGCGCGAGACCTTTGACGAAACTGACCGCGAAATCCTGTGCGATATCCGCGACAGCGTGATCGGCCTTATCCAGCGAGATGAAAAGCTGCGCGAAATGAGCGAGCTTTCCGTTATCAATCGCGAGCTGCAGCACCGCATGGGCAACATGTACGCCCACGTCTCATCGCTCATCTCCCTGCTCGACAAGGCAGACCTCGAGCACGAGGAATATGTCTCGCGCCTGCGCGAGAAGGTGAACGCACTCGCCCTCACTCAGTCCCTCATCGCCTCAAGCGGCACCGAATCCGTGTCCATGCGCGAGCTGGCCAAGCAGACACTCGCGGCCTTCGAAGCGGGCGCAGGCGAACCTGTTGTCAGCGTTGAAGCTGAAGAAGATTTCGAGATCACGCCGCGCGCGGCTTTCGCCATGTCCCTCATGCTCCATGAGCTTGGCATCAATTCGGTCAAGCATGGCGCGCTTGGCGGTGAAGGCGGCACGGCCCGCTTTGGCTGGTCCTCCGACGACCGCCTTCATTTCTCTTGGGAAGAAAGCCTCAAGACGCCGCGCGTCGATGCGAGTGTGAAGAAGGCGAAGGGCGGCTTCGGCAGCGTCATACTCAAACGCATTGCCCCAAAAACGTTCGGCGGCGAAGCCGAGGTCGATATTCAACCCGGCAGCTATCGCTACTCCGTATCAGCGCTGCCAGAGCGCGTGCTGGCCTCAGAACAGGTTTAGGAGCACGTCTCCAGCTGGACCCCCGCAACGGAACGGCTTGCCTCAGGCACGCTGCCTGCGCCACAAGCATGCGGGAACACAGCCAAAGCGGAGCCGCCAGCCATGAGCGAGCATATCAAGACCCATCTTGAGAACTACATCCTGACGATCACCATTGCGCGCCCTGAGCGCAAGAATGCGCTGACGCAGGCCATGTATGGCGCGATGGCCGATGCGGTGAACGGCGCCAATAGCGACAAGTCCATCCGCGCAATCGTCTTTACCGGCGAAGGCGATATGTTCACCGCTGGCAATGACCTCTCAGATTTTGCCTCTATCGAGGAGCGCGAGAGCGGCACGCCGCCAGTTACCCGCTTTCTCAATGCCATCCGCGACGCTGAAAAGCCGCTCATCGCCGCGGTCAATGGCCCCGCCATTGGCGTTGGCCTCACCATGCTGCTCCATTGCGACATCTCTTTTGCCGCTGAGAGCGCCAACTTCCGCGCGCCGTTCACCCAGCTCGGCCTGGTGCCAGAGGCAGGCTCCTCGCTCACCCTGCCAGCCGTTGTGGGCCGCTCCATGGCAAATGAAGTCCTGCTCGCCGGACGGATTCTCAGCGCGAATGAAGCGCTCGGCTGCGGCCTCGTCTCCCGCGTGGTGGAAGATAGCGCCCTCATGAAGACGGCCATGGACACAGCCCGCAAGATCGCGGCCTCACCGCCAAATGCGGTGCTGAAATCCAAGGCGCTGATCAACCATTCGCGCGACGCCATCGCCAACCAGATGCGCGCCGAGGGCGAGATTTTTGCCGCCCAGCTCCAGTCCGCGGAGTTCGCCGAAGCCGCTGCCGCCTTCCGCGAGAAGCGCGCACCCGTCTTCAAGGACTAGGGCTGCCTCAGCCCGGTTTTGCCGGCATTCTGGCGGGGCCTGCCGCAAATTTTTGCAGGCCCCGCCGCTGCCCCCCGCAAGCCCCTGAAAACACACTGGAATAACGCCCCTGCAAAAGGGGCGGCGATTTCCCTTCTCTGGGCAAATCCTCTATAATTTCAAACAATTGTGACGAATCAGAAAGCGACACGCTCCCATGGCTGAACCGACAGACAACATGCCCGAATATGGCGCCGACTCGATCAAGGTCCTCAAAGGCCTCGAAGCGGTCCGCAAGCGCCCTGGCATGTATATCGGTGACACCGATGACGGGTCCGGCCTGCACCACATGATTTACGAAGTCGTCGATAATGCGATCGACGAAGCCCTTGCCGGTCATGCGGACGAAGTCACCGTCACGCTGCACGCTGATGGCTCTGCCGAAATCACCGACAATGGCCGCGGGATTCCGGTCGAGATGCACAAGGAAGAAGGCGTCTCAGCCGCCGAAGTCATCATGACCCAGCTGCATGCTGGCGGCAAGTTCGACCAGAACTCATACAAGGTGTCTGGCGGCCTTCACGGCGTCGGCGTGTCTGTCGTCAACGCCCTGTCGGACTGGCTGGAGCTGCGCATCCACCGGGGCGGCAAGGAACACTTCGTCCGTTTCATCGATGGCGGCGCCGTGGAAGCGCCTCTGAAAGAGGTCGGCACCAGCCCGAACCGACCAAATGGCAAGGTCCTCACCGGCACGGCCGTGCGCTTCATGGTGTCTGCCTCGACCTTCACCATGACCGAATATGACCGCAAGACGCTGGAGCACCGCCTGCGCGAGCTCGCCTTCCTCAATAGCGGCGTGCGGATCGTCTTCCGCGATGAGCGCGGGCCCGAAGCCTATGAGGCGGTCCTTGAATATGAAGGCGGCGTCAAAGCCTTTGTCGAGCACCTCAATCGCCAGCGCCAGACGCTGATCCCGGACACGATCTATACGGTCGGCGAGAAGGACGGCATCACGGTTGAGGCAGCCCTTGCCTGGACCGACAGCTATCACGAGCAGGTGCTCTGCTTCACCAACAACATCCCGCAACGCGATGGCGGCACCCACCTTGCCGGCTTCCGCGGCGCGCTGACCCGGATCATCAACAAATACGCGACCGAGACGGGCCTTGCGAAGAAGGAAAAGGTCGACATTACGGGTGACGATGCGCGCGAGGGCCTGACCTGCGTCCTGTCAGTAAAAGTGCCTGACCCAAAATTCTCGTCGCAGACCAAGGACAAGCTTGTCAGCTCCGAAGTCCGCCCTGTGGTCGAGAGCCTGATGGGCGAGAAGCTTTCTGAATGGTTCGAAGAGAACCCGAAGGAAGCGCACAACATCATGCAGAAGATCGTCGAGGCGGCCGCCGCGCGCGAAGCTGCCCGCAAGGCGCGTGAGCTGACCCGCCGCAAGACCGCGCTCGATATCACCTCCCTGCCCGGCAAGCTTGCCGACTGTCAGGAAAAGGATCCGTCCAAGTCCGAAATCTTCATCGTCGAGGGTGACTCTGCAGGTGGCTCGGCCAAACAGGGCCGTGACCGCTCAAACCAGGCCATCCTTCCCCTGCGCGGCAAGATCCTGAACGTGGAACGCGCCCGCTTTGACAAGATGCTGAGCTCTGACCAGGTCGGCACGCTGATCATGGCGCTCGGCGCCGGCATTGGTCGCGATGAGTTCGACATCAACAAGCTGCGCTACCACAAGATCATCATCATGACTGACGCCGACGTTGACGGCGCGCACATCCGGACCCTGCTGCTGACCTTCTTCTATCGCCAGATGCCGGAGATTATCGAGCGGGGCTATCTCTACATCGCCCAGCCGCCGCTCTACAAAGTGAGCCGCGGTCGCTCGGAGCGCTATCTCAAAGACAATATCGAGATGGACAATTACCTCATTGAGGAAGGCACAACCGGCGAGGCCCTGATCCTTCAGGACGGCACGCAGATCGCAGGCGAAGACCTGCGCGCCAATGTGCGCGAGGCCGCCGCCTTCAAGACGGCTCTCTGGCGCCTCTCGCTGCGCGCACCGGGCCATATCGTCGAGCAGGCGGCCATTGCAGGCGCGCTCGCCCCTGACGCAAACGACACCAATGCGAAAAAGACAGCCGAACGCCTCAACCTGATTGCCGAGGAAGGCGAGGACACATGGGAAGGCACGTTCGAGGACGGCAATCTCACCCTGCGCCGTGAAGTGCGCTCTGTTGAAGAAAAGGCCGTGCTGGACCGCGCGCTTCTGGCCAGCCAGGACGCGATCCGCCTCAACAGCCACGCCCAGCATGTGCGCCACCTCTATGAGAGCCCGGCCATCCTGCGCAATGACAAGGCGGGCGAAGTCGTCGTTCACGGCCCGGTCGGCCTGTTCGAAGCCGTGCTCGCCTCAGGCCGCAAGGGCCTCAAGATCCAGCGCTATAAGGGTCTTGGCGAAATGAACGCCGACCAGCTCTGGGAAACCACGCTCGACGCCAACGCCCGCACCCTGCTCAAGGTCAAGGTCGCCCACGCTGACGACGCCGACGACATGTTCACCCGCCTCATGGGCGACGTCGTCGAACCCCGCCGCGAGTTCATCCAGGACAATGCGCTTGAAGCTGAGGTGGATGTGTGAGCTTTGCGAATGGAGTGGGAGCTGCCGACTTTTGTATTTTTTGCGTTTGAGCAAAAGCAAAGTAGCTGGCTCACGCAATTCTTCATTTCGATTATCGGCGTTCTGCTAGGGGGAGGCATCACCTTTTTTGTGACGCTTTTTTTCAGCGCAAGAAAAGAAAAGCGGGAAGCAGAGCGTGAAACTACGGCGCTCAGGCAAAAGCTCTTCCTTCTCTATTTCGACATCATCGACACTTTCAATGACGTTTTTGCGCTGAAAAATTCGTACCGAGAGATATTTCTTGGGAAAAAGCGGCCGATCAATCCAGCGCAGATTATGGATCCGCTCATGGGTGGCGAAAAGCCCGCGAAGTTTGTAAGCGGAGAAACGTTTTTTGGACTGGGTGAGTTTCTGTCGTCTGAGCTCATTAATCAGATCGCCGAACTTTATCGGCTCAGAAACTCTATTCTTTCTAACGTTCAGTCCTTTTCTTCACGGAAGCAGGACCTTCACAAGATGATGCTGGCTGCTGGAGCTAAGAGAACAAGAGCTCAAACTATTGAGGGCGAGTTTAATACCAAAGACCACTCGGAAATCATTGTCGAAATGGAGCTTCTTAGCGAGTTCGCCAAGAAGATTGTCGAGCAAATAGACGACTTCCATGAACATTCGGTTCAAATCGCAAAAACATGGAACAGTTGTGTGCAGAGTTCCAAAGATCCAAACATACAGAACAAGAAACTCGATCTCGAGAACGAGAAAGCAGAAGCGCTCCGGTAGCCCCTTCGCTAGCGAAACGCCCAAGTCTAAATGCTTACGTGCTTTCCACCTGCCGGTGAGCGCAGACGCCTCTTCCAAAAAACACCGCCCATGCACCGCCAGTGCACCGTCACTGCACTGTCCAGACGCCCGGGTTTCCCCCCACCATCCGACCGGAAAATCGAGATTGACCCGCCGGGGCTTCCACGCGAGTTTCCACGCCATGCATCCCTTTCATCTTGCCTTTCCGGTCCATGACCTTTCCGCCGCGCGCAGCTTTTACGGGGAGCTTCTGGGCTGCCCGGAAGGGCGGTCGAGCCCTGAATGGGTCGATTTTGACTTCTATGGGCACCAGATCGTCGCGCATCTCGCACCAGAGCTATGCGGAACGGCTCAAACTAATGAAGTCGACGGGAAAGGCGTGCCCGTGCGCCATTTCGGGCTGGTGCTGGACATAGAAAGCTGGGAGGCGCTTCGCCAACGCCTTGAAGGTAAAGTGGAATTCCTGATCGAGCCCTATATCCGCTTCAAGGGTGAGCCGGGCGAGCAGGCGACCATGTTCTTCACCGACCCTTCAGGTAATGCCATAGAAATCAAGGCGTTCGCCGACATGTCCCGCCTGTTTGCGAAGTAGCTTTTCTTAATTCAAGTTAAGCCTGCTCACGGGAACCGCTTATTCCCTATGTCCGTTTCAATGCCGTGCAGAACGCATCGAAAGGACAAGAGGCTCATGAAAAAGCTCATTAAATTCGGCGCTTATGGCGCTGCCGCCGCTGCTTTTGCGGCCACTGCAACCCCGGCCTTTGCTGACCCACAGCATTGCCCGCCAGGCCACGCCAAGAAGGGCTGGTGTACTCCGGGTGTCGATCGCAGCGACTACCGCGACCGGTATGACGACCGCCGCGATGAGCAGCGCGCCTATAATGAAGGCTATGAAGACGGCCAGCGCGACGCCATTCGCTACAATGACCGCACCTATAACGACTATCGCGTGATCCGCGACTATGACCGCTATGGTCTGAACGCCCCGCGCGACGGCTATTATTACGCCGAAGTCGATGGCGACATCGTCATGGTTCAGCTGGCGACCCAGCTTGTGACGCAACTGCTTAACTAGGCAGCCTCTCGACAGACACAAGAAAGCCCCGGCCTTGAAAAGCTGGGGCTTTTTCTATGCCGCTCAGACCGGCGCCTAAGGCGCGCCGGCTTCCTGAACCCGCTCTTCCAAGCCTTCGCACTCGGCAGGCTCCAGCATGATGTCGAGCCCGTCAGGGACCGCGCCTTCGGTGGCGAGATACCAGATGGCGCTGCCCCCCTGGCTGTCGCCGTCGACATCAGTCTGGGTGTCGAACATCACCGCCGCTGTATCATCGATCATGCCGCTGGTCAGGACTGTCGAGAAGGCTGCGTAATAGCCAGCCGCCTCCTGGTGAATAATGCCCCAATTGTCGCCGCTGACCGTGCCATCACTATTGACCATGACCTCAAGGCCTTCAGTAACGTTCGCGTCATGACGGAAATAGCAATACGTACCGGGCGTTAACGGATCTGCCTCTGCGAGCGGCGAGACAATTTCTGGCAGGGGCTGCTGCTCAACCGGCACTTCATCGCCGACCATCGGGCCTGCCTCAACCGGCGTGGTCTGGGCCTCTTCGTCAGGCGCATCGCCTCCGCAGGCGGAAAGCGCAAGCGCACCAGCTAGCAGCAAGTATCTCATCGTCCGGACCTCCCGCAGGCCTGATGCCTGCACCTAAGGGAAACGTCTCACCACAGAGTGACCAAGACAAGCCCTAAACCGGGCGATCAGAAGGCGGAAATTCTATCTGCGAAAAAACAGGGCCCCACCGTACCGGCAGGGCCCTGTCTTGAATAATCAGGCTTTAACAGCGCCCTAGCTGTTCATTTCCGTGCGGATCTTGGTGGCAAGCTCAGCATCGACCTGCGCCAGCTGTACGATCTGCGTGAAGCGCTGCGCGGTCAGGCCTTCGGCCTTGATGGCTGCAATCATATCGGCCTGGGCCTCAGCTTCGATGGCCTGGGCGGCTTCCTGATCTTCGGCGGCCTGCAGCTTCGGCGTTGCTTCTTCAGCAATTTCCGTGAGTGCGCCATTGGCAGCAACGAACTGCTCGATCTCTGCATCGCTGACTGGATCGATCTCTGGCTGCTGCATCTGCGGCTGGGCCTGCTGAGGTGCAGTTTGCTGAGCGACAGCCGCGCCGCCTGCAAAGGTCATGGCTACTGCGAGGGCGGCGCCGGTGCCGAAACGAAATCTGTTGAGAGACATGGATGCTCTCCTTTCCTTGTTAGCGCGGAGGAGCCAAACAGATCGACAGCTATGGTTCAACCCGTTGAGGGGCGATGTGAGCGCTTTGTAATTTAATGGTTTTTCATGAAGTCGCTGTCATCAATCCCGATGCGCGTCTCCTGCGACGAACCGACGTGCATTGCCCCTGTTCAAACCCTACCCGGCGCATTATCTCATAGGATAGCACAAGGGCTGCGGCGTTCGAGGAAGCCAGCTGTCCGCCGACCTTACGTTCCGTCAAGGGAGCTGGCGCTGGGACTGGCCGTGGCCTATCCTAACCGGCACCCACCTAGTTACTAGGTCGACGGGACACGAGCGCTAAGACGGCGCATGTGGTCCTTGTGCATTCCTTTCCCACCCATCCAGCTTGACAATAAGGCCACTCCAGCCCGACAGGGCAGGCCATGTCAGCGACCACGCTCCCCCTTCTTCTCTGCTTGCTGTCAGCGGTCACAGTCGCGCTTGCCAATTTTGCGGTAAAGCGCGGCGGCGACGTGCTCAGCGCGCGTATGGTGCTGTCGATCACCTCGGCGCTCTGTGTTCTGCCTTTTGCCTTCTTCGTGCCGTTTCCAGAAGCCGCGCTCTGGCCAGCCATCGCGATGGCGATCGGCGCGCACTGGATCTACCAGTTCTTCATGATCCGCGCCCTTCACAGGGGCGACCTGTCGCTGGTCTTCCCCGTTATGCGGGGCCTCGCGCCACTTGCGACCGCCATCATTGCGGTCTTTGCCCTGCAGGAAATGCCGACACTGCTGGGCTGGGCGGGGCTGACGCTGGCGACACTGGCGCTGATCGTATTTGCGCTGCCCGCCGGAAAATCCTTGGATCAGGCCTCGCTGGACCGGATCGCGCTCATGTGGGCCGGGCTCACCGCGCTCGGCATCGGGCTCTATTCAGTGACGGATGCCTATGGCGTGCGCCTCGCAGAGAACCGTTTCACCTTCATTGTCTGGCTTTTCATGCTCGACTGGCTGGGTACCACCGCCGTGACGGTCTGGACGCGGCGCGGCCAGCTTTTCAAGCGCCTGCGCCCGCAGCTCGTTGGCGGCGCGGTCGGCGGCGTTTCTTCGGTCATCTCTTATGGCGCGGCGCTGCTTGCCTTTTCCATGACCGATGCCGCCACCGTCACAGCCATGCGCGAAACTTCTGTCGTGTTCGGGGCGATCCTGGGGGCCGTCTTCCTGAAGGAAGGGTTCGGGCCGCGCCGGATTGTAGCGGCCTGCGTCCTCGCGGCGGGCCTCCTCCTGCTTGAGACCAGCCTTTAATCCTCCTTTCGGATATAGCTGCTAGGGGCAGCTTCATGAAACTCGCCCGCCACCTCGCAGGCTATCTGCCAGCTAACCTCGCCAGCGCGCTCGCCTCCTTCGGGGCGGTCTATGTTTTCACGCGCCTGCTGGGGCCGGAAGAGTATGGCCGTTACGCGCTGATGCTGTCCGTGATGGCGCTGATCCACACGCTGACGCTGGCGCCAGGCGAAGCGGCGGCCTATCGATACACCGCCAAGGCACGCGCCGAAGGTGAGCGCGCGCTTGCAGAGCATTTCGCGACAGTGCGGGCGTTGCTGCTGCGCTCCTTGCTGCTGGCCGCACTGGCGATGGTGATACTGGCCGCAGCCGTCTCGCATATGCCGCGCTACCTGCAACTCCTGCCATGGATTGCGCTCTCCATGCCGATCGGCACGCTGGTTCAGGCTACGCTGGAGGCACATCGCGCAAGCCAGCAGGTACAACGCTATGTCCTGGTCTATTCGTTCAAGCTGCTCGGCGGGTTCGCGCTCGGAGCCATCATCGCATGGTTGACGGACGCTGGAGCCGCAGCCCCCTTCATGGGTCTGGTGATAGCCGGTCTCATCGTCGGTATCCCCCAACTGTTCTGGCTACAGAACCAGGCGAAAGACGCTTCTCCGCGCGCCGACAAGATCCGCGCATACTATTCCTATGGCCTGCCAATCGCGGCTGCCTTGTCACTCGATCTTCTGCTTTCGGTGGCTGACCGGTTTCTCATCTCACTCTTCATCGGAGAGGCAGCTGTCGGGGCTTATGCGGCGGGCTATGGCGTTGCGGACAAGACGATCCTTCTCCTTTGCGCCTGGGCCGCCATGGCTGGTCAGCCACTTGTGCTCGCCGCCTACGAAGAGGAAGGCCCTGACGCCGCACGGCGCGAAGCACGTAGCCTTGTGACGACCATGCTACTGATAGGACTGCCTGCCGCCATGGGGCTGGCGCTTGTTGCAGAGCCGCTTTCCGAAGCGCTGATCGGCGAAGACCTTCGCGAGCAGGCGGCGCGCATCATCCCCTGGATCGCCTTTGCCGGGCTGATGAACGGTCTTCTGATGCATTATTATGCCGAAGCCTTCCAGCTCGCCCAGAAAACAGGGGAGCGAGCGCTGCTGATGCTGATCCCAGCGGGCGTGAATATCGCCGCAAACATCATACTCATCCCGCAGTTCGGAATTATCGGTGCCGTTGCAGCAACGATCACGAGCTATGGGATCGGCATACTGGTTATCGCAGGACGCGGGCGACGCTATGTGGCCTTCCCATTCCCGTTCTTACTGGTGCTCAAGATTCTCGCCGCATCGTTTGCCATGTGGCCAGCCATCGCGATCATGCCGGATTTTGGCGGTTGGCCAGAGCTCATCGCGAAAGCCTTCGCCGGGGCGATTGTGTACGCCGCAGCCGCGCTTGCGATTGATGCTGGAGGTGCCAGATCATTCGTGCAAGACAGGCTCAACGCATCCACCGAGCCCCCAGCTACGTAACAGGCTTCATGACAGACAAAAGCTCCGACCTGGACACTGCCGCCAGCAAAGCCAACCAGATCTGGGGTGAATTGCTGCCCGTGATCGCATTCGTGGCGGTCTACAATCTGATCCGGCTGCTCGGTATCGACGTCGAAACCTCGATCGGCGACGTGAATATGTCGATCAATTCCGATACGGCGCTCTACTGGGCGACCGGCGTGCTGATCGTCCTGACGGTCGGATTTATCGCCCGCAGACTGATGACCGGCGGACGCGTGCCGCTCTTCACACTGCTTAGCGCAGGTATCGTCGGATCTTTCGGGATCATCGGCATCGTGCTGCAGGACAAGGGCTTCATCTATGCGAAGCCAACCATCCAGCAGCTGATCCTTGCCGCCTTCATCTTCGGCTCGCTCGCCTTCGGCACGAACATCTGGAAAGTGATGTTCAAGACGGTGTTCGACCTGCCCGACCATGCCTGGACACAGCTTGCGATCCGATGGGGTGGCTATTTTGTTTTCATGGCGGCCGCCAATGAGTTTGTCTGGCGCTATTTCGTGCCGCCGCTGGAAGAGCCGCTCTATATCGCAGGCCTGCTCTGGGCCCCCGCGGGGGAGTATGACTTCCTTGGCATCACATTCGGGGCGCGCAATTTCGAGGATGCCTGGGCAACCTGGTGGAAGCTTGGCACCTGGGTCATCACGCTGGCCTTCGGCGCGGCGAATGTACCCTATACGATGAAGCATCTTCGCGACGGCGATGACGACGCCGCCAAGCGCGAAAGCGAAGCTAGCGCGTAATCTTGTCGGTATTGGGCGGATTGCCATAGGGCACGAAATCCGCCTTTCCGCGTGTTTCAGCATAATGCGTCAGCGCCCAGACGACTGTCGGGAAAGCAAGCTCTGACCAGGGAATATCCTTCCAGTCGAAAAGCTGCACATCGAGACTTTCGGGGCCTGCCTTGAAGTCCGATTCCAGAGTGGCGCGGAACATCACCTGCACCTGCCCGATACGCGGAATGGAATAGGTCGCCAACATCCGGTCGATATTGATGGTGGCGCAAGCTTCCTCGCGGGCCTCGCGCTGGGCGGCTTCCTCGACGGTCTCGCCAAGCTCCATATATCCAGCTGGCAGCGTCCAGAACCCCTTGCGCGGCTCGATTGCGCGCTTGCAGAGCAGGATCTGGTCGCCTTTGGTCACGACCGAGCCAGCCACGATGCGGGGATTGCGGTAATCGACGAAGCCGCAGGTCTGGCAGATGCGGCGTTCGCGGTCATCGCCGTTCGGAACGCCAAGCTCGAATTTCTCGTCCACTGTCTGTGTCATCAGCCTGTTATTGTGATGGTTTATTACGAACGCACATTGATCCGCACACGGTTTGTTTCCAGATACTGTCTGGTAACGGATCAGGTAAAGTGAACTGCAAGGATAGATCGTGATGGCTGACCAACAAGACCCGCAGAGCTTCGATCTCTCTACGTCACCCAGCCATTTGCTGCACAGAGCTCAGCAGGCCGCGGTCAATCTTTCGACTGAAGCTTTGGCTGCGCAGGGGCTGACCCTTCGCCAGTTTGCCGTCCTCGCCGCGCTGGCGAGCGAAGAAGGCCAGAGCCAGTCCAGCCTTGTCGATCGCACCGGTATCGACCGCTCCACACTGGCCGAAATGGTCCGCCGGATGGAAGCCTCAGGTTATATCGAGCGGACGACGTCGCCAGAGGATGCCCGCGCCAAAGCAGTATCCCTGCTTGCGAAGGGCCGTGAAGTCTATGATGCGGCGCTGCCGGGCGTCGAAGCTGCGGACAACGCCCTGCTCGCCATGATCCGCTCCAACCGCCGCGCAGGCTTTATCCTGTCGCTTGCCGCCATCGGCGCACCGGAAGAAGAGCCGGAGGTTGAGGACGTCGTGTCCGAAGAAGCCGCGGACGCCGGCCCAGGCAAGGCCACCAAGGACAAGCCGAAGAAGTCCAAGAAGGACAAATCGGCCAAGGCGGACAAATCGAAGTCCGACAAGAAGAAGAAAAAGAAAAAGAAGAAATAGGCGCGCCCTAGCCGCCGAGCGCTTCTGCGACCTGTTGGCTGCGTTCGACATCCAGCGGACCGCGCACATGCAGGATGATCTGCCCGTCTGCGCTGATCACAAAGGTCTCGGGCACACCTGTCAGGCCGAAGTCGAGGCCGCCCTGCCCTGACGGATCGACACCGATCTGCTCGAACGGGTTTCCAAGCTCTTCCAGAAAGGCGCGCGTCGCTTCAGGTGCATCCTTGTAGGCAAGGCCGTAGACCTGCCCGGGAAAGGTTTCTGCAAGCGCAGTGATGTCGCCATGCTCAGCCCGGCAAGGCGCGCACCAGCTGGCAAACAGGTTCACCATGACCGGGCCATCACCGGGCGGGGTGGCAAAGCTGATCTCCTGCTCTGGCGCATCGAGCAGTGGGAAAGCGCGCTCAGGCGCGCTCCGATCTGCCTTGGCGACAAAGCTCTCATCATCGGGCTGCATCAGCTGGTAGGCGCCAAGCACGCCGAGCCCGAGAAGAAGAGCGACTGGAATGACAAGCAGCCAGCGTTTCATCAGCCCCGCTCCCTTTCGGCCTGCAGGCGGTCCAGACGGCGCTTGGCGATGCGCGCGCGGATGAGCGCATAGACAAACAGCCCGACCGGCACGACCGCACCGATTGCATAGATGGCCCAGATGAAGGCTGCGTTCTGCTCAAAGACTGGAAGCATGGATCAGGCCCCCGACAGCTTGCGCGCGATGAGAACGTCGCCGCGGCGCCCCCAGACCTCAGCGCGCATCAGCATCATGGTGAGGCCCGCAAAGAAGATCATGTGCGCCAGTCCGCCAATCAGGAGCGGCGTCAGATAGACAGGCGGCATGGCCGGTCCGTCGAGGCGCAGCACGCTCGCATCCTGATGGATGGACGACCAGATATCGACCGAGAATTTGATGAGCGGCACATTGACGGCGCCGACCATGGCGAGGATGGCGCCAGCGCGCGCTGCCTTCTGGCGCGTCTCCATGGCCGCACGCAGCGCCATGTACCCAAGGAACAGGAAGAACATGACCAGCACCGACATCATGCGGGCATCATCCCAGAGCCACCAGGTGCCCCAGGTCGGCTTGCCCCAGATAGAACCGGTCGCAAGGCACATCGCCGTATAGGCCGCGCCAAGCGGCGCGATGGATTTGGCCGCCATGTCAGCAAGCTCATGGCGCCAGACGAACCAGATGAGGCCGGTCGCGGCGAGGCCCATATAGCTTGCCATGGCGAGCCAGGCAGACGGGACATGGACGAACATGGCGCGCATGATGTCGCCGCCCTGATAGTCATCGTGTGGCACGACCCAGAGGCCTTGCCAGACGCTCCACACCATCAGCAGCGCGCCGACGCCCAGACAGGCAGGCGCGAGCCAGCGCGAAAGCGCCATGAAACGATGCGGATTGGCAAAAGCCCTGATCATGGCTTCTCCTGATAAAGGTCTCTCAATCGACCGCCAAGCGCAGCGCCGCAGATGCGGCGAAAGGTGCAATCGAGAGCGCAAACAGCGTCGTGGCGGCGAGGAAAAGCAGGCTCGGCCCGCCAGGCCCTTCGAGTGTCGCAAGGGCCCCGAAGATCGCGGTCGGCACAAAGAGCGGCAGCGCGAGCAGAGATATGAGAAGCCCGCCGCGCGCCACGCTTGCCGCCAGGGCCCCCGCAACGCCGCCCCATAGGAAGAAGGCCAGACCGCCAAGGCCATAGGCCAGCATGGCAGGCACAAGCGCGCCCGGGTCGACCTGAAGCGCGATGCCTATGGGCGGCGTCAGCAGGACAAGCGGCAAGCCGGATACCAGCCAGTGCGCGATAATTTTTGCTGCGGCGACGAGAAAGAGCGGCGTCTCCTCCTGCGCCCAGAGCTCCAGCACGCCGTCTTCAAGGTCCGCCTGAAAGACCCGCTCCATGGAAACGAGGGAGGCAAGCGCAAGCGCGACCCAGAGGATGCCCGTGCCGATGGAGGAAAGCTGGCTGGCCTCACTGCCCACCGTAAACGGCACCAGCATTGCCGCGCCTGCAAAGAAGCCGATCGGGAGCAACACACCTGCGCCGCCTGCCCAGGCCTCACCAAGCGCCTGACGGAAAGCGGCACGAAGGGGAGAGGGGGTCTTCATAGCTGCACCTCACCACTCGCCTCGAAGGGCGCTTCGCCATGAAGCGCTGCGATCACCGCGCCGCCAGACGCCCTGTGCTGGTCGATGAGACCGGTGACGAGCGCCTTGCCTTGGGTGTCCAGTGCAGAGAATGGCTCATCCAGCAGCCAGAGCGGGCGATCCGCCAGCAAGAGGCGCGCAATGGCGGTGCGGCGCTTCTGGCCCGCTGAAAGCAGACGGCCTGCGACATCGAAGGGCCGCTCAATTCCCATCTGGCCTGCGATCTCTTTCATTTCAGCACTGCTGCCCCAGACCCGCCCCCAATGCGTCAGGTGCGCGCGCGGCGTTTCATGCGGCTTCAGCCCATTGCGATGGCCGATCCAGTGGTGCCGGACCGGGCGCTCCACCGTCCCGCTGTCCGGACGCGACAGGCCGCCCAGCATGCGAAGAAGCGTCGATTTCCCGGCGCCATTTGCCCCGCGCAGCACAAGCGCCTCACCGACTTTCACCTCAAGGGAAAGGTCGGAGAACAGCACGCGTTCGCCCCGGATTGCGCCGAGGCCTGCCGCCCTGATCAGAAACTCAGGCGTCATGTGTGCGTTTTCTGGCAAGAAGTCTCATCCCCGCGCAATTGCGTATGCCGCACATCGACTATATGAGACAGGCAAACCAGCGCAGCGCACCGGCGCGCGCCCACCGGACACATGCAAGAAGAGGTCACTCCCACGATGCCATCCCTCGACAGTTTCAATTCACGCCGCACACTCGATATCGACGGCAAGTCATACGTCTACTACTCGCTTTCCGCCGCTGGCGAAAACGGTCTGGGCGATGTGTCACGCCTGCCTGCCTCGCTCAAGGTGCTGCTGGAAAACATGCTGCGCAATGAAGATGGCAAGACGGTCACCAAAGCCGACATCCTGGCCTTCAAAGAATGGCTCGAGACCAAAGGCGACATGAGCCACGAGATCGCCTACCGCCCGGCGCGCGTCCTGATGCAGGACTTCACCGGCGTTCCAGCTGTTGTTGACCTTGCTGCCATGCGTGACGCGGCCGAAAAGCTCGGCGCCGATGCCGAAGCCATCAACCCGCTCGTTCCCGTCGACCTCGTCATCGACCACTCGGTCATGGTCGACTTTTTCGGCGGCCCTGAGAGCTTCGAGAAGAACGTGAAAGTCGAGTATGAGCGCAATTTGGAGCGTTATGAGTTCCTGCGCTGGGGCTCCAAGGCATTCCGCAATTTCCGCGTTGTCCCGCCAGGCACCGGCATCTGTCACCAAGTGAACCTCGAATATCTTGGCCAGACCGTCTGGACCAAGGAAGAAGACGGCGAGACCGTTGCCTATTTCGACACCTGCGTCGGTACCGACTCCCACACCACCATGATCAACGGCCTCGCCGTTCTCGGCTGGGGCGTTGGCGGCATCGAAGCTGAAGCGGCCATGCTCGGCCAGCCGGTGTCCATGCTGATCCCGGAAGTTGTCGGCTTCAAACTGACCGGCAAGCTCGCAGAGGGCGCAACCGCGACCGACCTCGTTCTGACCGTCACCCAGATGCTGCGCAAGCACGGCGTCGTCGGCAAGTTCGTTGAGTTCTACGGCCCGGGCCTTGCGAACCTAACCCTCGAAGACGAAGCCACCATCTCCAACATGGCGCCTGAATATGGCGCAACCTGTGGCTTCTTCCCGGTCGACGAAGAGACCATCCAGTACCTTTCCGACACCGGCCGCGACCCAGAGCGCGTGAAACTGGTCGAAGCCTATGCGAAGGCGCAGGGTTACTGGCGTCCGGAACAGGCCGACCCGGTCTACACTTCCACGCTCGAGCTTGATCTTGGCAGCGTCGTTCCATCGCTGGCCGGTCCAAAGCGCCCGCAGGACCGCGTCCTGCTGACTGAAGCTGATGGTGCGTTCCGTAATGCGCTGAACGAAATTCGCGGCGGCGCAAAGGACCCGGACACGACGCCGGACTCCAAGGGCGAAGCACGTTTCCTCGATGAGGGCGCAACCAACGTCTATACCGACCCGGAAGCCTATGGTGTGTCGATGCATTCGGTCGAAGGCACCGATTATCACATCCATGATGGCTCCGTCGTTATCGCGGCTATCACGTCCTGTACGAACACCTCCAACCCATCCGTCATGCTGGCGGCTGGCCTTCTGGCCCGCAACGCGCTCGAGAAGGGCTTGACCCGCAAGCCGTGGGTGAAGACCTCGCTCGCACCGGGCTCCAAGGTCGTGACCGACTATCTTGCTCGCGCAGGCCTGCAGGATGATCTGGATGCAATGGGCTTCAACCTTGTCGGCTATGGCTGCACGACGTGTATCGGTAACTCCGGTCCGCTGCCGCCAGCCATCTCCAAGGCTGTGAACGAAAATGACCTCGTTGTCGGCTCTGTCCTCTCGGGCAACCGTAACTTTGAAGGTCGAATCAGCCAGGACGTGCGCGCAAACTATCTTGCATCGCCGCCACTGGTCGTCGCCTATGCCATCGCTGGCTCCCTGCACGTCAATCTGACCAAGGATCCGCTCGGCAAGGACAAGGACGGCAATGATGTCTACCTGAAGGACATCTGGCCATCGTCGAAAGAGATCGCCGAAGTCATGCGCGAGTCTGTGACCCCGGAAATGTTCTCTGAGCGCTATGGCAACGTCTTTGAGGGTGACGAGCACTGGCAGAACATCTCTGTCACCGGCTCGAAGACCTATTCCTGGCCGGAATCGACCTATGTGCAGAACCCGCCATACTTCGAGGGCATGACCGTCGATCTCGACAAGGCAGAGGACGTCAAGGATGCCCGCATCCTCGGTCTCTTCGCCGACTCCATCACGACCGACCACATTTCGCCTGCTGGCGCGATCAAGCCGTCCAGCCCGGCCGGCCGTTACCTGCAGGAACACGGTGTCGAGGTCATGGACTTCAACTCCTATGGCTCACGCCGTGGTAACCACGAAGTCATGATGCGCGGCACCTTCGCCAATATCCGCATCAAGAACCAGATGGTGCCGGGTGTCGAAGGCGGCGTGACCATCCATCACCCATCTGGCGAGCAGATGGCCATCTATGATGCGGCCATGAAGTACCAGAAGGACGGTAAGCAGCTGGTGGTTTTCGCTGGCAAGGAATACGGCACTGGCTCTTCGCGTGACTGGGCGGCCAAAGGCACGATCCTTCTCGGCGTTCAGGCTGTTGTCGCGGAGAGCTTCGAGCGTATTCACCGCTCCAACCTCATCGGCATGGGCGTGCTTCCACTGCAGTTCAAGGACGGTCAGTCCTGGCAGTCACTGGGCCTTGATGGCTCTGAGGAAGTCAGCATTTCCGGCATCAGCGACATCAGCCCGCGTCAGGACATCGACGTCACCATCAAGAAGGCAGACGGCTCCACCCAGACCGTCTCCACGCTGGTGCGCATCGATACCGAGAACGAGCTCGACTACTACCGCAATGGCGGCATCCTGCATTACGTTCTGCGAAACCTCGCCCGCGAAGCCGCATAAGCGCGTGTAGAAATCGCTTAAAAACAAGGTGCCGCTCTTTGGAAGAAGGGCGGCACCTTCATTTCACGCCTTAGTGAATTCAATTTCATCCCGTCTGGCGGTAAGTGCGCTTTCCATGAAACTGATCCAAAAGATTCTCGCCGTTCCGGCCCTGATCTTCAGCTGCAGCACTGGTGCTGCATCTGCAGAGACACCGGTGCTGGTGGAGCTGTTCGCCTCGCACAACTGCAAGGTCTGTCCGCAAGCCTATGACACGCTTCGCGAGATCGAGAGCGAGCGTGGCGACGACGTTCTCATCCTGACCTGGGCGGTGGATTATTGGGACTATCTCGGAGAGCCTGACCCGCTGGCGCTTCCAACCGCCGCGGCGCGTCAGACCGCCTATGCAGAGCGCTTTGGTCTGCGCGGCCCCTATACCCCGCAATCGGTCTATAATGGCGAGAAAGAATGCCCGGCGACACGCAAAGCCACGGTTGAGGCCAACATTGACAGCCAGCGGTCGGTCAACACGCCGTACGAGATTGAAATCAGGGCGATCTCTGGGAACAGGTTTACGCTGACGGGCGCTGTTCCCTCGCCTGCGCAGGTCCAGCTGGTCGAATATTCGCGCGATCAAGCGCGCAGCGGCAACATGGTCAATCCGGTGATCGAAGCACGCTCGCTCGGCCTCTGGTCAGGCGGAAGCGTCACCTACGCCTATACATGCGAAAGCGATTGCGCCCTGATCGTTCAGGCGCGTGATTTTGGGCATGTCTATGCAGCGAAAGCGCTGGATGAAAGCGCCGGCTAAGCCCGCACCCCTAAAACGGACCTGCCTCAGGACTTGGACGACAGTGAATCGAGCTGTTTCTGCATAAGCTCCATCTGCGCCTTGAGCGCGGACATTGCATCGTCGCGGGCCCCGGATGATTCCTGCTTGCCTGCGCTCGACCTTGGAGCCTTCTCAGCCTCGCCCTGACGCGGTGCAGCCGATGCGCCCGCAGCGCCCGGCACGGCAAACATCTTCATCGCCTGCTCGAACATATCCATGTTGCGGCGGGTCTGTGTCTCGAAGAAAGCCATCGGATGGGTACCGCCCATCGCCTTTTTCCAGCGTTCCTGGCTTTCGGCAAAGCTGTTCATGCTCATGTCCAGCCAGGCTGGCAGCATGTTTTGTGCACCGCCTCCATAAAAGCCGATCAGCTGTCGCAGGAAGGAGAGTGGCAGGGCGCCGTCGCCCTTGTTCTCTTTCTCGAAAATGATCTGGGTCAGGACCGAACGCGTGAGATCCTCACCCGATTTTGCGTCGCGAACTTCAAAGTCTACTTCGCGCCGCACAAGATCTGCGAGGTGGTCGAGCGTTACATAGGATGAAGTTGATGTGTCATAGAGACGCCGGTTGGCGTACTTCTTAATGATGACTGTTTCACCAGTCCCGTTTGCCTTGGTCATTTCATGCCCTTCAATTCGCCCTTGGGAGCGATTCTTATCGTAATTTCAGCCTAGAATGGCATGAAATAGCGAGACTTTCAAAATCATACGTCCGGCTTATACAGGGCCCAGCTTACAACAAGTTGAGCAGACGCAACAAAATTTTTTGCTGCGCAACACGCCTGGAGGAGAGATATGGCAAAAGTCGCACTGGTAACCGGTGGCACACGAGGGATTGGACGCGCGATCAGCGAGCGGCTGAAAGCCGACGGCTTCGCAGTCGCAGCAAACTTTGCTAGCAATGAGGAAGCTGCCCGCCAATGCGAGGCAGACCTCGGCATCAAATGCTACAAGTTCGACGTCGCAAGCTTTGAGAGCACGCAAGAAGGCCTCAAGCAGATCGAGAGCGAACTTGGACCTGTCGATGTCGTCGTCAACAATGCGGGCATCACGCGCGACGCGCCATTCCACAAGATGACGCTTGAGCAGTGGAATGAGGTCATCAGCGTCGACCTGACCTCCGCTTTCAACGTGACCCGTCAGGTCTGGGACGGCATGCGCGAGCGCAATTGGGGCCGCATCATCAACATCTCGTCGATCAACGGCCAGAAGGGTCAGTTCGGTCAGGCGAACTATTCAGCTGCCAAGGCCGGCCTGATCGGCTTTACCAAGGCGCTGGCGCAAGAAGGCGCCAAGAAGGGCATTACCGTGAATGTTGTCGCGCCTGGCTATATCGACACGGACATGGTCCGCGCTGTGCCGGAGAAGGTGCTGGAGAGCATCATCGGCACCATCCCGGTTGGCCGTCTCGGCAAGGCTGAGGAGATCGCATCCATGTGCTCCTACCTCTCCAAGGATGAAGCCGCCTTCATCACCGGCGCCACCATGACGGTGAACGGCGCGCAGTATATCGCTGGCTAGTCTTTCGAAGACTGGTTTTCGAAATGGAGCGGGTGGACGAGATCTAGGCGTCCACCCGACACCCAGCCCCGAAACTCCCCCACTGTTCCAGCTGGGAGATCGCAAAGGCGTTCAGCGCCCCTTGCAATGTCGATGATCAGCATGCGGTCAGTTGTTGAGCGGGCACAGGCCGGGCGGTCGCCATAGGTCCCTGCGGGGATTGGAGCCTCGCCGCCGAGCTCTGCTAGAACGATGAGAAAGCCGCGCGTGTCGCGGTCTATCGCGCTCGCCTTTACAGGCAGGTAAGCAGCGTCTTCCCACAAACCGGCCCGCTCGCTGCGCGCCGCCGTTTCAGCCTTCACCAGCGCTTCGCTGCCCGCGGAGGTATCTGGATAGATGCGAAGGCGCGCGCCGCCCCGGCGCAGCATTTCCTCATTCACCCAGAAGTCCGGTCCTTTGGCATCGGCCGTTTCGACATGCGCGAGCGCGCGGTCATAGCGGTCTCGCGTCAGCCCCGGATAGTAGAGGCGGACCTCGCGCCCCATAACCATGTCTTCGAGCATGCGGGAGGCGTCCTCTGCGAAGGGGTCCGGGTCATCATCGCGCCAATTCATCGCGGGCGCCTCAAGGCCGACAAGGCGCACGCTCTGGCCGGTATCGAGGACGAGCGCATCGCCGTCGATAATCCGCACCACGCGGCCATGCTCTCCCGGCTCCATCTCAGATAGTGGGCCTGCCTTGCCGCAGGCCGTGACCATGATGAGGGCAAACGCCCCTGCCGCCAGTCCCTTCCGCATCGCCACCCCTTCTAACCCATCCAAAAACGCGTTATCGCCAAAACTCGCGCGACCCCGTAGCTCAGCAGGATAGAGCAACAGATTCCTAATCTGTAGGTCACAGGTTCGAGTCCTGTAGAGTGTACCATAAAATATATTAAAGATATTTTTTATTACAGATAGTATAATAGAAGACAAATATGGAAAATAAAATATTAAAAACACCAGAATTAAGAAAGATTGAAGCAGCCGAATCTTTTGCACATAATTGGGAGATTTTTGTGCAAACTTTCCGATCTTCTATCGCAATTTTAGTATTATGGACTATGGCAAGTTTTGTTAACTGGCTAATTAATTTATTTTAAATGGAGAAAATAAAATGGAAATTTATGTAACTGTTAAGGCTGGCGATGGGATTGCGAATATTCTTTGCCAGGGAATACAAAAAGATGAACTCGTAGACGGCAATATTGTTTTAATCGGATGTAATAACTTTTCTTTAAATGTTGATGACAATACTCGTTTTTCAGCAGAGCATGTAAGTGTATCTTCTGGAGATATTATTTCTTATATAACTGGAGAAATGCAATCAACGGCGGATAATCAGGCTAGTAGTG
>DUBH01000082.1:0-1049 GCA_012960415.1 Henriciella sp. | reverse complement strand
TATTAATAAAATGAATTTAGCTGATTATAATAAAGTTTATACTGCATTGCAGTCTAGCCATAATTATTTCAAGTCTGTTGATGATTTGATTAAAGAGTGCAATATAAATTGTTATGATGCTATGAGGCAGGCAATTTGTGATTATAATTATAATAGACTTTTGATAAAAGAGGGCGAAGAAGAATCGTTTAGACCACCAGACGAATGGCTTATTAGGGGAATCTATATCGGATTAATATTAAGCAAAAGAAATCCAGGATGGTTAAAAGATTTTGTGCAAGAAAACAACGATATCTTATCTACATTTGATGTAGTTAAGTTTATAGGATCTGGACAAATTGGGGATGCCTGGGAATTACAAGATAATAAAATTTTAAAAATATTTGATAATAGCACTCAAAATGATCTTGCGAAATACGAACAGGCAAAAGATATTATAGACAACGAAAAAGATCCTTCTAAATATAACATTCGGGTTTTTGATATTGGAACGCTAAAAGTTCCAGAAAAATATAAAGGATTAAAGACTCCAGCTTTACCTATGGCAAGAGTTAAAAATGAAGATAAACCGGAGTATGAGCCAGCATATGTTGTATTGGAAAAGCTAACTACATATGACGGTTTAGTTAAGTCATATTTAGGAGACGAGGGCTCAATGAAGGAGCTTCCAGAGGCACTTAAAAAATCTGGTCTTCCAGAAGATACACACTTTCAAAGGGCGCTTGGCTTTAATCCAGAACCAGACTTTGTTGTTGAATTATTTATGACATACATAGGCGATGTTATAATACAGGGCGCTATTCGCGAATGGTATGTCCAAGCGATGGAGCATTACTCTGCTGGCAATATAGATAATTACGGAAGGCCAATAACTTTAGATGATGAACTTAGAAATAGAACCGGCGAGTTCTTTTTTTCTCGCAATCAGAAGATAAAAGAGCTGACCAAAATGTTTATAGAGCAGCTTCCCAAAAACAAAGGGCTTCCAGAGCCTAAATTTTTGGAAGCTTATACTGCAATATTAAAATTGGTAAAGCCTGACCTTCCAA
>DUBH01000081.1:47281-54190 GCA_012960415.1 Henriciella sp. | reverse complement strand
AGAGCGCTACTGCCCATTGCGCCAGCCATGCAGGGCGTCGATCAGCGCCATATTTATTTTGTAGTTGATATACAAAATTTTACAGAATTGGGAGACACAACGTCATCCTTAATCTGCAACAAGCCCCGCATGCGTAGATTTGTTTCTCTTCTGTCGAACTTCGTTGAGCAAAAACCGACCCGACTGCCCATTCTGGTGAGCGGTACGGCCATTTCACTCGCGACGATAAGCGCCTCGGTAACGGTCGCACTGGGCCTTCATCATAATGGCGCGCTTTTTATAGCAACTGCCATCTTCATCTCATGCGCGATCGCGATTCCGGCAGGCATCATTCATTACTGGCGCGAGGTCGATATTGCCGCGCATCAGGAAAAACTACGCGAACTCGCCGCGACTGACACGCTGACTGGCGTGATGAACCGCCGGACATTTGAGCGGGTGGTGGAAACTGAACGCGCGCGGATGGACCGGTCAGGCGATGAAGCCGCGATCATCCTCTTTGATCTCGACTGGTTCAAATCTATCAATGATAATTTTGGCCATGCGGCGGGCGATGAAGTCCTGAAAACGGTTGCGGGTCTTGCTGGCGGCGTCCTTCGCAAGCCGGTAGATGCCCTGGCCCGGTGGGGCGGTGAGGAGTTCGCGATCCTGCTGACCTCCGTCACGATCGAGCAGGCCTATGCAGTCACCGAGAGGCTGCGCGGTGTCATCGAAAAAGCTGCCTTCGATGATCTGGCTCCCGGCCTGTCTATATCCGCAAGCTTCGGCGTCACCGCCTTTACCGGATCCTCGTCGCTGCATCAGGCCCTGAGTGAGGCTGATCGCGCGCTCTACGAGGCCAAGAAAGCCGGACGCAACCGGACCGTCTGCAAACCGAGACTAGATGCAAAAGCCATCGCGCGCGCGATCTGAGGCGGCGGATAAAAGCGACCTTTAAGCAACAGTCATTGCTTCCAGCGCGTATTCACCGAAACCGTCGCACGGTTGTTGCAATGCACCAATAGGAGGCACGCCAGCAGATAACTGCATTGCGGAGCCTCCCATGAAAAACTTCCTCCTCACGACAACGACACTTGCCCTCGCTGCGTCTTTCGCCGCCCCTGCCCTGGCGCAGGACACGAGCGAAGATGAGCTTCGCCAGACCACAGTCACCGTCACCGTTCAGAAGCGCGCCGAAAACCTGCGTGATGTTCCGGTCGCTGTGTCCGCTGTCGACAGCGAACTTCTCGACGATCTTGGCCTGGACGAGTTCTCCGATGTCGCGCGCTTCGTGCCGGGCTTCGAGGTTCAGGAGCAGAGCCCGAACAATCCGGGTTTTGTGATCCGCGGCATCACCTCTGATAGCGGGGAATCAAACATCGAGCCGCGTATCGCGATCTTTCAGGATGGTGTCTCCATCTCCCGCTCGCGCGGCTCCGTCGTTGAACTCTTCGATCTTGAACGCGTCGAGGTCGCCAAGGGCCCGCAGCCGACCCTGTTCGGACGCGGCGCGCTCATCGGCGGCGTGAACGTCATTCAGGCCAAGCCTGAATTCGAGTTCTCGGGTCAGGCAACTGCCGGTATCGGCAATTATGACGAGGTCTATCTCGACGGCCACGTCACCGGCCCGATCATCGAGGACACGCTTGCCTTCCGCATCGCAGGCCGCCTTCGTGAGCGCGATGGCTATGTCGAAAGCGTCAATCCGGACGAGGAGGACTTCAACAGCCAGGACATGTCAGCTGTGCGCGTATCGCTCGCCTTCACGCCGACCGCTGATCTCCGCTTTGACCTCATTGCCAATTATCAGGAAGACAGCCCATCGGGCACCAGCTTCAAGTCCATGGCTTTCCTGCCTGAACCAAACGGCTCAGCCGCGCCATGGGACCCGGCCAACCTCAACACGTTCGGCGACTTCCTCGGTGGAAAACCGCTCGGTCTTGAGCGCGAGGTCACCAGCGTCACGCTGCTCGGCGACTGGCAGATCAATGACACGATCTCGCTCTCCTCGATCACCGGCTACCGCGAATTCGACAGTCTCGAAGTGTTCGACCCGGACGGCTTCGGGCTTGAACTTCTGATCTTCGGGGAAGACGCCTCAGGCGAACAGCTCAGCCAGGAATTCCGGGCGAACTATGATGCTGGCGGCCGGGTCCGCGGCTTCATTGGCGCAAGCTATTTCGACGAAAGCGGCAAGCAGAACGTCCCACTCACTTTTGACGAGCGCGCCGTACAGGCCCTGCTCGGCGGCTTCCTGACGCCCCCCAACGCACCGCCGGCGAGTGCCTTTCCAGGCATAAATCTGACTGTCTTCCAGCAGTCAGGCGGCACAGTCCTTGTGCCCCTGAAGCCGATCCACAATGAGCGCTTCGTCAATGATGGCGAGACGCAGGCCTTCGAAGTCTTCGCAGACGCAACGGTCGATGTGACCGACCGCCTGCAGCTCACAGGCGGCCTTCGCTACACCACCGAAGACAAGGAAAGCGGCCTTCTCGTCGAGTTGCTGAACGGCCCAAGCGCTCTTACTGGCGCCGGTCTTTTTGTTCAGCCATCGGGTGGCCGCATCGCCCGCAGCGAAACCTTTGATGACCTCACCTGGCGCGCCGCGGCGAAATTCGAACTGACCGACACGGTCAATCTCTTCGCCAACTATGCCCGTGGCCGCCGCCCGGAGGTCATCACGGCCTCGGCATCTGCACCAGCAGCAGGCTTTGCCATCCTTGATGCAGAGATCGTCGACGCCTATGAAATCGGCGCAAAAAGCTCGCTTCTCGGCGGCGATCTCAGCCTCGAAGCCTCCGCCTTCTATTATGAATACAACAACTTCCAGTCGACGCAGATCAACGCCCAGGGCCTGATCGAGCCAATTAATGCAGGCGACGCGACGGCCGAAGGTTTCGAGGCGCAGGCCAACTGGTATCTCTCCGACGCGCTCAACATCATTGCGAGCTATGGCTACAATCATGCCCGCTTCGACGACGAGCCGGGGGCCCCGTTCGGCGGCAACAAGCTGCGTCTCTCGCCGGACCACAAGGCCAGCCTCGCGGCCCGTATCTTCCTGATGGATGCAGGCTTTGGCAGGCTCAGCCTCGTGCCGAGCTATACCTGGCAGTCGCAAGTCTATTTCGACAACACAGAGCGTGAGCTGATCAGCCAGGAGGCCTATGGTCTGGTAAACCTCAACGTCCAGCTCGACCTTGAGAACGGCTTCGGCGTTGAGGCTTACGTCAATAACCTCACCGGCGAAGACTATATCATCGATGCAGGCAATACCGGCGACGGCTTCGGTATCCCGACCTTCATCGCTGGCACGCCAACCTTCTACGGCGCACGCATCCGCAAGTCTTTTTAGGCTTCGGGTTCAGCCAACAAACAAAGGGCGCGTCGGAAGGCGCGCCCTTTTTTGTGCGCTAGACCCAGCCTGCAAGTTCGCGCGCTGCCAGCGTCTCAAGCAGGTCGATCGCCCGCTCTGAATCATTGAGGCACGGCGCCACCGAGAAATGTGTCCCGCCTGCTTCCATGAAGCTGTCGCGGCCTTCCATGGCAATCTCTTCGAGCGTCTCGAGGCAGTCTGAGATGAAGGCCGGCGACACGGCCACAACCTTCTTCACGCCCTGCTCCGGCAGCGCTTCTAGCGTCTTGTCGGTATAGGGCTGCAGCCATTCAGTTGGGCCGAAGCGGCTCTGGAACGTCGTCATTGCGAACCCGTCCGCCCAGCCAAGCTTCTCGGCCACCAGCCGCGTCGTCTTGTGACAGTGGCAATGATACGGGTCGCCCTTCTCGAAATAGGCTTTGGGGATCCCATGATAGCTCATCAGCACCCGTTCCGGCTCGAAATCTAGGCCTGAAATATGCTCTGAGATCGATGCCGCCAGCGCCTCGATATAAGCCGGGTGGTCATGGAAAGGCGAAGCAGTTCGCACGGCCGGCTGCCAGCGCATCTCTTTCAGCGCATCAAAGCTGCGGTCATAGACACTCGCGGACGTCGTGGCGGAATATTGCGGATAGAGCGCCATGATCGCGATCCGGTCGCAGCCCTTCGCCTTCAGCGCTTCAATCTTTGAGGCGATCGAAGGATTGCCATAGGTCATGGCGAAATCGACAACCAATCGCTCGCTTCCAATCCGCGCATTCAGCTTCTCGGCTTGCCGCTTGGTATAAACCAGCAGCGGAGACCCCTCATCGGTCCAGATCTTCTTGTACGCCTCGCCAGACTTCTTTGGCCGGAAAGTCAGGATCGGCCCCTGCAGGATAGGCTGCCAGATCAGCGGACTTACCTCGATGATCCGTCTGTCGGACAGGAACTCCGAAAGATAGCGCCGCATCGACTTGTAGTCGGTGCCATCAGGCGTACCGAGATTGACCAGCAGCAAGCCCACCTTGCCCTGCGTCACACTCGGATGCCCATCCGGCGCGTGCGGCGGCTTGCCTGCAAGCAGCATGTCTGTCTCAGCCATCGGATACCCCTCCGCATCTCATAAGATCATAGATAGGGCAGCAGGCCGGGCGACAAGCCCGCTCACTGCGACACGCGCGCGCAAACGCGCTTTTGCGCTTGCGCGTCGCCATGCTAAAGCGCCCGGGTCTTTACAGATTCAACTGACACACGAACAGGAGCCGACCCGATGGGCATCTTTGGCGACAAGCAGCCGAAACCACGTACCGAAAGCGACACGATGGGACCTGTCGAGGTCCCGGGTGACAAGTATTGGGGCGCGCAGGCAGAACGCAGCCTCGGTAACTTCAAGATCGGCTGGGAAAAGCAGCCCGCTCCGATCGTCCGCGCTCTCGGCATCGTGAAGAAAGCTGCCGCTGAGACCAATATGGCGCTCGGCAAGCTGGATGAGAAACTGGGCAAGGCCATCGTTCAGGCCGCCGACGAAGTCATCGAAGGCAAGCTTGATGAGCACTTCCCGCTCGTCGTCTGGCAGACCGGCTCTGGTACCCAGTCCAACATGAACGCCAATGAAGTCATCTCAAACCGCGCGATCGAGATCCTTGGCGGCGAGATGGGCTCCAAGTCGCCCGTTCACCCCAACGATCACTGCAACATGTCGCAGTCGTCGAACGACACCTTCCCGACCGCCATGCACATTGCCTGCGCCGAGGAAGTCACCCACCGCCTCATCCCGGCCCTGCAACAGCTTCACAATGCGCTGAACGACAAGGCGAAGGCTTGGGCAGACATCATCAAGATCGGCCGCACGCATACCCAGGACGCGACCCCGGTCACGCTCGGCCAGGAATTCTCCGGCTACGCCCAGCAGCTCGCCAATGGCATTGAGCGCATCGAGATGACGCTGCCAAAGCTGATGGAGCTTGCCCAAGGCGGCACCGCGGTCGGCACGGGTCTCGCCTCCCCCAAGGGCTTTGACACGATGGTCGCCGACAAGATCGCGCAGATCACCGGCCTCAATTTCCGCACGGCGCCGAACAAGTTCGAAGCGCTGGCAGCCCATGACGCCATGGTCTTCACGCATGGCGCGATCAACACGGTCGCCATGTCCTGCTTCAAGATCGCCAATGATATCCGTTTCCTCGGCTCCGGCCCGCGCTCCGGCCTCGGCGAACTCGCCCTGCCAGAAAATGAGCCGGGCAGCTCCATCATGCCGGGCAAGGTCAACCCGACCCAGTGCGAGGCCCTCACCCAGGTCTGCGCCCACATTCACGGCAACAATGCCGCCATCGGCTTCGCAGGCAGCCAGGGCCACTTTGAGCTCAACGTCTTCAACCCGATGATGGCCTACAACTTCCTCCAGTCGGTCCGCCTTCTGGCAGACGCAGCCGTCTCCTTCACTGAGAATTGCGTCGTCGGCATCGAACCACGCCTCGACAATATTGAGCGCGGCTTCAAAAACTCGCTGATGCTGGTGACCCCACTCAAGGAAAAGTACGGCTATGACCGCGCCGCGGCCATAGCCAAGAACGCCCACAAGAACGGCACCACCCTCAAGGAAGAAGCCATCAAGGATGGCATCCCCGAAGACGACTTCGACGCCATCGTCGACCCGTCCAAGATGATCTCGCCGGGCTGATCCAGCCGCGTATGACTTCAAACTCAAGACCGGCCCGGACACCTCGTCCGGGCCGTTTTTCGTTGAGAGCCTGGCTTCTCTTGCGCTGGACGGGCCCCTCCGCCACAAGCGTCTCCAACGAATTAAAAACGGAGGACAGCTCATGAGCAATGATTTCAGCAATCTTTTTTCGGTGAAAGGCAAGACCTTGGTTATCACCGGCGGCTCGCGCGGCATCGGCGAGATGCTTGCGGCGGGCTATCTCGCGAATGGCGCCAAGGTGATCATTTCCTCGCGCAAGGCTGATGCCTGCGAGGAGACGGTCAAACGCCTGAAAGACCAGTATGGCGGCGAGATCTACGCCATCCCGTCTGATGTCGGTCAGATGGTCGGCATCCAGCACCTCGCTGACGAGATCGCCAAACGCGAAGACAAAGTTGATGTCCTGATCAACAATGCAGGCGTCGCCTGGGGCGCAACACTGGAAGAATTCCCGGAAAGCGGCTGGGACAAAGTGATGGACGTCAACGTCAAAGGCATCTTCTTCCTCTTCCAGAAGCTGATCCCTCTTCTGCGCAAGTCCGCCAGCGCTGATGATCCGGCCCGCGTTATCAACATTGCCTCTATCGATGGCATGCATACCTCGCCCTTCAGCGGCTATGCCTATGGCACGTCGAAGGCTGCCGTCATCCACCTCACCCGCTTCATGGCCTCCCAGCATGTGGCCGAGCACATCCTCGTAAACGGCATCGCACCGGGGCCCTTCCCGACCTGGATGCTGTCGACCGGCGTTGGCTTCGGCGGCAAGACCGAAGGTGTCGACTGGGACTCGGTGGCTGAGCGTAACCCGTCAGGCCGTGTCGGTACCCCGCAGGATATTGCAGGCCTTGCCATGTTCCTGTCCTCACGCGCCGGC
>DUBH01000081.1:44729-47239 GCA_012960415.1 Henriciella sp. | reverse complement strand
CCCCTGCGACGGCGGCATCGTCTCGTCGAGCTGACCTGACAGATTTGGGCGGGTCGTTCGTTTGCCCGCATCGACCGAACCGCCCGAATTCCCGAAAGGTTTTTGGATAGAACTTGCGCCCGGCCTGGAATTATACTTCAGATAGAGAAACATCTCTTCTGGAATGCCTTTCCTTTCGACCGGAACAAGGAGCCTTTGATGCGGAACCGCGCCCTTCTGCTCTCGCTGGCGGCGCTCTGCGCCTGTGCTGAGACAGTTGCTGATGTCGGCATGCCCTTCGTCGATCTTTCTGTAACGCTTGAAGGCCAGCCTATCGGCAACCACGATGTAATGGTGATGTATTATCCCGACATCGGCGAGAAGGATGCCGCCACACTCTCAGGTCCACACGCAATCAATAGCTTCCTCGTAAAGTCCTGCAGTCTGAAAGAAGGCCGCTGCATTATACCGACCAAACCGGCGGAGGGGGCACGGCGGCAAGCTGACCGCAAGCAGGCGATCGAAGTCTATCTGGTGAACAGGCCGTCGGGGGGCGAGGGAAACTCAAAGCTGGGTTATGCTAGCTGGACAGGTTCGTCCTACCCAGATGCGATCGAAATCTACTGCGGTCTTCAGCCCTCAGCTGGCGATCAAGAATTGGCCGCAACGGAATGTGATGTAGACGGCGTTTGATATCGAAGCGGGTGAATTGGCGCCCGCAGTGCTCAGCGAATTCTTCATGGCCCGTGTTGCGCCGCAATATAAAGACCGTCATACGGACGCCTGACGTTTAACGCCAACAGACTGAGCCAGCCCGTGACAAGCAAATCCCCATTCGCTGCTTTCGCAGATCGCCTCGGCGCGCAGAACTTTTCGCAGGAAAACCTCGCCAAGTTCACGCCGAACCGGATCAAGATCGAGCTTCTGGCTGGTCTGACGGTGGCCCTCGCCCTTGTGCCGGAGGCCGTTGCCTTTGCGTTCGTCGCCGGTGTTGATCCTCTGGTCGGTCTTTATGCGGCCTTCATTGTTGGCCTCATCACCGCAGCCATTGGCGGGCGGCCCGGAATGATTTCGGGCGCAACCGGCGCGCTCGCTGTCGTCATGGTCTCACTCGTCGCCCAGCACGGCGTGGAGTATCTGTTCGCGACGGTCGTGCTGATGGGGATCCTCCAGCTGGCGGCTGGTATCTTCAAGCTCGGCAAGTTCATCCGGCTTGTGCCGCATCCCGTGATGCTGGGCTTCGTCAACGGCCTCGCGATCGTAATCTTCCTTGCTCAGATGACCCAGTTCCAGGTGCCGGGTACCGCCGAAGCCTCCGGCCATGGCATGTCGGGCGGCGAATGGCTGAGCGGCTGGCCGCTTATCCTGATGCTGCTGCTGGTAGCGCTGACCATGGCGATCATCTGGGGCCTGCCAAAGCTGACCAAAGCTATCCCTGCCCCCCTCGCGGGCATCGCAATCGTCGCCGCAGTCGTCATCGTCTTCGGCCTCGACGTCCCCCGTGTCGGCGACCTGGCTTCCGTCGAAGGCGGTCTGCCAAGCTTTCACATTCCCATGGTCCCCCTGACCTGGGAGACGTTTGAGATCATCCTCCCCTATGCGGTGATCCTCGCCGCGATCGGCCTGATCGAGAGCCTTCTGACGCTGAACCTTGTGGGCGAAATGACCAATAAGCGCGGCGGCGCCAGCCAGGAATGTGTCGCGCAGGGCGCAGCAAATCTCGTCACCGGTTTCTTCGGCGGCATGGGCGGCTGCGCGATGATCGGCCAGTCCATGATCAACGTGAAGTCTGGCGGTCGCACGCGCCTCTCTGGTCTTTCTGCGGCCCTCTTCCTGCTCGCCTTCATCCTTGTCGGCTCCGCCCTGATTGAGCAGATCCCGCTGGCGGCACTCGTCGGCGTCATGTTCATGGTCGTGATCGGCACGTTTGCCTGGAACAGCCTGCGTATCATGACACGCATTCCGCTGACGGACGCTATCGTCATCGTGCTCGTCACGACCGTCACCGTTTTCTATGATCTGGCCACCGCTGTGGTCGTCGGCGTGATCGTCTCGGCGCTCGCCTATGCTTGGAACAATGCCCGCCGCATCCGCATCATCGAGCGCGACTCGGTGCGCACGCCCGGCGCTCATGTCTACGAAATCGAAGGCCCGCTCTTCTTCGGCTCGACCGAAGGCTTTGCTGAGCTTTTCCACCCGGAAACCGACCCGGAGGTCGTCATCGTGGACTTCATGCGCTCACGCGTGGTGGACCAGTCGGCCCTTCAGGCGATCGAAGACCTCGCCGCCAAGTATGAAGCCCACGGCAAGACGCTCCGTCTGCGCCACCTCTCCCGCGATTGCCACAAGCTCCTGAAGCGTGCCGGCCAGCTCATGGTCGATAGCGATGATGACCCGGACTATGCCGTCGCCGTTGATTATTCGGTCCGCACCGGCGCGTTCGGCAGCGGCCACTAGCCAAGGCAAATCCCACCTCCCCGAAACGCGAAAAGCCGGGCACGTTTTCGCCTGAGACCTGAATTTACTTTGGG
>DUBH01000081.1:26634-44630 GCA_012960415.1 Henriciella sp. | reverse complement strand
CGGGCGGATCGGCCGTCTCGTTGAGGCAGACCCGTCGGCTGCCGCCTATCTCAGCGGCGCAGTCTTGGTCATTTTGATCGGATTTGTCGCCACCATATATGTCAGGCGCTGGCAGGAGCGGACCCGCCCCGCACGGATTGCGGCCCTGAAGGCAGACTACGACGAAAAGCGGAAAATTCATGACTCGCCGCAGCTTCACGCGTCCCTGCTTGACCAGAAGTTTGCGGTCTTCTCGCTTTTCTCCATTCTGGCCAGTGCACTTGGCTGGCTAAGGTCGTACGCGCCGCTTCAAGACATCGCCCTCTATGGCGTCAGATTTGAGGATATGGCGCTGGCGGGCGCGATCATCTTCGCGCTCATCGCGCTCGCAGCCCTGCTTCACCGATGGCTCTGGACGCGCACCTTCGCCAACTGGGACCAGTGGGAGGAAAGGCGACGCGCCGAAATCATCCGCCTGCAGGAAAAGACACTCAGCAAACGCCGTAGCCTGAATGTAAGCAGCAAAACCGACGCCCAGCTTGACGTTGATGCTGAAGAGGCTGTGTCCCCGGCCACCAGTGACAGATTCAGCTCCTTCCTCAATCCGCCTCGCAAGAAAATGCCAACCGTCTTTGCCAAAGGCATCAGCGACGGCAAAAAACAGCGAGCGTGGCAAATCGGCGTCGTGGAAAAGTCCATAGATAGCCGCTTCGGATTCATTGTTGAACGTGTTGCCAACGCCTCAAGCAATCTGAGCGAGGAAGGCCAGCGCTTCTATTTCAACCGCGTGAGCCTCTGCAGTGAGGGCTTCCCTGACACTGGCGAAGACCTCCTCTTCATGAGCTCCAGCAAGCGCACTGTCGCACCGGGCAAAGAGGAGCCCGCCTACCTCGTTTGCGTCCGCGAAAAGCCTTGCCAGGGGTTCGTGCGCCGGGTGCTGTCGCGCCGCGCCTGCCTTGTCGAGATCGTCGACGGGTATGAGAACTACACCTCGGTGCTTGCCGTGCTCGACAAGTCCTTGCTCGAGGACGGGACACGCCTGAAAGGCGGCGAACGCGTTCAGGGGATCGTGACCCACAACAATATCGGGGTGATGCTCAAAAAGCTGAAACTGGTAAGCACGGCCTGACATCTTGGGCGTGCCCCGCGCGATGGGATATGCTCGATTAGATCTCAATCCGAATCACGAAGAAGGCCCGCCTGACCATGTCGAAAGCTCCTGTCGGCTCCAAAGCCAACCCGTCCGAATTTGACGTCCTCTCCAAGCTGGCCGAGGACGAGCCCTACTTCGTAATCCGCGCGAATGACCCACTCTCCTCGGCTTTGGTTGAACTGCACGCCTATATTGGCGCAGGCCAGGCTGGCGCCGCCCATAACAAGCTCGCAGAGATCATGGCCCTCACTTCGGCCCGCGCGCCACGCCCGGCGTCCAGCCCGAAATATCGCGAAACCTTTGCCATCTCACTGGCAATGGAACAGTGGCGCGACCAGCATCAGGACTAGCCTGATGCAGCTGCCGCAGGCACCCTTCTCCAACGACTTCGTCCGGCTTGTTCCGTTCGATCTCGATGTGCATGCGAGCCAGCTGCGCGACATGGCAGAGCGCTCCGGTGAACGCCTCGCCACCTGGCCTTTCTACAACCCGCCGGGTGACTGGATCACGCCCTGGACGAAGACGATCCGCCAGCGCACCGAAGCTGGCACGTTGAGGCCGTTTGCGGTCATCATGCCCGATCGCCGTTTTGCCGGGATGACGGCCTACCTCAACCCGAATGCAGACTGGCGCAATGTCGAGGTCGGCATGACGATCTATGGGCCGGAGTTTCAGGGCGGCGTCGTCAATCCCGCCTGCAAGCGGCTTCTGCTCGGCAATGCTTTTGAGGCCGGTGCGATCCGCGTCTATTTCCATGTCGATGAGCGCAACACGCGCTCGCGCCGCGCCGTGCTGAAACTTGGCGCGACGCAGGAAGGGATTCTCCGCCACAACCGCATCCTGCCGGACGGCTATCTGCGCAATACCGTCGTCTTCTCTATCCTTGCAGAAGAGTGGCCGGCCGTCCGAGACGGGCTCGACGCGCGGCTCGCGAATGGAGGCAAGGCGCCATGACGACACCGATCAATCTCAACAAGGCGCGCAAGCAGAAACAACGTGTCGAAGCCGAGAAGAAAGCCGCTGAGAACCGGGTGAAGTTCGGCCGCACCAAAGCCGAGAAAGCCGCCCAGAAGTCTGAGGCAGACCGCCTTTGCAAAGGTCTCGACGGCGCGGAGCGGGAACAGTAGCGGCCAAATCGGCGTTCAATTCTGGTCGTTAACTTCCAGAAAGGAACAGAACGCCCATGTCCCGCATCCTGCTCACCACCAGCGTTGTCTCGGTCAGCTTTCTGCTGGCGACCATGATCGGCTTCCTGATGGGCGCCGCCTAATTGATGACAGGCGAATAGTCCGTCAACCGGTCGAGCACCTGCAGCCCATTGCGATAGGCCGACAGGCGCGACAGCGACTCATTATACTGGCGGTCCACCGGCATGCCTGAGGCTCGGGCCTGCTGCGCAGCTTCTGCATAAAGCGCATGCGCCTCATCGAAATTCGCCGCAGACTCGTAACACGCCGCCAGATTGTGCGTCACAGCAGGCGCCGACGGGTACTGCGCATGCAAGTCCTGCCAGACTGCGCAGGACGCATCCGGTGACCGGTTCCCTGCATCGACAGCCGCCTCAAACCGCGGATCAGCCGCAACGACCGGGTCCATCGCATCTTTCACGAACACCGCCCGCATGACCGCATTTCGCGGCGCAATCTCATTCCTGATATCACCCAGCGTCGTCACCAGCGCATCCCGCACCAGTCCCGGAGGTGGCTGCATGCCTGCCGCCAGACCATAGGTCCAGCCGCCGCCATAGCCCCGGCGGCCGCGCCGCCCGGAAATATAGACCTCCTCGCAGCTCTCTGCTGAAGAGCTACCAAAAAACGTATCCTGATAGATCATGCGCCCAGTGCCATACTCCATCAGGCGCGGGCGCACGGACACATCCACCGTCTCGCGCAGGCAGATCTTCTCGACTTCGGCGCGGCGCTCACAGTCGAACGGGCCATCCCATTCGACGCATTCGGTTTCAGTGGTCGAGTATTCTTCGGCCTCATAGCCGTCGATATTGATGCTGCCCTCATAGATGCCGGCCCGCTGACCATCCGGGACATAGCCGTCGCTATATCTGGCAATGCTGAACCAGGGCACACCGTCAAAGGTCGCGCTAGCCAGCATGGCCTCGAACTCATCGGCATACCAGTTGCCGGCCGGCCCGTTGAAGCGGCCGACATCCACCGTGCGTGTCTCAACTGCTGCCGTGTTCGGGGGGACCAGCCGCGCCGAATAGTCGATGCCAGGCGTTGCGCACGCAGCAAGTCCTGCAACAGCCACCAGTAGATATGCGGTTTTCATGTCACCTCCCCCTTTGTTCTTTTGAGAGTGGCACCACTGTTCGCAGCCATCAAGTGAATGCGCCCTGAATACTTTGGTGCAAAGAAAAACATTGAACCTCTCCCGCCCATACGCCATCTGCGTGACCAGTCTTTTGCATTGGGAGAATTCGCCATGTCCTCAGCCGCCCCGCTGTTTGAACCTTTCAAACTGAAATCGCTGGAGCTTCCGAACCGGATCGTCATGGCGCCAATGACCCGCGGCTTCAGCCCGGACGGTGTGCCGACCGATGATGTCGCCGCCTATTATGCCCGCCGCGCAGCTGCCGATGTCGGCCTCATCCTGTCCGAAGGCACGCTGGTTCGCCGCAAGGGTGCGTCGGACAATCCGAACTATCCCCTCTTCCACACGGACGCGGCCCTTTCTGGCTGGCAGAAAGTCATCGACGCTGTGCACGCCGAAGGTGGCAAGATGGGCCCGCAAATCTGGCACCAGGGCCTCCTGCGCAAGTCGGGCACGGGCCACTATCCTGACGCCCCATCCGACAGCCCGTCCGGCGTCACCCATAAGGGCAAGCAGATCTTCGACGAGCCATCCGATGAGGAAGTCGCCGACATGGTCGCCGCCTATGCCGACGCCGCGAAAAGCGCGAAGGACCTCGGCTTCGACACGCTCGAAATCCACGGCGCGCATGGCTATCTCATTGACCAGTTCTTCTGGGACGTGATGAACAAGCGCGAAGACAAATATGGTGGCGGCCTGCCGGAACGCGCGCGCTTTGCCGGCGAGATCATCTCTGAAATCCGCAAGGCCGTCGGCCCTGACATGCCGATCATCCTGCGCTTCTCACAGTGGAAGCAGCAGGACTATGCCGCCCGCCTCGCCGAGACCCCGCAGGAGTTCGAAGCCTTCCTCAAGGTCTTCGTCGATGCCGGCGTCGATATCCTGCACGCCAGCCAGCGCCGCTTCTGGGAAGCCGAATTCCCTGAAGTCGACGGCGAGAACGGCCTCAACACCGCAGGCTGGGCGAAGAAGCTGACCGGCCTTCCAACCATCACGGTCGGCTCGGTTGGCCTGTCATCAGAGTTCACCGGCGCGATGCGCGGCGAAGGCTCCAAGACCCGCCCGATCACTGATGTCGTTGAGCGCCTTGAGAAGGGTGAGTTTGATCTCGTCGCCGTCGGCCGCGCCCTGCTGCAGGACCCGGAATGGGCCACCAAGGTCAAGGACGGCCGCACCGAAGAGCTGGCCGACTATGACGCCAAGGCGATGGCAACGCTCTACTAGGCGCGCCAGCACCCCGAATGCAGAAAGGGCGGACCTTCTGAAAGGTCCGCCCTTTTTTAATGCGTCAATTCCTGTCCGATTATACCGGCTCTGGTGCGCCCTTTGCGCTGACCCACAGGGCGTGGATCACGGCAGGCAGCCAGAAGAAAAAGCACAGCACGATATTGATTAGCAGCTGTGCGCCGACGCCTGCCTTCAGAAAGACAGCGACGGGCGGGAGGATGACAGACAAGATGATCTGTAGAAGTGACATCGATAATTCTTTCGTTTTGTACATCTTTGCAACGCGCCGCCTCCCGCCGCCGTTCCGAGCGCACCTCAATTTCCGGTCCAGCACGATGACGATCCACCCATAAAAAATTCGCGTGACTGCCCCAGCGGCAGACCCGCCACCCTGGTCAAAACAGATCAGGGAAACCGCCATGTCCTACGAACAGATCAAGGTTGAGACGCGAGGCAATATCTGCCTCATCACGCTGAACCGGCCAGAGAAGCTGAATGCCTGGACGCCGGATATGAGCCGCGAACTGGGACAGGCAATCACTGCGGCGAACGAGGATGAGGATATCGGCGCCATCGTCATGACCGGCGAAGGCCGCGGCTTCTGCGCAGGCGCCGACATGTCCTACTTCCAGAACAATATCGACGCCTCAGAGACCACGGCCCACAAGCGCGATGGCGGCATTGACTGGATCTCCCTCATCCGCTCGTCCAAGCCCTGTATCGCTGCGGTCAACGGGCCTGCTTTCGGTATCGGCGTCACGCAGATCCTGCCCTTCGACATGATCGTCGCCTCGACCGTCTCGAAGTTCGGTCTCGTCTTCGTGCGCGTCGGCATCGTGCCGGAACTTGCCAGCTCGCATTTCCTCGTCCAGCGTGTTGGCTGGGGCAAGGCACATGACCTCCTGCTCACCGCCCGGCCCGTATCAGGCGCCGAAGCCGTCGAGCTCGGCCTCGCTGACCGCCTCTCAGAACCTGCAACCTTGCTCGACGACGCGCTTGAACTGGCCGGCCAGATGGCCGCCAACCCATCGCCCATGCTGCGCATGACCAAGCAGCTCCTCAGCGCCAATAGCTGCGACACCGACACGGCCCGCATTCAGGCGCGCGAGCATGAAAGCCTCGAGGTCTGCTACACCCTGCCAGAGCATAAGGAAGCCGTCGCCGCTTTCGCCGAAAAACGCGCCCCGGACTTCAAGGCCGCGCGCCACAAGGCACAGGCGAAAATTGATTAGACCGGCTAACCCCACCCCGACACTTCATCCTTCGACAGGCTCAGGATGAGGTCACCGTTGAAGCCGCATCCCCCAAAGACCTCACCCTGAGCCTGTCGAAGGGCGAGGTCGCTCCCCAGTGTTGTAAAATTTGCTACACGTTGAAACGTGAGAGTGGAGGAGTCGTTCGTGGAACGAGAAAGCGACGAATTCTTCTGGAGAAGAGGTCCAGGTTTCACGCCAAGCGCGCGCGAGGCCACCTTGGCCAGCGGATTAAACCACCAAAAAGCTATGTCTGAACTCGAATTTCATCTTCAGGCCTATCGATCTGATGATAGCAAGGTGGAGCTGGTCGACCAAACGACACATCACAGCGACAAGTTTGAGTATATCGTCCGCGCGACACTCTTGTTCAAAGATGACGGCTTGGATATTTTCGCTCAGCTTGTCATCTGGACAGAAGATGGGGGCCTTCTCTCACTACTCAAATTCGTTGAATGAGGTACGCCCAAAAGCGCGCTAAGCTCGCTCATAAGCCGCTTTCATCCAGGCCTTCACCTCGTCATCGACCTCTTCGACGGCCTGCAGCTTCATCTTGTGCGTGCACATGCTGCCGGGCTTCTCTTCGGCAAGGCGCAAGGTACCGTCCTCGCCTTTGAGGTTCAGGCCAAGGTCAATCCGCGACTTGGTTGCCGGGGTAATAACGGCGAAGTTCTTCGAGCGGCGAAATGCGACAGAGGTCTTCTTCGGCGATATCTCGACATCACGTCCCAGCGACCGAGCATAGGCTTCCAGCGCGTCATAGATCGGCCGCAGGCCCTCCTTGCCTTCATACTGGCCGGCGAGCATGTCACCTTCGTCAGCCTCGAACCGGCCCTTGGCGGCCTGACAGACCATATTGGCGTGCCCGTGACCGAAGCCATGCTGTTCCTTGAGCATCTTCACCTGGTCGCCATGCTTTTCGAGCCCGCTCGACTGGACGACCTTGACCCAGTGGGCCAGCGGTTTTCCGGTCTTGGCTTCCATGCCTGCGATATGGGCCGCGAGCATCTCTTCCTGCGTCTTTGCCATTTCTATCTCCTCCCTATTGGCTTTTTAGCGGCCAGTTCTCGATCCGGCATTTTGCAGGCGTCATGACCCCCATGACCGGCCCAAGCATCATCACCATTTTGCCGCTGAAGCCTGGCTTTCCTGTCTCGACCAGCGATTTCAGATTCTGCGTGATGAAGCCTCCACCCTGCTGCATGGACTTTGCTGTCTTCGTCCCTGCTGGCACGCCTGTCGTGACAAGCGAGAACTCAACGCCTTCGGGCGTCTCCCTCAGCTCATAAGTGACCGTGCAATAGTCATCGTCCCATTGGGTGAACTTGAAAGTATGGGCATAGCGGTGGGGCGGCGCGAACTCCAATACCTCGCCCACGACGCTCGCATATTTGCGGTTCGGGGTGACCATGCGCATCCCGTTACCCGGCTTGAGCGCCCCGTCCTCTGCCTCGCAGACCGCGCCAAAAAAGAAAGGCAGGACCTCATCAGTCTTGACCAGCGTATTCCATACCACTTCGATCGGCGCATCGATCATCACCTTGTAGACCTGACGGTCCTCTCCGGCCCCTGCGCCTGCTATTTCTGCCTCACTCATTGGTTTCCCCCCTCGCCTTTGCGGCCGCTTCGGCCATGGCCTTGATGGATGCGACCCGTCCTGCAAACGGCTCGCTATAAGCGTCCAGCCACCGGTCCTGGATCATCCGGATGGGGACGGCATTCAGATAGAGATGACGCGAGCGCCCACGCTTCTCGCTGATGACAAGACCTGCTGTCTCCAGCACGGAGAGGTGGTTCATCACGGCGATACGGCTCACATCGAACGCCTTTGCCAACTCCCCGACAGAGGCGCCTGGCTTTGCCTTGAGGATATCCAGCATCTTGCGCCGGCTCTCATGAGAGAGCGCGTGGAATACCGCCGACATATCATCATTAGTAATCATGTAATTACATACTTACATATTTTGACGATGGTCAAGTCGTTTCTGGATTCTACCTTTCTTCAGGAATGAAAATGCGCTCGGAACAGTCAGGCCCGGCGACCGGCTATAGCGTGCTCCCCCCACCCATAGCCTGCATGATCGTTAAGGTTATCAGACCGTATTATGGGAAACTGTCAAGCCAGATGGCGGTCAGCACCCGCGTCCTGATCTAGCCGGAGGACGGTTGCGTAAACATGGCAAAAGGATATCTCTCATGCGCCTCAAAGCTCGTCTCGCCCCCGCCCTTCTTGCCGCCAGCGTTGCTGTCACCGGCTGCGTCTCGAACTCACTGGAAGACTTCTCCAGCGCTGAACAGACGCTCAGGCTGGAAGACTACTTTCTGGGAGAGACCACCGCCTATGGCATTTTCGAGGACCGCTTCGGCAAGATCCGGCGCCAGTTCAAGGTCGACATTACCGGCACGGTCGAGGGAAATACGCTGACCCTTGTCGAGGAGTTCGACTATAGCGACGGCGAACAGGACACCCGTACCTGGACCATCGAAATCCTCGGAAACGGAATGTATCGGGGCACAGCGAATGATGTGCCGGACACCGCGCAGGGCCAGGCCGTCGGCAATGCCTTCAACTGGACCTACCGGGTCGATCTTAAGGTTGGTGATGGCACCTGGAATGTCGGCTTTGATGACTGGATGTATCTGCTGCAGGACGGGGTCCTGCTGAACCGCGCCTATGTCACGCGCTTTGGCCTGCGCATCGGCGAAGTGACCATCGCCTTCCGCAAGCCAGATTAGGCGTCCTGCGTCCAGGAAGGGGCGCCGCTGCCGATCAGGCCGAAGAAGCGCCGGTCCGTATTGGCAGGCTCCGCCCGGCGCAGCGGCAGGCCTGATGTGCGGCTCACCGCTTCGCTGGCGCGCGCCACCACGGTCTTGCGGCCATTCTCATGGTTGCCCGGGTTACGATCCTCGCCAAGAAGCATCATCCGCCCATCCTGAAGCTCCAGCCAGTAGGCCATCACCGTCATGCGCAGACCGAACACGCTATGGGTCTCGCGGCGATGGCAGATGCCCTTGATGCTGCGATAGTTGATCTCGCCTTCGAAGCTTTCGGTCTTGTGATGGGCGGCGCGATGGGCTGGGAGCACCAGCATGACATGGCCGGGGCGAAGCGACAGGTGCCACTTATGCTTCAGGCGCATCATATGCTGATGGCCGATGGTCAGCGGCGCGAGGACAAGGCCGATGGCGCAGGCGATCGTCGCGGCGATTGGTTGTGACTGGCCCAGCAGGAAGACCGCACCGGCAAGCGATGCGAGCACGAGCGCCCACATCAGGAGTGCCACGAATACAGAGGCAATCCGTGCCCCATACCCGTATTCGAATACGATCCGTTCTGGTTTCGCCATGACTTGCCCCATTCTGTCAGCACAAAGGAGAAGGCATCCGCAATTTCCGTGCCGGAATTTATGAGGCGTTAAGTCAGTTTTAGCGGCCTATTGCCCGTCCGCCGAAGCGCTCTGCGCGCGCGCCAACAGATCGCCGCAAGGAGCATCCTGTGCCATGCCGGGCTCAATAAATGGCAGGGCCGCCAGCCCGCCGCTCACAGATGCGAGAATGCCTGCAATCCCGAACTGGGCCACCGTCTCGGCATTGAACGGGTCAATTGACGGGTCGCGCAGCGTGCCGCCAATCGCAACATCACCGATCAGCGTGCCGAGCGAGGCGTCCTTTGCCTCTGACCGCACACTGAGGCGCAGTGTTTCGTTGGAGAGGTCGACATCGCCGCGCACCACGACAAGGCTGTCATTGGTATCGACCACTGCTGGCGACAGCGATCCCACACCATTCTCGAAATTTGCCACAACCGCCGCGCAGCGCGCATCGACATAAGTCCGGTCGTCCGCAGACTCACCCAGCAGCGTGATCGCTTCACCAAGGTCGAGCGCCGCGCCTTCGGCCGCCAGCGCGAGGATGTCCGCATCCGTCGACCAGATCGAGACCGTCCCATTCAGAGTGGCAGCCGCTTCGCGGAACCCGTCGCCATCTGTCGTGACCTGAAACTCGCCATCCGCGCCGCCGCGCAGATAGGGCGAGAGCGAGAGATTGCTGAAGGCGACATTGGAGAGCCTACCGCGCGCATCTGTGTGGGCAGGAGACTGCGTACCATCAAGGGTCGCATAGCCGCGAAACTCACCCTGCTCGAAATCGAAATAGATCAGAGTCGCCCGCACCAGACGGTCTTCGATCTCGAAGTCGAGTTCCTGCCCCTGAATGTCGAACAGCGAGTCCGTCACCGTCTCAGCGACATAGCGCACTGTCCCGTCGACGGCGTTCAGCCTCGCAAAATCGATCCGAACATCGGGGATAAACCGGCCGCTGCGCTCATAGGCGCTGCGCGCAGCCTTTGCCCGCCTGCCCGTTGTCTCACCCTCACCGACGCCAATCGGGATACCAAAGACCAGTGCAAGATCGTCGGCATCGAGCTCTGCCGAGGTCAGGTCAGCATTGACCACCGGCACCTCTCCGCCCGGAATGACATTGATCTCGCCATAGAGGTCGCTGTCACCGATCCGCGTTTCAGGGTCGACATTCAGCATCCAGCGGTCCGGCCCGATATCGACGGTGAGGCGCATGTCGTAGGGCGGTGTATCGGGCGCTGCGAGACCGGCCAGATCGGCCACATCGGAAAAGTTCTCCCCGCGCAGCCGCATCGCGCCATCCAGCTGACTGAACGCTTCGGAGGTTCGCCCGTCAAAGCTCAGCCGTGCGCCCGCCCCACGCGCCTCCAGCATGAACGCACCAGACCGCAGCGAGCCGCGCGCCGTCTCGATCTCGACCTCACGCGTCTCATCCGGTCGCACCACCTGCATGGTCACCGACGTCAGCGACACCTTGTCGACAATGGCACGCGCAGATTTCAGCCCGGGCCCATCGCCATCGCTTTCGCCATTATCCTCGATCCGCACAGAGCCATTCTCTGCCTCGAGATAGGACAGCCAGCTGACGAGCGGCAGGAAGCCAAACAGGTTGACCTGCGCCTCAATCCGCTCAGCGCTCACCCGGCCGGGCACCTCCAGACCTTCGCCCTCGATTACCAGCACCGCTGGAAACCGCGTATGCGCGCGCTCAACCCGCGATCCATCCGGCCCGAACGCACCCAGCAAAGCGTTCGCGACAGGCGTGCCAAAGCGCGGCTGCGTCATCGCGAGCAGGAAGAGCAGGAAGGCGAGCAGCACGATGCCGATCACCCACCCGGCGATCTTGAAGGTTCTCTTGAGTCCGGACGCCATGAGGCCCTAACGCGCCGCGCAGGCACCGGTTCGAACACGGCACGCCTATTTCGCATCTGCCGCCCATCACAGGCCACAGTCGGCCCCTGCCATTGGAGCCAATCCCTGCTATATGTTCTCCATGAGTTCTTCCCCGAATCGCCGCCCTTCGATTTCAGAGATGGCCGCCGCCCGCGCGCCTGTACCGGACGCGAATGCCAATTATCTCGACGGCCTCAACCCCGAACAGCGCGATGCCGTCGAGACGACCGAGGGACCGCTCCTGGTTCTGGCGGGTGCTGGCACCGGCAAGACGCGCGTGCTGACAACCCGGCTGGCCCACATCATCGCGTCGAAACTCGCATGGCCCAGCCAGACGCTGACGGTAACCTTCACCAACAAGGCGGCCCGCGAAATGCGTGAGCGCGCGCTGAAGCTTATCGGCGATGCGGGCGAAGGCCTTCGCTGGCTCGGCACCTTCCACTCGATCAGCGCGCAGATCCTGCGCCGGCACGCAGAGCTCGCAGGTCTCAAATCCAGCTTCACCATCCTCGACACCGACGATGTCATCCGCCTCTGCAAACAGGTGATCGAGGCAGAGAATATCGACACCAAGCGCTGGACCCCGCGGCACCTCTCAAGCCTCATTGATGGCTGGAAGAACCGCGCGTTGATGCCCGCCAAGGTCCCGAAGGACGAAGCCTGGCAGTTCGCGGACGGCAAGGCGATCCAGCTTTATGAGACCTATCAGAACCGCCTCAAGGTTCTGAACGCCTGCGATTTCGGCGACCTGCTGATCCACAACATCACCATCTTCCAGGACAATCCGGACCTGCTGGCGGACTATCACCAGCGTTTCAAATACATCCTGGTAGACGAGTATCAGGACACGAACGTCGCCCAGTATCTCTGGCTTCGCCTGCTCGCGCGCGGTTCGAACAATATCTGCTGCGTCGGCGATGACGACCAGTCCATCTATGGCTGGCGCGGCGCTGAGGTCGACAATATCCTGCGCTTCGAGAAGGACTTTCCGGGCGCCAAGGTCATCCGGCTGGAGCGCAATTACCGCTCAACCAAGCACATCCTCGCCGCCGCCTCTTCCGTCATCGACTATAATAAAGGCCGCCTCGGCAAGACGCTCTTCGTCGGCGATGGCGAGCAGGCCAGTCCGGACGCAGAGAAAGTCCAGGTCCGCGGCCTCTGGGATGGCGAAGCCGAAGCGCGGCTTATCTGCGACGACATCGAAAGCTACATCAACAAGGGCGGCCAGTATGAAGACTGCGCCATCCTCGTGCGCGCCTCATGGCAGATGCGCCTCTTCGAAGAACGCCTCATCATGCTGGGCATCCCCTACCGCGTGATCGGCGGCCCGCGCTTCTTTGAGCGCGCCGAAATCCGCGACGCCCTCGCCTATCTCCGCCTCGTACGCAGCCCAGATGACGACCTCGCCTTCGAGCGTGTCGTGAACCAGCCAAAGCGCGGCGTGGGTGCCACCACGATCCAGAAGCTGCAGACATTTGCCCGCGCCGATGGCCGCTCGCTTTTCACGCTCACCCCGATGGTGCTCCAGACCGATGAGGTCAAAGGCCCCGCCAAGCGCGGCCTCACCACATTCATCGACCAGATCAATCTCTGGCGCGACCGGCTCAATAACGGCATGCCGCATCATGAACTCGCGCAGGTCATCCTGGACGAGAGCGGCTATACCGACATGCTCCAGAAGGACCGCAGCCCGCAGTCTCAGACGCGCCTCGATAACCTCAAAGAACTGATCCACGCCCTCGGTCAGTTCGACAGCCTCGCAGGCTTCCTCGAACACGTCGAACTCGTCATGGATGTCGGCGGGCAATCTTCCGGCAACGAAGTCCAGATCCTCACCCTCCACGCCGCCAAGGGTCTTGAATGGCCTATGGTCTTCCTGCCCGGCTGGGAAGAGGAAGTCTTCCCGTCGCGCCGTTCGCTCGATGAGAGCGGCATGAAAGGCCTCGAGGAAGAGCGCCGCCTCGCCTATGTCGGCATCACCCGCGCACGGGAAAAATGCTCGATCAGCTTCGTCGCCAATCGCATGATCTTCGGGCGCTGGCAGTCTGTCCTGCCATCCCGCTTTGTCGATGAACTCCCGCATGACAATGTCGAGGCGAGCAGCGAAACCGGCTATTCCACGATGCCCGGCGCCGATCAGGGCTTCCAGGGCACGATCGAGGATCTGGGCGAGCGCTCCAACTACACCTCCCCTGGCTGGCGGCGGCTTAAGGAGAATGCCGGCAAAGGCTCAAAGACCGGCCCCATCATCGATGGCAAGGCCGAACTCATCGCCACCAGCTCCGGCAAGTCCGGCTTCAAGATCGGCCAACGCGTCCACCATGAAAAATTCGGCTACGGCCAGGTCCTCGCCGCCGACGGCACCAAGCTGCAGGTCAACTTCGAGAAAGTGGGCCTGAAAAAGGTCATCTCCACCTTCGTGACGGGTGTTTAGATGTACATAATGGACAAACATTTGTGGGGTATACAGCGATGTCCGCACTGCTCTGTTTATCAGCCCGAATTTCGACTGCGAAATCAACTCGACTTCATTCCTGAAGTACTTTCGTCAGCCTATGGCAGACCGAAAGGTTGGCACTGGGGCACTTTTATGTGCTCAGGATGTAATAATCTGATCTTAGCGAAAAGTGACTTTTCGCCTAAAGAACCTGAAAGCGTGATGTTAGAGGTCGCCGAATTATTCCCGGCGCCACAGGCCGTCGACAGCAACCTGCCAGAGCGCGTCTTCAAATACCTCACACAGGCGTTGGAAAGCATTCACGTTCCGGACGGTGCCGTAATGCTCGCTGGTTCCGCCGTAGACGCGATGCTTAAAGAAAAAGGCCTTGTGGAGGGGTCTCTCTACAAGCGCATAGATATGGCGGTAGAGCAAAATTTGCTAACGGAGGAGATGGGTGAATGGGCCCATAGCGTTCGCCTTGGCTCCAATCGTCCAAGGCACGCCGACACAGATGCCCCTCATGTCACCCCGGAAGAGGCAAAACAGTCATGCGAGTTCGCAAAAACGCTCGGAATGATACTATTCACTCTGCCTCAACGAATTGAAGCTGGTAAAAGAGTAGCTCAAAAGGCTATCTAATCTGCCTTACTCCCACCCATCCGCAAACGGACAGGCGGCCTGCAGGCCAGCCTCTTCAGGCGTGTCGGAATTGAAAATGTCGACATCGACCAGCCAGGCCCCGTCCTCTTGAAGCTTGCGCACTTCGAGGAACTTGCCTGCATCGACGCCGTATTCGCCATCATCCAGCGGAACGAAGACGCAGGAACGTCCGCGCACATAGGCGGTATCGCCGCTGCCGCCGATATTTTCGATATCGAGCGCGATGCGGTAGCCTGTCTCATTCTCGGCTTCCCAGGCCGCAATGTTCTCACGTCCGGTCACGGCAGGGCCGTTTGGCGGCATCAGGATCGCGTCTGAGGTGAAGTAGGAGGCAAGCAGCTCCCAGTCATTCGCATTATAGGCTGCCACCCAATCGGCAGAGGCAGCTTCAATGACGCTATAATCCTGCGGCCCAAGCTCTTCCGGTAGGGTCTGGCAGCCTGCAATGGCAGCGGTGAACATGAGCGCAGTGAAAGCGGCGTGTCGCATAATGATCCCTCGTCAAAGCGCCTTCGCACTGGCGCGTTGTCCCTCCCAAAGCAAGATACGCGCCGGACTGGCAAGTCCGCCCTTCAACGGGCTCTCACCTGGCAGGCGCCTCGTCAATCTTCCGCCCGAAAACCCGCCACGCAATGATGGCCAGCGTGAACAGCCCGCCCGACATGCAGACCGCCAGAATCGCATTGCCTGCCCAGCCCGCATAGTCATAGACGGCAGTGCCTGCAGAGCTCGAAATGCCGCCGCCAATGAACATCATCACAATATAGATGGTCATGAGACGGGTGCGGATATTTTTCTCCAGAGAGAGGAATGTCATCCGGTTACAGATATCGACCAGCGGCCCGAGAAGCGTCATCAGCACAACAGGAACGATAAGCAGCCAGAGATTATAGCCGAGCGGCCAGAGCAGGCAGACGGCGAGGAAATTCACGGCCGCCGCGACGATCCGCGCCTTGTAGGGCCCCACCCTGTCAGCCCAGCGCCCGAGCGCCGGGGTCGTGAAGAGGTTGAAGCCCGCAAAGGCGGCCAGATAGCCGACCACATCGACGCCGTAGCCCATGTCCGGCAGGTGAAGGCCGAGGCCCATCCAGACCGACAGGAACACGCCAAAGCCAAGCCCCTGCATGGCACCGGAAATGATGATCTCCGGATAGCGCCGCAGCAGCGGAAACATGGAGAAGAGCAGCTTGAAATAGCTCTGCTTCGGCTGGCTATCGCTTCCTGCCTCGCGCTCATCCATGATGAAGGGAAGCAGGATCGAGACGATCAGCATGAAGCTGGACGCGATATAGTAGACAGTGCGCCAGCCAAAGGTCTCAGCGACGATGCCGGCCCCGGCGCGCGCGACGAGAATGCCGCCAATGACGCCCGTCGTCAGCATCGCCGTTACCGCGCCAAGGCGCGCCGGATCGACCCGTTTTGAGGCATAGGCCGGCAGGAGGTAGGGCGCGATCGTGAAGAAGCCGAGAATGGTGGAGGCGAGCGTGAACAGCCTGAAATCGGTCGCGAAGGCCATGCCCGTGATCGACAGGAACTGCCCGGCCACCGTGATGGTCACCAGCTTGCGATTGGAGACAAGATCGCCCAGCGGCAGCAGCAGGAACACGCCCAGCGCCAGGGCGAGCTGGTTGGCGCCCGGCACAATGCCGATCACCGCGTCTCTCACCTCAAAGCCGCGCGCGACCTCCGAAATAATTGGATGAATGTAATAGGCATTGGCCGTCACCACCGCCGAAGCCAGCGTCAGGAGAAGCAGCTCTGTCGGAGAGAGGCGGCGCTCAGTCGAAGTTGCGTCGGCTTGTGTCTCAGGCGTCTGCCCGGACGAAGGAGGAGGTGAAGCACCCATGCCGGGCGAGAGGTATAGCAAGTCTGCGGCGAAGCAAAGGTGACGCCCGCGTCAGCTACCGCTGCGTGAGGGCGTCACCTCGAATTTCCACAAGAACTCTCGAGGGTCGCTTCGGCACACCGCCTGGAAACACCGCCAGTACACCGTCACTGCACCATGGTTCTTGCTGGACCCAGGCTCCACGATCCGACGGTATGGACTGGCGTTTTCCCTCAGGCTTCCACCGGGCCGATCGTTTCCTTTGCCGGGCGCGGCTTCTTCGAATTGTTGATCCGGAACATGGCCGGGCGCTCATAGAGGAAGGCGAGCGGCGTCTTGCGAACCACGAAGTGGAAGGCAAGCGGCGCAGCCAGCGCGAAGACCAGGATCGACAGCGAGGCCCAGCCCACATCCGGAATTATCCCGGTCATGGCGAGCCCCTTCTGGGCCACCTTCATTGGAATGAAGAAGGTCAGATAGATGACGATCGAGTGCTTGCCCGCATAGCGGATCGCATTGCCGACATCGAAGCGGGCGAGCAGCGAGGCAACGCTGACAATGGCAAAAGCGCCTGCAAAACCAAGGACAAGGCTGATCACTGGCGCGTCGCCAAGGCCGACGCTGACAAGCTGCGCGTTCCAGATCGCCCAGACAGCGAGCGCTGAAACGGCCACCATGCCATGCCCGCGCACAGCGTCCGCGATGCGGAAGACAAGCGGCGCGAAGGCATAGCCCGCGAAGAAGAAGACATACCAGTTGGCAAACCGCTCGGTCACCGACCAGGATGGCGCGATCCAGCCTGCATAGAAGGCGATGTGGGCCAGCGCAGCGACCGCAAAGACAGCCAGCACAGGCACACGGGCGATAAGGCGCGTCACCACATAGAAGAAGAGAAGCTGGTGAATGAACCATAGGCTGGAGGCCGGAAAGATCAGCTGTTTCAAAAAGATAAGGCCGACGCCCGCAGGGTCCGACAGGAGAAGGTCAGCCTCGAAAGCGACCGTCTGAAGACCCAGCCAAAGCAGGTAGAAATAGGCAAAATGGATGACTTTGCGGTCGATATAGTCGACCAGCGGCCCATTGATGGAGCGCGACAGGAAAAGACCCGCGATCAGGAAAAAGTCCGGCATTCTGAAGGGCTTGGCGAAGGCGACGACGTCGTGCATCCAGCCAGTACCCCCGACCATCTCGCCATAGTTCAGCGTCGAATGCATCATCACCACGAGGATGATGCAGATACCCTTGCCGTAATCGACCCAATCAATGCGGTGCTTGGTCATTTTCTGTCCCTCAAGACTAGCCTGTCAGGCGAGTTGCAAGTTTCGTGCTCACTTTTCAGGATACGTCGTCCCGAATTGTGGCAGCCCCTGCCGCCACATGCCCCCAAATTGCCCCAGAGACTTCCAAGCCTTGCCACAGGCCGGGGGTCTGTTGGTGCCGGGCCGGGGGCTTCCTCGATGGCGCGAACCGTGGTTCAACACCGGACAGAAATCCTCGGCTTGTAAAACGTATAGCCGGAATGGGTTGAGAGGAGGCTAAGATGACAACGCTGGCATTGGTGGACGACGACGAAAACATTGTCGCCTCGCTGAAAATGTTCTTCGAAGCCGAGGGCTACGACGTCAAAACCTATCATGACGGCCTGTCTGCCCTATCGGGCCTGACCGAAACGCCGCCAGATCTCGCCATCCTCGACGTGAAGATGCCCAAGATGGACGGCATGGAGCTTCTGCGCCGCCTGCGCCAGAACTCAGAGCTACCGGTCATCTTCCTGACATCAAAGGATGAAGAGATCGACGAGGTGATCGGCTTCAATATCGGCGCCGACGATTTTGTCCGTAAACCCTGCTCCAACCGCCTCCTGTCAGAGCGCGTGAAG
>DUBH01000081.1:17193-26588 GCA_012960415.1 Henriciella sp. | reverse complement strand
CCGAAGGTCAGGTAGAAGATGGCGATCAGAAGCCAATCGTTCGCGGCCGCCTGACGCTGGACCCGAACCGCCATGCCTGTTCATGGGATGGTGAGCAGGTCCGTCTGACCGTCACCGAATTCCTGATCCTGCAGTCGCTGGCCCAGCGCCCCGGCTATGTCAAAAGCCGCGACCAGCTGATGGATGCGGCCTATGACGACCAGATCTATGTGGATGACCGCACCATCGACAGCCACATCAAGCGCCTGCGCAAGAAATTCCGTGAAGTGGACGGCGACTTCGATGCCATCGAGACCCTTTACGGCGTCGGCTACCGCTACAACGAAAGCTGAGCCCTGACAGACCGGTCATCTGATCACGAAGTCAAAATAGGTGTCGGGAAAAGGCTCATCGACGAGTGTGAAGTGCCACCACTCTTCCTTGAGACCTTTGAACCCGTGCGCCTTCATCAGCGTCTGAAAGAAGGCCCGGTTCGCCCGCTGCTGGGCAGTGGGGCGCGGGTCTGACGGCCACGAAATTGGATCAAACAAATCGAAGGGGGAGCCCATGTCGACCTCTTCGCCAGTCGCGATATCGATCAGGGTGAGATCCATCGTACTGCCGCGCGAATGACCGGACCGCTCGGCAATATAGCCAAGTTTGAACAGGTCCGCTTTGTCGACATTTGGATAGTAGACGGGCTTGGTGGACTGGTCTTCGAGGTCGCGGGCCCAACGGCCGAAATGCGCGACGGCGCGCACCGGGCGGTAGCAGTCAAAGACCTTTAGACCGAGCCCAAATCCGGCGAGCTGCGCCTGAACATCCATCAGTCCATCAGCGGCCTCGCGAGTGAGCCAGCAAACCGGCGCTTCGTAACCATCGACAAGGGCCCCAACGAAATTATCAGCCGTGTGGTAGCGCATGTCCTCAATCAGGCCGGGGACGTGATCAGAAACCCTTACAAATCCATCTGGAGCCAAACGCACGCCCTCCTGTCCATTCGAGGTGGCACAGCCCATAAGGGCCATGAAGCAGATTGATATCAGACGTTTCATCGCGACTTCATCGCCCGAGGAGGCAGCGGACTAAATTACCCTGTCTGGCCGAAGCCTCGATCGCAGGCCGCGCCTCGCCAACGACCAAGGTCGCGGCAAGGACGCAGAAGCGCCTCGGGCTATCGCTTCAGCTGCATTTGCCCGAGATAATCGCGCTTGCCGATCGGGACGGCCTTCATGCGCAGGATGTCATAGGCCGTTGTGGCGTGGAAATAGAGGTTCGGCTTGGAGAAAGAGAACAGAAAACCCTCAGCTGTGAACGGCATCGACATCTCTCCCATCTTGAAGACGACATCCTTGCCGGTCCACTCATTGACCTGCTCGGCCTTCATGGCGGCAAGCGTCTGCGCGGTTTCAGCGAGCTTGGCCTGGAAGCCCGCATAATCAAGGCTTTCGAGGTTTTTTGGCGGACCGGCTTCGCCGCGGCGCACGCTTTCCAGCGCGCCAAGCGAGTGATGCATGACCGAGTGGAGCTGGAAGGTCAGCGGGAACATATCTGAATGGATGGTCTCCCCCAGCAGATCATCGGGGTTCAGTCCGCGCGCTTCATAGTGCTGCGCGCCCTTTTCAAGGACACCCTGTACCGAGCCGACAGTCTGTTGCATGGGAAGGACGACAGCGTCGTAAAGTGAGAGGCTCATTGGTGGGACTCCTGGCATGTTGATGGGTCTGCCAGATGGCTACAGATCAATGCAGGCCGTAGCAAGAGAGTGCGAAGGGGGTTTGCCCGGCAGGCCTCTCAGGCTTATGCCAGCTGCAACCAGATGAAACACGGAGACACATCATGGCAGACGCAGAAAACACGCTCCTGATGGAGACGACCAAGGGCCCGGTGAAGATCGAGCTTCGCCCTGACCTTGCCCCCAACCACGTTGCCCGTATCAAGGAACTCGCCCGCGAAGGTTTCTATGACGGCATCGTGTTTCACCGCGTGATTGACGGCTTCATGGCGCAGGCCGGCTGCCCGAACGGCACCGGTACGGGCGGCTCTGACAAGCCGGACCTGAAGGCAGAGTTCAATGACGAGCCGCATGTGCGCGGCATCTGCTCCATGGCCCGCACGAACCAGCCGCACTCGGCCAACTCGCAATTCTTTATCGTGTTCGACGATGCCCGTTTCCTCGACAAGCAGTACACGGTCTGGGGCAAGGTCGTCGAAGGCATGGAAAATATCGACCAGCTGAAGCGCGGCGAGCCAGTTCGTGACCCGGACTCCATCAAGTCGCTGAAAGTCGAAGCTGACGCCTGATCAGCCATTTAATTATCGAGGCCCGGCAGGGAACAGATGGAAGAGCCCAAGCGAAAATGGCGGCTGCCTGATTTGAAAGGCGCAAACCCGCTCTCCTCGCGCATTGCGCGGCTCATCTTTGCATCGAACCTTGCCGGTCTCGCCATCCTCATTCTGGGCGCCATGGTGCTCAATGAGATGCGTGCCAGCTTTGTGGTCGCCAAGAAGCAGGACCTTGTTGGCCAGGCGCAGGTCTTCTCGAATCTGCTGGCCGAAGGCGCCACATTCGGCCAGCCGCAGCCCGTCATGGATGAGGATCTGGCGCGGGCGACACTCGCCGACCTGTCCCTGCCCGTCTCGGTACGCGGCAAGGTCTATGGGCCTGAAGGCGGGCTGATCGGCGATAGCTATTTCCTGTCTGATAGGGTTGTCGTCTCGTCACTGCCACCGCTGCAGGAGCCGAGCCGCCTGTCGCGCTGGGGGCGGTCACTTTCTGAATGGGCGGTCTCGACCTTTGGCGCGATCGTGCCGGACAGAGGCGGCGACGCCGTCCGCACGCAGACCTTTGAGGATGAGTTTGCCGTCGCAGCCTCGGGCGCAGAAGCAGCCAGCCAGCGCTTCAATGACCGTGGACAGCGCATTATTTCCGTCTCGGTCCCTGTCCAGCACGTGTCCGCCGTGGTCGGTGTGCTGACGGTGGAATCCAATGATATCGACGAGATTATCCGGGCAGAGCGCGCCGCGCTTATCCCCTTTATTGGCGTGGCTGTGCTTGTCGCGCTGATTACATCGACCCTGCTCACCATTGGTATCGCGCGGCCGCTTCGCAGGCTGTCGGCAGCTGCCGACGATGTGCGCTCTGGCTCTACCCAGAGGCTGGACCTGCCGCGGATTACAAAACGCCGCGATGAGATCGGTGCGCTCGCCAATTCCATGGAGTCGATGACCGATGCGCTGTTTGAGCGGATCAGCGCGAACGAGCAGTTCGCCGCCGACGTCGCGCATGAGATCAAGAACCCGCTAACCTCCATCCGCTCTGCCGTCGAAACGGCTGAGCGCGTGAAGGACAACCCCGAAGCAATGGCCAAACTTCACAAGGTCATCGCCCATGATGTCGGCCGTCTCGACAGGTTGATCACCGATATTTCGAACGCCTCCCGCCTTGAGGCGGAGATCACCCGCGTGCCGACGGAGACGATGAATATCGCCCGCTTCGTGCAGGACATCGTCTCGACCTATGAGCACCTCAAACTCGACGAGGCTGGCCCGACGGTCAGCTTTGACGACGCCACGATGGGCGCAGGCCTGCGGGTGCGTGGGCGCGAAGGCCCGCTTGGACAGGTGATCCGCAATCTGATCGACAATGCGCTCTCCTTCTCCCCCATCGATGGCACGGTTACCGTGCGCATCGAACAGGACAGGATCGGCCCGCAAACCACCGCGCGGATCGTTGTGGAAGACACCGGCCCCGGCATTCCGGACGACAAGCTGGAGAAGATTTTCGATCGCTTCTATACTGACCGGCCTGCAGGCTCTGCATTCGGACGCAATTCAGGCCTTGGCCTTTCCATCGTGCAGCAGATCGCGGCAACGCATATGGGCGAGGTATGGGCCGAGAACCGCGAGAGCGGCGGCGCGCGTTTTGTCGTCGAGCTGCCAGCCAGCTAAAGGCCCGCGCCGTAGCTAAAGCTTGACCTTCTCCCAAACCCTGTCAGCATCCTTAATGAGAGGGAATACGGACTAGACTATCTGATGATCGGAATTGTTGTCGTTAGCCATGGGAAGCTGGCACGGGAGCTTGTCAGGGCGACCGAGCATGTTGTGGGGGAGCAGGAATATTTCCGCTCTATTTCAATCGAGGCGGAAGACGACATCGACGCCCGCCGCGAACAGATTCGAGAAACGGTCGCCGCCTGCAATACTGGCAAAGGCGTTATCATCGTCACCGACATGTTTGGCGGCACGCCTTCCAACCTCGCCATTTCCGTCATGCCGGACGCCCGGATCGATGTGATCGCGGGCGTGAACCTGCCCATGCTGATCAAGCTCGTGGAAGTTCGCGGCGAAGCCAAGCTGGCCGATGCGGTGAAGGCCGCCCGCGATGCTGGGCAGTCCTATATCCGCATTGCCTCTGAAGTCATGGACAAGACCGCATGAGCGCAGACGGCGAAAGCCTGGTCGAGCGCCGCGTTCAGATCGTCAACCGCAAGGGATTGCATGCGCGCGCGTCGGCCAAGCTGGCACGTCTTGCCATGACCCTGCCCGCACAGGTCTTCGTCGTACGCAATGGAGAGATGGCGAACGCACACTCCATCATGGACCTCTTGATGCTTGCCGCACACCAAGGCAGCGAGGTTGAGGTCCGCGCGAGCGGGCAGGATGCGGGATCATCTGTCGACGCTGTCTGCGCAATGATTGAGGATGGCTTCGGCGAGAATGACGATGACGACTAGGCAGGTCGCCTAAAGGAATATCGGCGCGAGCCAGTAGCCAATCGCGCTGATCACGACAATGCCAATCAGATTGACCCTCAGGCCCCGCTTCATCATCTGCGCCACCGACACCTCACCTGTCGCATAGATAATGGCATTTGGCGCGGTCGCCACAGGCAGCATGAAGGCGCATGACGCCGCCACGGCTGCAGGCGCCAGCAGGCTTTCGGGCGCGGCCCCGATGGCAAGGGCGAGCGAGCCGAGGATCGGCGCCAGCGTCGTCATGGTTGCCACGTTGGAGGTGAGCTCCGTCAGAAAGATGACGAGCGCCACAACTGCGATGATGAAAACGAAGGATGGCAGGACAGACAGGACGGTCAGCTGGTTGCCAATCCACTCAGACAGCCCCGTGCGCGAGATTGCCTTGCCAAGTGCGATGCCGCCGCCGAACAGGATCAGCACGCCCCAAGGCAGCTTTTCCGCCTCTTCCCAATTGAGAAGCGCGCGCTTTTCCTGATTTCCCGCTGGGACGATGAACATCAGCACCGCGCCGAAGATGGCCGTGATCATGTCCATCCGGGCGCCCTTATAGGACACGAGAAGGTCGAGACCCGCCCGCTCGGCCAGAGCGAGCAGCGGCAGTTGGAGGACCCAGAGGGGTGCTACGACAGCGAACACGGTCGCGGCGCGGGCCTCTGGCTTCGTGATAGCCCCGAGCGCGCTCAGCTGGCCTTTGATCGCATCAGCTACATCTTCGGTGCTGCGACGGGCGGCGAGGCCACGCGTTACGGACCACCAAGCAGCCGGGACCAGCAGGCAGGCTGCAGGAACGCCAAACGCCATCCATTGCGGAAAGCCGATCTGTGCATCCGCATTATTCTGAAGCCAGTCCATGGCGATGAGGTTTGTCGGTGTCCCGATGGGCGTGCCGACCCCGCCAATCGAGGCTGCATAGCAGACCCCAAGCAGCAGCGCCGCCTTGAACATCTTTGTATCGCCCGGCAGGGCCGCCGCTGCCGACAGCGCAATCGGCACCATCATGATCGTCGTCGCCGTGTTCGAGATCCACATGGACAGGAGTGCAGTGGCAATCATGAAGCCAAAGATCAGCGTACGCGGTTCAGTGCCGACCCGAACCACAACATTGAGGGCGATCCGCTTGTGCAGGTCCCAGCGTTCGATGCCCATGGCGACAATGAAACCACCAAGCAGAAGCAAGACGATATGGTTGAAATAGTCACCGCCAACGACGGTCGGGTTGCCTGCCCCCACCAGCGGGAGCACGACAAGTGGCAGGAGCGATGTCGCCGGAATTGGGATCGGCTCTGTCATCCACCAGACAGCCATCCACGCCAGTAGGCAGCCTGTCCCCCACGCTGCCCAGTCGAGCCCTTCTGGCGGTCCAGCCAGAGCCATGCCGACAGCGAGGAGCGGGCCTAGCCAGAAGCCGATAATCTTCGGTGTGATGGGCGTCCTCCCTCAAAGACGTTTCGCGCCGACACTGGTCAGGGAGTACCCGCTTCGTCAAGCTTTGCGGTGGTCAGCTGCCCAACACGAGATCATCGCGGTGAATGATGGCGGGCCGGCCGCGATAGCCGAGCCGCGCTTCTATATCGTCGCTATGTGCCCCGGCAAGGCGTTGCACATCGGCAGCGTCATAGGCCGTGACACCCTTCGCAATGACGTCCCCATCCGGCCCCTTGATGGCGACGGCTGCGCCCTTTTCGAACCGGCCTTCGACCCCCGTGACCCCGACAGCAAGGAGGCTCGAGCCCTTTAACAGGGCGCCCATGGCCCCGGTATCAACCAGAACCGCGCCTTCCGGAGTCAGATGCCCCTTGAGCCAGGCCTTGCGGGCGGTATCTGGCGAGACCGAAGGCGTGATCCATGTCGCGCGCTCGCCTGACCGGAGGGCTTCGATCGGGTGTGGCCGGTCACCAAGCGTGATGGCCGTGGCGCAACCTGCGCCAAACGCGATTTTCGCCGCCGCAATCTTGGTTGCCATACCGCCCGTGCCAACGCCCGAATCGGCGTTCGCGCTGCCAGCCATGGCGTCATGCGCCTCTGTCAGCTCCAGTACTTCGGCAATGTGGGTGGCTGCCGGATCCTTGCGCGGGTCTGCGGTGTAGAGCCCGTCAATGTCGGAGAGGAGCACCAGTACATCCGCGCTCAGCATCTGGGCGACGCGAGCGGCAAGCCTGTCATTGTCGCCATACCGGATTTCCTCGGTCGCGACGGTGTCGTTCTCATTGATGATGGGCACGGCACCTGCCGCCAGAAGCGTGTCGAGCGTGGCGCGTGCATTCAGCCAGCGGCGGCGGCGTTCAGTATCTTCAAGGGTGAGCAGCGCCTGCGCCGCCTTAATGCCATGCGGAGCGAGCGCGTCGGCAATGGCCGACATGAGCAGCGGCTGGCCGAGTGCGGCGGCGGCCTGCTTCTCCTCAAGCTTCTTCTGGCTGCCCTTGCCGAGATGGGGGCGGCCGAGCGCAACAGCGCCAGACGAGACCCAGACAACTTCCTTGCCTGCTGCGCGTAGGGCGGCGATGTCAGCGGCAAGCCCGCCGATCCAGTCGCGGCGCGGCGCGCCCTTTGCGGCGATCAGCGCAGAGCCGGTCTTGATGACAATCCGGCGAGCCCTATCGAGCGGAGACCCCATCAGGGGCGCCAGTCCTCTTCTTCCTCGCCCGAGGCTTCGATCTCTGCGGTGCGCAGGTCACCTAGATGACGCGCGAGTGCCATCAGCGCTTCGCGTACATTCGTCCGGGCAACCGAGGACAGCCGCATCGGCTTATGCCCACAGGCTGCTTCCAGTTCTGCGGCCTGCGCATCGACCAGCTCTTCGGTAAGCGCGTCGATCTTGGTCAGCGCAACGATTTCAGGCTTGTTCGCCATTTCAGGCTGATAGTCCTCAAGCTCCTTGCGGATGGTGCGCCATGCACCGCCCGGATCGTCCTGCGTACAGTCGATCAGGTGAAGCAGGACCTTGCAGCGCTCCACATGGCCAAGGAAGCGATGACCGAGGCCAGCGCCTTCCGCCGCGCCTTCGATGAGGCCGGGAATGTCCGCCAGCACGAAACGCGTGCCCGGCCCGAGATCGACCACACCAAGGCCGGGGTGAAGCGTCGTGAAGGGATAGTCGGCAACCTTCGGCTTGGCCGCTGTGGCCGCACGCATGAAGGTGGACTTGCCGGCATTGGGCAGACCAAGAAGACCCGCATCCGCAATGAGCTTAAGCCGCAGCCAGACAGTGCGCTCTTCGCCCTCTTCGCCAGGATTGGCGCGGCGGGGGGCCCGGTTTGTCGACGTCTTGAAGTGAAGATTGCCCCAGCCGCCATTGCCGCCACGCGCCAGAAGCACGCGCTGTCCGACTTCGGTAAGGTCCGCAATCAGCGTCTCCTGATCTTCCTCGAAGATCTGCGTGCCGACAGGCAGCTTGACCGTCTTGTCCTCGCCGCTGCGTCCATGGCGCTGTTTACCCATGCCGTGGCCGCCGCGCTCAGCCTTGTGGTGCTGCTGGTAGCGAAAGTCGATCAGCGTGTTCAGCCCTTCGACCGCTTCGGCGTAGACATGGCCACCGCGTCCGCCATCGCCGCCATCGGGGCCGCCGAACTCGACATAGGCTTCTCGCCGGAACGAGGAGCTGCCCCGTCCGCCATCGCCGGCTTTCACATAGATCTTGGTCTGGTCGAGAAATTTCATTGTGTGGTCCTTAGCGCGTCTTTGGCTCGCGCACCATGAAGACATGATCGACATCCTGCCCGCGCCCAAGGCAGAAGACAGGGGAATTATGGGTTTTCCTGAAGCCTAGCTTCTCCAGCACCCGGCCCGAGGCCGGGTTGTCGGCAAAATAGCCTGACGTGAAACGTTCACCCCGGCCGGTCGCTTCCAGCCAGTCTATCAAGGCTTGGGCCGCTTCCGTCACGATGCCCTGCCCCCAGAAGCCGGGGCTGAGCCAGTAGCCAAGCTCGAACGGGTCGCCGTTACGTTTGCGATGAGCGCCGACAACACCGGCAAAGGCGCCGTCCACTTCAATCGCGAACACATGATCAAGATCGCTCGCTTCACCGCGCGCGACTGATTCCAGCCAGCCGGTCGTGACTTTTACCGTCTGGCCCGGCGCAATCCGGGCAACTTTCTCGTAGATTCGCGGATCATTGACGCAGGCGGTGATGAGCGGCGCATCGCTCACCATGGGGCGGCGAAGGCGCAGCCTTGGCGTCTTCAACTCCTGAACCATCCGTCACTCTCCAGGCCTGTTGCGGCCAGCGGCATAAGAAAAAGGGGAGACAGCCACCTGTCTCCCCTTCACATCTTGTGCGGTTCGATTGTCAGGCAGCGCACCGGCCGCCTGCAGCCGATCGCCTATTCTGCAGCGTCAGCCATCGGGACAACCGACACATACTGGCGGTCACCACGGGAACGCTTGAACTCGACGCGGCCTTCTTCAAGCGCGAAGAGCGTGTGATCCTTGCCCATGCCGACACCCTTGCCTGCATAGGTCTTGGTGCCGCGCTGGCGGATGATGATGTTGCCTGGGACCACGTGCTGGCCGCCAAACTTCTTCACGCCAAGGTATTTCGGGTTTGAATCGCGACCGTTACGTGACGAGCCGCCTGATTTCTTATGTGCCATGAGGGCGCTCCTTGATCCTTAAGTGAAGCCTATATCAGGCTTCAGGCGTATTTTGCCAGTTGTTTGGCC
>DUBH01000081.1:0-17183 GCA_012960415.1 Henriciella sp. | reverse complement strand
GCCAGGCCGCCCAGGCCCACGCTGCCTTCCAGCAGGCCATGGCGGACAGCCACACGGCCTTCCTCCGCACCGCCGAGACCGGCTTCGTCGTCAAGCTCCTGAGCCTGCGTCTTGTTGAGATCAGCGACCTGCCAGAAGTGGAAAATGCCAGCTGCGTTGAGCTTCTTCTCCATGGCCGGGCCAACACCGGAGATCTTTTTCAGATCGTCGGCTTTGCCGTCTGCCTTTGCGAGGCGGCCACGGTCGTCCGTCTTCGGCTTGTCAGCCTTGGCGTCTGCCTTCGGTGCAGCTTCCTTCTTAGGAGCCGCTTCCTTCTTGGCAGCAGGTGCCTCGGTCTTGGCTTCGGCCTTCGGGGCCTCTTCCTTCTTCGGCGCAGCAGCCTTCTTCGCCGGAGCTTTCTTGCCGTCGGTCAGGATCGAGGTAATCGTGACGACGCTCTCAAGCTGGCGATGGCCTTTCTTGCGGCGATAGGTGTTGCGCTGACGCTTCTTCATGATCAGCTTCTTGTCGCCCTTACGCTGGGCGGCAATTTCACCGACGACGCTTGCGCCATCGACGACGGGCGCACCGAGCGTGACGGAGTCGCCGTCGCCCAGCATCAGCACGTCGAATGTAACGTCAGCGCCTGCGTCGGCAGCGAGTTTCTCGACAACAATCTGGTCGCCTTCGGCAACCTTGTATTGTTTGCCACCAGTCTTGATGACCGCGAACATGGCCTCATCCTTCCGGAAGGTGAATTAGTTGAGTGTCCGCACGCGCACGGCGCCGGACATGAAGGCGCGGATAAACACTATCAGCCCGGTGATGTCAAACCCCGTCCTGCATGAATCCGGGGGCTTGCATGCACACTCATGTGACGCTATCTCCCCGCCCCTACGGAGAGGTGCTAGAGTGGTTGAATAGGCTAGTCTCGAAAACTAGTGAGCTCGCAAGGGCTCCGAGGGTTCGAATCCCTCTCTCTCCGCCAGCCACCCCGGGATTTGAAGACCAGATCTGGCAAATTCACAGAACGCCCGACACTGGCGGGCTTTTCCTTGAGCTGCAGTCTGAAATCGCCACGTCGCCCTAACACTCGCCGAAGGCTTATCGAAACGAATGCGAGCGTGATCGCATAATGCCGTGTATGAAAGTTTGTCGGCGGGCTTTCCAGCGGGCTTTCCCGTATCTCCACTTTTGGTCACGTCCACTTTGGGCGCAAAAGCGGACAGCTCATCGCCTATGATTAGTCTTGGTGTGCCTCCTCATAGTGCAACTCCAGCCACTTCGAACCGTAGTCATTGGAGGGGTCCCGCACGATTGAATGGACGTGATTGAACCCACCGTCGGGCGACCTCTCTCGCACATAGTCAATCAGGATTGACGGGCCTCGAACACGGTACATGTAGCGGGCTGCCGGATCATCGGTCGGGCCCCACCACTCAAAATGAAGAGTCTCCGGGCCATCCGCTTCGATCGCCGAACGCTGGCGCGCAGATGCTTCGCGAGAGGCATCATCCAGGTATTCATCGATCAGGGCATCCAGCAGGCTTTTCTGAACCGGGTCCAGGTCAGACGCGCGAAGGCCTGCGGGTTGGCCGAAAGCCATTTCGCGTCCTTTTCCCATAAAGACTTCATCATCGACCTCTTCCGAGATGATCGCGTCTTCGAGTTGTGTCGGCGAAAGCGATGCTAGCAATGCGAAGGCACGATCGGCTTCATGTTGCAGGATGCGCCATCCGGCGTATCGCCCCTCCTGCACGATCTGCGGACTCGCGCCGAGAAAGAGGGGTGTGAACGCAATCCGGCCATCCGCAACAGTAAAATTGGCAGCATAGTGGTGCCCGCTCACCATCCATCCCCAGTTGTCATCATTCACATCCCCAAAAACAGATACGAAGAATTTCTCGGAATCGTAGTTTTCCGCGAAAACGAGTGCTTGTGGCTTTCGAGGATCGTCATCCGGCATCGATGCAATGAAAGCGGTAAAGCTGTCGTTCAGCACGTCCTCGTGCCACATAATCGTTGTCGTCTTCAGATACCCTTGGCTCGAAAAAGCCGCCGCCATCATTGCATGAAGCGCTCGTCGCTGTTCTGCATTCATGTCGGAGACCGCCAGTCCAGAGCGAGGGGCCATGCTAATTGGCAGGTTCGACCAATTGGTGCGCACGTCTTTGTCGTCCAGCGCCGCTACGACTGCGTCTCTCTGTTCGCTTGCAAGAGTCTCAAGAAAGGCGCTGGTGGCCTGACGCATCGCCGCGACTCTTGAAGCTTCCAGTTTTTCAACTGACGCGCCATGCGAGTATGCTGGACACGCCGATTGGAATGCGCCAGCAAGAAATGTTGCCGCGACTCCGATAGCAAACCGTTTCATAGTTTCCGTCCCCCTCAGCGGTTTGCTTAGGCCAGACCGCATCTGGTGGCAAATGTCCGCTTCCGGATTTAGCGGGCCCGCCGATGGCCTAATTGCGAGTAATTGGAGTCTCAGTCAGATCGCATAAGGCGGCTTCTTGGTAATGGATCAGGAGCTTCGTATCCGCCCCAACCCGTCCCGACATTGGTGGGACGTGTCGACGCTATGAGCGTCTAATTCCTTACACCTCTTCCATAAGATGCTCGAGGCTGATTGCGGAAACGCCTGCGATTGCAAGGCGCTGAAGGCTTAGGGACAGACGGTCATCGGCTCTGACCGAGGTAGGGCAAGCAAAAACTTCCACGCCCCTGGCTTTCAGCCGCAAGCACAACACGATTACCGGTGACAAGCGAAGATCGCCCACGACAATGCATTGCCGAAATGGCTTATCCCATATGGCGGACATATCTGTCAGAACCGCACTCAGGAGCGAGCCCCGCGCGTTTTGACCGTGCGCCGTATAGTGTTCGATGCAGTGGACGTTTCGCGCGGACAGGAAGGACTTTAACAGCCCCAATTCCGCCTTGGCTTCAGTGAATACAACAGTGATATCTCGCGAGCGCAGTAATCCTGACGCAGAACGGTCCTGTTCGCTCACATCATCCCTACGTTTGGCGTTTCCATCATGATCTGTCATTGAGTACCTGAAGTGCAGCGGCGCATTGGCCTCTCAGCGTCTCTTGAAACTCAGGCGTCAGACGTTGGCCCACGTCTTCGTGCGCTTGTCGCCATTGCGCCGCCGCCAATTCAAAAGCTGTTATCCCGGAAGGCGTAGGAAACAGTGCCTTGACGCGCGCATCATCGGGCGCCGGTCCGAATTCAGTGTAACCTGCCTTTTCGATCAGTCTGATAGTGCGCGACAGGGAAGACTGGTCCATGCCTGCGGCGTTTGCGAGTGCCCCAAGTGACACGCCGGGCTGTTTGATAATGCGGGCGAGAAGTCCGAATTGCCCAACCGTCATGCCGCTCGATGCTAGCGCAGCTTCGTATATCTGCGTCATCCGCCGAGCCAGTTTCTTGACAGCTGAGCATGTGCATACGCCCGAGAGCGCTAAGGCGGCGGCGGATGTCTCCTCATAGGTCGAGTACATTCCACTATCCACTTGGCACCTCAGTTTGAGTACCCCTTACATATAGGCCAAAAGCCGATAAATGTATATGCATATATCTGGCTGAAATCGTTGCTGACTTCATGGGGTTGGGGTGTTTGCGCGATTGTCAGGCCTTTCAGTCAACGTAAAATCCGCCCCGCATTCCGTTTCGTGTCGACTGTTTGAAATCCGATCCTTATTGCCGACTTTATCCACTCAGCCTGGTAACGCCCGTCAGAACCGGCTCATCATTTCCAGCCGCCACCAAGGGCTCGATAGACGGTGATTTGAGCGATCAGGAGGTCCTGCTGCCTTGATGCGATGTCGGCATTCAGCGAGGTCAGCCTTAGGCCAGCGTCCAGAGCGGGAAAGAGACTGTCGGTGTTCGATCGATAACGCAGCAAAGCCAATTCATAAGCGCGCTCCCGATCCGCTCTGGCGGCCACTAGACCGTCGAGTTCTTTTGCGATGTAGACGTAGGATGCCAAAGCTGACTCAAGCTCTGTAAGTGCCGTCAAGACAGCAGCGTCATACTCAGCGCCTGCAGCGCCGTATCGACTGCGAGCAATATCGATTTCGGCCCGTCGAGCGCCTCCATCAAAGAGAGGCACTTGGCCGGTCACGCCCACCGACCCGGACTGACTTTCGGCGTCGAACAGATCGTCGATATTGGCGGTGCTGAATCCGGCTGCGCCCGTCAGCGAAAAGCTGGGCAGGAGGTCAGCCATCTCTGCGCCAATCTGTTCGCTGGCCGCGGCGAGGCGTCTCTCTGCAGCCTGGATATCTGGACGCCGGCGCAGCAGGCTGCTCGGCAAACCGACAGGAATGCGCGCGGCAGGCTGGAGCTGAGGGCCTGGTGCGAGAAGTTCGGCCATTTGATCGGCGGGCTGTTGGCCGGTAAGCAAGGCGATCCGTGAGACGGCCGCGCGTTGGCCGGCAAGTAAAGCCTCCCGGCGGGCAACAAGTTCCTTCAGGTCAGCACGGGCCCGGATGACGTCAAATTCAGGCGCGAGGCCCTGTTCTGCCAATAATAGCGTCAGCTCGACGGTCCGGGACACCAGTTCGATGTTCCGGGTGGCAATGTCGAACTGGTCTTGAAGCCCGCGAAGTTCTGCGTAGGCGACCCCCACTTCGGCGAAGGTCGCCACCATGACGGCGCGCCGATCCTGCTTGCTCGCTTCGAGACGGGCTTCGGCTGCGTTTTCGCGGCGCCCCAGTCGTCCAAAGAGATCTAGTTCCCAGTTTACATTCAAACTGAGATCGAACAGGTTTTGCTCAGACGGCGCACCAGCAGGTGAGCCGAAACCTCCAGCGGTCTCGCTACTGCGGATACGGGATGCGCCAGACGATCCAAACACAACAGGCTGGGCACGTGCGCGCGCAATCGCTCGATTGGCGCGCGCTTCCTCGATCCGGTAAATCGCCAGTCTTATGTCCGTATTGGATTCAGCGGCGGTTTCGATCAGCTGCACCAGTTTGGGGTCGTTGAAAGACGTCCACCAGGCGATTTCGATCGGTCCGGAGACATCTATCAGCGACGTATTGTCGTGTACGACATCGCTGAATTCGGGGTCGACGATTGGTGCAGCAGGCCGGTAATCAGGGCCGACCATACATCCCGACGCGATGAAAATTGCCAGAAATGCGAGCGGACGTGCGAGCATCAAGTAACCCCTAGATTTTTGATCGCCTGCTTCGGCCGGGATTCAGTCCAGCGTGGGTTGATCCCGAAGAAGAGGCAATACAATACCGGTGTTAGCCCGAGAGATATGAGCACGGTGCCTATGGCGAGACCAAAGGCCAGCGCACTCGCCATGCCGAAGAACAGAATGTCTTTGGCAAGGATCAGTGGCAGCAGTCCGATGACGGTGGTGATTGTGGACATCAGGATTGGCCAGATACGCCGTTTGCAGGCGCGGATGACCGCTGATGTGGGATCGGTTTGATCTTCACGCAGCTCTATGTCGATGCGGTCGACGAGCACGATCGAGTTGTTGATAAGAATGCCGACCAGCGCAAACAGCCCCAGGATGACCATGAAGCCGAAAGTGGCCTGCATCAGATAGAGCCCCAGCGCGGCCCCGATGACGACAAATGGCAGCGTCAGGAACAGCACAGCCGGACGCTTGAAGCCGTTAAACTGAAGCACGAGAATGATCAGGAAGATTGAAAAGATCAGCGGCATCGTGGCTGCAAGGGCCGCGTTGGTGGCGTTGATCTCGTTGAGAAGTCCGTCAAATTCCGTTGTGTGACCCGGCGCCAGTGTGGCGTTGAAGGCTTCAAGTTTTGGCGCAAGGATGGGCACCATGTCCTGCGGGGTCATCGTCGGATTGCGGCCCTGAATGGTCACCGTGCGGATCAAGTCTTCCCGCTGGATGAAGGCGTAGCCGGGCGAACGCTCGACGCTGGCGACCTGAGACAGGGGAATAGCCTCGCCATTGGTCGATGAATATATCGAAGCAGTTCGCAAACGATCGATGCTGGTACGTTCGTCTCCTGCGCTGCGGATGACAATCGGTATAACTTCGTCACCGTCGCGGAACTGGGACACCGGCGTTCCGGTCGCAAACTGGCTGAGCAGTCGGGCGACGTCGCTGGAGGTGACGCCTGCGATCCGCGCGGCTTGCTGATCTATGCGTACTTCCAGCCGGTCGATCTGATTGTACCAGTCCGACCACACGTCGATCGTGCCGGGCACGTCGAGCAGCATGCGCTCAAGCTCTGCGGACTTCTCGAAGATATAGTCCGCATCGGGACCTTTTAGCTGGATCTCATTGACATTTGGGTCTGACTGCCCGAGGAACATGCGCGACACTCTGGCATTCACATCCGGAACCGCGGCGCGAAAGTCTTCCCTGAGCTTTGGAACATTCGCGATCGTGGTTTCGATGTCGGTCATGTTTATGACGATAAAGCCCTTATTCGGGGCCGGATCGACCGGGGCGAGGGACAGCACGAAACGCGGTCCACCAAAGCCAACATAGGCCGCGTAGCTGAGAACCTCAGGATAACGTTCCTTGTCGCCGACAACCTCCATCATGGCTTCCAGGCGGGCCTGCGTCGTGCGCTCTGTGACGCCGGCAGGAAGATCGACATAGACGAGGATCTGGGCGCGGTCGCTTTCTGGAAGGAATTTCTGGTTGATCGTTCCCATCAGCATGGCGCTCAACACCAAAGCTGCGATCATCAGGGCGACATAAATCCAGCGGAAACGCAGCAAGACAGACAGAACCGCGCCGTAGGCATTCTCGACGCCGGAAAAAATGCGGTCAGAAAGCGTGCGCTTGCGGGTCGAACCGCCAGTTCTCGCTTCCTCAGGGAGCCTGACACAGTGATAGCAAAGCGTGGTCGTCACCGTCATCGCGAAGACCCATGAGATCGACAGCGATATCAGGATCACTTGCGAGATAGACCGCGTATATTCAGCCGATGCTGTGTTGGCGATCATGAGGGGGAGGAAGACAGCGATCGTCGTGGCCGAAGATGCAAGAAGGGGTAGTGCCAGTTCGGACCCGGTCTGGCGAATGGCGAGGTCACGGTCGCCATGCTCGGTAAGCCTGCGTTTGAAGTCTTCCGAGATGACGATTCCGTTGTCGACAAGAAGGCCGAGCGAAATGATCAGTGTGGCAAGACTCATCCGTTCGAGTTGCAGGCCGAAAACGCCCATGACGCCGAGCGTTGCGAGGATCACGGCTGGAATGATCGAACCGACGATCAGGCCTGTCCGGATGCCCAAAAGGATCATCACGACAATCAGAACGATGGCGAGCGTCTGAAGCATGTTGACGGACACGCCATAAACCGCGTTTCCGACCTGGTCGGCCTGATAGGTAATGACGTCGAAGTTCAGGCCTGCGGGAAGGGTCTCGCGCAACGCATCAATGGTTTGCGAGGCGCGCCTCGAATAGTTCAGCACCGACTGGTCTGACCGCATTGCAAGCGTCAGTACGATTGTTTCATGGCCATTGAAGAAGGCCTTATTACGCGGCGGATCGATGTATCCTGCCTTCACATTCGCAATGTCTCCAAGGCGGACCAGTCCGTCTGCCCCCGGGACATTTAGTAGCGTCGCTTCAATATCGGACAGTGAGCGGTAATCGCCAGTAGGACTGAGTATGAACGCGGTCTCGCCAGTATCGATTTGGCCGCCGGGCAGAATGATGTTCTCGTTCTGGATGGCACCAACAAAGTCGGCCGGCGATATACCTATCTGAGAGGCCACCGAGTCCTGATATTCGATAAAAACCTGCTCAGGCTGGGAGCCGACGATCTCGACCTTCTTGGTGCCTGGAATGGCAATCAACTGGTCGCGCAGGTGCTGAGCATAGTCGTAAAGATCTTTCTGCGAATAATCGGCGCCCCACAGCGCCAGTGTGATGATTGCGACATCACCGAATTCGTCATTGATCACAGGCTCTTTCGTGCCTTCCGGCAGGCGTGCGGAGGCGTCCGCGATCTTCTCGCGCATCTGGTCAAAAATCTGTTCAAGGTCAGTGAACGGATCATCGATCACCGGGTGAATGATGGACACGCCGTCCATTGATGTGGAACGGATCTCCTTCAGCTCGGGCAGACCGGTCAGGGCTTCTTCCAGCGGCTTTGTCACGAGCATCTCGACGCGCTCTGCGTCAAAACCGGGATAGGTTGTTACAACCACGGCCTCTCGGACGAGTATTTCCGGGTCCTCGCGGGCAGGCAGATTGAAATAGCTGTAGACGCCGTAGGCCATGACGAGGGCGACGACGAGAAACACTGCGGACTGAAATCGAAGGGCGACGAGAGATAGGTTCATGAGGTTACCTGCAGTCAGTCATTGAACTGCTGGACGCCGACGCCAAGCGGCACCACGATTTCACCATCGCGCAACGAAGGCAGGCCGCGCGCGACGATGCGCTCGCCAACTTCAAGACCTGAAAAAACCTCGATGCCCTCGTCTGTGATTGCACCGAGATCGACATAGCGTGTCGAGATGCGCCCGGTTGTCGGATCGACGATGTACACTTGCGTGCGTCCTCCGGGCACTGCGATGTACGCTGTGGATGGAATAGCAAACACGTTTCCGGCGGCTTCGTCGCTCCGGCCCGGAACTTCAACGCGCAGTCCGGGCCTGAGACCGCTAGCGTCGGCGAGAGCGAGCGTGACAGGGTAAAGCCCTGAAAGGCCAGCTGCGTTGCCGACTTCAGTCACCGTGGCACGTCGCACACGTCCGGATGGACGGACGATCAGGTCTGTCTCCTGACCCTCGGCGAACAGTTCGAGCGCGGCCACCGGCAAGTTGACCACTGCCTCAAGTCCGCCCTCATCGCCTATCACGCGGTAGACCGGCTGACCGGCGGCGGCGGTCTGCGATGGCTCCACCAGTCGCTCAACGACTTGCCCGTTATAAGGGGCTACGAGCACCGTCTCTGTCAGTCGCCTACGCGCCTGTCCAACTGACGCCTCGATACTGGTGACACGAGCTTCCGCGCTTTCCAGACGAGCACCTGCCGCGTCGATGTCCGATTGGGACACTGCGCCGGTCCCCTTCATGGCCAGTAGACGATCATGATTGCGCTGCGCGTCCGCCAGCTCAGCCTCTGCACCGAGCAGGTTGGCGGACAGCTCCTCAACGAAGAAGGAAAGCTCGGTGTTGTCGATGCGTGCGAGTTTCTCGTCGGCTGTAAAGCTTTCGCCGAGCTGCTTGGTCATCTCGACGACCTGCCCTGTGCGCAGGAAGCTGAGATCTGACCGCTGCTTGGCGCGCAGCGTGCCAGAATACACGGGTCTGGAGCGATTGGCACTTGACTGAACTTCAACCGTTTCGACGGGTCGTGGTGGCAATTCGGTCGGAGGGGCTGGCTCGCTGCAGCCAGGCAGCAGCGCCAGCATAGCCGCGAAACCGAGATAGAATTTCTTCAATGCCAATGCCCTCGTCCCTCCCTAAATTCGCCTTTCAACCTCGGTCAGAGTGACCGGGGTGGCGAGTGGCAATTACGGTCAATGGGTGGGCAATTCGTTCAATACCAATTGCACGCTGGATTCCCGCTGAAAGCCGATGCAATCAAAGCTTGAGGAGGCAGTTTCAGCTTGCGCCAACATTCCACATTGGTTCTGAAGGGGGCAACGTGCCCGATCCTGGACGTCTCGTTCGCAGAGGCGGTTGCAACGTCTGGGCTATCCGACCGGGCAAAGGCGAAGGTGGAGACGAGCCTCCCGACATCAGATTTCGTTGATCTCTGGAACAGTGTGATCCGTCTCGCCGGTTCGCGCTTTCATCCGATTTCGCTTGGACGCAAAATGGCGAATGGGCCGCTGGTGCCCGTTTTTCTCGCATATTCATGCGCGCCGAATATGCGCGTCGGACTGGAGCGGCTGGCCCGGTACAAGGGACTTTTTGGACCAGCCGCGCTGGTGATTTCGAACAGAACAAACCGCCTGAGAGTGGACTTCCTGACCGAAGACGATGACGTCGAGCTTCCGGTTTCGGCTGCCGTGCCGATGAGTGTCTTCGTGGTGGAGAAAGCCAGAAATCACACGGCCCGACAGATCAATCCGGTTGCTGTCGCTCTGCCTGCCAGTGAACTCAACGCTGCGGAAGCAGAAGCGTATTTTGGTTGCGCTCCGCAAGTCTCAAACACGGCAGCGCTCGAATTCACAGAAAAAGACGCCAACACTCCGTTTATTTCAGAGAATGAAGCCCTCTGGTTGGACGTTGAAAGCGAACTCGAGATTCTGTTGAAAGAGCGGAATGCGACGCTGCCCTATCATGAAAAGGTCGAAGCCGCGATCCGATCACAGCTTTATCTGGGTCCGACCCAGGTCGAAGCTGTCTGTAATGTTCTCGGTGTCAGCCGGTCGACCCTGCAAAGAAGACTGAAGGAAGAGGGGCATTCCTTTCAGGCCATCCTGGATCGAATCCGCTTTGACCTTGCAACCCGCTATCTGAGCAAGAGCGATTTCAGCATGAGCGAGATATCCGGGATGATCGGGTTTATGGATCCGAAGTCCTTTTTCAGGGCTTTCAAGCGGCAATATGGGCAGACACCAGAGGACTACAGGGCGCTCAAGTCGGGTCGACGCTGACGTGGCTTGCGCAAGGCTTCTCGTACCCATCATCATAGGGCTGGCTCTTGCTGGCTGTGTATCGCCGCGGTTGCTCGCCCCGCCGCCAAACCTGTTTTCGGTACATAATCCCTATCCCGAAGCAGCGATTCCGCAGCCGCTGCGCCAGCCGCAATCGAACATCATTTTCGCGACGGACAGGGTTTGGGACTCCGATACCGGCACATTCGTCGCGGAAAGATCACCGCAGCTGTCGATCGGACAAATGACCGTCGATATTGGCAAGGGCATGAACTGGGAGGATCTGATGGATGTGTCGTCCGGTCTGGGCGGCCCAGCCGGCGACGGACCCGATCTGGCTTTGACCAGCATTCGCACAGACATTGTATTTCCCGCCACTCCTGTCCCCTATCAACTGGTCGACGGGCGGGTCGTCGAGGACGCGAACATTGCGGACGCTTATAGCGCGTCAATTCTGGCGTTTCAGGACATGGTCAAGCAGAGGCTGATGGAGGCGAGGACAGATACGGTCCTGATCTACATTCATGGGTTCAATAATAGCTTCGAGGACGCTGCGTTCGGCATGACCGATATCTGGCACTACTCAGGGCGAGGTTCGGTCCCGATCGTCTTCAGCTGGCCAACGGTCGACGGCAATCTGTTCGGTTACTTTTCGGCGCGAGAGTCCGGGGAGTTCTCGATCTTTCACCTCAAAGAGGTCTTGAGAGCGCTTCAGGAGATATCTGAGCTCCGCACAATCAATATCGTTGCCCATAGCCGCGGCGTCGACGTCTCGACCACAGCCATCCGCGAACTGATTATTGAGGCGCGCGGCGCCGGAGTTCCGCTCAGGAATGCGCTGAAGATTCAAAACATGATCCTTGCGGCAGCAGATATCGATGTCGCGGTCGCCGGACAGCGCCTTGGCGCGGAAAGATTCGCACTGGCCGTCGGACAGGTGACGATCTACGCGAACCCGGATGATGCTGCGCTGCGGCTGTCGAGCCTGATTTCTTCCGGGCTTCGCGTCGGCCGATCCAACAGTCAGGCTTATGAAAACAGTTTTGGCGAGACCTTTCTCGGGATCGATAATATTGCCTTTGTAGATGTCTCCGGCGTTCCGGGTGATCTTGGACATGACTATTTCCGGCTGAACCCGAGCGTCATCGCCGATATAGCGATCATTCTTCAGACCAATGCGGGACCAAGAGACCCTGCCAGGGGTCTGAAACCGGTCGGTGGCAATTTCTACGAGCTGAGCAAGCGATAGCTAGTGCACTGCTTAAGGTGCTGATCGCTCCGGGATTGCTACATCAGATCAGGAGGAATCCGAAAGGCAGCACTCCGAACAGGCCGTAAAGCCCGGCCAACATGCCGGGTGACATGTCGCGTCCGCGCGTAAAGACGAAGACACAGATAACACCAAGCGCTGCGTCAAAGGTCAGAGCCGCTGGTAGATTGAGGTGATACCAGTCGGTGCCGATAGGATGACTGTCAGGGCCAAAAACGAAATGCCCGTAGCCCGCGACAAGATCACCAAGCCAGTGGCCAAGCGACAAGGCAATGGCGATGAGCGCAAACAAGAATTGGTCTGTCACAGCAAAAGCAATCGCGCCGGCGAGCAAGCTCCACCCGATTTGCGGGAACAGGTCGTGGCTAAACGTCATCTCTACCGCCGCTGTCGACAGGGTCGGTCCGGCCGCACCCGTCGGCGCCATCGTTTCAATACCGAGACCTACGAAGGTGAACATCGCGATGTCGATCAGAAAGGCGCTGACAAAAAGGAGCCACCAGGGCATTTTCGGCACAACACGCTTTGCCACGAGCGTCGTTGCAGCGTGGCCCAGGATCATTGGGGATGCACTTCGGCGAGGCTCTGCACTAAGTCTGCAGTGGTGAGAATGGCATGCGCATAGGTCGGGCCGTTGACGTCATGTGCGGCGTGCATTGCTTCTGCAGACATCGCGGCTGTGGCATCGCGCACAAGTGTCACGTGGTATCCAAGTTCGGCCGCATGACGCGCCGACGTCTCAATGCAGGTATTGGCGATCAGGCCGATGAAGATGACATGGGTGATGTAATGCTGGCGCAGTTGCACATTCAGGTCCGTGTTGGCGAAGCTGGATGCTCCCCAGTGCTCCTTGACGACGATATCGCCGGGTTCTGGGCCGAAGCCCGGATACCAGTCCCCGCCCCAGCTATCGACCGCGAACAATTGGTATTCGTGCGCGGCCTTCTGTGATGGTGTCAGGTGCGACCACCCCTCAAAATCGGTAGCCTTGTGCCGGTGGTGGGGCAGGATGAAGATCGGCATTCCGGCCTCGCGCACGGCGTCACGGACGCGCGCGAGGTTCGCGTGAAGATCGACGGATTTGGCGACTTCGCTGAGCGCGGGCCACATCTTGCCGTCTTCAGCCAGAAAGTCGTTATAGGGATCGATGAAAAGTAGTGCTGTGCCGCCTTTTGGGTAAGTTGGATCAGTCATCGCTCTTTCCTTTCAATCGAGTTCAAGCCTGGGACGCGAAATGCTGGATGACGTCGCGTCTGAACAGCAAACACAGAGCGATCAGTTGCAAGATCATGAAAAGGCCGATCCCAACATAAACCGTCATTGGCGACGCCATTTCCTCGGGCATTGGGCTGATGAATTGCGTGATGAGGCCCTGCGAATAATCAAAGGCACCGACTGCGTGGTAGAGGACCAATCCGCCCCAGATCCTGATGCCGCGCCGGGTCAGGAAAAGAAAAACCATGATGGGCACAAGGAAGCCGAGGATGGCGTCACTCAGCCACGGGCCAAACCATCCATTCGGCGCGATACCGCCAAACATCTCCACGGTGGGCAGGAACAGTACTGTCTGCGCGCGGAACAGCGTTGCGCCCATGAGCAATGCAATCGTCCATTTGATCCTTGCACTCATTTGCTCTCAGTCGCTTCCGCAGGTGTCTGATATGTTGCTCGGACCACAGCCAGGATAGCGAGGACAAAGCTCCCCAGCGCCAGCGCGACACGGATCCAGTGCAAAGCGATCCAGAGCTGGATCGTCGCGACCATTTCATCGGAGGGGTATTTGCCCATGAAGGAGCCGATCACGACCTGAACGTGATAGCCGACAGTGATGGCGCAGTTCACCAGCCAAAGCCCGAGCGCCCACAGCCAGAGCCGCCGCACGGCGCTGCCCTTCGGCGCTGTAAAGGTGGCGGTCGCGAGCGACGCAGTCTTCGTGAGCGCGACCGGGATGATCGTGCAGGCTATGGCGACCCAGTATTTCGGGAAGAGCTCGACCAGTTGTTCGCCGTTCATCGCCGGGACAAGCGGGCTGAGGCCCAGGAAGACGATGCCGAAAGAGAGCCCAACCATCGTCCCGCCGCCAGCGAACAGGCCGGTCGAGAGAACTGCCAGGAAGTTGGAACGTTTCATCGCAATTTTCTCTGAGGGTAGGTTCGATGGCGAAATCGACTAGTTTGCGGGCACGAACTCGAAGTCGGCGCTCACCGGGAAGTAGACGTAGAGCACGCAGGTCTCCGGTCCGAGGCAGGCGTCATAATGTGGAACATTGCCGCGCTGAAAGTACGTGGACCCACTGGTCATCACCGGCCCCTGATCGAGGTCCCCATCCTCCCAGTGTTGGTAGTTCCCGGCAATTACGACCGCATGGTAGTCTTGAGAGTGAATGTGGCGATCGAATGATACGTTGGCGTCAAGCTTTGAGACCTGAGCTGTAGGGACGCCCATGCCAACGCCGCCGTACACAAAAAAGACACTTGCGCCCGGAAGCAGTTGCTCGAACTGGCTATCTTCGATCGGTGTCCTGATAAGGCTGTCAGTCGTAGCGCTTACCGAAACTGTGTCTCTGCTGACCGTGCCATGAGCGCAAGCGGTGAGGGCTAGCCCCGCTACCATCGCGGCAAGCAAACCGGAGAAGGGAAATTGAGATTTCTTCATGTTCTCAGACCTGAAAGGGGGACGCTCCTGCCGGCGACTAAGACGCTGGAATCACCACGCCGTCGCGTGGCAAATTCGGTCATCGGGTGTTCGATTCGGTCATCTCGTTGGACGGTCGCAATCGCGTGATGATAATAAGAGCCAGTAGAGAAATCGCGCTTCCCATCGCTCCTATCCAGCCGATGTCATACGCCGCGGTGACGGCCCCTCCCAGCGTGGCACCCAGCCCCTGGCCGAAATAGACCATGGAACTGTTCAGCGCGAAGGCGATCGTTGCCGCCGGCCCGGCCGACTTCGCAAGCTCCGACTGAATGACGGGGTTCGACGCGAAGAGCGCGCCGGACCCGAGCGCCATAGCGAGAATGATCAACGGAATGGCAAACACGCCGGTGTCGATCAGAATGCCGAACGAGAAGAGCGCCTGCGTTGCAAATGTAATCAGCATCAGCACCGTTAAGGATGTGCGCAGAGGCAGGCGCGCAAGCATTGCTCCTGCTGGAAGTCCGAGAAGGCTGCCGACCCCGGTTGCAATCTGGACCGCTCCGATCGCAGCGCCGGTAAGGCCCGTAAACGCAGTTATGACCGGGCCTATGAAGCTCACCGTCGTGAACGTGGCGGAAAAGCCGATCATCGTTATGAGCAGAAGACGTGTGTTGTCGCCGCGAAGTGCCGTCTTGAAATCTGCTCCAGCGACCGACGGTGCTTGCACGCCTGCTGGCGCGCCAAGGGCAATGATACCGAGCGCCACAATGGAGATAGCTCCGGCAAACCAGAAGGCGGCTCTCCAGCCAAATGTATCGCCTAGCAAAGTCGCAACTGGCATACCGACAAGAAATGCCAGCGTGTAACCGGCAAACACGGTCGCGATGGCAGCTGGTCGCTGGGCCTCCGACACCATGTTCACGCCGATGGTTGCAGCCAGCGGCAGTGTCAAAGCAGCGAAAATGCCTCCCGCAATCCGGATCCCCGCAATCGCTGCAAAGTTCGGAGCAAGGGCGGAAGCGACATTCATTGCCACCAGTATGGCGATGACGAACAGAAGCAGCCGCTTACGGTCCTTCCCGGCCAGGGCGCGGGCGAGAAACGGGCCGCCTATGCCACAGGCAACCGCGAACACTGTCTGCAATTGGCCGGCCAGAGGAACACCGATGCCGAGGCCTTCTGCCATCGGATCTATCAAGCCGACAAACGCGAAGGCACTGGTTCCAAACGCGAAGGGGGCAAAGACGAGGCTGATCAGGCGAAGATTCATCGACCAACCCTCGAAGGTGCACCCGGACGCGCTATGAAATTCATGAGTTCAGGGATGACGACCTCATGCGCGTCTTCCTGAATGAAATGTCCGGCATGCTCGACGCGGATGACGTCCGCGTGAGGAAACGATTTCAGCCACATTTTCTCGAGGGTTTCGGGCGAAAAGGCGACATCCCTCATGGGCCAGACGATCTTGACGGGCTTGGCGGCGAAGGCTCTTTCGAGCTCGGCACCCTCTTCGGCGACAAAGTCACTGATGGGGCCATTCGGGCCTGTTCTGGAAGACCAGGTGGGATGAGGCGCGAGATAGGCTGATTTGTCTAGGTCCGTAAGGCGCGACCGATCGTTCAGGCCCGCCTGAAACAGGAATCCCTTTACGAAAGCGTGCGCGCCTTTGACCAGTACTTCGCCGAGGACAGGGGTCCGGAACGCGCGCAGGATGGCGGGAAGCGGGACAGCACTTACTGGACGCTGGAAAAACGTATTCAGGATGAAAAGGCCTGTCACCCGATCGGGATGGCGTGCTGCCCATGTCAGTCCAATCGGGCCGCCCCAATCCTGAACGACAATTACGGCATCGCGCAGATCAAGAGACTCCAGAAGAGCCGTGCAACGGTCGGCATGAGCCGGAATAGAGTAGGCTGGCGTGCGGGTCGGCTTGTCAGAACGTCCAAAGCCAAGATGGTCCATCGCAATCGCGCGGAAACCCCAGCCTGTTAAGGCCTTGATGAAGCGGCGATAGAGATAGCTCCAGGTTGGATTTCCATGAACCATCACAACGGGAATGCCATCACGGGGGCCTTCATCAATATAGTGTAGACGCCCGTCTAACGTGTCGAACCATTTTGGCGCGTACGGCCAGGCGCCATTGAACGTCCAGTCGACCGGTGGGCGGCTCATAAGATGCCAGCCTCGAACAGAAGTCCGGTGCCGCCAAGAATGGAAATCACGGTCCAGGGGTATGGAGCGGGCGTCCGCCAAAGGGCGCGATTGCCGAAGATGGCCAAGGAAATGCCCAGCGCTGCAAATCCGCCGCTCATCGCCGTCGCAACACCTGCATAGGCCAGCCCGTCTGCCGCTGTGGCGGCAAGCAGGAAGAGCGCCGCCATCGCGACAGTCGCCACCGATCCAACATGCCATGAGAAATGATGAAGCCAGATCACGTCCTCAGGCAGGCCTGATCTCTTCAGGGAAGCGAGCACCTTCGGCGACCCGAGAAATTCGTGTGCGAGCATGCCCATCAAGGCGAGGAAAGCCGCAGTCAGAAACAACAAGGTGGAAACATCGGGCACGGTTTACCAAGCTTCCTTGAAGGGACGCAGATCAAGTTCGTGCGTCCAGGCGGAGCGATGCTGATTGTGGACCATCAGGAAGGTCTCAGCGATGGCGTGTGGATCGAGCGACCCGTCTTCGCCGAGACGATCGAGATACTCCCCGAATACAGATTGCGCTCGTTCTCCAT
>DUBH01000080.1:49594-54317 GCA_012960415.1 Henriciella sp. | reverse complement strand
GATCGAGAACCCCGACGCCGCTGATGGCCAGGCGACTTCGCTTAGCACTGGTATCCGCGCCGCGAAGGCTTCGGGCGCAAAAGCGGCACTCATCCTGCTAGGCGACATGCCCCACATTGGCGACTGCCACCTGCGCGCGCTGCAGAAGGAACTCGCCCGAGGCCGCCGGGCGGTCATGAGCCAATCGGCCGATATTCTCTGCCCTCCCGCAATTTTTCACGAAACGGCCTTTGCCGAGCTGATGACGCTCTCTGGTGATGCAGGCGCAAAGTCCCTGTTCGCTAAGCTGCCCAACACCGCAGTGGTCGATCTCTCACCCGACGATGCACTCGATATCGACACGATTGCCGATCTTGAACGCGCGAAAGGCCTGACGCATGCCTGACGGACATACCGCCCTGAAGCCTGCACCACTGACAGACCGCTTCGGCCGGGAGATCAGCTATCTGCGCCTTTCGGTCACCGACCGCTGCGACCTTCGCTGCACTTATTGCATGGCAGAACACATGAGCTTCCTGCCGAAAAAGGATCTGCTCAGCCTGGAAGAGCTGCAGACCGTCGCAGACGCGTTCATCCGGCGCGGCGTGCGCAAGATCCGCATCACGGGCGGCGAACCCCTCGTGCGCAAGGACATTATGGGCCTGTTCGAGGGGCTCGGCGAGAGGCTGGGATCCGGCCTTGATGAGCTTACGCTGACGACGAATGCGACGCAGCTCGAAACCCACGCCGAAGCCTTGGTGAAAGCTGGTGTGAAGCGCGTGAACATCTCGCTCGACACGCTCGACCCTAACATGTTCCGCGAGATCACGCGCCGCGGCGACTATGAGAAGGTCATGCGCGGCATCGAGGCTGGCGCGGCAGCAGGCCTCAAGATCAAGATCAACACGGTCGCCCTCCGGCACCAGAATGTTGACGAGATCCCGCACATGGTCGAATGGGCGCATGCACGCGGCTATGACATGACGCTGATCGAGGTCATGCCGCTCGGGATTACCGGGGAAGATCGGTATGACCAGTATATTCCCCTCTTCGATATCCGCGACGAACTGGAGCGGCGCTGGACACTCACGCCCGAAGATACCCGCGACGCGAATGGCGGCCCGTCCCGCTATGTGCGCATTGGCGAAACCGGTGGGCGGCTCGGCTTCATCACGCCGCTGACCAATAATTTCTGCGCAGGCTGCAACCGCGTTCGCGTGACCTGTACCGGCCGTATCTATATGTGCCTTGGCCAGGACGATCATGTAGACCTCCGCGCCGCGCTTCGCGAAAGCAGCGACCCGCAGAATGCCCTCGACGAAGCGCTGGACCGTGCGCTCTTCGCGAAACCGGAACGCCATGATTTCGAGATTAACCAGCGTGGTCAGGGCCCAGCGCTGGACCGCCATATGTCCGTTACGGGGGGCTGAGACAATGGCCGACATCCTCTATTTCGGGCGGCTTGGAGACGTCGCTGGCACAGGGGCTGAAAATCTCGACATACCTGCCGCTATTACAGATACAGCCGCGCTCCGCCGCTGGCTCGACGCTGAAAAATCAGCGGGCGGTGCGTTTCTGAAAGCGAGCGTCAGGCTAGCGGTGAATAGCGAAATCGTCGTCGATCCTCACCCTATTTCCCCCTCCGATGAGATCGCCTTCATGCCGCCCGTTGGTGGCGGCTGAGCCAGCTCCAATGATCATCCTCACCCCATCCCCTTTCAGCCCATCAGAGGCGCTCTCCACCTTTGAGAAAGAGGCGAGAGGCGCTGGCGCCATCGTGAGCTTTACGGGCCTCGTTCGGGACCGGGCGGGCGATGCTGACGTCGATGGACTGCATCTCCAGGCCTATTCGCCGATGACAGAGAACGGCATCGAGAAAGCGGCCGTTGATGCCCGCCAACGCTGGCCGCTGACAGCGCTTCGGATCATTCACCGCATTGGCGACATGGGCCCGTTTGAGCCGATCGTCTTTGTCGCGACTGCATCTGCGCACAGGCGAGCCGCGTTTGAGGCGGCTGACTTCCTGATGGATTACCTTAAGACCGAAGCCGTCTTCTGGAAAAAAGAGCTCACCAAATCCGGCAGCCGCTGGATCGAACCGCGCGCCGAAGACTATAGCGACAGCGCCCGCTGGACGCAGACTGATACGGAGACTGACCGCAATGCACGGCATAAATGAAAGCCTCGACTTCCACCCGGTACGCATCGCCGTACTGGTGATGAGCGACACGCGGACGCTTGAGACCGACACGTCGGGCCTCACCCTCGCCAGACGCATCGAAGACGCTGGTCACATCCTCGCTGACCGCAAGATCGTTGCCGACGACAAGGCCGCTATCCGCGCGCAGGTTTCGGCCTGGATTGCAGATCCTGAAGTCGATGTCGTGATCACGTCCGGCGGCACGGGCCTTACAGGCCGGGACGTCACCCCTGAAGCCGTCACGCCCCTCTTCGACAAGATTATCGACGGCTTCTCGGTCATCTTCCACCAGGTGAGCTATCAGAGCGTTGGCCTCTCCACGCTGCAGTCGCGCGCGATTGCAGGTCTTGCGAGCGGCACATTCGTGTTCTGCCTGCCGGGCTCGAACGGCGCGGTGAAGGATGGCTGGGACAAGGTCATCGCGCACCAGCTCGACAGCCGTCACAAGCCCTGCAACCTCGTTGAGCTGATGCCCCGCCTCATGGAGCATATGGGGCATTCGCATTGAGCGGCCTCACACATATCGGGCCTGACGGCCGCGCCCGAATGGTCGATGTCGGCGACAAGGACGTTACCGAACGCGTCGCCCTCGCCCATGGCCGCGTGCACATGCAGCCTGAAACGCTACAACTCGCCATCGGCCGCGACACCAGGAAAGGCGACCCGATCGCTATCGCTGAGCTTGCCGGCATCATGGCAGCCAAGCGTACCTCAGACCTGATCCCGCTCTGTCATCCCCTGCCCCTCTCATCGGTAAAGGTGGAGATCGAACCGGACACAGAAGCGAACGCACTCATCGTCACGGCGAGGGTGAAGACCAGTGGGCGCACCGGTGTCGAGATGGAGGCGCTGACGGCCGTCTCAGCTGCCTGCCTCACCCTCTATGACATGCTGAAAGCCGTCGACAAGGCGATGCGGATCGACGCGGTCGAGCTTCTGCAAAAGACAGGCGGCAAGTCCGGCGACTACCGGAAAGCAGGGACATGAGCGGCCTCATCAGTGTTAGTGACGCGCTGGATGCGCTCGCGCAGAATGCCCTGCCTATGCGCGCTGAGACCGTCTCCATTGAGCGGGCGCATGGCCGCCAGCTGGCCGAAGCCGTCATGGCGCGTGTCAGCCGCCCGCCCACCGACATGTCCGCCATGGATGGCTATGCTGTTCGCCTTGAGGACGTTAGCACCGCTGGGGCGCGGCTGAGTGTTATCGGCGAAGCGCCCGCGGGCGCCCCGTTTGAGCAGACGCTCGGCAAGGGCGAGGCCGTCCGGATCTTTACGGGCGGCGAAATCCCCACCGGCGCCGACCATATCGTCATCCAGGAGAACACCTCCCGATCGGGCGATGAGATCACTTGCGATGAGGCCTACGGTGCGCCCCAATTCATCCGAAAGGCTGGGCGCGACTTTCACGAGGGGGACACGCTTCTGGAAGCAGATTCTATCCTTGGCGCAGGCGAGCTTGGCCTGCTTGCGGCTGGTAATATAGCGGAGGTGAATGTTCGCCGCCGTCCGCGCGTCGGTATCCTAGCAAACGGAAATGAGCTGAAGCCGCCTGGCAGTGAGCTGAAGCGCGGTGAGATCGTGAATTCAAACCCCGTCGCGCTCGCAGAACTTGTGCGTTCCTGGGGCGCTGAGCCCGTAGATCTCGGCATCGCTGAAGACACGCTGGACGCGATCTCTGAGCGCATCGAAAGTGCCGACGACATCGACATCTTCCTGCCGGTTGGCGGCGCTTCCGTGGGCGATCATGACCTTATGCGCCCTGCCTTTGCCGCCGCGGGTTTCGAGCCTGTTTTCGAGAAGATTGCGGTGCGCCCCGGCAAGCCGACCTGGTTTTCAACGCGCGTCGATACCCGCGTCCTTGGCCTGCCCGGAAACCCGGCATCGGCGCTGGTCTGCGCACAGCTCTTCCTGAAGCCGCTGATCACCGGCCAACGCCACAGCCTTATCAAGGCGAGCCTTGCCTGCGACCTCGAAGCCAATGGACCACGCGAGCACTACATGCGCGCCTTCGCGGCCTTCACCGATGACGGCAGGCTGAGCGTCGATCCGGCGCCCGACCAGGACAGTTCGCTGATCAAACCTTTCGTCACGAGCGCCGCGCTCCTGCGGCGCCTCCCGAACGCGCCAGAAAAAAAGCGCGGCGAGCTGGAGGACATCATCCTGACCAGCCTGCCGCGCCTTTAAAGCCTCAAGAAGGCTGCGTTCTTATTTGGGGGTGTAGCCCGTCTCGCTCATCACATAGGCGACAATTGCGGCGCGCTGGTCCTCGCGCGGCACACCCGCAAAGCTCATACGGTTGCCCGGCAGGAAGTTGCGCGGGCTGGCAAGCCACTGGTCCAGCTGCTCAGGTGTCCATTCGAAATCGGCGTCCTGCAAAGCCTTCGAATAGTCGAAACCCTCATGTTCACCGACCTTGCGGTCAAACATGCCGTACAGGTTCGGACCGAGCAGTGTCGGGCCACCTTCGGCCAGCGAATGGCAGGAAGAGCACTGCATGAAGAGACGCTTGCCCGTCGCGTAATCTGCGGAGGCGTAAGGTTCAGGG
>DUBH01000080.1:29410-49584 GCA_012960415.1 Henriciella sp. | reverse complement strand
GGTTGCGGTGCGCCCAGGTGATGAAGCCCGGCGCTTCATAGCCGGGCTGAAGCCGCTTGTAGGAGTTGACCCACTGATTGGTCACCAATGTGAAGTCCTGCGCATGCTGCAGCAGTCCGGCGATGTAGTGCTGCGCGGTGACGGAGAGCTTGTCCGGCGCCGCAGCCCCTCGGGGTAGCGGGCCGAAGTCGAAGCCGGCGACGTCGATGCCGCTGGCGCGGCTGGCTCTTCACTTCCGCCGCAGGCGCTGAGGCCCGTTGCGAGCAGGATGGCAATCATGCTTGTGCGTAGTGTCATGGTGTCTCTCCCATCAACCTGGTCAGTAATCACCGCCTAACACTAGGCCAGCGCCCGCGGCTTGCAAAAGAAAATGAGGTGCAAACCGAAAAGAAATCCGTCCAGTGACGGTGATCGCCAACTATTGGCCGTTCGCGACCAGCGGATCGTTCACGCCGGCGACGTCGAGAATGGGTGAGGCTTCGATCTTCTCAGCGTCGAGAAGGGAAACAACCCGCAGGAGTGCCGCAGTGACACTGGCCTGCTCCCACTCGGCGAGTTGACCGAAACGCTTGCGAAATGTGTCCTGCAGCAGGTCGGGCGCGCCGTCGAGGGCCGCGAGACCTTTCTCGGTCAGCTTCACCCATACGCGGCGGCGGTCTGTCTCTCCGCGCCGGCGCACGACAAGTTCCTGCTCCTGCAGCTTGTCTATAAGAATGGAAATCGTTGCCTGCTTGAGGTCGACCGCGCGGGCGAGGTCACCGGTCAGCGTTTCGCCCTGGGTGCGCAGCACCTGCAGGACCAGAAGTTGCGAGGCCGTCAGCCCCGTTTTGGTGGCCACCGCTTTCACGTTGCTGGCGGTCGCCTTCAGTACGCGCCGGAGCGCAACGAGAGCTGTTTCAGCCTGATCCTGCATGTCTTCGCTCCAGGTATCGGCATGCGCCGCAGACAGACGCACCGACTCAAATCCTTCAGAAAGTTGCGCCATATTATCAAATATCCTTTGTTTGCAAAATTATTATTATATCAAACGAATTTAGGGGATAATTTTCCTGGAATTAGCTCCTAAAAATTGTTTTGTCTCCTAATTTCAAAGTTATGACTGCATGGGTTGACCCCATCTCCGTCACACATATATAGATAGTCAAACAATATTTATTTGGCAAGCGCATCAACGGAACCCGTCGCGGCGTTGGCCATTATAGAAATGAAAGCGGGCTTGGAGACATGACGACAGACGCAGTGACAATCGAAGCACCAAAGAGCGAGGACGGCGCTGCCGTTCACGACCTTATTGCCGCGTGTCCGCCTCTGGATACCAACTCGCTTTATATGAACCTGATCCAGACGACCCACTTTGCAGATACGTGCGCGCTCGCGCGCGAGGATGGTGAAGTCATCGGATGGGTCAGCGGTCATATTCCACCGGAGGAGCCGGAGGTGTTCTTTCTCTGGCAGGTCGCTATCGGTGAAAAGGCCCGCGGGAAACGCATTCCCAAGCGCCTTGTCGCCGACATCTTCTCGCGCCCGTCCTGCAAGGATGTGCGCTATCTGAAGACGACGATCACGCCTGATAACGAGGCGTCCTGGGGCCTATTTAAAAGTCTTGCGCGCTGGCTCGACGCCCCGCTGCAGGAAAGCCCGTTCTTCGACAAGGACAAACATTTCAAAGGCCGTCACGACAGCGAGATTCTCGTGACAATCGGGCCTTTCGGTCGGCCGGCCGCAAGCTGAGCCGCCACTCTCGCGCTTAGACGCTCAAACCAGACCAAAACAGGAGCAGGACGCATGCCGTTCACAGACATTCAAGAAGACATTTTCGAAAGACGCGAATCAGTTGTGCGCAGCTATTGCCGCAACTTCGATACGCTCTTCGTAAGCGCCAAAGGCTCGGAGATGACCGACGCCAATGGCAAGACCTATATCGACTTTCTCGCCGGGTGCTCGACCCTCAATTACGGGCACAATGATCCGGATATGAAGAAGGCACTCATCGAACATATCGAACGTGATGGCATCGCCCACGGCCTCGACATGTACACCGACGCAAAGGCCGAATGGCTGAAGGCGTTCGAGGACAACATTCTCGAGCCGCGCGGTATGGGTGACTACAAGATCATGATGACCGGCCCGACGGGCACCAACGCTGTTGAAGCCGCCGTGAAGCTGGCCCGCAAGGTCACTGGCCGCAGCAATGTGATTGCCTTTACCAATGGCTTTCATGGCATGACGCTCGGCGCGCTCGCGCTGACCGGTAATGCTGGCAAGCGCGCCGGTGCTGGCGCAGGCTGTAATGGAATCTGCGGCACGACGCACCTTCCTTACGCCAATGCGTTTGGTGAGGATGTCGACACGCTCGAGCAGATCGAAATGATGATCGAGAACAGCTCGTCCGGTGTCGACGCACCCGCAGCCTTCATCTTTGAGCCTATCCAGGGCGAAGGCGGGCTCAATGCCGCTTCTGCCAAGTGGATGAAAGGTATTGCCGATCTTGCCGAGAAGACCGGCGCCCTTCTCATCGTCGACGACATTCAAGCCGGCGTTGGACGCTCAGGCGACTATTTCGGCTTCGAAATTGCAGGCATCAAACCTGACATCATTACCCAGGCGAAATCGCTTTCGGGTATGGGCCTCCCGTTTGCCTGTGTCCTCCTCAAGAAGGAACACGACATCTGGAAGCCAGCCGAACACAACGGCACCTTCCGCGGCAATAACCATGCTTTTGTCACGGCGAAAGTCGCCCTCGACAAATTCTGGAAGGACGACGCCTTCATGAAGGACGTCCGCAAGAAATCGGACATCCTCGAGGCCGGCCTGCAGAAGATTGCTGACCTTATCCCCGGCGCGAAGCTGAAAGGCCGCGGCATGATGAAGGGTGTCGACGTCACCTCCGGTGACATCGCATCCGAAATGTGCAGCCGCGCATTCGAGAAAGGCCTCATCATTGAGACGTCCGGCGCCGACGATGAAGTCGTGAAGGTTCTCGCCGCGCTGACCATCTCCGAAGAGATGCTTCAGAAGGGTCTCGATATCCTGTTCGAGGCAGCGGAAGAAACCGTCGCCAGCCACAAAATCGCAGCGGAGTAAAATACTATGATCGTACGCGACATGAATGAGATGAAAGGCACTGATCGTGCCGTGTCCGACGCGCAGTGGACGTCCTACCGGATGCTTCTTGCCGACGACAAGATGGGCTTCAGCTTCCACATCACCGTGCTGGAAGCAGGCTCAGAGCACACCTTTCATTACAAGAACCACTTTGAGAGCGTGTACTGCATGAAAGGCAAAGGCTCGATCACGGATCTTGCCACTGGTGAGACCCATGAGATCAAGCCGGGCGTGATGTACGGCCTGAACCTTCATGACAAGCACACTCTGCGCGCCGAAGAAGAGCTGCACATGGCATGCTGCTTCAATCCACCGGTGACCGGCAAGGAAGTGCACCTGCCAGACGGCTCCTACGCCGCCGCAGAAGATCTCGAAGACGCAGGCTAACCGCCTGATCTGACCATCAGCTGGCAGCCCCGTCGATTAACGGGCTGCCAGCCTATCAACCAGACCAGACCAAAAACTCCGGGGCAAAGTTCCATGACCCATACTGTTGAAAAGATTGGTGGCACGTCCATCGCGAATACACCCGTTATTCTGGACAATGTCCTGATCAACGGCCGCGAAGGCGCCGACCTCTACAACCGCATATTCGTCGTTTCGGCCTATGCCGGGATGACCAACCTGCTTCTAGAGCACAAGAAAACCGGCAAGCCTGGCGTCTATGCACTCTTCGCCAAAGCCGAGAACAAATGGCAATGGAGCGAGGCGCTGACCGAACTCTCAGAAGCCATGCGCGAAAAGAACCAGGAAATCTTCGGCGATCATCCAGATCGCAAGGTGGCTGACAATTTCGTGCTTGAGCGCGTTGAAGGCGTCCGCAACTGCCTGATCGACCTGCACCGCCTGTGCTCCTACGGCCAATTCCGCCTCGACGAACATCTGATGACCGTGCGCGAGATGCTCGCCGCACTCGGTGAGGCGCACTCTGCCCACAACACGACGCTGCTGCTTCGCCAGCGCGACATCAACTCTGTCTTCGTTGACCTGACAGGCTGGCGTGATGATGAGAAGCTCTCCCTTGATGAGCGTATTCGCACCGCGCTGAAGGGCATCGACTTCTCTAGGGAACTGCCGATCTGCACCGGTTATGCCGGGTGCGTCGAGGGCATGGTGAAGCTTTATGACCGTGGTTACACTGAAGTTACCTTCTCGCGCATCGGCGCACTGACCAATGCGTCCGAAGCCATCATCCATAAGGAATTCCACCTTTCCAGCGCTGACCCGAAACTGGTCGGCAATGACAAGGTGCTGAAGATTGGCAAGACCAATTACGACGTCGCTGACCAGCTCTCGAATATGGGTATGGAAGCGGTACACCCGAAAGCCGCAAAAGGCCTTCGCCAGGCTGGCGTGCCACTTCGCGTGAAGAACACGTTCGACCCGAGCGATGCGGGTACGATCATCACCGATGACTTCCACCCTGAAGAAGCGCGCGCAGAGATCGTGACAGGTATCAAGAACCTCTACGCCTTCGAACTGTTCGAACAGGACATGGTCGGCGTGAAGGGCTATGACGCCGAGGCGCTGAAAGCGCTCACACGTCATAAGGTCTGGATCGTGTCGAAGAGTTCGAACGCCAACACGATCACCCATTATGTCGACTGCACACGCGAGTCGCTGAACCGCGCTGCGGCTGATCTCGAAGCCCTGTACGAGAATGCAGAGGTCACGACGCGCGAGCTGGCGATCGTGTCAGTGATCGGCGCAAATCTCGACGTCCCAGGCATGACCGCTAAGGCCACGTCCGCGCTCTACAACGCTGGTATCAACATGCTCGGCCTTCAGAAGCTGACACGCAGCACGGACCTCCAGCTCTTCGTGGCTAAGGAGGACTATGATGAAACGGTGCGCGTGCTTCACAAGGCGCTCGTCGAAGAGGAGTCTGCGCATCGCGACGGCGATCCAGCGGAAATCCGCACCGCTGCCTGATGCCTTATTCAGCTGCGCCTGAAACGCAAAAAGCAGGATGGCGAGACGCGTTCGGTCAGTACCGTAACGTTCTCGCCATCGTGCTCTCCCTCACCCTCTTGCAGGGTGCAGCGGCTGCCCTATCCGTGATGATCGCTCTCGGCCTTCAGGCGGCCGGCACATCGAATGCTGCCCTTGGTCTGGTTGCGGCGTTCTATGCTGGCGGTTTCCTGACAGGCGCGATTTTATCGCCAATGCAGATCGCCCGGATAGGGCACATCCGCTCTTTCTCTTTCTTTGCCGCCATCGCGATCGTGGCATCGCTCAGTCTGACCCTCGGCCCAAGCGTCATTGGTTGGGGGATTGTACAAGCCGTTATCGGCGCGAGCACTGCAGCGCTTTTCACCGCCGGCGAGAGCTGGATTGCAGATGCCTCGCCACCAGCCAAACGCGGTGCGATCCTCGGCTTCTATCATGTTGTCGCGAAACTTGGTGCCATTGGTGGCCCCTTCGCCGTCATGGCTGGCGCCAGCGGCATTATGGGCTTCCTGATGGTGGCCGCGCTTTTTGCCGTCACCATCATGCCGATCACGGCAACCCGGCAGATCCAGCCCGAAATACATACCGGATCCCCGTTCGGCCCGCGCAAGATCCTGAAATTCGCTCCCGCAGCGGCCTTTGCCGCGTTCTGCGCAGGCGCCGTCAACAATTCTGTCGCCCAACTCTATCCGATCTTCGCCCAGGCCGTTTCGCCCGAAAGTGCAGCGGCCTTTTCTGCACGTTTCAATGGCGCCTTGCTGGCAGGGGCGATGCTCGGTCTCTGGCCAGCCGGTTTCATTTCTGACCGCGTGGACCGCCGGCTTGTTATTGCTGCAGCGGGCATCATCGGGGCGGTTTCCGCCCTCGCGCTGACCGCCTTCGGCACCGTGGCTGCGCAGCCTGTGATTCTCCTGCTGGCCTTCCTGTTCGGCATGGGAGCGCTCTCCTACTACGCCGTCGCTGTCGCCCATGCAGCTGACCGCGCCAAGCCGGAACAGGCAACCTCCATGATGGCTGGCATCCTGATCATCTGGGGCATCGGCTCGATCATCGGGCCGCTCATTGCAGGTGTGTCCATGTCCGCAATAGGCCCCGGCGGTCTTTTCGCTTTCTCCGCCCTCGCCCTTGCAATCATGGCAGCGCTTATGTTCACACGGATGGTTCGTACCCCTGAAGTCACCGGAGAAGAGAAGGAACCCTTCAACGCAACGCAGGCAACCAGCCTTGCCATTTCCGAAATTGACCCACGTGGCGAAACGACGAATGAGCAGTTCGACCTGTTTCTCGCCTGGATGTCATCACAAGAGACAGACACAGAATGATACTTGCGAGCTTCATCGTTATCCTGATCATCTTCCTCGGCGTGGGGCTTGCCTCTGCCCGGCAAGCGACCGGCGAACGAAAAGACTATTACATCGCCGGCCAGACGGTTTCGCCCTGGCTGGCTGGCCTTTCAGCCGTCGCAACCAACAATTCCGGTTATCTCTTTATCGGCGTCATCGGCTACGGCTACGCCACGGGCCTCTCTGCCATCTGGCTGATGTTCGGCTGGATCGTGGGCGACTTCATCGGCTCCACCTTCATTCACCGCAAACTGCGAACCGCAACCGGCGTGACGAACGAAGCCTCATTCGCTTCTGTCCTCTCTCGCTGGCATGGCGACGATTTTGCCATCTGGCGCAGAATGGCGGCCGTCATCATGGTTGTGCTGCTCATCGTCTATGGCGCCGCCCAGATCACCGCTGGCGCAAAGGCGCTGGAGGGCGTCTTTGAAGGCTTCGACTGGCGCATTGGCGCGATCGGCTCTGCCGTCATCATCCTTGCCTATTCGATCGCTGGCGGCATCCGCGCCTCCATCTGGACGGACGCCATTCAGTCCGTCTGTATGCTCGGCGCACTCTTCACGCTGTTCTTTGTCGGCGTCAGCTGGGCAGGCGGCCTTGGCAGCATGTTCGAACAGCTGAGCACGATGGACAATGGCACCTATCTCAACCTCTTGCCGGAATCCGATGAACTGCTGATGACCGGCGCACTGGGCATTGGCCTCTTCGTGCTGGGCTGGCTGTTCGCTGGTTTCTCTGTTGTGGGCCAGCCGCACATCATGGTCCGTTTCATGGCACTGGACGATGACCGGAACATGCAGCGCACCCGCGCCTGGTATTACGGCTTCTTCGTTGTCTTCTATATCCTCGCCGCAGGCCTCTCTCTTCTCGCCCGCGTCTACATGCCGGACGCGGCCAATATCGATGTTGAGCTTGCCCTGCCCCGTATGGCCGAAGGTCTTCTCCCAGACATTCTGGTTGGCCTCATCCTGGCGGGCATCTTCGCGGCAACCATGTCGACCGCCGACTCTGTTGTCCTCTCATGCTCGGCAGCGATTACGCACGACCTCGTCCCGCAGAGGCTTGAGCATCCGTGGATGCTGAAGGCGGCAACTGGTTCGGTCACGCTGCTCGCCCTTGCGCTTGCGCTCATGGACAGCCAGAGCGTCTTCAGCCTCGTCATCATCGCTTGGTCGGCGCTGGCAGCCGCCTTCGCGCCGCTCCTGACGCTCTACGCGCTGAACCGCCGCGTAAGTGAGCCGACCGCGATCTTCCTGATGCTCCTCGGTATCGGCATCACGCTGGTCTGGCGCTTCGGCCTCGGCTGGCAGGGCGGCGTCTATGAAGGCTTCCCCGGCATCCTGATCCCGATCATCATCGGCTGGATCATGTCGCGCCCGGCCACGAGAACAGAGCTGAAGCAGTCCCCAGTGGACGCGGCCACAGACTAGCGCGCCCGCCGTAATTCCAAAACAAAAGCCCGCCCGGATCTCTCCAGGCGGGCTTTTCACTTCCCAAATGCCAGCGGGCTAGCCGTAGAGCGCCTTGGCATGGTGCATGATGTGATCGTCCATGAAGGTCGAAATGAAATAGTAGGAATGGTCATAGCCCGGCCGCAGACGGATCGCGAGCGGCTGACCCGCCTCGCGGCATGCCTGCTCGAACAGGCCCGGCTTCAACTGCTCCTCCAGGAACTGGTCATCCTCGCCCTGATCGATCAGGATGGTGGTATCAAGCTGCGTCTTCTTGACCAGCTCGCACGCGTCCCATTCCTTCCAGGCTTCCTTGTCATCGCCGAGATAGGCCGAGAAGGCTTTCTCACCCCAAGGCACCTGTGTCGGTGCAACGATCGGCGCGAAGGCCGACACGCTGCGGAAGTGACCGGGATTGCGGAGCGCCAGAACCAGCGCGCCATGCCCGCCCATGGAATGACCGAAGATGGACTGGCGGCGCATATCGGCCGCAAAGTTTGACCGGATCACGGAAGGAAGCTCTTCCATGATGTACTGATCCATCTTGTAGTGTTTCGCCCAAGGGTCCTGCGTGGCGGTGAGGTAAAAGCCTGCGCCCTGCCCGAGGTCATAGGCCTCGTCGTCGGCGACATCCTTGCCGCGCGGGCTTGTGTCAGGCGCGACGATCATGACGCCAAGCTCAGCGGCTTTGCGCTGCAGGCCGCCCTTCTCCATCACATTCGACCAGTTGCAGGTCAGGCCCGAAAGGTACCAGAGAACCGGGACAGGCTCCTCATCGGTCTGCGGCGGCTCAAATACGGCAAACCGCATCGTGCAGCCAAGCGTCTCGCTTTCATGGTCGTGAACGCTGAGATCGCCGCCAAAACTCGTCCAGTCTGATACTGTTTCCAAAACCTGAGGGTCTCCTGTGTTTGCTTACCCGCCTTATGTAGCACAGATGAGCGCACTTCCCACCGGACGCCAGCCAAGACAAAGGGCGCACCCCACAGGATGCGCCCTCAATATTTCTTCCCGGGTTTGCCGACCTAGCGGCCTCTCAGGTCCCCATTGACCCAGATAGTCGCGCCGGTACGCGCGTCGATATAGTAATAGCGCCGGGCACGTTCGTCGTAATAGCGCTGGCCATGATAGCGGGCATCATACGGGTCATAGCGATCATACCGGTCATCATAGCGCCCATCGCCATAGCGATCATTGTAGCGCGGGTCATTGTAGCCGCGATCGGCGCGCGGCGGGCCGCGATAGCCATCGTCATATCCGGCATTGCCATAATAGCCTGCGCCGCCAGATCCAGGGGCTGGTGGTGGGTTTGCGGCACATGCCGCCATGCTGAGCGCGCCGAGCACGCCTGCGATCATCGTTACGTTTTTCATCGTGCGTTTCCTTCCATTCTGGTAGGCGCGCCGGCCGTTCAACACCGGGCGCGGACAGGAAGGAAACGGGCTGTGGATAGATGCGGTTCCCGCCGCCAGCCTATTCGTTCTGGATACGCTCAGCCTCTTCGGCCACACATAATTCCAGCTCGTCATGCGCGCATGGGGTAATCCGCACGGCGTAGGCGAAGGCCTCATCGCGCGCCATCTGCGTCGCCTTTGAGCGGATGACTTCGACATTCTGCTCGATCTTGAAGCCGATCTCGTTACCGATCGAGATGATGACCTCGACAGCCTCTTCGACAGAGGCGGCCCAGACCTTCAGTGACATGACAGATGGACCGACACGTCCGTCGGGAACAGCATGCCCCTCCATGGTCTCGCCCCCTGCCACCAGGCAGAAATGCTTGAACTCCGACATCAGATCGCCTTCCTATCAGTCCCTCAGGCTCACGATAGGCACGGGAATTCATAAATCATATGACAAGCTACACATTATACGGCGCCGAAGTCAGCTACTTCACAGGCAAAGCGCGCGCTTATCTCGACTGGCGCGGCGCTGATTATATCGAAAAACCGGCCACACAGGCCGTCTATCGCGACGTCATCATGCCCAATGTTGGCTGGCCGGTCATACCCGTTGCGACCATGCCGGATGGCACTGTCATTCAGGACACCGCTGACATCATGCAGGCGGTTGAGGCACGCGAAAACGCCCATCCACCTGCCTGGCCGGCCTCTCCACTTCAGCGATTCGTGAGCGAACTTTTGCAGCTATACGGTGATGAATGGCTGATGTTACCAGCCATGCACTACCGCTGGAACTATAATGAGGACTGGGCCTATGGCGAATTTGGCGCCCTCTCAGCCCCCGACCTCACACCAGAGGAGCAGCACGAAATCGGACGTAAGAATGGCGCGAGGTTCAAGGGCGCGCTGCCAATTCTCGGCATCAGTGCGGATACCGTCCCCGGAATCGAAAAAAGCTATGAGGCCTTCCTCTCTGAATTCTCGGCGCACCTGGATCAGCACACTTACATCCTTGGCACTCGGCCCTCACTGGCTGACTTTGCGTTCTATGGGCCGCTTTACGCCCACCTCTACCGTGACCCCGCCTCAGGTGAGATCATGCGGCGGCTCGCGCCAAAAGTGGCCGACTGGGTTGAGCGCATGAAGGCGGGCGGCGAGCGTGGCAGCGGAGAACTGCTAGGCGACGACGCAGTCCCTGAGACGCTGGAGCCAATCCTGCGCCGCCAGATGCGGGAACAACTCCCTGCCATCAAGGCGACCTCCGCCCTGTTCAGCGGCTGGGCAGCAAACGCTGCCAGCGGCGACCGCGTCCCGCGTGCGCTGGGTGACATAGACATTGAGATTGAAGGGTTCAGGGGCCCCGCCAAGGCACGCAGCTTCCCGCTCTGGCGCCTTCAAGCAGCGCTCGATGTCTACGACGCCATGAGACCCGAGGACCGCGCCCGCGCGGATAAGCTGCTTGCGCGCATCGGCGGCGAAGACCTGAAAACATTCCGGTTGCCTGCCCGCCTGAAGCGAGAGAACTGCCAGGTCGTGCTGGCCTGATCCTTCAGTTCCCAGGGGCTACGGGTTCGACTGGAATCAGAACTTCATTCCTGCGAAACGGCGCAGGCTTCCACGGTGCGTCATACCCGGCATACCGCGCTGGACCGCTCACCTTATACCCTTTCGCGGCGATCCAGTCTTCAAGCTCTGTCTGCTTCTGACGGTGTGTTTCCATACGCCCGGAGCCTGAAAACCTGATCGCTGCCAACAGCTCACCCGGTATCTCGCGAATAGAGACTGCAGGGTTGTTCGGCACAGGAAGTGTCTCCATCGTCCACTTCGATGGCATGACGAATGATACGGTCCAGACCCCTTCATCTGACGGCGTGCTGATCACCGGGGCGGTCATGTCAATCTTTTGGGAGGGGGTGCGCGTCACTGGCGCCGTCATGGCGATTTCGCTGCGCGCCCTGTTGTTGCCGAAGATATAGTCGGCCAACACGCGAAAGCCGGAATTGCTCGCCTGACGCATGTCTCCGGACACTTCTGTTTCAGCAACGATCACCGGGTCATATTGGCGAACCTCGAGACTGCCGTCACTGACGACAGTCTCGAAGTCAGGTTCTTCCGTGGCATTGGCAGTCATGGCAAACCCCGCAAAAATGAGAGCGGCAAACAAGACACGGCGCATGGGACAAACTCCTGTTTCCTGTCGCGGTATACGCACGCCGCTGCCTGGTGGATCTCGCCAGCCGTCCCACCGGAAAGAAAACGCCGCCAAACCTGTATGGGTCTGGCGGCGCTGCAGTCTTTTTGATTTTCAGGTGCCCGCTAGCCGCGGCAGAGCGCGCAGAGCTTGTTGCCATCCGGGTCACGCAGATAGGCGAGGTAAAGCTTCTGGCCGCCGCCTTCGCGCCAGCCTGGCGGGTCCTCGATTTCCTTGCCGCCCGCCGCGGCGCCTGCCTTGTGCCATGCATCGGCTTCGTCGGTCGACTTCATGGCAAAGCCGATTGTCATCCCGTTGCCATGGGTCGCTGGCTCGCCATCGATGGGCTTGGTGACGAGGAACACCGCACCATTGTGCAGGTAAACAAGCCGCCCTTTCGGGTCCATCACGCCCGGCTTGCCGCCAATGGCCTGAAAGGTCGCATCATAGAACGTCTTGGCTTTGTCGAGATCATTCGATCCGACCATCATGTGACTGTACATTTTGAATGCCTTTTCTAACAAAGAGATCGAAAATCTCGAAATCTAGAGAGCGGAAACTCGTATACTTCTCGCCCTCAGCCTATCCACTCGCTCAATAAACTAGCTCTAGCTCGGTACAGCCATCATAGCCGCAATTTTCTCCGGTCCAGCGTATTGTCAGTTGTGCATTCTTATAGCTGACCGACTTAGATTGCGGTGAGGCGTTTTCCTCTGAAGCTTCTACATCGAAGGGTGTCGCACCCGCGCATATAGCTGAATACTCCGCGATCTCATCCATCCACAGATAATGAGACATCGGCGCAACCGCCTGTGCAAATGAGCTGTCGTCCTCATCCGAACAGTCGGGACACTCGGTCGTCCATCCAAGCGAGTACATGCAGACCGAGCCCTCAAGGCAATCGCCTCTAAACAGTCTTATGGTGCGCATGCCTTGCGGCGACTTCGGACCCGCCGCGACCCATTCATCGAACACTTCACAATATCTAGCGAGCATTGGAGGAGGGTCGCCCGGCAGAGCACAGGCTGCAAATAATGTCAGACCTGCAAAAGCCACCGCTGCTCGCACTAGAAGACCACCACGCTCCGGATGCTCTCGCCAGAATGCATCAGGTCGAAGCCCTTGTTGATGTCTTCCAGCTTCAGGACGTGCGTGATCATCGGATCGATCTCGATCTTGCCCTTCATGTACCATTCGACGATCTTCGGCACATCGGTGCGGCCACGCGCACCGCCAAAGGCAGAGCCTTTCCAGACGCGGCCGGTGACCAGCTGGAATGGACGGGTCGCGATTTCTTTACCCGCTTCAGCGACGCCGATAATGATGCTCTCACCCCAGCCGCGATGGCAGCACTCGAGCGCCTGGCGCATCACGTCAGTATTGCCGGTGCAGTCGAAGGAATAGTCGGCGCCGCCGCCGGTCAGCTCAACAAGGTGGGCGACAATGTCCTTCACGTCTTTCGGGTTGACGAAATGGGTCATCCCGAAGCGGCGGCCCCATTCCTCTTTCGCCGGATTGATATCGACACCGACAATCATGTCAGCACCGACCATCTTGGCGCCCTGAATGACGTTGAGGCCGATACCACCAAGGCCAAAAACAACGACGTTCGAGCCTGGCGTCACCTTGGCTGTATTGGTCACTGCGCCGACGCCCGTCGTCACACCGCAACCGATATAGCAGGTCTTGTCGAACGGGGCTTCCGGGTCGATTTTCGCGACCGCGATCTCAGGCAGAACCGTGAAGTTCGAAAAGGTCGAGCAGCCCATATAATGGTGCAGCTTCTGGCCCTTGTAGGAAAAACGGCTAGTGCCGTCCGGCATCACCCCTTTGCCCTGCGTCGCGCGGATCGCGGTGCAGAGATTGGTCTTGCCAGACAGGCAGCTTTTGCACTGGCGGCATTCCGGCGTGTAGAGCGGAATGACGTGGTCGCCCGGCCTCACACTGGTGACGCCCTTGCCGACCTCGCGAACGACACCTGCACCTTCATGGCCGAGAATGCTCGGGAAAAGACCTTCGCTATCGAGACCATCGAGCGTGTAGGCATCAGTGTGGCAGATGCCCGTGGCCATGATCTCGACGAGCACTTCGCCGTCCTTCGGCCCTTCCAGGTCGACTTCCACGATTTCGAGGGGCTTCTTGGCTTCGAAGGCGACGGCAGCGCGGGTTTTCATGATGGGGCACTCCTTTGAACTGGCGCGCACAATGGCGAGACAGGTCGGCTGGCACAAGTCGGCTTTCCCAGAATTTTCCCTTCGACTCCGCACATCGAAATATAGCCGCCTTGGAACAAGGAGAGTGCACCTGTCGTTTTACATCCACTAGTTCAGAAGGAGACTTTTATCATGAAGAAGCTCATGATTACTGCTGCAGCGTCAGCCCTCATGTTCGGGGCAGCCGCATGCTCGAATGAAACAGAAATGAATGAGGCGGCCTATGACACAGACACCGCCGAAATGGCGCAAACCGAAGAAACCGACGTCCAGTACGCCGAGGCTGACACTGAAGCGCCGGATTATGAGACGGTTTATCTGGTCTCTGGCAATCTCAGCGCTGGAGAGATCGTCGGGGCAAAGGTCATTGGCGCGGACGGCGAAGACATCGCGACCGTCGACGACCTCCTGATCGGCGAAAACGGCCAGGTTGAGACCGTCATTTTCCGCAGCGGCGACTTTATTGACCTCGCCGGCATGAAAGGCTCGCTGCCTTATTCCGATCTCGACATGACGATGGTTGAGGATGGCGACCCTGCCTTCACGATCTCGATGACTGAAGAAGACATTCAGAATGTCGCCGAGTTCGATCAGGAAGGCCTCAATGACTATCGTCTGGTCTCCGAAATGATCGGCACCACGGCAGACTTCACCAACTCAGACGACTCGGCCCGCATCAACGACGTGATCGTGTCTGAAGACGGCGAAGCGCTCTATGCGATCGTCGGTGATCCGATCCTTGGCGAAGATCGTCAGATCGGCTTTGACATGATCATGGTCGAGCAGGATGCCGACAACAATGACACCATCATGATCAATGCCTCTTCCGAGGATCTCGAGATGATGCCTGTCTTCCGCTACGAGCAGGAAGACATGGACATGAGCACTGACCGTGAAAGCTCCACGGACTGGGACGACGCGTCGGATGAAGACGATTACGACACCATGAACGACAACGGCTAGTCGTCAGACACCCCTCAAAAGAAAAGCCCTGCCATCACCGGCAGGGCTTTTTTGTATTCGCCAATCCTGAAGAGACCTAGCGTCGGCCAGCTCTCACTTCGCGGGTCATCTGTTCAATCTTGCGGATCAGCGCATCGGCAGACCCATTGGTGCGGTCGAGCAGGGACAGGAACTGTGCCTGCTGCTCGATGGCCAGCCAGATCAGATTGCCATTCACGTTCAGCGCGACGTCGACGACCTGGTACTCGCCATTCCGCTTCAGCACCCGCCAGCGGACATTCATTTCCTGACCGTCAGCGCGCGGAATGCGCGTATCCACGATCGAGTCGCTCGCCGTCCGGTCAATTGAACGGTCTACGACCACTTGCTCACCGCGATACGCATCAAGCTCGTTCTCATAGACGGCCAGCGCATAGTTCCGGAAGGCGCGCTGGAAGCGGGAAAGCTCCTGCGGGGTGAAACGGTTCGCATAGCGCCCGATCACGAAACGGCTAACCGCGTTAAAGTCAGCAAATTCTTCCATATACTCGCTGAAGAGTTCGGTTCTCTCTTCGCGGCTCAGTGACGGATCATTGAGCGCTTCGAGCACCTCATTGGCATTCTCTTCTACAAAGGCTTCCGTTTTTGCATCGGCAAATACGGGGCTGGCGGCTGCAGCCATAACCAGCGCAGCCACTGCATGTCTGGCAAACTTCATTTTTTTAGTCCTGTTCGTCCTCGACACCCGTCCCCTGGGCGCCATCATCATCGTATACATCGAAATCAGGCAAATCTTTGTACGGGTCTGCCTCAGTCTGCCCATTTCTGATCGCGGCCTGTCGCTGAGCCATATAGTTACGGCGAAGCGCTACATATGGTTCAGGCTGGGAGCGAAGCGTCTCGATAACCTCGATCAGTCTTGATCTTGTATCGATTATACCAACGACGGTGCGGGTCACCGCGATATCATCATCGAGATCAGCGTCTTCAAATTCGGTCCAGGTCAGAGGATCGAACACACGGTCCGTCGCAATACCGATCGTGTCGCGAACATTGCTAGGTCCCATCAGTGGCAGGACGATGAAAGGTCCGGGCTCTGCGCCCCATACGCCAAGCGTCTGACCGAAATCCTCGTCGTGCTCTTCAATACCCAGCGTGCTGGCCACGTCGAAGATACCTGCCACGCCAATGGTCGAATTGATCAGGAAGCGGCTCAGCGTCTCGCCCGACGCATTGGCATTACCCTGCAGGACCGAATTGGTGAAAACGATGGGCTGGCGCAGATTGGTGAGCACATTGTGCACGCCTTCGCGTCCGGGCTCAGGCACAACCGCGCGGTAGCCGCGCGCGACCGGTTCGATGGCTGCCTTGTCCACGGCTTCGTTGAATCCGTAAATACTGCGGTTCACGCTCTCGAACGGATCATTCACGCCGGACGCCGCATTGCTACCTGATTGGGTCGACGCGCACGCGGTTACTGTGAGTAGCGCAAGGGAGGCGAGAGCTGCAGTTTTCATGATATTTTCCGTCTTTTGGCCGCAGCATATGAGTTTGAAACCCGCCGCTTTCAACGTCGCCTCAAGGGAAGATCAGTGAAGAGCTGCGCAAACGTTGCAACAAGAGCACGCCGCACCCCCATATTGTCAGACATATAAAGACATGTTTATATGCTGATATGAAACAGGCAGCGCTCTCTATTGTTGAAGCACTGCGCGCGGCGGGTGAGCCGACGCGCCTGCGTATCCTTGCGCTGCTGCAGCACGGTGAACTCTCTGTTGGGGAACTCGTCACGGTCCTGGGCCAGAGCCAGCCGCGCCTCTCTCACCACCTCAAGGCGCTGACATCTGCCAGCCTCACAGAACGTCTGCCCGAAGGTGCATGGGTCTTCTACCGCCTGCCTGGCACAGACTGGGCACGCGCCCTTCTCGACCGCCTGTTCGAACTGGTCGACGAGGCGAGCGGCGACTTTCCGAATGACCGGGCCCGGCTCGAAGCGGTACGCCGTACCCGTCAGGCGTCGGCAGACACCTATTTCAGCTCGATCGCGCCGGACTGGGACCGCATTCGTGCCATGCACTATCCAGAGGAACTGATCGAGGCGGCCATCCTGCGCACGGTCGGTCCCGGCCCCTATCAGCGCATTGTCGATCTAGGCACCGGTACAGGCCGTATGCTCGCGCTTCTCAGCGACCGCGCGCGTGAGGCCGAAGGGCTCGACCTCTCGCACCAGATGCTCACCCTCGCCCGTTCGCAGCTATCCGAAGCCGGCATTACGCAGGCCCGCGTGCGCCAGGGCGATGTCACCGCCACCCCGTTCGATACGGCCAGCGCCGACATCGTCATCGTCCACCAGGTCCTTCATTATCTTGAAGAGCCGGAGAAGGTCGTGCGCGAAGCCGGCCGCATCCTGAAACCGGGCGGCAAGCTGATCATCGTGGACTTTGCCTCGCACAATCACGAATTCATGCGTGAGGCCTTCGGGCATCGACGTCTGGGGATCCGGGAGGACGCGATGAGTTTCTGGGCCAGCCAGTCGGGACTAAAACTCGACGATGTCATGCGGTTCGAGCCGCCAAAAGATCTCGACCAGGGGATTGCAGTCCTCATCTGGTCGGCACGTAAATCTGAAGAGAAAAAGGACGTCGCAGCATGAGCCATCTGTCTGTTGCCACCCGTCAGGCCGAGGAGAGACCACGTGTCTCCTTCGAATTCTTCCCGCCGAAGAACGAGACCATGGATGAGCGTCTGTGGGAGTGTGTGCGCCGGCTGGAGCCGATGCAGCCTGACTTCGTCTCTGTGACCTATGGCGCAGGCGGCTCCACCCGTGAGCGGACCCACGACACGGTCGCTCGGATCGCCAGCCAGACCTCGCTCGTCCCGGCCGCGCACCTCACCTGCGTCAGTGCAACCAAGGAAGACGTGCTGCAGACCGCAGAAGACTATTGGGAAGCCGGTGTCCGTCACATCGTCGCTTTGCGCGGCGACTCTCCGGACGGCATGGGCGCTGAATGGAAACAGGCCCCCGGTGGCTTCAAGAATGTGATCGAATTGATCGAGAGCCTTCGCGCACACCGCCCGGACCTCGGCAAAGTGTTTGAAGTTTCCGTCGCCTGCTATCCTGAACCGCATCCCGATACGCGCGGCTGGGAGTTCGACCTTGCTCACCTCAAAGCCAAGCAGGATGCGGGCGCAGACCGTGCAATCACGCAATTCTTCTTCGAACCGGACGTCTATTTCGAGTTTCTGGACCGGGCCCGCACTGCAGGCATCACCATGCCGATCGTCCCGGGCATCATGCTGCAGCCAAACTTCAACGGCCTGAAACGTATTGCAGGTCTGTGCGGCGCGAGCGTGCCTGACTGGCTGCACAAGCTTTACGAAGGTCTTGATGACGACGCAGATACGCGCGACCTCATCACCGCAAATATCGCCGCAGAGCTCTGCCACAAGCTGGCCGATGGCGGCGTAACGCAATTCCACTTCTACACGCTGAACAGGGCAAACCTTGCACTTTCCACCTGCCACCTGCTCGGCCTTAAACCTGCAACGGCGGAGGCAGCCTGATGAGAAGCGAAACACTGATCGCAGATCTCGAAAAGAAAGCGCAGGGCGCCATCCTTATCCTTGATGGGGCGATGGGCACCATGCTCCAGAAGTACACCTTCTCGGAGGAGCAGTTCCGGGGGGACAGGTTCGCCGACTGGCAGAGCCCGGTTCAGGGCAATAACGACCTTCTGAACCTCACCCAGCCGGACGCGGTTCGCGCCATCCACACCAAATTCATAGAGGCGGGCGCTGACCTTATCGAAACCAACACGTTCAGCGCGACCACGATCGCGCAGGGCGACTATCACATGCAGGATATCGCGGCCGAAATCGCCGCTGCGGGTGCACGCCTCGCACGCGAAGCTGCAGATGCGGCTGGCAAGCCGGTCGGCGTCCTTGGCGCCATCGGCCCGACGAACAAGACGCTGTCGCTCTCACCTGATGTGAACAATCCGGGCTACCGCGAAGTCACGTTCGACGACGTCCGCGAGGCCTATCTTGAGCAGGCCCGCGCCATGGCGCCCTATATCGACTTCTTCCTGATCGAGACGGTGTTCGACACATTGAATGCCAAGGCGGCCATCAAGGCCGTCATGGACTACCGCGCCGAAAGCGGCGACGACACGCCCGTCATCATTTCCGGTACGATCACGGATGCGTCGGGCCGCACCCTGTCTGGCCAGACTGCCGAAGCCTTCTGGCATTCGGTCCGCCACGCCCAGCCATGGGCCATCGGCCTCAACTGCGCCCTCGGCGCAAAGATGATGCGCCCGCATATCGCGGCCATTTCCAAGGTGGCGGATACAAAAGTCATCGCTTACCCGAATGCCGGCCTGCCGAATGAATTCGGCGAGTATGACGAACTGCCAGAACAGACCGCCTCACAGCTTGAGGAATGGGCGAAATCGGGCCTCGTCAACGTGCTTGGGGGCTGTTGCGGCACAACTCCGCCGCACATCGCGGCCATTTCCAAGGCAGTCGAAGGCAAAGCGCCCCGAATTATCCCGGAACCACCTCGCGCCATGCGTCTCTCCGGGCTAGAACCCTTCCAGCTGGCAAGCTGACGGGGAAGGCCATGGGCAAGACGTACGAAAAGCTCGATGACAAGCTTATCGCCTTCATCAAGGCGCAGAAGATGTTCTTTGTCGCGACAGCGCCGCTGTCCGGTGAAGGCCATGTGAACGTCTCGCCCAAAGGCTATGACAGCTTCATCGTCATCGATGAGAACACGGTCGCTTACGCCGACCTTGGCGGTTCGGGCATCGAAACGCTCGCCCACGTAAATCAGAATGCGCGTATCACGATCATGTTCTGCGCCTTTGAAGGCCCGGCCAATATCGTCCGCATCTATGGCAAGGGCCGAACCCTGCAGTTCAACCATCCCGACTTCGAGACGGATATCCGGCGCTTCCCACCGGGCCATGAGCGCGCGCGCAACATTATCTATGTGGACATAAGCAGCGTCTCCGACAGCTGCGGCTGGGGCGTACCCTTCTATGAATTCAAGGGACAGCGCGACCAGCTTCAGCGCTATATCGAGAACAAGCCGGTCGAGGAATGGCATGAGAGCCGCCTTGCCAAGAACGCTGAAAGCATCGACGGCTTGCCAGGCATGACCCGCAAAACGGAGAAGGCATCATGATCGCACCTCCCGTATCTGCCGGAGATCACTTCGTTTTCTACGGCCTGCTCAAGCAAGGCATGCAGGGCGGACCAAAGGGCGTTGACCTGGAACGCCATGGTCAGTTTCTGGGCCCCTGCCGGTTCAAGGGCGCGATGTTCGACATGGGCGCCTATCCGGGCGTCGTGCGTCAAAAAGGCATTTGCCACGGCATGCTCTACAGGCTCGACCATCCGCGCATTGCCCGACAGCTCGACGCTTTTGAAGGCGTACGCACCGATGCACCTTCGAAAGCGCTCTACCGGCGCGAGAAGGTTTCCATCCTCGACGATTTTGGCTGCAGGCTCACAGTGGCTTCTCTGACGTAGACCTTTCAGTCCCTTCGCAGGCGCGCTTCTCGGTTTCTATT
>DUBH01000080.1:26469-29400 GCA_012960415.1 Henriciella sp. | reverse complement strand
GGCCTATGTTTACAATCACCCGGTCGCTGGCCGGCCGATGGTAAGGTCAGGTTTCTGGTCGGCTGGCCGCAAGAGCGCAGCCCGAACCGCCTGACGGTCTTCCCAATAAACAACACGACTATGAAAAGAGGGTCCTTCAAGGATCAATCATGACAAATTCATCTGCCTCCCAAACCTTCATCAATATCGGTGAGCGCACCAACGTCACTGGCTCTGCGAAATTCCGAAATCTTATCAAGGCCGGCGACTATGACGCCGCCGTCGATGTCGCGCGCCAGCAGGTCGAGAATGGTGCGCAGATCATCGATGTGAACATGGATGAAGGGATGCTGGACGGCGTCGAGGCGATGACAACCTTCCTCAACCTGATCGCGGCGGAACCCGACATTGCGCGCGTGCCGGTGATGATCGACAGCTCCAAATGGGACGTGATCGAGGCAGGCCTGAAATGCGTTCAGGGCAAGGCCATCGTGAACTCTATCTCGCTCAAGGAAGGCGAGGAACAGTTCTTCGAACAGGCCCGCAAGGTCATGGCCTATGGTGCTGCGACTGTGGTCATGGCTTTCGATGAGCAGGGCCAGGCCGACACGGCCGCCCGCAAGATCGAGATCTGCACCCGCGCCTACAAGCTGCTAACTGAAAAGATCGGATTTCCGCCCGAAGACATCATCTTCGATCCGAACATCTTCGCCGTCGCCACCGGCATAGAAGAGCATAACAATTACGCCGTCGACTTCATCGAGGCGTGTAAAGCGATCCGCTCTACCCTGCCGCACTGCCACATCTCTGGCGGGCTTTCGAACGTGTCTTTCTCATTCCGCGGCAATGAAATTGTCCGCCGGGCGATGCATTCGGTCTTCCTTTATCATGCCATTCCCGCCGGCTTGGACATGGCCATCGTCAATGCCGGTCAGCTCGACATTTACGACAATATCGACCCCGAACTTCGTGAGGCTGTCGAGGATGTGATCCTCAACCGCCGCGATGACGCCACTGAACGCCTGTTGGACCTCGCCGAGCAGTATCGCGGCCAGAAAGGCGAGGTGAAGAAAAAGGATATGAGCTGGCGCGAGCAGCCGGTCGAAAAGCGGCTCGAACATGCGCTCGTCCAGGGGATCACTGAATTCGTGGTCGAGGACACCGAAGAGGCCCGCCAGAAGGCAGAGCGTCCGCTTCACGTCATTGAAGGCCCGCTGATGGACGGCATGAATGTCGTCGGTGACCTGTTCGGCGCGGGCAAGATGTTCCTGCCGCAAGTAGTAAAATCAGCCCGCGTCATGAAGGCCGCGGTGGCGCATCTGACGCCCTATATCGAGGAAGAGCAAAAGCGGCTTGGCCTCGACAAAGTCTCCAATGGCAAGGTCGTCCTCGCCACGGTGAAGGGCGATGTCCACGATATCGGCAAGAACATCGTCGGCGTCGTCCTGGGCTGTAATGGCTATGACATCATCGACCTTGGCGTGATGGTCCCGGCCGAGAAAATCCTTGAGACTGCGATTGAGGAGAAGGCGGACATGATCGGGCTTTCTGGCCTGATCACGCCGTCGCTCGACGAAATGGTGTTCGTCGCCGCTGAGATGGAACGCCAGGGCATTCATTTGCCGCTGCTGATCGGCGGGGCAACGACATCGCCGGCCCACACAGCCGTCAAGATCGACCCGGTCTTTCCGTCCGCGCCCGTCATCCATGTCAGCGATGCCAGCCGCGCCGTTGGCGTCGTCAGCGCGATGATGAGTGAAACCGACCGCGAAACCCTCTGGGGCACGACGAAATCGCGCTATGACCGGATCCGCGAAAGCCGCGCCGGTGGCCCGCCAACCCCGCGCCTGCCGATCGGTGAGGCCCGCGAACTGGCGTTCAATGCCACAGAGCCTTCTGCGCCTGCCCCAACCTTTAAGGGCGTGCGGACTTTTGAGGACATCGACCTCTCGGAGCTTGCCGCCTATATCGACTGGACCCCCTATTTCATGAGCTGGGATCTGGCGGGCAACTTCCCGCAGATCCTTGAGGATGAGAAGGTCGGCGAAGCAGCCTCCGACCTCTGGCGCGATACGCAGGTCATGCTCCAGCGCTTGCTGGGTGAGGGCTGGTTCAAGCCGAAGGCGACGATTGGCTTCTGGGAAGCAAAGCGTGTTGGCGACGATATCGAGCTTGCCTCGGGTGAAAAACTTCACACCCTTCGCCAGCAGATGAAGAAGACCAATGACCGGCCGAACCTCGCTCTGTCAGACTTCCTGTCGCCCAACGGTGATCATATCGGCGCCTTCTGTGTCACTTCGGGTCCGGAAGCGGATGAAATCGCAAAGGATTTCAAGGAGAAGGGCGACGACTATTCCGCCATCATGGTCCAGGCACTCGCCGACCGCTTCGCCGAAGCCATGGCCGAATACATGCACGAGAAAGTCCGGAAAGAGCTCTGGGGCTATGATCCGGACGAAGCCTTCAACAATGAGGACCTCGTCAAGGAAAAGTATCGCGGCATCCGCCCTGCTCCCGGCTATCCGGCCCAGCCCGACCACACCGAGAAGGAGCTCATCTTCAAGATTCTTGAGGCCGAAGAGCGGATCGGCGTGTCGCTGACGACCAGTTTCGCGATGAGCCCCGCCCCATCGGTCTCAGGGCTCTACTTTGCCCATCCGGAAAGCGCCTATTTCGCCGTTGGCCGCATCGAGAAAGACCAGGTTGAAGACTATGCCCGCCGCAAGGGCTGGGACACACGGACCGCCGAACGCTGGCTCGCGCCGATCCTGAATTATGATCCGTTTGCTGTGAACACCGATGAGGAAGCTGCGTGAGCGCCAGCTTCATCTCTCAGGTGACGCTGGTCGTGCCAGATTATGACGAGGCGATTGCTTTCTATGTTGGCGCTCTCGGTTTTGAGCTTCTGGAAGACATGCCCAGAGGCGAAGGCAAGAGATGGGTTCGCGTTGC
>DUBH01000080.1:17406-26459 GCA_012960415.1 Henriciella sp. | reverse complement strand
GAGCGGTTCGGCGTGACCCTGCATCCCGAACCGGTGCTGGTGGACTGCGCCGTCTGACACCCTCTGTGTACCGGCGTCCGGTTCGCGTTGCGCCGCCCGGCGCTGAAACTGCTTTGCTCCTAGCCAAGGCGGATGGGCCAGAGCAGTCCCGCGCGATCGGCCAGCAAACCGGGGGGCGGGTCGGCTTCTTCCTCGAAGTCAGCAGTTTCGACGAAGCCCACAAGGCCATGTCAGACAAGGGCGTCGAATTCCTCGAAGCGCCGCGCCATGAACCCTATGGATCGGTCGCTGTGTTCTGCGACGCGTTTGGTAATCGCTGGGACCTCATCCAGTCGCGTCGCAGCTAAACGGCACTCCCCTTTGGCGAAGACCAGCACGTGCGCCCGCTGAATGGGGTGCTCAGCGGTTCGGTGATCAAGATTTGAGAAACGCCCGGACCTATGGCGGTGCAGCCAGATGGTGCAGTGACGGTGTATTGGCGGTGCAAGCAGGGTGCAGCGGCGGTGTCTCGCGAAACTGCGGCTCGAAGAGCGCGGCAAGTTCGCCAAGACCGAGCGGGAGGAGCCGCGTCCACGGTGTGCGGTCGAAATCCTCGACAAGCGGGCAACGCGCGCGGCGCTCTGCCTCGCTGTCGGCCATATGCGTGACATAGATGATGCCGGTGCGCCCGACCGTATAGAGCACGGTCTCGCGCCCTTCGAGCGCTGCCTCATAAAGCGTTATCCAGAGCCGCACCATGTATAGCCATAGTACCGGCCAGAAGACTGGCGGAACATGGGCATGCATGAGGCGTATCTGTTCGCGGCTGATCATGGGGCAAACCTTATGCCGGGCCCGACAGGGGCGGATGGATTTATTCTATCCACCATTTTCAGGGGCCGAGGCCCTGAACAGCCAGCATTGACGATGACCATTTTTTCTATGTCTGAGGTTGGCGCTGCGTACATCGTGTTCTAGGAACCGAAGCCCTGCTAAGGAGCTGCAATGCTTGTCTATGTCGCCACATGGCCGCGCTGCGGAAACGCGCTGACGCGCAACCTGTTGTTTCTCAACTTCCGCATTCTGACGGCGAACGGTTACCCTTCAGATGCGCCCAAATCCAAGCGGTTAAAACCAGAGTATTTCGGCGATTTTGTCCGGTATTACCAAGTTGGTTACCCGCCCTATATCGGCCTTAAGAACAACGCGCTTCAGCGCCTCAAAGACAATCCGCAGCTGCGCCGTGACTGCGCGGCTCTCAGCGAAATATTCTTCGTCAAAACCCATGAACTTCCGCCCGAAGACCCGATTGAGGGCGAAGCCTATATCTGCATGACCCGGCACCCGGTCCGCGCCGTCGCCTCGTTCAGGAAACTTCGCACCAGCTATGACCTTAGCAGCATTCTGGCCGGGTCGTATGCCGGTGGTCGCTATGATGACTGGCACGAGGCCTGGGACGCCTGCGATATGCCCAATGTTACTGTGCGCTATGAAGACGTCGTCGGCGACCCGGGCGTCCTGATCCGCCCGGTCAGTGCGCTCATCGACCGCCCCGTCCCTGATTTTATAAGGAAAATGCCGTTGGCGGTCAGCAAGGAAATGAATCCCGACCGCAATCCTGGCCTCTTCTTGAATGGCTGGCGCAAGGTTCTGACAGAACAGGAAGCGGCCCGGGTCTGGACAGAGCTGGGGGAAACCGCCTCCCGCTATGGCTACGATAACCTTACCCCTTCTGCTGATGCAGCAGATGAGGAACGTGCTTCAACGGTTCCGGATGACCAGACCGTGTCCAGGTAGCGCGTTCTGGTTCGAAAAGCGCCCGCTCAGCCTCGCCCCACCCCAACCCTCCCCGCGTGCGGGGAGGGGGCGCTTGTCGCGGGCTTAGTGGCTGGACGCTTCATCCTTCGACAGGCTCAGGATGAGGTCGGATGGGGTGGATCAGGGCGGATGATCTGGGACCTTTCCCCTCCCCGCGTGCGGGGAGGGTCAGGGTGGGGCTTGCGCTACGCTTCCAGCTTGTCCTGCGTCTTCGTGTCGAAGTCGCTGGCGTCGTGGCGTTCGCGCAGCTGTGAGGACGGGTCGCCGAAGGTGCGGTTGACCATGCGGCCGCGTTTGACGGCTTCACGCTCTGCAAGCTGATCGGTCCAGCGGATGACGTTCTTGTATTCGTGGACCTGCAGGAATTCGCCAGCCTCATAGATGATGCCCTTGGCGAGGGCGCCATACCATGGCCAGATCGCCATGTCGGCGATGGAGTATTCGTCGCCCGCCATGTATTCGCGGTCAGCGAGATTCCGGTCCAGCACGTCCATCTGGCGTTTTGCCTCCATGGCGAAGCGGTCGATGGCGTATTCAATCTTGAACGGGGCATAAGCGTAGAAGTGGCCAAAGCCGCCGCCGAGATAGGGCGCTGAGCCCATCTGCCAGAACAGCCAGTTCATGGCCTCTGTGCGCTTGTGATGATCTTCCGGCAGGAAGGCGCCGAACTTGTTGGCGAGGTAAAGCAGGATCGAGCCACTTTCGAAGACGCGGGTCACCGGATCGGTCGTGTGGTCGGCCATGACCGGGATCTTGGAGTTCGGATTGAGATCCACATAGCCGGAGCTGAACTGGTCACCCTCACCGATATTGATCAGCCAGGCATCGTATTCTGCGCCCGTGTGACCAGTGGCCAGAAGCTCTTCCAGCATGATGGTGACTTTGACGCCGTTTGGCGTGCCGAGCGAGTAGAGCTGGATCGGGTGCTTGCCGACAGGCAGGGTCTTGTCATGGGTCGGGCCAGCGATCGGGCGGTTGATCTTGGCAAAGCGCCCGCCGCTTTCCTTGTCCCAGGTCCAGACTTTCGGGGGGGTGTATTCGGTATCGCTCATTGGCTTTTCCTTCCTCGCTTAGCGCGAACTTGTCGCACAGGGAGGTAAGGAGCGCCAAGGCGCATTCAATCTGAACACGCGATTGTAATCGGACTGTTCAGCTTTTCTGAGCCTCGAAAATGGCGGTCAGGCCTTCGCGATAGGTGGGGTATTGCGGGCGCCAGCCAGTCGCCGCTTTCAGTTTTGCGTTCGGCACGCGCCTGCATTCGGAATAGAAGCTGCGGGCCATGGCGCTGGCATCGGCCTCGTCCAGCGTGACGTGTTCAGGACGTTCGACTCCGATCAGGTCCGCGGCAAAATCCATGACGGTTTCAGGTGCGGCCGGCTCGTCGTCACAGAGGTTAAAGACGCCAGAGAGGTGCGGGTGTTCGATGAGAGCCATGAGGCCGCTTGCAAGGTCCTCGACATGGATGCGGGAAAAGACCTGGCCGGGTTTGACCATCTGTTCCTGCTTGCCGGAGCGCAGGCGGTCGATCGGCGAGCGGCCCGGCCCGTAGATGCCCGGAAGGCGGATGAGGCGCGCATCGGGGCGCACGCTGAGCCACTGGCGCTCTGCAAGCTCTCTTCGCTCACCGCGATCTGATCCGGGATTGGCAGGCAGCCATTCAAAGGCCCAGCCGCCATCAAGGTCGCCATAGACGCCTGTGGTGGAGAGGTAGGTAACAGTGGAAGCGCTTGCGGCATGCGCGCCAGCGAGATCAAAGCCGGGGCAGCCCTCATTGCCCGGCGGCGTGGAGATGAGGAGGTGCGCCTCCTTCGCGGCCGCTTCGATGGCGTCTGCGTCATCGGTCATGACGGCCTCTATGCCGTCCTTGCGCAGGGCATCGGCCTTTTCGGCGCTGCGGGCCGTGCCGAGCACATTCCAGTCGCCTTGAGCCTTGCAGATCGCGGCGAGTTCGCGGGCTGAATAGCCCGGCCCGATCAGGAAAAGTTTGCGTGAAGCAACTGTCATTTGCGGCCTGTCTTCCTGCCCATTACTCAAGAGCTTCAGATTAGAGTTCGGGGACCAGATTCCAATTGTCAGCCTTCATTGCCCTTCTCATCGCCGCGCTTCCGGTGGCGCAATCATCGACCGCAGATATTGTCCGCGCAGAGCGTGAACGCCTGAATGAGTGTCTCGCGCTGGCCGACGACGACGCCGAGCTGGCGCTGGAAGAAAGCCTTGCCTGGATCGGCGAGGGCGCGCGCCCGGCGGCGCGCTATTGCAACGCCATGGCGCTGCTTGGCCTTGGCGAGTACCGCGATGCGGCCGCCCGGCTTGAAGAGCTGGCCAATGCCCCGGATGCAGGCGGACTTGGTGACCGCGCGGTCTATCTCGCCCAGTCGGGCAATGCCTGGCTGGTCGCTGGCTATCCGGATGCCGCCATTGTTGCGCTGACCAATTCGCTGAAGATTGAACCGCAGGACCCCGGCGTCCTGACCGACCGGGCGGCGGCCTATCTTGGCACGGACCAGTATGAGCTGGCGCAGGCCGATCTGGATGAGGCGCTGGCGCTGGTCCCGAACTCTGTCGATGCGCTGCAGATGCGCGCGCAGCTTTTCCTCGAGAACGACAATTACGACGCGGCGGAGGCCGATATCAACCGCGCGCTTTTGCTGGACCGGGAGAATATCAACACGCTGGTCCTGCGGGGCGATATCCGCGAAGCCAAACGGCTGGCCGCTGAAGGCTAGGCCGGTAAGGTGGGGGCCTTGCCATTGCATCTGGTCGGGCGCAGCTGGCCGATGCTGGCGTCGATTGGCATCAATGGCGCGCTGATTGCGGTGTTGCTGAGTTTTCCGACCGAGACGTCTGAAGATGATGAAGGCGCCCCGGATTTCATTCGGGTTGAGCTGGTCGAGCTGCCGCCTGAGCTGGCTGAAGCTGAGCCTGAAATCATTTCAGAAGACGAGGCGCCGGTTGAAGCCGGAGAGCCAGCGCCCCCTGCCCCAGGCCCTGCACCCGTGCCACAGGCGGCGCCGCGCACCGCGGTCCAGTCCCCTGTCATCGCGCGCCCTGATGAGGCGGTAGAAGCAGATGCCATGACAGGGACAGACGCGAGCGATGCGCCGGCGGTCGACCTTCCGGTTTTCGCGCCGCCCGCTGCGCGTGCCGAAACTGCGTTACAGGCACTCGCCTGCGCGCGGCTGGGACGGGAGAGGCCCGCCTGGTGTGATGAGGCCGCAGACGGTGATGTGATTGAAGTGGCGGCAGGCCCAAGCTTTGCCGGGACGCCGCAGATTGCGCCGAAGGAATGGGCCGCTCTGGATGTGCAGGTGCGCGAAGAATGGTGCCCGGAGGCGGACGGCGTCATCAAGGATGTGGTGGTCGAGAATGACAGCCCATTCCTCCAGGGCGCGGCGGCAATGGCCGGGTCGCTGGCCTCCAGCGCGGCGACCAGCTGTTAGCGCGCCCTACAGGACGCAGTTCGCCAGCCCGTCATTGGCAACCACGCGCAGGCGCGACTGAAGGGTGCCTGCGCGGCCGCTGACATAGTTGCCGGGCGGGTCAACGCGCCATTCATGCGGGTTGGGGAGGACGGCGGCAAGCAGTGCGGCTTCGCGCTCTGTTAGCTCGCTTGCATGTTTGCCGAAGCGCACGCGGGCGGCCGCTTCAGCGCCGAAGATGCCATCGCCCCACTCGATCGTGTTGAGGTATTGCTCCATGACGCGGCGCTTGCCCCAGATGCCGTCGATGAAGAGGGCGAACCAGGCTTCGCCGCCCTTGCGGACAAAGCCGCCGCCATTCCAGAAGAAGGTGTTCTTGGCCGTCTGCTGGGTGATGGTCGAGGCGCCGCGCTGTGAGCGGCCCTGACGGCGCTCTTCCAGGGCCTGCCCGACGGCTTCGAAGTCGATCCCGTCATGCTCACAGAAGCGGGCATCTTCAGCGGCGATGACGGCGTAGACGAGATTAGGTGAAATCTCTTCCAGCGGGACGATAACGCGCCTGAAATCCTCTCCCTCGACGATGCGCTGGCCCATCAGAATAGTGCCGGGCACAGGCGCCCATTTCAGCGCGAGCGTATAGAGATGCACCAGCACGAAGAGGGCGGCGAGGATTTTGAGGATGCGCAGGATCCAGCGATGGACGGGCCCGCGAGAGGATTGGCTCATGCCGGTGTCTTTTGCCATTCGGCGCTCACTTCCTCATCCGTCTCTGTTGCCTCGCGCGCGGCCTTTTCCGCTGCAAAACGGGCGGTATCAAGGCAGCCCAGCGCCCAGATCGCTGCGCCCCGCACAATCGCCGCCTCGTCATCAAGGTGCGGGATGACTGAGGGCTCCACCAGCGCGGCGTCGCCACTGTTTCCGATGGCTATAAGGACGTTGCGAAGCATACGGTTCCGCCCGATGCGCTTGATCGGCGAGCCGGAGAAGACCTCGCGGAAGGCCGCATCATCGAGTGCGGCGAGGTCTGAAAGCTCTGGCAGCTTCAGCTCCGGCCGGGCCCAGAGCTTGTTTTCGGACGAGCGGCTGGCGAACTTGTTCCAGGGGCAGATGGCGAGACAGTCGTCGCAGCCATAGATCCGATTGCCCATCGCAGCGCGGAACTCTTCCGGGATATGGCCTGCGTTTTCGATGGTGAGGTATGAGATGCAGCGGCGCGCATCGAGCTGGTATGGCGCGGTGATGGCCTGCGTCGGGCAGATGTCGATGCAGGAGCGGCAGGAGCCGCAATGATCAACCTCCGGGGCGTCTGGCGTCAGGTCTGCGTCCGTCAGGATGGAGCCGAGGAACAGCCAGTTTCCAAACTCACGGCTGAGAAGGTTGGTGTGCTTGCCCTGCCAGCCGAGGCCGGCGCGCGCGGCCAGCGGCTTTTCCATCAGCGGCGCGGTGTCGACGAAGACTTTGACTTCGGCGCCGGCCTTTTCGACGAAGGCGCGGGCGAGCTGTTTCAGGCGCTTCTTGATGAGGTCGTGATAGTCGCCGCCGCGCGCATAGACGGAGATGTTGCCGTGGGAGGTCTGCTCCAGCGCCTCCATCGGGTCGCTATCGGGGCCGTAATTGACCGACAACATGATGGCAGAGCGGGCATTTTTCCACATGTTCGTCGGGTGCTTGCGACGCTCGAGCGTCGCTTCCATCCACGCCATGTCGCCGTGACGGCCATCCTCGACCCATTCGGCGAGGCGGTCCCCGACCGGCCAGGCTTCATCGGCGCGGCAGATGCGGCAGTCTGAGAAGCCAAGCGCCAACGCCTCATCCTTCAGCCAGGCTTCGAGCGTATTGGCAGCGCCTGCCATCTAGAAATCGAGGTCGGCATAGTGGCGCGGCGGTTCCCTCCACCTTGTCGGCTAGAAGCGGACGGAAGGACGGACGCGACTTTATCCGGGCATACCACTGCTTGAGATCGGGCGTGAGGTCCCACGGGACATCGCCGAAATAGTCATAGGCCGATAGATGCGCGGCGATGGAGAGGTCAGCAAGGCTGAGCGTGCGGCCCGCCATATAGGTGCGCACACCGGCAAGGCCCTCGAGGAAGCCGAGCTTACTTTTGAGCGCATGGATGCCTTCACGCAGCTTTGTCGTGTCCGACTGTTTGGAGCGGCGCACCCACTGGTTCTCACGCTCTGCCAGCAGGGAGCGGTTCACTTCGGCAAAGGAGGTCTCGCTCCACTGCCAGAGGCGGCGCACCTCGGCGCGGTCCCTGGCCAGTAGCGGCATCAGGCGCGGTGCTGCGTCCGTGTCCTCAATATATTCCAGAATGGCATGCGTGCCCGAAGCGACGATCTTCTGCTCTCCGGATGCGTCGAGATAGACAGGCAGGTCACTGCCCGGCGGCAGGTTTGCAAGCTCGCTGATCGTCGCGCCAGGCCAGGTGACCGTGGCGTCGAAAGCGATCTTCTTTTCTTCGAGGGCCAGCCGAACCGTTCTGCACCCCGGATCAAGCGGCCAGTGCCAGAGACGTCTCATGAAGTTTCCTTTCTGGATACGTTCATTCCAGTTCAGACCTTTTCTCTGCAACGACTTTGCGCGATCAGTAGCGCCGACCAACGCCCTTTTAATTCTGCCCGGAGAATCGTGCATGTCGCTTAACAGGTTCAAAACGTCCATCCTAGTAACTGCCGCCAGCCTTGCGCTGCTTGCCGCATGTGGACCGGGTGACCGCGGCCAGTCCGAAGAGACGACCACCGCAGAGAATGAGCCCGTTCGACTTGAAACCCCGCCTGCAGGCCAACTGCCAGAAGGCGTTCGCCCGACGGCCTATCGCCTGAACCTTGTTACCGACCCGGCGCAGGATGGCTTCACCGGCACGGCTGAAATCGACATCCGCCTTGATGAGCCGCATGCCCGCATCTGGCTGCATTCGCTGGACCAGACGATTAACAGCGCCGTCGTACGCCTTGATGATGGCACCGAGATCGAAGGCACGTTCGAAGGCAGCCTTGCCGATGGCGGCGTGTCCAAGATCGACTTTGCCGAGCCTGTCCCGGCCGGCAATTCGACGCTCATCATCGACTATCGTGCGCCTTACAATTTCGGTCTCGCGGGCCTCTACAAGGCGACTCAGAATGGGCGTCCATATCTCGCGACCCAGATGGAGCCCATCGATGCACGCCGCATGTTCCCGGGCTTCGACGAGCCACGCTTCAAGACGCCCTGGACGCTGACAGTCACCGCCCCGACGGGCAATCAGGTGATCACGAATGCGCCGCTGACCGGCACGACGCAGCTAGATGGTGGGATGGTACGCCACTCTTTCGCGACGACGCGGGAAATCCAGTCCTATCTCGTCGCGCTGGCTGTTGGCCCATACGACATGCGCGAGGGCGCGCCACTTCCGGCCAATTCCCTGCGCGCCAAGCAGGTGCCGTTCCGCGGCTTTGCCCCGGCAGGCAAGGGCGACCAGCTTCAGGTCGCGATGAACATCACCGACGAGATGGTCGATCAGCAGGAGACCTATTTCAACTATCCCTACCCGTACGCAAAACTGGACCTCATCGCGGTGCCGGACTTTGCCTATGGCGCCATGGAGAATGCGGGCGCGATCATCTACCGCGAGAGCGCGCTGCTGATCTCTGACCGCACGCCAGTGGACCGCCAGCGCGGTATCCTGACCACGCATGCGCATGAGCTTGCTCACCAGTGGTTCGGGAACCTCGTCACCCCGGAATGGTGGAACGATATCTGGCTTAATGAGGCGTTCGCCACATGGATGAGCTACAAGACCATGGACGAGATCTATCCGGACCAGGGTTTTGACCGCGCCACGCAGCGCCGCGGCAT
>DUBH01000080.1:0-17383 GCA_012960415.1 Henriciella sp. | reverse complement strand
GGGCGCAGACAGCCTGAAGAATGCGCGCCAGATCCGTAACCCGATCGAGCGCAATGCGGACATCAATGACGCCTTTGACGGGATCACCTATTCAAAGGGCGGCCACGTCCTGTCCATGTTCGAATCCTATCTCGGCGTTGAGGAATTCCGTGAGGGCATCCGCCTTCACATGAAGCGCTTCGAAGACGATGCCGCCGATGTCGACGATTTCATGCAATCGGTTGCCGAAGGCAGCGGCGATAATGGCGTCGTTGAAAGCTTCCGCTCCTTCATCTTCCAGCCAGGCATCCCGTACCTCAATGTCGAGACCACTTGTAACGAGGACGATACCGGCCTCATCACCGTGACCCAGCAGCGCTATGCACCGCTCGGCTCGGAGATCAATCCGGACGGTCAGACCTGGCAGGTGCCTTTCTCGATGCGGGTCGAGGGCCCGGCAGGGGACCAGACGGGCCGCCGTATGCTGACCGGCAAGACGACCGAGTTCCCGCTTGAAGCAGGTTGCGCCGAATGGGTCATGCCGAATGCGGCGGGCGGCTATTGGCGCTTCAACCTCTCTGACGAAAACTGGAGCGCGCTGACCGAGAATTTCGACGCACTGACGGCGCAGGAGCAGCTTTCCCTGCTCGACAGCGTCTCGGCCGCCTTCCGGGCAGGCGATGTACCCGCACCTGCGCTTCTGAACGCACTGGCAGCTGGCGCACAGGGCGAATGGGACGTCGCGATTCAGTCGATCAGTATTGCGCAGGGCCTTTATGGCAGCCTGCCTGAAGAAGACCGCTCAGCCATGACTGACTGGGTCGAGGAGACCTACCGGCCTGTCTATGAGGCGCTGAAGGCCCGCGAAGACAGCCTCGGGCAGGATGAGACGCTGCTTCTCTCTGACCTCTATGTAGCGCTTCTCGAAATGGGCGATATGGAAGACGAGCGGAGGGAGCTTGCAGACCGCGCCGCATCGTATATCGGCGTGGACGGCGAGGCAGACCCGTCTGCCGTCTCGCCGGAAGAGTTCGCCGCAGCCATGAAGTATGGCGATATCAATGGCGGCGAAGCTTTCTATCAAGCCGCGCTCGACTATGCCCGCAACACGAACGATCAGCGTGAGCGCCGGATCGTTCTGGCTGTGCTGGCGCAGAACGTGAGCGAAGCTGAGCTTGAAGCCCTCTATGAGGAAGTCGGCGGTGACGACTGGCAGGGCCAGGAAGCCTGGTCGGTGATGCAGCAGTCGCTTGGCAATGATGCCAACCGCGAAAAAGCCTGGGCGCTGTATCAGGCCAACTTCAATGACTTCATCACGCGCACGCCTGAAATCAGAAAGGCGCAGTCTGCTGGTGCGGTCGCGTCCTTCTGTGAGGCAGAGGCAATTGCCGAAGCGAAGAATTTCTTCGTGACGAATGCAGATCTCATCCCAGGCTATGAGCGCTCTCTCGCGCAGGCTGAGGAAGCGGCAAACCTCTGTTCAGCCTTCCGCAGCGAGAAGGTTGGCGAGCTTTCCGCAGCGCTCGGCGGCGAAAGCGAAGAGTAAAAACGGCCCTGCCCTTCGCACCTGCAGCGTGCGAAGGGCACTGGCCCCGGCCTTCCGACGCAGATAGAAGCGGCTTTGAACGAGCCAATCAGGAGCTTCGACATGTCGGACGCCGGTCAAAACGCCACCCCGCCCATTGGCGAGGTGCGACTGGAAGATATCCTGCAGAACTTCCGCGAAACTGCCGAAACCGAACACCTTTCCTTCCTGTCTGACAAAGACATCGAGGCGCAGGCCGCCAGCCTGGCAGAGCTTGCCGCGAGCTATGAAGGCGAGGCTGCCCGCATCCGGGTGCGTGATGGTCGGGGCGATGATGGCCGGCTGACCGGCACGAGCGTGCTGGAAACGGTCACGCGCGACACGCCTTTCCTCGTCGACTCGCTGCTCGGCCTTTGCGCCGAACAGGGTCTTGAAGTCCGCGCGCTATTCCATCCTATCCTGAGCACGAATGAAGACGTGCGTCTGTCGCTCATCCAGATCCATGTGCCTGCGCTGAGCGCTGCCGAATGCAAGACGCTGAAGGATGGCGCAGATGCGACGCTTCGCGATGTCGCGATGGCGGTCGCCGATTTTGGTGAGATGCAGGCGCGCATGCAGCGCGAGATCGAGCGGCTGGAGAGCGACCCGTCCAGCGCAAGCGAGACTTTCAGGGAATCCATCGCCTTCCTCAACTGGCTGGCAGATGAGCATTTCGTCTTCTTGGGCGTGCGCGATTACCGCTTCGAGACGGGCAAGGATGGCACTGTGTTGCCAGAAGAGCCGCTTATGGTTGAGGGGTCCAATCTGGGCCTGTTGCGTGATGAGGACCGCAACGTGCTGCGGCGCGGATCCGAGCCGCTGATGCTCACCCCGGCTATCGGGGCGTTCCTCTCAGAACCGGACCCGCTGATTGCCGCGAAATCGACGCTGACCTCGCGCGTACACCGACGTGCGCTTTGCGACTATGTCGGGGTCAAGCATTTCGACGCTGAGGGCAATGTCGTCGGCGAGACGCGCTTCCTCGGCCTCTATACGGCCGAAGCCTATAATCAGAGCGTGCGCGACATCCCGCTGGTGCGCCAGCGTGTTGCCCGTGTGCTTGAGGCGACCGGGGCGATTGAAGGCAGCCATGACTATAAGGCGCTGTCGAACATCCTTGAGACCTGGCCGCGAGATGAGCTGCTGCAGGCCGACGCAGAGACGCTGATCCCGCTGCTGCAGGGCGCGCTTTACCTTGTCGGACGTCCGCGCACGCGTCTTTTTGTGCGCCGCGACCGGTTCAACCGCTTTGTCTCCGTGCTCGTCTTCGTGCCGCGTGACGGCTATGATTCCGGTGTGCGTGAGCGCATCAGCGCGCATGTCACCAAGGCCTTCAAGGGCAAGCTCATCTCCTTCCAACCGCGCTTTGATGCTTCGCCGCTGGCGCGCGTGCACCTTTTGATCGAGCTGCCGGATGCGTCGGTCCAGCCCGATATCGGACAGCTTGAGACCGATGTCGCCAATCTTGCGCGCACCTGGGACGATGCTTTCCGCGAAGCGTTGGCCGGGCTTGGCGTGCCCGAAAGCGAGTTCGAGAAAGCAAACGCGTTCCGCGGCGCGTTCAACGCGGCCTATCGCGAGGCCTTCTCGCCGGCAGAAGCGCTGATCGATGTGGAGGCGATCCGAGATCTTGGCCCGGCCCGGCCAATCCGCCTGCGGGCCTTCCGCCCTGAAGGCGCGCCAGAGTCGGAGATTTCCGCAAAGATCTATTCACGCAATGGCGCCATCGCCCTGTCGGACTGTGTGCCGATCTTCGAGAATATGGGCCTCTTCGTTGATTTCGAGACGGGCTATCCGGTCAATCCGAAACCGAAGCCCGCCGCCGATGGACCAGACACCTATTGGGTGCATGCGCTGAAGATGCGCACAGCCGGTCGCACGGCGGTGAACCCCGCAGACATCGCGGCGCGTTTTGAAGACGCCTTCGTCGCAATCTGGGACGGGCGGGCGGAGAATGACCGCTTTAACGGCCTCGTCTTCACCGCGTCTGCGACATGGCGTGAGGCGGCGCTGCTGCGCACGCTGTGTGCCTATCGCCACCAGACAGGTCTAGACCCGGCGCGCGGGACGCAGATTGACGCCCTGCAGCGCCATCCCGGCCTGACCCGCGCCCTGCTCGAGCTTTTCGAGATCCGCTTCGACCCGTCGACGGGCGAGGACCTCAAAGCCCGCGCCAAGCTGGCCGAAGAAAAGCGCCTCGACATCGAGGCACGCCTGAACGAGGTCTCCTCGCTGGATGAGGACCGGGTGATCCGGCGCGTTGCGCGGCTGATCATGGCGATCCAGCGCACCAATTTCTGGCAGACCCGGCCTGATGGCTCCTCGCATCCCTTCATCAGCTTCAAGATTGCGAGCCAAGAGATTTCCGACCTTCCGGCGCCGAAGCCATTCCGCGAGATCTTCATGGCGAGCCCGCAGGTCGAGGGCGTTCACTGCCGCTTTGGCAAGGTGGCACGCGGCGGCCTTCGCTGGTCTGACCGTCGCGACGATTACCGCACCGAAGTGCTCGGCCTTGTGAAGGCCCAGCAGGTGAAGAACGCGGTGATTGTGCCTGTCGGCTCCAAGGGTGGCTTTTTCCCCAAGCAGATACCGGCCAATGCCAGCCGCGAGGAGCGTAACCAGGGGGGCATTGCCGCCTATCGCACCTTTATCAGCTCCCTCCTCGACCTCACCGGCAATCTTGTTGACGGCAAAGTGCACCAGCCAGCCGATACGGTCGTCTGGGACGGGGATGATCCATACCTCGTTGTTGCGGCTGACAAAGGCACGGCGACCTTCTCTGACATCGCGAACGAGATCAGCCTCGAGCATGGCTTCTGGCTGGGCGACGCCTTCGCCTCAGGCGGCTCTGCTGGCTATGACCACAAGAAGATGGGCATCACGGCGCGCGGCGCCTGGGAAGCGGTCAAGCGCCACTTCCGCGAGATGGGCAAGGACATCCAGAGCGAGCCATTCACCGTTATCGGCTGCGGCGACATGTCGGGCGACGTTTTCGGCAATGGCATGCTGCTGTCCAAGCAGATCAGACTGACGGCCGCGTTCAACCATATGCACATCTTCATCGATCCGGACCCGCAGGACCTTGAGCGCCTGTGGGAGGAGCGCAAGCGGATGTTCGACCTGCCGCGCTCGTCCTGGATGGATTACGACCAGTCGCTGATCTCTGAGGGCGGCGGCATCTTTGAGCGTAGCGCGAAGTCCATTCCGCTAAGCGCGCAGATGAAGAAGATGACCGGCCTCAAGTCAGACGAGGCGACGCCGGATGAGCTTTTGCATGCGCTGCTGAAGAGTGAGTGCGAGTTGCTCTGGTTTGGCGGCATCGGCACCTATGTGAAGGCATCGCATGAGACCCAGGGCGATGCAGGCGACAGGGCCAATGACGCGCTCCGTGTGAATGGACGCGACCTAAAGGCCAAAGTCATCGGTGAAGGCGCCAATCTTGGCCTGACGCAGGCGGGGCGGATCGAGTTCGCCCTGCGCGGCGGGCGGATCAATACAGATGCCATCGACAATTCGGCCGGCGTCGATAGCTCCGACCATGAGGTCAATATCAAGATCCTCTGCTCTGAAGCGATGCGTGGCGGCGCACTGCCCCGCGGCAGCCGCAACCACCTTCTGGCGTCCATGACCGACGATGTCGCGGCGCATGTCCTGGCGCACAACTACTCCCAGACCGGAGCCTTGAGCCTTGCTGAAGCAACTGCCGCGCGTGACCACGAGGCCAATGAGCGACTGATGTGCTATCTGGAAGGCCGCAATGTTCTCGATCGCCGCGTAGAGGGCCTGCCTGCCACGTCTGACATGACAGAGCGCGCGCAGAACAAGCAGTGGCTGACGAGGCCGGAGCTGGCCGTATTGCTCGCCTGGTCCAAAATCACCCTGTTTGATGACATCATCGCGTCCGATGTGCCGGACGACCCGTATTTCAACCGGACCCTGAGAGGCTATTTCCCGAACGAGCTGCACCAGTTCGAAGATGCCATGGCCGCGCACAGGCTGCGCCGTGAGATCATCGCCACAGTGCTTGCCAACCGGCTGATCGATGCAGGCGGCCCGCTGATGCTGCTGCGGCTGCGCGAACGGACGGGGGCAGGCAATGCCGAGATCTGCCGCGCCTTTGAGACGGCAGCTGTGCTGATCGGCCTGCCGGGTTTCCAGCAGGAAGTTCATCGCCTCGACAATGAGGTGCGCGCCAGCCTGCAGACAGAACTGATGCAGATCGCGGCCGAGGCCGTTGCCGATACGGCTGCGGCGCTGATCCGGCTTGAGCCGGGCGCAGCGGTTGAAGAGACAGTGGAGCGGTATCGCGGCGCCTTCGCGTCACTGGACGAGACGCTTGAAGGCTCTCTGGAAGGGTTCGAATCCCAACAGGCCCGCAAGCGCGCCACGGCCCTCACCAATGCAGGCCTGGACAAGGCGTTTGCAAACCGGGCCGCGCTAATGCCGCTTCGTCCGGCCGGCGTGGAACTCTACGCGCTCGCAAACGGGCCAGACATCTCCATCGAGGAGGCGCTGACGACCTATTTCAAACTGGGCGAAGCGCTTCGGCTGGACAGGCTGCGCCATGACGCGCTGAGCGGTATGGAAGGCGCAAATTACTGGGAGAGGCTCGCCACACGCCGCCTCATCGAGGATATCCGCCGTCATCAGGCACAAGCGACCGCTATGGCGCTGAACGAAGGCGGACTGGACAGCTGGCTGCGTGAGCATGACAGCGAGAAGCGTGCACTGGTCAGCCAGCTATCGACGCTTTCATCTGCGAACGCGAATTTCGCCCAGTTCACACTGGCGGCAGACGCCGTACGCGGCTTCATGTCAGACGCGGCAAAACAGGATTAAAGGGAAGAGAGCGCCGGACGGGCCCGCCAGACGGGGACGTGTCCGGCGAGCCCTACGGGCAGCTCCGCAGGCTGGGTGGGGGGACGCACGCGGAGGCCCGATTATCTTGCACGGGCTATGAGGTTGTGCCCGTGATCTGGCACACGCGTTATATGTGAGTGCCGTTGATATCTGCCAAGGCTAGTTGGCAGTCGTCTCTGCAGAATTCTGCGCGATACTTTCTGGTTTTCCGGTGAGTGTGCCTCCCGGGTCACCATCTGCAGACAGGAGGATCGATATCCACCGTGTCGTCTCTGATTGCGCGCAGAGAATCATGATGAGAACGGTCAGCGGCGCGGACAGGAACATGCCCGGTATGCCCCAGATCGCGCCCCATATGGCGAGCGATAGAAGCACGACCAGCGCAGAGATGTTGAGCGACTCACCCATGATGCGTGGCTGCACGAAATTGCCGATCATGAATTGCCAGAAGCTGACAGCGGCGAAGACGATAGCCGCGAAGACATAGCCGTCCTGAGCGCCGCCCGGGATCCATGCCGGGACCTCCGGCTGAACGAGGGCGAACAGCATGGGCACGAAGGCCGCAACGATCGAGCCGATGGTCGGGATGTAGTTCAGGACGAAGATGAGACCTGACAGGAAGATCGCATTTTCAACGCCGAGCGCGACAAGCGTGATGTAGGTGAGCACAGTAATCATCACAGAGATGACGGTCTGGGTCCAAAGGTAAGTCTCGATCCCGCGTCGGGCTGCCTGCCCGATGGTACTGACCTGCATGCGGGTTTCTTCCTTTCTGAAAATGCGGTCCAGCTTCGGAGACCATGCGCTCTGCGCCAGGAAGAGGAAAGCGACATAGATCAGGATGATGACGAGGTCGCCGGAAAGGTCACCCATTGCGCCGGCAATCGTTGCAAAGAAGCGCTGGCCGCGCTCATCGAAAAGGATTTCCGTCAGAGTCGGCGCCTGCCCCATATTCACGGCCTGATAGACGTCGCCAATCAGCGTGTTGATCTTTTCCTCATACTCACCCGCCTGATCGCTGAACTGCGCGATGCCCTGCGCAAGCAGGCCGATGAAGATGCCAAAGCCCAGCAGCGTGCCGGATATTGAAACGGCGCGGCTGGCATTCTCTGACATGAAGCCGATCCGTTCGCGGATAAGCCGCGTGAACCCCTCCATCACCAGGAAGAGAAACACAGCCAGCGCGAAGGGGGCGAAGATCGCCCTCGCCAGATAAAGCAGCGCAATGATGACGCCGATCGCAATGATCCAGAGGGCTACAATGCCCGATCGCATGCTCATTTCTGTCTTACTTTCCCTGTGATGCACCGCTCTGCGGTAATTTGGCCATGTGGAAATCACGCGCGAGGTGGACGCAAGGCCTGATCGCAAAAAAGACCGAGCCGATCAGGAAAAGCCATGTCGCTGCGGTCTGTGTGGCCTCACTGAAGAACAGGGCAGAGCCAACCACGAAAGCGACAGCCGCGGCCGCGTCAACGCCGTCATAGAGCTTCTGATAGTTCCCGTAGACCTCACCATGCTTCTCGGTGTCGAAATTCATCCATTGGCGGGACTGTTTGCTCATTGGGCAATCCTCCTTTGATCCGTTTCTCACCAAAGAAAGCATTCGACGCGTAATTGCTCCAGCGCCCTGAATGCGCGTCGATATCTAGCTTATAATCTTTTGTTGTACATTCACAACAATTTAGGTAATCAGGAATACATGAGCGACAAGATACACAACCGAATTGGGATGCTGAGAGCTGAAAAGGGACTGTCCCGTAAGGCCCTGGCGGACGCTATTGAGGTGAACTACCAGACGATCGGCTATCTGGAGCGGGGGGATTACAATCCCAGCCTGGAGCTGGCCCTGAAGCTGGCAGACTTCTTCGAACTACCGGTGGAGATGATTTTCTCGCGCCGGCCTTTCCCCACACTTTCAGAACAACTGGTCAAACTTCAGCAAGGAGGCTGAACTCATGATTTATTTCCGGTCTTCAAAAGATGGCCTGCCGGGGCGTGCAATGTCGCAGACTTTGACGAGAATTCTCGCCACCCTGCCCCTCATCGCTTATCCAGCAGGCTGCATCCTGATGCTGAATGCCAATGACCGGGTCGCCATAGAGATAGCTGGCTTTGCGCTTATCCTTGTTGCCCTAATCGGCTTTGCCATGATCGCCCCAAGCTGGATCCAGCGGATTACCGGTGAAGAAAAAGTCAAACTTGACGAGTTTGAGATGGATGTTCGCCGCCGCGCCTATAGCGCCGCCTATCACGGCTTCACGGCACTTGCCCTCATCTTCGTCGTCTATCTTGGAATTGTTTCAGACGCTCAGGCCAAGCTTGGATGGCTCTGGACGCCCACCACCTTTGATCACTGGAACGCGATCTTCTGGGGCGCCTTTCTGTACGCCACGCTTTTGCCGACCGTGTGGATCGCCTGGACGGTCCGCGCGCCCGATCACGACATAGACTAGGTTCAGTCGAATTTCCGAAACCTGCGCTGCCCGGACAACTTTGCCGGCAGCGCATTTGCGTCTAGCTTCCTCGAAGCAGTGGAAGGGGATTCAAGGCCATGGGCGACAGCATCTATATCGGTGGCGGCGGCGAAAATCAGAATGAGGCCCAGCGCCTTCTGCTGAAACAAGCAAATCGCCACGGCATCGTTGCTGGCGCGACCGGTACAGGCAAGACCGTCACCCTGCAGATCATGGCTGAAGGGTTTTCCAGTGAAGGCGTGCCTGTCTTCTGCGCCGATGTGAAGGGCGACCTCTCTGGCATCGCCAAGTCTGGTAGCGAGACGTTCAAGCTGCACGAGGCCTTCACCTCCCGCGCCGCCAAGATCGGCTTCGAGGATTATAGCTATCACGATGTGCCAGCCGTCTTCTGGGACGTGTTCGCCGAGAAAGGCCATGCCGTCCGCTCCACGATTGCGGAGATGGGGCCGACGCTCCTGTCCCGCCTCATGGACCTCAGCGAAACGCAGGAAGGTGTGCTGACCGTCGCATTTGAGTATGCCGACGATGAGGGTCTTCTCCTGCTGGACCTGAAAGACCTTCAAAAGCTGCTCATCCACCTTGGCGACAAGGAAGTGCGCGACGAGGTCTCACTTCGCTATGGCAATGTCGCGACGGCCTCGCTGAGCGCCATCCAGCGTAACCTGTTGCGGCTCGAACGTGAGGGCGCAGAGCTTTTCTTCGGTGAGCCCGCCCTCGACCTGTCTCACATCATGCGCAATGCAGATGACGGACGCGGCATCGTGAACGTGCTCGACGCAACCCGCCTCATCAATTCACCGAAACTCTATTCAACCTTTTTGATCTGGCTCCTGTCTGAGCTGTTCGAGCAGCTTCCTGAAGTGGGCGATCCGGACAAGCCGAAGCTCGTCTTCTTCTTTGATGAAGCCCACCTTCTCTTCAAGGATGCGCCAAAGGCGCTGGTTGAGAAGATCGAGCAGGTCGTGCGCCTCATCCGCTCCAAGGGTGTCGGCATCTATTTCGTGACGCAGAACCCGCGCGACCTGCCTGACAGCGTCCTTGCCCAGCTTGGCAACCGTATCCAGCATGCGCTGCGCGCCTATACACCCACCGAAAGGAAGGGCGTGCGTGCGGCCGCCGAGAGCTTCCGTCCGAACCCTGCCTTTGACACGGAAGAAGTGATCACCGCGCTCGGCACCGGCGAAGCGCTGGTTTCCACGCTGGATGCGAAATCGACACCCGGCGTGGTCCAGCGCACGCTGATCCGCCCGCCTTCCTCGCAGCTTGGCCCTATCAGCGACGAAGAACGCGCAGGAATCATGGCAGCGAGCCCCGTGGCCCGCCAGTATGATAAGCCAGCCGACCGCCAGTCAGCTTACGAAATACTGAGCGCCAAGGAAGAGGCCGCCGCGCGTGACGCAGAGCGCCTGGCCGAGCAGGAAGAGAAAGCCAAGCGAGAGCTTGAGAAAAAGAAGAGCCGCCGGCCCTCTTCACGCCGCCAGTCGGTTGGCGAAGCGGCGATGAAGACGGCCACACGCACCATTGCGAGGGACGTCGCACGCTATGTCCTGCGCGGAATTCTCGGCGGTATGAAACGGCGCTGAAGCTCCAGCTAATTTGCCGTCATAGAAGCGTCTTCGTAGCGTTACTAATCTGATACGAAACCGTCGCCATACTGACGCCGACGAATGCTAACCGCCCACTCTTGTTCAAGAGGGGTGCTTTCACATGAAATTCCGATACAGCAAGCTTGTTACGACGGCTCTGGTCAGTGCGGGTATCGCGCAGATTGCGGCTGCAGACATCGTGCGCGGTCAGGTGACTGACGCGACTGGAGAGGCCCCGCTTGAGGGCGCCATCGTGCGGATCGAGGGCCTCGACCGCTCGACCACGACGGACCGCTATGGCGACTATCGCTTCACGAATATTCCAGCTGGTGAGTACACGCTGTCAGTCAGCTATATCGGCGCAGCGCCAGTCACCGAGACCGTAAACGTCGTCGACGATACCCAAGTCGATATCCAGCTTGGCGGCGATGTGCGCTATCTCGACAACGTACTCGTGGTTGGCTCTGCCGCCGCGCAGGCAGGTGCGATCAACCAGCAGCGCGCCTCAAACGCGATTATCAGTGTGATCGACTCCGACGGCCTTGGTAACTTCCCTGACACAACGGTTGCTGACTCGCTGGCCCGCGTGCCTGGCCTCTCCATCGAGACCGACCAGGGCGAAGGCCGTTATGTGTCCATCCGCGGCATCAATACTGACCTCATCTCTGCCTCGATCAACGGCGTTCGGACCCCGTCCCCTGAAGACCGCCGCGGTGTCCTTCTGGACGGTGTGCCATCCGACCTGCTCGACGGGATCGAAGTGCAGAAGTCGCTGACGCCAGATGTCGATGCTGACAGCCTGGGCGGCGTTATCAACCTCACAACCATCTCCGCTTTCGACCGCGATGGCCGCTTTATCCGCGCCAAGCTGGAAGGCGCGTATAATGAGATTTCTCAGGAGCTTTCTCCTAAAGCGACCCTCACCTATTCAGATGTGTTTGGTGACCAGCTCGGCGTTGCAGTCTCGCTGAACTATCAGGACCTTCGCATCGAGTCCCACAATAACGAGGCCGATGAGTGGGCCCAGCTCGCCAATGGCGACTACTATCTCAATGATGGTTATGAGCATCGCTGGTACGGCCTGAACCGTGAGCGCATGGGCGTCGTCGCCAACTTCGACTGGCGCCTGAACGAGACCACCGACCTCTATCTGCGCACCCTGTTCAACAATTACGAAGACGATGAGGTTCGCAACGTCCTCCAGTTCCGTGATCTGGACGATGTTGCCGATGAGGACGCCAATGGCGACGATGTCGTCGCTGACGGCTCGCAGGTCACGCGTTTCACCGCATCGCTGCCACTCAATGAGATGGGCGCAGAGGTCCGTGTGCGCCGTGAGGTTCGCCAGATCCAGACGGTCGCGCTTGGCGGCCAGTCCATCTGGGGCGACTGGGAGGCTGATTATGAGCTGTCCTACGCCTATGCAGAGGAAGACGACAGCGACAATCATGACGCGACCTTCCGCTATGAAGACATTCAGGACGATGTGCCGGAGAACGCGACCATCGACTTTTTCAAGCCCGAACGCCCAGTCTGGTCCGGCGCGGCCATCCTCGACGCGATCTATGATCCTGCCAATTACGACCTCGACTCATATGAGCGTGAGTTCACGGTCAATGAGGACACCGAGTTTGCGGGCCAGTTCAACATCTCCCGCGACAGCCTGATCGGTGACACGCCGGTCACCTGGAAAGCGGGCCTTAAGGTGCGTGACCGCGAAAAGATCCGCGACGTGAACATCCTCATCTACGAAGACAGCTCCATCAATCTGCTGAACTATGCGCGCGACAGCTTCATCGGTAACTGGCGTCTCGGCAATCAGCAGCCGACCTGGCCGGACCCGGCCCTCACCCGCTCGCTTCGCAATGCCTTCGGGCCGGGTGACCTAGATGAGGAAGGCAGCTTCTTCGACTCCAATGGCGAAGACTATGAGATCGATGAGCAGATCTATGCTGGCTATGTAATGGGGACGTTTGACCTTGGCGCCCTGACGCTGGTGCCGGGCGTGCGTATCGAGCAATCGAAGATCGACCTGCGCGGCCGTGTCGTGCTGGAAGACGACCTCACCGCCTCCGTCACGAACTTCAGCAACGACTATACGAACGTCCTGCCGAGCGTGAACGCGAAGTATGAGTTCAGCGACCGTCTGATCGGCCGCGCGGCTTACTACGCCGCCGTTGTTCGTCCGGCCTTCGGCGAGATGGCGCCGTTCGTCTTCATCAATGATGATCGTGACGAAGCAGAGATCGGCAATCCGAACCTCGACGCGCTCGAGGCGGACAACTTTGATCTGGGAATCGAGTTCTACCCGACCCAGCTGTCGGTTCTCTCGGCGGGGGGGTTCTACAAGGACATTTCCAACGCCATATTCCCGGCGACCTTCGACATTGGCGACGTACCGGGCAGTGTGGACCTCTCCGCTATCCCGGCTGAGTACCTCAATGGCGACGACACGGATGCTGGCGAGATCGGTGAGGTCTCGACCTTCATCAATGTCGGCTCGAGCGAAATCTATGGCCTCGAGCTTAACTATGTTCAGGATCTGGGTGACCTCTCTGGTGCGCTTCAGGGCTTCCTCGTTTCGGCAAACCTGACGCTGACCGAGAGCGATGCGACGTTGCCCGACGGCCGCGACGTGCGCTTCCTCAAGCAGTCGGACATGATCTGGAACGTCGCGCTCGGCTATGACCGCGGCCCATGGGACCTTCGCGTCTCGGCGAACTATCGCGGCGACTATCTGGACGAGCTGGTCGATGCCAATCTGGACCGCACGACGGATGACCGTCTCCTCGTCGAGGCTTCCGCCAAGTATGACGTGAATGACAACCTCCAGATCTATCTGGAAGGCAAGAACCTCACCGATGAGCCGGAATACTATTATTTCGGCGACGAGCGCCGACTGTCGCAATATGACGAGTTCGGCACGACAGTCGTCTTCGGCGCCCGCCTGACCTACTAGTCACTGGCAGACAGGCCAGAAGGCGGGCCGGAGCGCAAAACGCGCCTCCGGCCCGCCGTTCTTTCAAACGGTACCCTTCAGGAGAATTTCCCGCATGACTTTCCGTATCCTACTGCTCGCCGGCGCGGCTGCTGCGACGCTCGCTGCCTGCGCCACCGATGATGTCTGGGTCGATGACGGCATTATGGCCCAGCCTATCGCCGCCGCCTTTGAAACCGACCCGATGACCGGCATGGGCGACCGCGCCGACGATCCGGCGCTATGGGTGCACCCAACTGACGTTTCGAAAAGCCTGATCCTCGGCACCAACAAGGATGAAGGCCTGCACGTCTATGACCTCTCAGGCGCTGAGCTTCAGTTCCTCGATGTAGGTCAGGTCAACAATGTCGACGTTCGCGGCAATGTGGCCGCCGCGTCGAATGATGAGTTCAACACCATCACCATGTTCAGCATCGACGCCGACACCGGCGAGGTCACGCATACCGGCGATGTACCGACCGGCAAGGCAGAGCCGTACGGCATCTGTATGGGCGAGGTGGCCGACGCTGTGCTGATCATCCCGACCTATAAGGATGGCTCCATCCAGATCTGGACGAGCACCGATAGCGGCGTCACGCTGCAGCGAAGCCTGCAGGTCGGCCAGTTTGGCCAGCTGCAGCTTGAAGGCTGCGTGGTTGATGATGGCGCAGGTCTCGCCTTCATCGGTGAGGAAGAGTACGGCATCTGGAAGCTGGACCTCCGCCAGCCAGACAGCACGCCTGAAATTGTCGATACGATTGAAGCCGGCAACGGCCTCGTCGCCGATGTCGAAGGCCTGTCGCTGTGGGTCGGAGAAGGCACGGAAGGCTATCTCGTTGCCTCCGCACAGGCCGCTGACCGGTTCGTTGTCTACGACCGGGCTGCGCCGCATGCGGTGCGGGGCATCTTTACGGTCACGGCCAGCGAGGATGGCAGCGTCGATGCGGTCAGCCACACCGACGGCCTTCACGTCTCGTCGGCCGCGCTTCCCGGTTATCCACGCGGTATCGTGATCGTTCAGGACGATGCAAACCCGACGCCAGAGGTCGACCAGAACTTCAAGATCGCCGACTGGGCTGACGTCGAAGCCGCCCTCGGCCTCACCGACTGATTGCGCGGCCTGCGCACGTTGAACTTGAAAGGGCTGGCCGAAAGGCCGGCCCTTTTTCTTGCGCCGCCAAAGGCCCGAGACTAGCGTTACGAATATGCCAGCAGGAGGATATCCGACGTCGTGCTCAATGCTTCTCTAAAGACCGTTCTCGCCGCTGCGGCGCTATGCGCCCTGACCGCCCACGCCATGCCTGAAGAGAACGAGACCGGCATGAGCGAGACCACAGACGCGCCCCTGTCCCTGTCCGACCGGTTTGCCCGCCTTGCGCTGGACTGCGTCCACCGCGAATACCCGAACAAGATCAGCCATGTTATGCAGTCGGACGAAGATGCCCGCACGCCGCGCGAGCTGACGCCCGCCTTCTATGGCTGCTTCGATTGGCATTCGTCAGTGCACGGGCATTGGCTTCTGGTGCGCACGCTGAACACCGCCCCCGAAAGCACGCTCGAAGACGAGATCCGCACCAAGCTGGCACAGAGCTTCACCGCGGAGAATATCGAAGGCGAACTTGCCTATTATCAGGGTAAGGACCGGGCCTCATTCGAACGCCCCTACGGCATTGCCTGGTTCCTGCAGCTGATTGCAGAGCTGAAAGAGAGCGAAGACCCGCAGCTTGGTGAATGGCGCGAGACGCTGCGCCCGCTGGAAACCGAGATCGTCGCTAATACGATGGACTGGCTGCCAAAGCTCTCCTACCCGATCCGGCTGGGCACGCATAACCAGACTGCCTTCGCCTTTGGCCTCATGCTGGATTATGCCCGCACCGTGGGCGACGAAGCGCTCGAAGAGGCGCTAACCGACAAGATCCGGGGCTTCCACATAGAGGACACGAACTGCCCCATCGGCTATGAGCCGTCCGGCGAGGATTTCCTGTCCCCGTGCCTCATGGAAGCTGACCTTATGCGCCGCATTCTGGAGCCGCATAACTTTGCCGCATGGCTCTCTGGCTTTCTGCCGGGCCTTCCGGAAGACGGCAGCGCAGACTGGCTCGCGCCTGGCATCGTGCTAGACCCGTCCGATGGCAAACTGGTGCACCTGGACGGAGTAAACCTGTCGCGGGCATGGGCGCTTGAGGGGATGGCGGCTGGCCTGCCGGCAGATGACCCGAGACGCGCTGGCCTGCTGGCCGCCGCAGAGGTTCATAAGGAAGCGGGCATCGCCGCCGTTTCGGACGAACACTATTCAGGCAGCCACTGGCTGGCGAGCTTTGCGACCTATCTGGAAACGCGCCGGGGCCTGACCGGGGCTGGCAGCGCAGACTGAGACTAAACTCGAATTCACAGGGGTGACGGGGCGATAGCGCTTTTAATTACGCGCCGCGCCGCTTAGATACGTGGCAACAGACAAGAACCAAGTGAGAGGAACGGGACCATGCAGGACTATCTCAAATTCTATATCAACGGCGAATGGGTCGACCCGGAAACGCCGCGCACCCTCGAGGTTGAGAACCCGGCCACTGAAGAGCCGTTTGCGCGCATCTCGCTCGGCTCTGAAGCCGACGTGGACAAGGCCGTCGCTGCTGCGAAAGCCGCATTCGAATCCTTCTCGCAGACCTCTGTCGAGTTTCGCGCAGAACTTCTGGAAAAGATTGCCGCTGGCATCCAGGAACGCGCCAGCGACATGGCAAAGGCTATCTCTGATGAGATGGGTGCGCCAATGTGGCTCGCCAGCGCTGCCCAGGTACCAGCCGGCATGGGCCACTACATGACCGCCGCGAAAATCCTGCGTGAGTATCAGTGGGAAGAAGAGCGCGGCGCGACGCTGATCCGCAAGGAGCCAATCGGCGTCTGCGGTTTCATCACGCCATGGAACTGGCCGCAGAACCAGATCGCCTGTAAGGTTGCACCGGCAATCGCGACGGGCTGCACCATGGTGCTGAAGCCGTCTGAAATCGCACCGCTCGACGCGATGATTGTCGCAGAAATCTTCCATGATGCAGGCGTGCCACCGGGCGTGTTCAACCTCGTGAACGGCGATGGCCCAGGCGTTGGTGCCTACATGTCCCAGCACCCTGGCATCGACATGATGAGCTTCACCGGTTCGACCCGCGCAGGCGTTCTCGTCAGCCAGGCTGCTGCCCCGACCGTCAAGCGCGTCGCGCTGGAACTCGGCGGCAAGTCCCCGAACATCGTGCTGCCGGATGCAGACCTGAAGAAGGCTATCTCTGGCGGCGTCATGCAGATGATGACCAATACCGGCCAGTCCTGTAATGCGCCGTCGCGTATGCTCGTCCAGAAGGATCAGCAGGAAGAAGCGATCGCGATTGCCAAGGCCACCGCGGAGCAGGTCAAGGTTGGTGCAGGTGACGAAGCCCCTCGCGGTGCGATGGGCCCGATCGCCAATGGCAACCAGTGGAACAAGGTGCAGGACCTGATCCAGAAGGGCATCGACGAAGGCGCAACCCTCGTCACCGGTGGTACCGGCCGCCCGGAAGGCTTCAACAAGGGCTATTTCGCCAAGCCGACCGTCTTTGCGAACGTCACCAATGACATGACGATTGCCCGCGAAGAAATCTTCGGCCCAGTGCTCTGCATCCTGCCTTACGAGACTGAGGAAGACGCGATCCGCATTGCAAACGACACCGTCTACGGCCTGTCGTCCTATGTGCAGTCGTCCGACCTCAACCATGCCCGCAAGGTCGGCAACCAGATCCGCGCAGGTAACGTCCACATCAATGGCGCAGGCCCGGACTTCGCGACCGGCGCATTCGGCGGCTACAAGCAGTCGGGTATCGGCCGCGAGTGGGGCGATTATGGCTTTGAGGAATTTCTTGAAGTGAAGACGGTCTTCGGCAACGCGCCAGCCTAGCTGCCCGCCTTCCAAGGCCAG
>DUBH01000079.1:13529-55083 GCA_012960415.1 Henriciella sp. | reverse complement strand
CCCCGCCAGTCACAAGCACGGTTTTTGACATTCGCGCTTTCCCTTCACCTGATCACCAGTTCCAGCGAAAGGCCTAGCGCCTCTCAACCAGAATTCAAACCTCAAACCCGAATGCAGAAAAGGCGGCACCGAAGCGCCGCCTTCTCCTTTTGCTCAGGGTAGTCTCAGAGACCTAGTTGCCGCCGAAACGCTTCGTCAGGCTGATCTTGAAAGTCCGGCCAAACGGATTGTGCGTGTACGGGTCATAGCTGACGTCGAAGTAAGCCAGCGGCGGATCTTCGTCGAACACGTTCACAACCGACAGACCAAGATCGAGGTCATAGTCCGAACGCCAGGTGTAGAAGGCATCCAGCGTGGTCATGGAGTCGATCTCCGAAGGACCACCCACGAAGGCGCCCTGCAGGTTCGGCGTGCCACGCTCGTCATCATAGGAGTCGACGTGACGGATCACACCGCGAAGGTTGTGATTGCCGAAGGCATAGTTCGCCGTGATGTTGGCTTTCCACTGTGGCAGCGAGCGGGAGAAGTTCGAACGGTTGAACTGACCCACGCGGTCACCGCCTGGAATGATCACATCCTCGACCGCGAAGTCATCTACATCGTACTCGATGATATAGGTGGCTTCGAGACCCAGCGAGAACTCGTTCGGGCCAAGATCCCAGACCTGCTCTGCGCGGAAGTCGACGCCCGAGGTCTTGATATCTGGACCGTTGACTACGTTCGTCCGCACGCGGGAAACTTCGTTCGCCTGGTTGATACCGTCATTGTTGGCATCGGTGAACGTGATGCGCGACAGGATCGCTGCATCATTGTTGCCTGCTGCCAGAGCAGCGAGCGCTGCCGGCACGATTTCAGACTGGTCTTCAACAATAATCGGATCAGAGAAGTCGAAATTGTAATAATCGACCGAGGCCGTGAAGCCGTTATTGTTGTCGAACAGCGCACCGAGGTTGAAGCTGAATGCCGATTCCGGGTTCAGCTGCGGGTTGCCGAACTGGTCGACCGCCTTGAAGGCAGACGCCGGAGCGACGAATTGCAGCGTGGTGACCTGGCCATCGATCTGGTTCAGCGTTGGCCCCTTGAACGAGGTTTGAGCCGAACCGCGCAGGGCGAAGTTGTCTGTCGCCTGCCACTTCACAGCCACTTTCGGGTCGAAAGTAGAACCGATCTCGCCGCCATAATCCTCATAGCGGGTCGCGACCTGCACGTTGAGGTTGTCATAGAGCGGGATCTGGAGCTCGCCGAAGATTGCATAGATCGTCTGGTCACGATCGGATGCATTCGTACCAGCAAGGAACGAGAACGGACCCGTGCCGCCCGGTCCCGGGCTGACCGCGAGGTTTGTCACGTCGTTTGGCTCGACTTCGAAGCCTTCGCGGCGGACCTGCGCACCGACAGCCCAGCTGACCGGACCGCCCTGTGCAACGACGTTGCTCTGACCGCTCATGGCTGCATCGAAGACGAGCAGGTTGGAGGTCACGACGGTGCCGACGCCTTCGGTCAGCCAGTCAGCCAGCGTGACGGAGTTCTCAAGACCCGGCACATAAGTCGGGTTGGCCTGACCGGTGATCGCGTTCGCGGCGATACCGTTCGAGAATGGGTTATACCATTCACAGCTTCCCTGCCCCTGGACGAGGCTACCGGTATAGGCCGGGTTGCCCCATGGCTGCGTGCCGGTTGCCGGGTCGAAGCCCGTGGCCGGATCAGTACAGACACCGAAACCGTTCAGCGCAGCGGTGAAGCCACGGATATAGGTATCATTGGTGATGCGCTCGCCTTCGGTTTCGTGGAAGGTGAGACCGGCATTCCAGGTCACGCCATTCTCGAATTCACCATCGAAGCTGCCGGCGAGGCGGTAGCTGTCATAGGTCCGGAAGCCTTCCTGTGCGCCGCCCGTAGCCGGGAAACCGCCCCAGGCGAAGGAACGGCCGATAAAGAGCGCGGCAATCGTATTGGCCGGGAAGAGGCCTGGATTATCAGCACGATACTGCAGGAAACCTGGGCTGTTGCCCGGGATGACCTGGTTGGCCACTTCCTGTGGTGGATAGGATGGGGAGGTCTTCCACTCAGGCACATCGGTGTGGGCATAGAGGCCTTCCAGGTGGAAGTTGATGCCGTTTCCGAAAGTGTGATTGTACTCGGAGAAGATCTGGTAGCGCTCTTCTTCTTCCACCAGATTGTCGAACTGGGTGAACTGGAAGTAGCACTGGTTCACTGCAGCCACGTTCGGATTCTGGAAGCCGCCGACATCGTCACAGCCGACATCGTTCACGTTTGCTGCCAGCGGACGCACAGCGCCGCCAACGATACCGAGCGGCACATAGCGGCCCGGATTGGAGAGCGACGACCAGCCGCCGACCGGGTTTTCATTATATGGACGGACAGCCCAGTCTTTTTCGATCAGGCCGACTTCGCTGCGGAACTGGTAGCCTGCCGAGGTTACCCAGTTCCAGTTGTCGCCCTGGAGGCCATAGGCGGCAGAGATATCATACTCACCGTCGCTGCCTTCAAACGTCTCGTACTGGGCGGAAATTTCAAAGCCCTCGAGATCGTCTCGCGTGATGAAGTTCACAACACCTGCAATGGCGTCAGAACCATAGACCGCTGCGGCGCCGTCTTTCAGGACTTCGATCCGGCCGATGGCGGCGGAAGGAATGACGTTCGTATCGACGAAGAGCTGCGCCTGCTCACCCACACCATAAGGCGCGAAGGTCTGGCGCTTGCCATTCAGCAGGACCAGCGTCCGGCCTGGGCCAAGGCCCCGCAGGTTGATGTTCGACGTGCCTTCGAGGCCGTTCGAGGAGAACTGGTTCGTCTGGCCGTCGACACCGGTCGATACGCCAAGGTTGCGGATCAGTTCAGTAATGGAAGGGCTACCTTCCAGCTGCAGGTCGCCTGCTGACAGGACGTCGACAGGCAGGGCTGCGTCTTCTGGCGTACCGGCAATTGCCGAACCCGTTACAGTAACGGTTTGCTGACGGAGTGTATCTTCACCCTCGTCATTCTGTGCATGTGCAGCGCCGGCTGCGCTGAGCGCAAGAACCGACGTCGCAAGCAGCCATTTGTTGGCATTTCTCATGAAGTGTTTCCTCCCAAATACTGGACGATCCGCTCTTTAAGCGGCGGATTCCCGTCGATGTCTGCTGATTTGGAATTCGAATTCAATCGCAATTCGGTGCTGCGGCGCGTCATAAAACCCTGAGCGCTTCGATAGCTATCGAAACTAATAGCCTTCTATAGATAAAGCCTACGGGAATTCACTTTCGCGGTTTGGGCTTCCCTAGGGGCATTTTTGCCTCTGCTTCTTGCTGCCTTCGACAAAAACTGTCATCAGCCCGCCATGAATTATCAGCCCGCGCCCGCATTCCTTGCCTTGGCTGACGCCTTCGCAGACGCAGCAGAACCCGCGCATTTTCGCATGTCCGTGTTGCGATTTCGCAACACTCGATGGGATGAGCGCGTCGGATTAGGGCAGCTGACGAGTGGACCCGCCACTTCGCAAAATTCGCTCCGCTTGCGGACAATATCGAGACGCCTCTCGCCATGCGCTATCACGGCCACCAGTTCGGCGTATACAATCCTGAGCTTGGCGATGGCCGCGGCTTCCTGTTCGCGCAGCTGCGTGATGATCAGGGCCGGCTCCTCGATCTTGGCACCAAAGGCTCTGGCCAGACCCGCTGGTCGCGTCAGGGCGATGGCCGCCTCACACTCAAGGGCGGCGTGCGCGAAGTGATCGCCGCGCAATACCTCGAAGCGCACGGCGTAAAAACGTCCAAACCCTTCAGCCTGATCGAGACAGGTGAGGAGCTCGCCCGCAATGATGAGCCTTCCCCTGCCCGCAGCGCCGTGCTCACCCGCCTCTCGCACAGCCATATCCGGTTCGGCACCTTCCAGCGCGCCGCCTCGATGGGGGAAACGGAGAACCTTGCCCGCCTCATCCGCTATTGCTGCGAGGTCTATTACCCCGACGCCCTCGACGAAGACATCTCCGTCATGGCGCCCGCCCTCCTGCACCGGATCACAGAGCAGACCGCCCGCATGGTCGCCCAGTGGATGGCGACCGGCTTTGTCCACGGCGTGATGAACACCGACAACTTCAACATCACCGGTGAGAGCTTCGATTACGGCCCTTGGCGCTTCCTGCCGGAGTCTGATCCGAACTTCACCGCCGCCTATTTCGACAGCCAAGGCCTTTACCGGTTCGGCCGCCAGCCAACGCAGGGGCTATGGGCGCTGCAGCAACTTGCCATCGCCATGACGCCGGTCTGCGACAACGACCCACTAGGCGAAGCCCTTCAGGCCTATGAGCCTGCCTATCAGGCCGCGCTTGCGGCCCATAACCTCAAACTCTTCGGACTTCAGTCCTCGGGCGAGCTTCATGACGACCTCGTCTGGCTGCAGGCGCTCTATACCTGGATGTCCGAAACGCGTGCGCCCTGGCCGCAAGTCTTCTTCGACTGGTTCTGCGGCAAGGAGAGCGAGCCACGTGCCGCAAGCAGCCCGATCGCAGACATGTATAAAGGCGCAGGCTTCGCCCCCGTGAGAGAGGGGCTCTTCGCCCGCGCAGCCGATCGCCCCGAACGCCTGTCACATTCCTATTGGCAGCGGGAGAAACCCGTCTCTCTCCTCTATGATGAGGTCGAGGCGATCTGGGCCCCGATTGCCGATGCTGATGACTGGAGCCTGTTCGAACAGACACTTGTCGACATTGATGCGGCCCGTGAGGCGCTGGACATCACTTTTGAACCTTCCGCCTAAAAGGCATAAGCTGCCCCTGCGGCAATAAATGTCGCTGCGCCGCAGCAAAATTTGTGTCAAATGCGCCCCGGTGCGATAGATACATGGCGCAAGAGACGCCCGGAGGGATAAAATGGACGGTACAGCCGCAGACAAGATGTCACCTGTGATGGACGGCCTGCTTCCTGCGATGAAGGAAGCCGTGGTCAGCCTCGAAGCCTTTGGTGAGGATGCAAAGGCCGCGATGCGCGCCCGCCTCGCCCCGGAAGGCAAGATCGACCGCAAGCTGCTCGACCATCACCAGCATTCTGCTCACGGCCTTGCCTGGGTCATCACCTATGTCGAAACGCTGCGCGAGACGGCCGACTGGGCCGACCGCATGACGGCAGAGGGCAAGTTCGGTGAGATCGAACAGCTCCTATCGCAAATCCTCTTCTCGGAATATTGCGCCCAGCTGATTGGCGGCATTCCGATGAACCAGGGCGAGATCATCCGCCCGGCAGACATTGGCGTCTCCAAGGAGGGCATGCAGCGCCTCTTTGAGCCGGCCGTCCAGCGCTTCCTGACCGAAGGCAAGACCACTGACGTCATGGCCGCCGCCGCGCGCCATCTTCCCGATGCGCTCAGCCGCGCCACGGTCGAAGAGACCGGTCTCGACGAAACCCTCAACATGATCCGTGACCAGTTCCGCCGGTTTGCCACCGACCGGATCGTGCCGCACGCCCATGAGTGGCACCTCGGGAACGCCTATATCCCGATGCCAATCGTGGAAGAGATGGCAGAGCTCGGCGTATTCGGCCTCACCATTCCTGAAGAATTTGGCGGCCTCGGCATGGACAAGACGGCCATGTGCGTCGTCTCGGAAGAACTCAGCCGCGGCTATATCGGTACCGGCTCGCTTGGCACACGCTCCGAGATTGCAGCAGAGCTCATCCTGATCGGCGGCACCGACGCGCAGAAACAGAAATTCCTGCCGTCCATCGCCTCCGGCGACATCCTGCCGACCGCCGTTTTCACCGAACCGAATACCGGCTCTGACCTCGGCGCGCTGAAGACCCGCGCCGTCAAGGATGGCGACACCTACACCATCACCGGCAACAAGACCTGGATCACCCACCCGGTCCGCGCCGACATGATGACCGTGCTCGCGCGCACCGATCCGGCGACGAATAATTTCTCCGGCCTCTCCATGTTCCTGGCTGAAAAGCCGCGCGGCGACGATGCCAACCCCTTCCCCGCCGACGGCATGACCGGCGGCGAGATCGAAGTGCTCGGTTATCGCGGCATGAAAGAGTATGAGATCAGCTTTGACGGCTTTGAAGTGCCTGCTGCAAACCTGCTGGGCGAAACAGAAGGCATGGGCTTCCGCCACCTGATGGCAACCTTCGAAAGCGCCCGCATCCAGACCGCCGCCCGCGCCATTGGCGTCGCACAGAACGCGTTCGAGCTTGGTCTCAAATACGCCATCGACCGCGAACAGTTCGGCCGCTCCATCTTTGAGTTTCCACGCGTCGCCAACAAGCTTGTCATGATGGCCGCCGAACTCCTCGGCGTGCGCCAGCTCACCTATTATTCAGCCCGCCAGAAGGACAGCGGCAAACGCTGCGACCTCGAAGCCGGCATGGCCAAACTCCTCGGCGCCCGCGCCGCCTGGGCTGCGGCCGACAACGCCGTCCAGATCCACGGCGGCAACGGCTTTGCCCTCGAATACCCGGTCAGCCGCGTCCTCCAGGACGCCCGCATCCTCAACATCTTCGAGGGCGCCGGCGAAGTGCAGGCCATGGTGATTGCGCGTCGTCTGGTTGAAGGCGGGAACTAGAGAGTTTCTCTATTGGAATGCGCCGTCGAGCCCCATCCAGTCCGTGGATGATATCGGACGGAGCCGAGGATCATTGAGGTGAGCCTCGGCGAGCGTCCATTCACCCCGACCATAATTGCAAGGCGGGCACGTAATGACCATGTTCCCCAACGTCGTTTCACCGCCTTTGCTCCAAGGCAGCACGTGATCGTAGTTCGCGACCATTCCACCAATCAGCGCGTGCCTCTCCCAGTTAGGAAGCGATGCTTTTGTTGCGTCAGGGAAGCTTGTCTCAATTCGCTTGCATGTGATCTGATGCATCAGTCGCATTCCACAGAACCGGCAGATATATCCGTCGCGCTCAAGCAGCCGCCTTTTTAGGTCTGCGCTAATGTATCGTGGATGTCGCTCAGATTTGGGCACACTGGGCACTGGCGGCTTCGATCCAGGACCGTGAATCGCTGGTTTGTAGCCAGCCATCACTTCACGCCGCCATTTCAATATCTCTGGCATATCCGCTGAACGTATGCAGTCTCGTGCAAGCTCCATCTCGTTGCGGGAAAAGTGGTCTGCCGCCCTCGCGAGCATATCAGATGCGATAAAAGCCTCATCCGGAGGACTTAGAAAGCAATCGCGTACGTTCATTTCAGGCACCCCTCTCTCTCTGTAGTCGGTCGATAAACCACCCCCTGACTGAGCAAAACACAAGTGTTGCTCATAGCACGGCGCTCCGAAGTTTGGTGGCCCGAACCTGCCTATCCCCTCAGCTGAAACCTCCCGAAGCGAGGTCTCGCCATGGATACCTGCCCCTCATCCTGAGCCTGTCGAAGGACCGCGCACCTCCACCGTTTACGGGGCAGGAAAGCGTGACTCCAGCGTGGCTTCTTCTTCCCCCGCTCGCGGGTGAAGTAGCCCGCAAAGCGGGTCGAAGGGGGTGTCGGACAAAACAAACCCATCCCCACCCTATCGAACCACTCCCATACTATACGCCTCCCATCACCAGACAGGGCGGTCCGGACCGACCGGAAGGTGGCGGTTCTCGTTGACGCTGCCCGAGCCGGTACAGACCCCGGTGCACGCAAGCTGAAACGGGAGGGCTCATGCGTGCCAGCAATGGTGCGCGCTGAGCGGAGTGCGAAGGTGACCGGTGCTGCCGGCGGGGTGTAACGCCCTGCCATGTGGTCGGCGTCATGTGGGGTAATCAGTGCTGCGCAGGCTGTCCTGCGTACGAAAATGTTTCCGAGACGGGCCGGGAGTGAGACATCCGAACGGCCGATACCCTTCGCAAGGGCGCGTCCATGGCGCACGCTCTACAGCCACGCCGAAAGGCTGGCATTATCTATAGCGTCCACCCTGGACGCGCCCGGCCCTGTCACATGAGGGCGAGACTGCATGCGCACCGCCAGCGGGAAGCCCCGTATGGCGATACTGGTGTTTGTAGAAACTATTCCCCTCTCCCTTGGGAGAGGGGTCAGGGGTGAGGGGGAGCCACATCGAGGCTCGGCAAACCATCGTCAGTGACGCGCCTCCGCTCATCACTGCAAAGCTTAGCGCCTGTTGAAAGATCGTATCCCCTCATCCCCGGCCCTTCTCCCCAAGGAGAAGGGAGCGAAACAGCCCTGAGCCCGCTCCATGTGAGGCGCGCCAGCGCCGATACGGGAGCAAACTAAAAGGAAACCTCTACTCCGAAGCGTTCCCCACAAGGTCGCGCACACCGTTGACGAGGCGTTCGGCTAAACCGTCGCCCACCTCTTCCGGGTCGGCGAATTCATTCTCCGCGAGGATGTTGGCTTCGCCGTTCACTTCGGCTTCCTCGAAAAGACGAAGCGAACGTCCATCCCCCTTTAGGGCGGTGATTGCGCCGATCAACGATCCGCCAGATGTCTCCAGCGCTTCGGCAAGCTCTTCCTTGCTGACGCCGAGATGCTCGCTGACAAGGCCCGCGCGAAGGTCGCTGATATCGGCGCGCATCTGGTCGGGATCACCGCACTGGGAAGCTTCAACGGCAAGATCGGTTTCGGTGTCGAATCCCATGGAGCGGTTATTGAGATTAGAGGAGCCGACGCGGATCAACTCATCATCGAGGATCAGGATCTTGGCGTGCACATAGATCGGGGATTCGCTCTCCGTCACCGGATAATAGGCGGCAAACCGATCGTGGGGGTCATGCGCCCAGAGATGTTCGAGCATGCGCACGCGCGCCCCATCCATCGCTTTCTGGCGCAGCCATCCTTCAGCGTTTCGCGGCAGGACAAGGACGATCTCTGGTCCGTCCTTTTCCTGAAGGCGTTCTGCCATGGCGTGCACGAGTTTGGCCGAGGCGAGATACTGGCTCTCGATGTAAAGCGTGTCCTTCGCCCGCGCGATGGCCTCCAGATATAGCGCCTCGATCTCGCGGACTTCCTCAAAGTCGGAGAAGCCCGGAAAGGTCCGAGCCAGGGCGACCGGTACATCGCTCCAGGTGAGATCGAGGTCCGGCCAGACAGGGTCGTTGTCGCATTGGGGCGGGGGGAGCTTTTCCCCGGTCGCCCGCAACCAGCGCTCGCGCGCGACATCACCAAGCGCGCAGGCAATATCACCGGAAACGGCCACGGTCGCGTCATGCCAGGGCTTCGGCATTTCGCTCTCGCCCGGCAGCGTCCGGCAGGGCTGGTCATCGAGGTGTTCGCATGTGTCCCAGCGGCCTGCCGTCATGTCGATACCGCCGCAAAAGGCCATCTGGTCGTCGATCACAATGATCTTGGAATGGTGGGCCGCGCCGACGGGATGGGTCGAGTCGAGATGGAAATGGAAGTTGCTGTTAAACCGCATAGGCCGGATGCCGATAGGCACCATACCGCGCAGGACCGACTGCATCGCGCCAACATTCCACTTCAGCATGTAAAGCTGAAGCTGCTCGCGTTCATTCGTGACCCAAGAGAGAAATTCGCCCAGCTGGTTGGGCCCGTCCAGTGTCTGTTCGTCGGGTTCAAACTCGATACGCGTGTCGAAATCCCAGCCGATCATCATGATCGTCTTTTCGGCATTCAGCATCGCTTCCTTCACGGCCCGGAAATAGTCCCGGCCTTCCAGAATGATGCGCAGCTGGTCGGCGGTTTCGATACGTTGGCAGGTCTTTCCCGGAGCCAGCAAATTCTCAACAGCCATGTCTGCGGCTTCCCCGTCGTCTGCCTTCTGCTTCCTGGTGGCGAGTGTACTTCGCCATCTAGTAACGCAGCTGTTGCCGCTGGGTTGCCCGGCTTCGCTGAAGAGCAGGTTTCTGCCATAAGGCGCGCATAAAATTCGAGGGTACTAGAATGGACGAAGCAGACTGGAACTTCACCGAGCAGCAGGCCGAGACGGTCTATACGTGCGAGCAGCTGCGCGACACCAAAGGCGTCAAACCGCATAGCGAGATCATGCTGGACCTCTTCTTCGTGCCGATCGAGGGCGAGGAATCCCGGCGCGAGGCCTTTGAAAAGGCACTCGAAACCTTTGGCTACCAGCCCGGGGAAGCCGAGAACGAGCACGAAGTCGCCGCCTCAATCGGACCGATCCCCTTTACACCCCAGGACATCTGGCTGCATGAGGAACGCACGACCAAGATGGCGCTGGCCCGTGGCTACAAGCCAGATGGCTGGGGCTTCGCTGAACCGGAATAGTCGCTGACCCTGATCAATGGGGCGCGCGCGGAAATTGGAGAGACGGCACATGTCATCTGGACCGGAAAAAGACCTCGAAACCGCCCGCCGCGTGATGCAGATCGAACGCGAGGCGCTGGACGCACTCTCCAGCAGCCTTGATGCGAACTTCGCTGCCGCCGTCGATGCGATCGTTGGCTGCGAGGGCTATCTCATCGTCGCCGGCGTCGGAAAATCCGGCCATATCGGCCAGAAGATCGCCGCGACGATGGCCTCGACCGGCACGCCATCCTTCTTCCTTCACCCGACCGAAGCCAGCCATGGCGACCTTGGCATGGTGCGCCCTGACAGCGTGGTCCTCGCCATTTCCTATTCCGGCGAGACGCGCGAGCTGATCGATCTCCTGCGCTACTGCCGCTCGCATGCTGTAAAGCTTATCGCGATGACACGCTCGGCTGACAGCTTGCTTGGACGCAATGCCGACATCCTGCTGGCCCTGCCTGAACATGAAGAGGCCTGTCCAAACGGGCTCGCGCCGACCTCATCGACTACGATGACGCTTGTCATGGGTGATGCGCTGGCGGTCGCCCTCATGGCCCGGCGCGGTTTCAGCCCAGAAGATTTCGGCGCGCGCCATCCGGGCGGAAAACTCGGCAAGGCGCTGCATACGGTTGCTGACTATCTCATGTCTCGCGATGGCAGCCCGCCCATGGTCAGCCAGGATGCAGGCCTGCGAGACGTCATTCAGGCAATCGCCGAAGGCCGTCAGGGCTGCGTCGCCGTTGTCGATGGCGACGGGCGCTATATCGGCATCGTCACGGATGGCGACCTTCGCCGCTATATGCAGGAAGGCCGTGAAGCGGGCACAGCGCGCGAAATGATGACGCGCGGCGGCAAGACCTTCGCCAAGGGTGACCGCATCGCGCTCGTCGTCGATGTGATGACCAAGCTTCGTATTTCGAACGGCTTCGTCCTCGAGGATGGCAAGCCAGTCGGGATCATTCACACCAAGGACCTTCTCGAAGAAGGCTACATCTAGCAATCGGCCGCGCCCGGCCCATCTCAGGTTCGTCATGGAAACCGTCGACGTTGATATCGTTCACAGCATCGAGCTGGCCGTTGCGCCGGTCTTCCTGATTGCGGGTATCGGCGCACTCCTGACCGTGCTGACCAACCGGCTTGGCCGCACGGTTGACCGCTCTCGCTCGCTCGAGATGGAGTTGATGGTCGAGGGCGCGATGGAGAACCATCCGCGCTGGCGCTCTGAAATTATCCTGCTGGACCAGCGTATTTCGTGGATCAACCGCGCCATCGTCCTTTCGACGCTGGCGATGCTGCTCGTCTGTCTCGTCATCGTGACGCTATTTACCGGCCAGCTTTTCCGGCTGAGTGTCGGGATACCCGTCTCCATTCTTTTCATCATGACGATGGGCGCACTCATTACCGCGACGGGGAGCTTCCTCTGGGAGATTCACCTCGCCGCCGCCATGATCCGTGTGCGCACAGATGTTCTGCAGCGGGCCCGTCCGGTGGCACGCCCGAAGGTGCGCTTCTGGAAACGCTGGAAGTAGGCTGACCAGACGGCCTGTAAGCCGGGTTCTGTCCAGCGCCTTGCGGCGCCTGTGCAGTCATTCCTCTGGGAGCCCTGTCGCCAGGACCCTCACGCGACACACCCGGGGCGCGGGCTGGAAACGGCCCATGCGCACCCCCTATTCGGTCTTGCTCCAGGCGGGGTTTACCATGCCAGGGACGTTACCGCCCCCGCGGTGGGCTCTTACCCCACCCTTTCACCCTTACCCCAGATCAGATCTGGGGCGGTCTGCTCTCTGTGGCACTTTCCCTCGGCTCACGCCGGGCGGACATTATCCGCCGCCCTGTTTCCATGGAGCCCGGACTTTCCTCCAGCACAGCCTTGTGAGCCATGCCAGCGACTGCCCGGCCGTCTGGTCAGGGCGCCCCTATACGCCAGAATGTCCCCACCCGCCAGATTGCAACTATGATCGGGCTGAAGTTGCGGAACATTGGGACCCAACATTCGTTGGCTGAAACATGAAAAAGACATTCACATCCATCGCCGCCCTTTCCGCCGGACTGATCATCGTGGCCTGCTCGCCCTCTGATACCGACGCCCCTGACGCAGAAACCCAGATGGGCGAAGCGCCGATCGTCAATGCGCAGGAAAGCAGCGAGGTCACCTCAAGCGACAGCATGCTCCCCGACGATACTGCGGAAACCGATATTGGCGTCACAGGCAGCGATGCAACGCTGACAGACCTGCAGCCGGTTTCGATGCAAGGCGCTGACTTTCTGGATGGAGAGCTGCGCTGCTCGTTCCAGGCAGCCGACACCCAGGAGCCACTTCTAGTTGCCGCCGCCGATGTTGATCCAGACGGCCGGGCAACGGCTGCGATCAATAATGATGGCGCTGACCTCGAGCTCTATGGCGAACAGCTTGGCGGCTTCAGCGGGCTTGAAGAAGATGGCGGAACCTTTGCCGGTGAAGGCATGGTCATCGTGGTAGAGCTCGGCGATGCCGTCCTCGATGGACCGCAAACCGAGCAGACCAACCAAGCCGCGACCATGACAGTCAACCGCGCCGACGGCCCAACCCGCAGCTTCGACGGCGAATGGGTCTGCGGGCCGTAGCCGCTACTCGATATCCTCAAGCAGCGGTGTCACAGTTTCGATCAGCAGCTCCACCAGTTCCGTCTGCATGAATTTGAAATCGTCCGGAATGCCGAGCACATGGATCGGCTTGAACGCGACCGCCTGACGGAAATCAGCCTGCAGGCGGCGCGCATGCTTATCCTCCATGCAGACGAGCATGTCAGCCCAGCGGATGTCCTCCATCTGGACGGCATGAGCCGCATCTCGCGCTGTGCCTGCTGACCTTGCTTCCACGCCTGCCACGCCGTTGAACACCTTCTCGCCCGTGGGGCTGCGAAGGCGGTTCTGCGAGCAGACGAACAGAATTTTTACAGGCTCAGCGTCCGCCATGATCTTTTCCCATTCATTATGGGGCCAGATCTTGCCGATCTTACGCGCGCGGTGAAGCTTGTTCTTGCGCCAGTAGATCTTCTTCCAGTCCTTCTCGATGCCAAAGCGGCGGAAGGAGTGTTCGCGATGATTGATGCGTCCATGGAGCTTGCGCGCAAGGGCGCGGCGCTCGGCACGCGAGTTAGGGTGGGACATTGTCTTCCTCAGCGTTTTGCCAGTCGGGTCAGCAGCCGCGGCAATACGAGGACTTCTGGGGCGGGCGCATAGCCTTTGCTTGAGCACGAGGCAAGGAAATCGAGTTTGGTGGCAGGAAGCTATGGCGTCGCGCGCCGGGCTGCTTCATGCTGCCCCGATTGATGCAGCCTATGCAGGGGAGCCCGATGGAGGCCTGGCTGACAAAACTGCCAATGCCGCAATTCATGCGGGAGTGGATCCTCCTTCCGCTATGGCGCGCGATCGTGCGGCTGTCGCGGCCTGAAGTAAGGATCGTCACGGGCGGGATCAGCTTCTACGCGCTATTTTCCATTTTCCCGCTGATCTACCTGACGCTGACCCTGCTCTTCTCACTTTTGCCGCATGATCTGTCGCAATCGCTTTCAAATACGGTCGACCAAGTTCTGACTTCTGCGGTTGCGCCGTTACGGCAGGCCGATCTCACGACAATCAGGGACTCGACCCCGCAAGGCCTCACCATTCGCGCCGTGGCGGCGGTTCTTATCGTTCTCTACACGGCCAGTTCTGGAGCGAAGGCCGCGATTACGGGCATCCGCATGGTGGCAGGCAGCGAGAGACGCTCAAACATCATCCGGTTTCAGGGTGTGTCGCTTCTGATGACGACGCTGCTCATCCTGATCGTCTGGCTGCTTGGTGCGCTTCAGCTTCTCATGTCGTTTGCGACAGAACGCCAAGGCTTCATCGCGTTTGACCTTGCGCGCGACATTTCAGATTTCGCCTCCCAGCTCTGGCTCGGCAAGTTCATCGCCTGCTTTGTTATCTTCTACCTGATCATATCGCTCTCGCTGTACGGCCGGATCAATTCAGGCCGGTCCATGACGATGGGGGCCGCCGCCGGGGCGCTTTGCTGGAGTGTCGCGACCTGGGCCTATCATATCTATCTGCAGGTCTCGGTCCTCGACACATTCTACGGCGCGCTCGCCTCGGTGATCCTCGGCTTCATCTGGCTGCTCGTATCGGTGTCTTCGCTGCTGCTCGGCGCAGCCCTGACCGTCGAATGGTCAACCCTGATTGCGAGATCAAATCGGCAAAAGGAAAAAGCGGCAGATACCGGCGCGGCGCCGCAGAGCGATCAGCCCGCCGAGTAGAGTTTTGCGACAGCTGATGCGCGCGCCCGCACCTCGCCATCGTCCAGCCCGTCTGTGCGATGCTGTAGCCAGCGGCGCTGAAATGCCGTGATCGCAGCTTTTAGGTCACCGATGTCGTAACCGATCGTCTTCAGCGACGTGGGGACCGGCTGAGATGCGTCGCCTGCCTCATGCGGCCAGAGACCGATGTGCGATGCGGCAAGCTGCTGCCACGGGAAATGCTCCCCCGGATCGGCCTTTCGGGCAGGGGCAACATCGCTATGGCCGACCACCCTCGTCTGCGGGATGGACCAACGTTCGATGATACCGAGCGCCAATTCGGTAACCGCTTCGATCTGGGCGTCTGGATAGGCCGGCAGGCTGCCATCAGCTGCGGGCCAGTCATGCCCACCATTGACGATCTCGATGCCGACCGAGCGTGAGTTCAGGTCCTCGTCGCCCTGCCAGCTCGCCACACCGGCATGCCAGGCGCGTTTGTCTTCATCGACCAGCTTCAGGATGTCGCCATTCTCGCGGACGACATAATGTGCCGACACGCCAGCTTCCGGATCGCAGAGCCTCTCAATGGCCGCGTCGCCGGTTTCCATGCCGGTATAGTGCAGGACCAGCATATCGAGCGGTCCCTTGCGCTCATTGAAGTTCGGGCTGGGTCGCAGAGTGATCTTCATCGTGCCACGCGCGCTTTCTCTGGCAGGGCGGCCTCCGGCAGCGACTTGTTGCGGCGGATCGCGATCACGAAGACACCGCTCAGCGATATGGCAGCCCCGACGATCAGGCGCAGGGTCAGCGGCTCACCAAGCAGGCTAACGGCAAGGATAACGCCCCAGATCGGTGTCATGAGCGTGAGCGGCGAGAGGAGCGAGATGTCGTACTTCTTGATCAGCGTATAATACGCCCCGTGCCCAAAGACGCTGACGCCAAGGACTGCGAACGCTGTCGCTGTCCAGACCATCCAGCCACCACCGACAAAGGCGTCGACCTGCCCGCTTTCGGTCAGAAAGGAAAAGGCCAGCAATGGCGTGAAGCTGAACATGCCGAGCCAGGCCTGAAGCTGCAGCGCACTGATCGGCGCCATCTTCTTCATCAGGATGCCGCCCGCCGCCCCGACAAAGGCCGAGATGATCACATAGATGAGGCCGAAACTGACCGAGAAGCTTTCGGGATCAAACGCAATCAGCGTCACCCCCGCAAAGGCCAGCATGATGCCAAGGCCGCGCCGCCAGCCGACAGTCTCTCCAAGGAACGCCATGCTCATCAGTGTCGCGAATGGCACGCCAAGCTGGCCGGTGACCGACACCGCGCTGGCGTCTGCATTGGCGAGGCCAATGAACAGAAGCGCGAAGTGAACCGCGCCCATACACATCGAAATCGCGAACAGGGTCAGCATCTGCTTCGGCGCGGGAAACAGGAAGGGGAGGAGAACAAGCGCGATGCCAGCAAAGCGCACCGCCGCAAAGAAAACGGGCGGCACGGCGGCATCTGCGACGACCCAGCGGGTCACCACAAGGTTCAGCCCCCAGACAAAGCAGACGCCGAAAAGAAGAATGAAATCACGGAAACCCATGGGACGGGCTGTAGCAGTGTTTTGTTGGCGCCGTCACCGCCTTTCGGCGCGGAAAGCCTAGCTGGGGCGAACCCGGTCATAGGGGCTGTCGAGCGAGAAGGCTGGCACGCGCGCGCTCAGCTCCTGTCCGTCATCGGAGACGAACGTATAGCTGCCGCTCATCATGCCGGACGGCGCAGAGAGAGGCGCGCCGGATGAGTAGCGGAACGTATCACCTGGCTCCAGGCGCGGCGTCTGGCCGACGACCCCTTCGCCGTCAACGGTCTGGCGACGCCCAAGACTGTCGATGATGTCCCAGTGGCGAAGCGTCAGCGTCCAGGTCGTCTCCGAGCCGTTTTCCATCTCGACCGTATAGGCCCAGACGAACCGGCTCTTGGACGGCGCAGACTCGTCTTCGAGAAACTTGGGCGTGACCGCGATCACCATGCCGTCTGTATTGGCTTCGTACCGGGCGGTCTTGTTGCTTTCTGCCATGACCTGCCTCCTCTAACCGGCCATCGCCGAAAGCGCCGACAGGATGTCGGCTTCAAGATCGCTGACATCCTCAAGGCCAACCGAGAGACGGATCCAGCTCTCATCAAGGCCCATGGAAGCGCGCTCTTCTTCGTTGAGCGCCCGGTGCGTCGTCGAAGCCGGGTGGCAGGCCAGCGATTTCGTGTCGCCGAGATTGTTCGAGATATCGACCAGATTGAGCGCATTCAGCACCCGGAAGGCTTCGGGCCGTGCGCCCTTCACCGAAAAGGCGATCAAAGTGCCGCCCTCGTCCATCTGCTTTGCGTGCACAGCGTGATGCGGGTGATCGCTGCGGCCGGGATAACGCACCGCTCTCACATTCTCATGGCCTGCAATCGCATCGGCAAGATGGGCCGCATTGCGGCTCGCCTGACGCACACGCAGGTCCAGCGTTTCGAGCCCTTTCAGGACGACCCAGGCATTGAACGGCGAGGGCGCGGGGCCCGTATGGCGCAGCCACGGGTCGATAAACTCTTCCATCCAGTCCGATGCGCCAAGAATGGCCCCGGCAAGAACGCGGCCCTGCCCATCCATATGCTTGGTTGCCGAATAGACCGAGATGTCAGCGCCGAGCTCCAGCGGGCGTTGAAGGATCGGCGTTGCAAACACATTGTCAACGATGAGCTTGGCGCCCGCCTTGTGGGCTAGCTCGGCGACCGCTGCGATATCGACCGCCTCAAGCAGTGGGTTCGACGGCGACTCGATGAGCACATAGTTTGCCGGGCGCGAAAGCGCGGCCTTCCAGGCATCGAGCTCGTCGCCCTGAACGAATTCAGTCTCGACCCCGTAGCGCGGCAATATGGTCTGGCAGATGACCCGGCAGGACCCGAAGAGCGCGCTCGCGGCAACCACACGGTCACCCTGTCCGACGGGGGCAATCAGCGCAGACGAGATGGCGCCCATGCCAGATGCTGTGACGCGGCAGGTCTCTGCCCCTTCCAGCATGGCGAGCCGGTTTTCCAGCATGCGGACTGTTGGATTGGCATAGCGCGAATAGACATAGCCCTCTTCATCACCGGACATGCGGCGGGCCGCCTGCTCGGCGCTGTCATACGCATAGCCAGAGGTCAGGTAGATCGCTTCGGAGGTCTCTCCGAACTGCGACCGCATGGTGCCACCACGCACGAGTTTCGTCGCTGGTTTCCAGTCCTTGCCATCTTCAGCCGCCATGGACTTCATCCTTCCAAACATGAGCGGTCCGTCTTAAGCCTCTTGTCGGAAAAGGATCAAGGCATGGTTGAGCCAAGACAGGGCGTCCTGCCCGACGGGGAATTGAAAGAGCTGTTCGAGAAAGGCTCGATCAGGGCTGACCGGCCGCTGGACGCCGATCAGATCCAGCCTGCCAGCCTTGACCTTCGGCTTGGCACCGTCGCCTATCGTATCCGGGCAAGTTTCCTGCCGGGGGACCGCCGCCGGGTCAGCGACGTTCTGGAAGAGCCGGGCCTGGCGCTGCATGAAATCCCGCTCACCGACGCGGGCGCCGTGCTGGAGACAGGCTGCGTCTATCTCGTCCCGCTGATGGAAACCGTTCGCCTGCCGGACGGCATTTCAGGGCGCGCGAACCCGAAAAGTTCTACCGGGCGGATTGATGTTTTCACGCGGCTTGTCACCGACCGCGCGAGTGCATTCGACGACATCCAGGAAGGCTATGACGGCCCGCTCTGGCTGGAAATCAGCCCGCGCACCTATTCCATCCTCGCGCGGCCCGGTGACCGGCTCGCCCAGCTGCGCCTTCGCCGCGGCAAGCCGCAGAATGTCAGCGATCTGATTGTCTCCATCGATATGGAAGCAGCAGATGGCAAGCCGGTTGGCTGGCGCGCCAAGCATCATGCCGGGCTGATCGACATTCGTGCCATTGGCGGCCATGAAGTCGCCGACTATTGGGAGCCGCTTTTCCCGCATAAGGGGCGGTTCGTGCTGAACCCGGAGGATTTCTACATCCTCGCCTCGCGCGAAAGCGTCAGCGTGGCACCGGGACAAGCCGCCGAAATGGCACCGGTCGCGCCAGAACTGGGCGAGTTTCGCGCGCACTATGCCGGTTTCTTCGATCCGGGCTTTGGCACGAATGCGGGCGGCTCGCGCGCCGTTCTCGAGGTCCGCTCACGCGATGTGCCCTTCATCCTCGAGCATGGCCAGCCAGTCGCAAAGCTCGTCTATGAGGACATGGCAGGCGAACCGGCCGCACTCTATGGCGGGAAGTCGAGCAATTATCAGGGCCAGCGGCTCAAACTTTCCAAGCATTTTGCCTGATGTCCTTAAATCGCTGGACAATGCCTCAAGCAGCCTTTTGGATTGCCGCATCTTTGCAACTTTGGGGCTTAAGCCATGAAATTCCAAATCCTTAGCGCGGCCGTTGCCGGTCTGGCGCTTGCAGCTTGCGGCGGCGGCGAGACTGACCCTGTCGACAGCGCTGAAACCGCAGACGAAGCCGTGATCGAGGCAGCCGAGGAAGCTCAGGAAGCCGAAGTCGACGAGGTCGCAGAGCTTGAAGCCGACTGCCTGATCCTCGCAAGCGATCCGGAAGCGCAGGAAAGCTTCGTCGATATGGGCACCGACACGGAAGGCTTCTGTGCGTGCTTCGTGGATGTCATCGACAACAGCCCGGAAGAAGAACGTGCGCAGATGCTCATCACGCTCGAAGAAGTGACCGACGGGATGGAAGCCAGCGGTGAAGGCGCCGAAGAGGTCGTCAGCCGTATGATGAGCGCCGCCATGACCGATATGGAAAGCGAAACGGCCCAGGCCACCACGGCTGGTGTCCGCATGATCGGTGACGTGATCGACCGCATCGATAACAGCATGGAAGACACGGGCACCTGCCCAGCCGCCTAGGCGGATTCCGGGACTGCAGTCCCGATTGACTTACCAAGCGTCAGGGGCGTTTCTCTCTAGCCAGACAGGCCTGCCATCAGAGCAGGCTGAACGGAGGAACGCCCATGACCCATGATCTCGTCATTCGCAATGGTTTCGTCGTCGACGGAACGGGAGCGCCCGGCCGGGAAGCCGACATCGCCATCGATGCTGGCCGCATCACCAGCGTCGGGAACGTCCCCGCCAAAGGCCGCGAAGAGATCTACGCGAAGGGCGAAATCGTCACCCCCGGCTTTGTCGATGTGCACACCCATTATGACGGGCAGGTCACCTGGGGCGACACGCTAACGCCATCCTCCATCCACGGCGTGACCACTGCAATCATGGGCAATTGCGGCGTCGGCTTCGCGCCTTGCCGCGAACAGGATCACGACCGGCTGATCCGCCTGATGGAAGGCGTTGAGGACATTCCGTTCCCCGTCCTCTCCACCGGACTCCCCTGGGACTGGGAGAGCTTCCCTCAATATCTCGAAAGCCTGTCAGACAAGACTTACGACATCGACTTCGGGGCGCAGCTGCCTCACGCGGCGCTTCGCGTCTTCGTGATGGGTGAGCGCGGCGCCAATCGCGAGGAAGCGACGGCGGAAGATATTGCTGCCATGGCAAAGCTTGCCCGCGAAGCCGTTGAGGCGGGCGCACTTGGCTTTTCGACGTCCCGCACGCTGAGCCACCGCACCTCTGACGGCCAGCCGACCCCGACACTGACCGCCAGCGAAGAAGAGCTGACCGGCATCGGCATGGCGCTGAAGGAAGCCGGCAAAGGCGTACTGCAATTCGTGTCGGACTTTGATGACCCGAAAAAGGAAGCGGCGATGCTGCGCCGGATCGTGGAGCGGACAGGCCGCCCGCTTTCTGTCTCGCTGGCCCAGTCCGATGTCGCGCCGGAAGGCTGGCGGGTGCTGCTCGGTGCCATTGAGGAGGCGGTCGATGACGGCCTGCCAATGCGGGCGCAGGTCTGCGGCCGCCCTGTTGGCGTGCTTCTGGGTCTCGACCTCACCATGAACCCGTTCACCGCGCATCCGGTCTATCAGGAGATCAAAGACAAGACGCTTCAGGAGAAGGTCGCTGCCCTGCGCGACCCCGACTTCCGCGCGCGCCTGCTGTCCTCGAAGCCGGACCCGAACAATCCGTTCGTGAAAAGCCTGCTGCGCAATTTCGGCAAGCTCTTCACCCTTGATGCTGTGCCGGACTATGAGCCCGAAGCTGACCGCACGGTTGAGGCCATCGCCAAGGCGCGCGGCGTCACGAATGAGGAAGCCGCGCTCGATATCCTGCTCGAGGATGACGGGCGAGGCATGCTGTATCTGCCTTTCCTGAACTATGCGAACGGCTCGCTCGACCCGTCCTATGAAATGCTGAGCAGCAAGGCGACCATTCCAGGCCTTTCAGATGGCGGCGCGCATGTCGGCATGATCTGCGACGGCTCTTTCCCGACCAGCATGCTGACCCACTGGACGCGTGACCGCTCTCGAGGTCCGAAATTCTCACTTGAATGGACGGTGAAACGCCAGACGGCGGACACGGCCCACTGGATAGGTCTGCATGATCGCGGGCTGATCGCGCCGGGCTACCGCGCAGACCTCAATGTCATCGATTATGACAGTCTGACCCTGCACCGCCCGGTCATTCTGCGCGATCTGCCCGCCAATGGCCGCCGCCTGATGCAGCGGGCTAGCGGCTATACCGCGACCATCGTAGCCGGTCAGACGATCTACCGCGACGGTGACCCGACAGGGGCCAAGCCAGGGCGGCTGGTGCGCGGCGCGCAGAGCGTCCCGGCACAGGCGAAGGTGGCAGCCGAGTAGCGCTCAGGCGCTGGCTGGCGGTTTTTCGCTGACGGCCTGTTCCTCGATATTCTCGAACCGGTCCGCGCGGGCGAGGTCGGGGAAAAGCCGCGTCCACAAAAGCGCGGTGGTAATCGCTGCGCAGCCGCCGAACACAACTGCGCCGACAGGACCGAGAAGCCTTGCGGCGACACCGCTCTCGAACTCTCCAAGCTCATTCGAGGCCGAGATGAAAATGAAGGAGACCGAGGACACACGGCCCTTCATTTCATCTGGTGTCGCAAGCTGGATCAGCGACGCGCGGACATAGACGGAAATCTCATCGGCTGCGCCCGTCACGATAAGCGCCGCCATGGAGAGGAAGAAGTAAGGCGAAAGGCCAAAGACCAGCGTCGCGACGCCGTAAACGCCGACCGCCCACATCATCCACGGGCCGGTATTTCTGGTCAGGGGCCGTGTCGCAAGGATGAAGGCCACCGTCGCCGCCCCGATTGCGGGCGATGCGGCGAGGATGCCGAGGCCTTCCTGCCTGACATGGAGGATGTCGCGCGCAAAGACCGGCAGCAGCGCCTTCGCCCCACCGAAAAAGACAACGACCAGATCCAGCGAGATCGCGCCGAGAACGATCTTGTTGCGGCGGATATAGCCAAGCCCCTCAAACACCATGGACCAGCCGCGCACATTCAGGACTTTCTCATGCGGCGGGGTCTTTGCCGTCGCGATAGCGAGAATGGCGAATGAAGCGAGGATGATGGCGACCGTGTACACCGTGGCTGCACCAAAGAAGCCGTAAATCAGTCCGCCGATAGCAGGGCCCACGATCACGGCGGTCTGGAAGCCAAGTGAATTCCAGGCGATCGCGTTTGGCAGTTCCTTGCGCGGCACAAGGCGCGGGAAAAGAGAGTTGGCCGCGGCGGGCGTAAACGCGTTGACGCAGCCCAGCAGGATCGCAACCCCAAAAATGATCGGCAGCGCGTTCGAAGCAGGGAGGAAGACCGAAGCGAGCAAACCGAAGGAGAGCAGCACCCGCACCGTGTTCGACACGATGAGGATCATCTTCCTGTTGAGCCGGTCTGCGGCCTGTCCCCCGACAAGCGAGAGAAGGAGCACGGGCACGAATTGCGCGAGGCCGACAAGCCCAAGAAGGAAGGCCGATTCCTCGATGCTCCAGCCAAGCCCGCCGGTTTCCGCGGGCCTGCGGGCGAGGTCATAGACCTGATACCCGATCGTGATCGCTTCCATCTGGCGCGCCGCCGCGATCGATACCCGCATCAGCCAGAAGTGCAGGTATGCGCGATGCCTGAAAACGTGGAGGGAAGGAGCAAGCGCCATGGGTGGGCTGTCCTATACCCTGCGCCGCCATTGGGAAAGACGGAATTTTGTCAAGGACACTTGACTGACAAGTTTCCTTGTCATAGTGTCAAGGAAACACGACAAGACGGGAATTTGAAATGCAGGAAGAAAAACAGGACCTCGAACTCGGAAAATTCTGGGCACGCATCTTTGGCGGGCTGGGCCTGTGCGCCACGGGCGCCATCGCCGCACGAGCCATTGAAAGCGACACACTGACCGTGCAATGGGGCGGCGTCGGCATGCTCACTGGCACGCTTGTCGCCTTCGCATTCATGCTCAGGAAATACCGCCGCGGCGATGAGTTCGACAGAGCCATCGATAGGGTAACGAGCGTTCAGGCCGGCCTTTTCACTATCGGCATGATCATTTTCCAGAACCTAATCGCACAGATGGGCTGGATCCCGTCTGAAGCGATCCCTGTCTATGCGATGCCGGGCTTCTTCATCCTCTACAAGACGATGACGGCGCAGCTGCTTCGCGCCTCACTCGCCGAAGGCAAGGACTCTTCCGGCATTCTCGCGCTTCGCGCCTGATCACTCACAGACGACACCGATTAGAATTGGAGGCCACCCATGGCCCAGCAACTTGGATTCAATACCGCAAAGAAACGTTATCAGCGCCTCTACTGGCCAGCTGTTGCGGCTTATGTCGCCGTCTGCCTTGGCGGTGCCGTCATCGTCGATAAGGACACCTCACCAATCTGGCTGACAGGTACCTTTTCGGTGCTAACGGCCGCGCCACTCGTTTTCATGATGTGGCTAATGCTGCGCCATTCAGAGGAGACGGACGAGTATACACGCCTGCGCCAGCTGAAGGCATTCGCCCGCAGCGCGTGCATCACGCTCAGCGCAATATGGATCGTCGGTAGTTTCCAGCTTTGGGATGTGGTTCCCGGCGTCAACGTCTTCTGGTTCGGCCCGTTCTTTCTACTGGTCTATGGACTCAACTACTGCGCGGACAATCTCTTCGGCAAGACGGTCTGAAGGGGCGGTCGATGGAGAACATCATCCGCACCCTTCGTGCCGAGCAGGGCTGGAGCCAGGCCGCGCTGGCCGAACAGCTCGACGTTTCCCGCCAGTCGGTGAACGCCATCGAGACGGGCAAGTATGACCCGTCCCTTCCGCTGGCCTTCGCGATTGCCCGCCTGTTCGGCAAGTCGATCGAGGAGGTCTTTCAGGACCCGGCCGCGCCAGCCTCAAAGGCGGCTGAATAGGCCGCTCAGGCTGAACAGCTTGCCCCGCCCAGTACGCAGAAAGTCGCGCACCACGGGTGGTTCAGCTGAACAGGGTCTTGAGTTGCGGCGGACAGTGTGTCGCCGAGCTCAAACTCCGGCGAATAAGCGAGCAGGGTGCAGGCTGTCACAGTGGCGCGGTCTGCACCTTTGCGCCGGATAACCATGCGCTGGCTGGCGCACATCATGTCCCCCGGATCGACATCGAGAATGCCCCAGCAGGCCGTGGTAATTTCTGGCGGGCTGTCGCCCTCGATCATTTCAGGAAAGAGGACGAGCGCCTTCGTGTTAGCCGGGTCGATGCGAAGACCGAGCCTTTCGATCAGCGCCCCATAGCCAAGACGGGCGTCTTCCTCGCTCTCGGCAAGATCCTGTCGTCCGGCAATGGCGACTGAGAAGCCATTCGAGGCGAGCCAGGCGAGGCCTTCACCAGCAATTTCGAAACTTCCAGTGCCGCGCTCAGCATCGTGAAGTGGCTGCGAATGGTGGTCCATCGAGACGCGCATCGTGATCCTGTCGCCATACCGCTCATTGAGAGCGAGCAGGCCCTCGCGGATTTTGGGGCGCATCATCGGGCGCATTGCATTGGTCAGGACGAGCAGCGTGTGGCCGCGTGTCAGCACCTCTTCCATGATCGCCAGGATGTCCGGGCACATGAAGGGCTCACCGCCGGTAATGCCGATCTCCTTTGTGCCCTCAGCCAGGGCGTCGATCTCATCGAGAAACGGCACCACGTCGCCAAGCGTCAGATAGACGAGGTCATCATTGGTCGGAGAGCTTTTGATGTAGCAGTTGCGGCACTCGATGTTGCAGAGCGTTCCCGTGTTCAGCCACAGGGTCTTCAGGCCGCGCCAGTCTACAGACCCACGGGTCTCTCTCTTTGCCGTGATGAAGGGGTCGCGAAACTTCTGCTCTAACAATGTCGTATGCGCCATGGGCCTAGACCTTAGTCTTGCACACCAGCATGACAAGCAGCCGTTTTCATGCACTCGCTCAGATGTGAAGTCGGCTTCCCAACGAGGCTAGGCTGACAAATCGCTGGCGTTTCCTGCCAGAAAAGCTATTCAGCCCAACCAGCCAGCGCGCGGGTGTAGCTCAATGGTAGAGCAGAAGCTTCCCAAGCTTAAGACGAGGGTTCGATTCCCTTCACCCGCTCCAATCCCCCTCATCTACCAGCCGAATTCCCCCCGATGCGGCAAATTCCTCGCTTCGGTTTTGATCGCCTTAACCGGTTTTCTGTTAAGCATCCGGCATGGGCACGCACGCGGACTATGTCGATTTTTCAGACCTGACCGGGGCTGATCGGGAAGCATGGGCTGCCCTGCAGGCCAGCGACCCTTGCCTCTGGAGCCCTTATTTCTCCTATTCCTATGTCGCTGCTGCTGAAGCTGCCCGGCCGGGCGTCAAAGTCCTGAAGTTCACCGAGGATGGCCAACCTATTGCCTATTGGCCTGTAAGACCGGGGCCTCTTGGCACGGCAAGACCCGTCGGTGGACCGATGGATGACCTTCATGGCATTGTTGCAGCCCCAGACACCGAACTGGATCTGAGCCAGCGAGGCGTTGCGCGCCATGTCGGGGGATATGCATTCTCTGCAACGCCATACAATCAGCAGCGCCACGGCCTCACCGGCCATATCGGCGACGGCAATCAGGTCATGGAGCTGTCGGCTGGCTATGATGCATGGCTTGCAGAGCGACAGGCAGCCTCGTCAAATTTCAGGCGTGAGCACCGCAAGGTCGAAGCGCTTCTGGCAGCGCCGGGCACGGTTGTGGCACACGATGTGACCGATCCAGCAGCCTTTGACCGACTGCTGGAGCTGAAACAGGTCGCCTATCACCAGTCAGGTCACTTCCCGCTCTTCTCCATGGACTGGCCGCGCCGCCTTCTGGAAACGCTGGCGGAGCGCAAGGCCGCTGACGCGCGCGGCGTGGTTTCGACGCTTCACATTGAGGGCGAGCTGGCAGCCATTTCCTACTGCATGCGGTCAGAGAGCGTGATGCATTACTGGTTCCCGGCCTATGAGGACAAGTTTTCCAAGCGAAAACCGGGGCTCGCGCTGCTCTTCAGCCTGGCGCAGTGGAGCGCGGCAGAAGGCATCAAGGAGCTTCATCTCGGCCTCGGGGGCATGCAGTACAAGCGCCAGCTGGCAACGTATATGGCACCGGTGCGGGCAGGCGCGCTGGCGCTGGCGACGCCGCAGAAGATCGACACATCGGCCTCAAGCCTTGCGGCCCAGATAGAAGGGCGCCACCGACTTCTGGATATCCCGGCAAAGTTCGCCCGCAAATACCACCGGGTCATGCTGACCGGGGCATTGCGGGCCTGAGTTTGCCTGTCGTGGCAGGCGGTTCTATTTGGATGCCGGTCCTAGGATAGCCTTCCCGTCACTTTTGAAAGCGGCGCAAGCGGCTTCTCGACGCGGCGGTGAGCGATGTGCTCAGGGCGCTCCGAATTCGCCGCAAACGGGGCCTTCAGGCGGTTTGACCACGCATTGAAGACAAAGAAGGCATTCATCCGCTCGAACGGGGTGATGTTGCCGTTCGAGGCGTGAAGCGTATTGCAGTCGAAGATCACGACTGAGCCCGCCTTCGGCGCAGGTGCAACAATGCCACCTTCATCGACCAGCTGGGCAATGGAGTCTGCATCCGGAATGCCGGTCTCCTGACGCTTGAGCGATGACTTGTAATTGTCGTCAGGCGTTTCACCGACGCAGGAGATGAAGGTCTCATGGCTGCCCGGAACGAACATGACAGGGCCAGCCTGCGGATGGTTGTCTGTCAGCATCACGGACATGGACAGGGCGCGCATGTCGGGCATGCCGTCTTCTGCGTGCCAGGTCTCAAAGTCGGAGTGCCAGTAGAACTCCTTGCCCTTGAAGGCTGGTTTGTAGTTCAGGCGCGACTGATGGATGTAGACCTCATCGTCGAGGATATATCGGGCGACATCAGCGAGACGCGGATCACGGGCGACGACATCGAAATCGCTCGTCTGCCGGTGGATCGCGAACACGGAGCGGACCGCGCCGCTATCGCGCTCTGAAATGACGGTTTCATCGGCGAGGCTGTCTGGATAGTCGCGCATTTCATTCGCGGTGCCGCGCATGCGGGCGACTTCCTCAGGGGAGAACACGTCCTCAAGCACAATGAAGCCGTCGCGCTCGAAATCCTCGATCAGTGATGGGCAGATCGGTGGGCTCGCTTCGCCATCTCCATGGATGACGCGGTCGCGGCGGGCGATCTGTTCAGGCTGGCTCTGCAGCCGGGTGGTGTATCTGTCCTCTTGCAACTGTTGCATGGCTAATCGTTCTGATCCTCTTGGTTTTGCGGGCGCTTTCTGCGCCGAAATTTGGTTTGCGATGGCAGCTCAAGCCGCCCATCTGGCCGCACCTACGCAAGGCCACACTCATAGGTTGCAAGAAAATTCCGCTAATAATCCTTATCTTAATTGAGGTTATGCAGACGCACTGGCGGAGGCATGCAACCGGCTGGGGTGTAGCGCAAACAGGCGAAGCGCTGGACGCCTGAAGGCTTCTCATCCAAAAGGCTGCCCATGAGCCCAGACCTTCTCATCGCCTTTGCCGACCGGTTCGGTGTTTTCGTCTTCGCCATCTCTGGCGGGGTGCTTGCCGTGCGCAAGGAGATGGACCTGCTCGGCGTTATCGTGCTTGCCTTCCTGCCCGCCATTGGCGGAGGCACCCTGCGCGACTTGCTGCTTGGCGCGCCCGTCTTCTGGCTGTCTGACACGCTGACACTGGTCCTGGCGATTGCGGGCGGGCTGACAGCCTTCCTGTTCTATCGCTATGTCAGCCAGTTCCGTGCCCTTCGCTGGCCAGACGCGGTCGGCATGTCCCTCTTCGCCGTCACGGGCGCAGCCAAGGCCATGTCACTCGGCCATGGCTTTCTCGTCGTTGTGATCATGGGCGCCATCACGGCGAGCGCAGGCGGCCTGCTTCGCGACGTAATCGCCAATGAAGAACCGCTCGTGCTGAAAGAAGGCGAGCTTTACGCCACCTGTGCGCTGGCCGGGTCCGGCGTCTATTTCGGGGCGGTCTCACTTGGCGCGCCTGAAGCCATCGCCTTCGCTGCGGGCATGGCGACGGCATTCATCTCGCGCGCCATGGGCATCATCTTCGGCATCAAGCTGCCACGCGCCAAAGGTTGACCCTGCGAGCCCCTGCCTCAGCCGCCCTTCGCGTGCTAAGGCTCAGCGAACAAGAAAAGCCAAAGGGAGGATAAGAATGGCAAAGGGCGCAGACGATCCGAGACTGGACCCGCGCATCCGCGCGATGCTTTCAAACATGCCGCAGCCAGCACCGAACCCGGCGACGACCCGCGAGGAGATGGTCGCACGCGCCAATTCGCCCGAAGCCAATGAGCGCGCCGCCATGGTGCAGAAGCTCTTCTCCCAGATCGATACCGAGCCGCTCGCGCCGACAAAGGGCCTCGATATCTCGACTCATGAGTTCACCTCGCAGCCCGATGGCAACACGGTGAAGATCCAGCTCATCAAGCCTGAAGGCTCAGGCGCGCTGCCTTGTGTCTATTACATCCATGGCGGCGGCATGCAGGATTTTTCCTGCTTCGACGCGATGTACAGGACATGGGGCAGGTTGCTGGCGCATCAGGGCATGGCGATCGCCATGGTCGATTTCCGCAACAGCCTGCGCGCCTCGTCCGCACCAGAGATCGAACCGTTCCCAGCAGGCCTTAATGATTGTGTGTCTGGCGTACGATGGGTCAGCGAGAATGCCGGCAAGCTCGGCATCGACAAAGACAAGATTATCGTCGCGGGCGAAAGCGGCGGGGGCAATCTAACGCTTGCTACGGGCCTCAAGCTTAACCGGGATGGCGATATCGGCCTCGTCAAAGGCCTCTATGCGCTGTGTCCCTATATCGCTGGCAAGTGGCCCGATGACCGCCTGCCGTCGAGCACCGAGAACAATGGCATTCTGCTCCATCTTGAGGGCATGGGCGCGGCAATCGCCTACGGCATCGACGCCTATGAGGCGAAGGATCCGCTCGCCTGGCCGCTCTTTGCTAGCGAAGAAGATGTGAAGGGCCTGCCGCCCGTCATGATCAGCGTAAATGAGTGCGACCCGCTTCGCGATGAAGGCATCGAGTTTTACCGCCTGCTGCTACGTGCCGGACAGGCTGCCCAATGCCGCAATGTCATGGGCACCAGCCACGGCACTGAAATCGCCGCGCATATGTGCCCCGACATCAGCCGCCAGACAGCGGCCAGCATCGCGCAGTTCCTGAAAGAGGTGTCTGGCTAGAGAAAATCCCCGAGCGTCTCGATGAAAAGGTCGAACTGGTCATGGTGCAGCCAGTGGCCTGCTTCGGGGAACATCTTCACATCGGCATGTTTGAAATGCTGGATCCGGCCATCTTCGGCCGGGTTAGAGGCCCAGCTTTTCTCGCCATAGAGCAGCAAGGTTGGACAGCTGATATTCGACCAGAGCTCGGCAACCTGTTCATGCGTGATGTCGACTGACTCCCAGACGCGGAGGTAATTGTCGAACTTCCACGAATAGGTGCCATCCTCATTTCGGGCGATACCATTGATGGTGAGGTGGCGCGCCTGCTCGGCCGTCAGGAAGCTGTTTTCCTCCTTCATGCGGGCATAGGCCTGCTCCAGCGAGTCGTAGCGCTTCGGCTGGCGGCCGGCGAGGCCGCGCTTGTCATCGATCATCTTGCGGAAATGATCCTGCCACGGCGTTTTGCGGCGTTCTTCCAGACGGCTGGGGCTCGGCCCCAACCCTTCGATCGCAACGATCTTGCGGACATTCTCTGGATAAAGCCCTGTATAACGCAGGCAGATATTCCCGCCGAGCGAATGGGATACGATGGTGACAGGCGCAAGCTTCAGCTGGTGGATGAGCTGGGCCAGGTCATAGATATACGCCTGCATGTTGTAATTGCCTTCAGGCGACCAGGCGCTGTCACCATGGCCACGAAGATCTGGCGCGATGACGTGCCAGTCCTTGCGCAAGGCTTCTGCCGTCCAGTCCCAGCTGCGGCAATGGTCGCGCCCGCCATGTACCAGAAGGAGCGGCGGTGCGTCTTCATTGCCCCAATCGGCATAGTGCAGCTTGAGACGCTGCGAGAAATAGGTGTGCGAAGTCGGTCCGAGAAGTGTCATCAGAGCCGTTTTGACCGCATCGCTTCATAGAAGGCAATGGCTGCCGCGTTGGAAACGTTGAGACTTTCCATGCCGGGCACCATCGGGATGCGGGCCAGCGTCGCGCACGCCTTTGCCACCGCCGGACGAAGGCCTGAACCTTCGGCCCCCATGACGAAAGCGATCTTGCGTGCGCCGCTGACGGAATCAGAGAGATGTTCCTGGCCTTCGCCGGCAAGCCCCACCGTATGATAGCCCGCCGCCCCCAGCGCATCGAGCGCGCGGGCAATGTTCACGACGCGGATTTCCTCGACCGTCTCGATGGCGCCTGCCGCAGACTTGGCAACGACGCCGGTTAGCGGCGGCGTATGCCGCGTCTGAAGGACGAGGCCGCCCACACCAAACGCGGCTGCCGACCTGAAAATGGCGCCGAGATTATGGGGGTCCGAAATCTGGTCGAGAATGCACAGCGTGTCCGGCGCATCAGGACGGTTGATCACGTCTTCCAGAGCGGACGGCTCGGCCGGTTCGACCTTGATGGCGATGCCTTGGTGAACCGCGCCGGGCGGCAGCAACTTGCTGAGCGCTTTCTGGTCCATGACCTCAAAGCCCTCAAGGCCGGTGCGCTTGGCCGCATTTTCTGTCGCGACCCAACGCAGGATCACCCTGTTCTTGTTGGAAATTGCGGCTTCGACAGCATGCTGACCCCAGAGCCAGAGCGGCTCATTCGGGTCCGGTGCAGATCGCGCTGCAAATCGCCGTTTCTCATGGTTGCGTGGAATGGGCTTCATCCCTATAAAGCGCGCTTCGGAGCGACCGGGTTGTTGATGACAGCCTTTTGACGTTCCGATGTGGCAGCGTCAATTACCGGCGCTGCAAGGCAATCCCTGGAGGGGTGGCCGAGTGGTTAAAGGCAGCAGACTGTAAATCTGCCCGCATAGCGTACACAGGTTCGAATCCTGTCCCCTCCACCATTTGCTTAATTGATCCCCGCTTCACTGCGTTTCGCGATGGATCGCGCTCAGGGCTGCGATTTTAGCATTCTCCCCCGAAGTCACCTTGAGTCGCAATCGCGCCGACTGCCATCAGCGTGCCTCTTCCCTTGCATCGCGCCGCGCCCCGAAGTATCTCGTGGCCCTCTGGCGCGCGGATATAGCACAATGGTAGTGCAGCAGCCTTCCAAGCTGAGGATGCGGGTTCGATTCCCGCTATCCGCTCCAGGCCAGCCTCATCCCGACTTCAGCGATTTCTCGTCGTCAGCTTCGACTGTGAAGCTGTTGAGGAAAGCGATCAAGCTTTCGGACCGGACAGGGCGCGAGATGTAGTACCCCTGGGCGCGGTCGGCGCCCATGACCGACAACATGGACATGATCTCACGCGTCTCTACGCCTTCAGCCGTGACTTTCATGCCGAGACTGTGAGCCAGGTCGATCGTCGACTTGATCAGAAGCGCATCTGAGGAGCCAACTTTCAGAGGAAGCACGAAGCTCTTGTCGATCTTGAGCTCATGCGCCGGGATCTGTTTCAGATAGGAAAGCGACGACAGGCCTGAACCATAATCGTCGATGGAAATCTCAAAGCCTGCTTCGCGCAGCAACTGGATGTTGGCGAGCGCCAGGGTCGGGTCATCGATGACGGCCGTTTCGGTCACTTCCAGGCAATAGCGATCTGCCTCTGCGCCAAGGAAGCCAATGCTCCAGCGCAGAAAGTCAGTATCGGTCAGAAGCCGGCCTGAAAGGTTCACGGCGATCTTGATGTCATGTCCCGCATCGAGAAAGCGGGCCCGCTCATCCTTGACCTGCCTGAACACCCATTCGCTCAAGGGGCGGATGTGGCCAGTCTCCTCGGCGGCGCGGACGAAATCCTCGGGCGAGACGAAACCGCGCTCTGGATGCTCCCAGCGAAGCAGGGCCTCCGCGCTGCAGACGGTCTGGCTGCGAAGGTCTACCTTTGGCTGGTAGGTTAGGTAGAGGCTGCCATCCTCCATGCCTGCCACCATCTCGCTCATCAGTGAGAGCGTGCCACTCGGATCGCCATAGGCGACCTTGTCGAACGCAAAGATAGGCAGGCGGCGCTGCCTGGCCTGATGAAGGCCGATGACCGACTGATCGAGCGGTGAGAGCTTTCCGTCTGAGCCGAGCGGTGCGAAACCTGCCGAAAGCTGCACATCAACAAGCTCACCGCGCACCCGGACCGGACGACCGGCCCCCTCCAGAATAGCGCCCAGAAGCGCATGCGCCTCCTCATCGCTCGCCGCGCCTATCGCAATCCCGATGACCTCCCCGCCGAGGCGGCCAAGGGCGAGGATATCGGGCATGTCCTGGAGACGCTGCCCAAGCAGGGCAACCAGTTCGTTGCTCGCCGCCTGACCGATGACTGAAGTGATATTCGCAAACCGCTCAGGGCTGACCGCAGCGCAGTAGACATCCGCGCGGTCCGTCCCGCTGAGGAACATCTCCATTGCCCGGCGGTTCGGCAGCTCTGTTTCAGGGTCTGTCAGGGAGAGTTTGAGGATATTGTCCTCACGCGCCTGCACCTCTTTGACCATGTGGGAAAAGCTGTTCGCGAGCCGCCCGATCTCATCGTCTGCTTTCACGTCGAGACCAGCCTTCTTGCCATCTGCAATCGCCTGCGCCGCTTCATCCAGCTTCATGATCGGGCCGGTTACCGTGCGAGAAATGAACCATGTGCAGACCAGCAAGGCGACAATGCCGCCAGCAGCCATGAGCGCGATGATGAGCAGCATGCTTCTGAAAGGCGCCATGGCCCCGGCCAGCGGATACTCAAGCTTGAGAACCGCATCAGGCAAATGCCCAAAGCCCTTGATCGGGCTGGAACGGGTCACAAAACCGGGTTTGCTCCCTGCATCATCGCCATTTTGCCCGTCGATGAGGATCTGCGCGGTCAGCGGAATGGCCGACAGGGTCTCAAGTTCGCTCAGTTCGGCCTCATCGAGCCTTTCAGCAAAGAGCACCCAGCCGAGAAGCGTCGGGGCCATGATCGGACGTGAAACGATCTGATGTACAGCCGCATCCAGCGCAGCCACGCCGGTTTCCTGCCCATTCGCATTCAGGGCTGCAAGAAGCTCTGCTTCGACCGTTTCGGTCTGCGTGGCGCCAGCCATGAGGCCCCGCCCGTCAGAGGTCACAATATAGGCAGCTTCAGCATCCAGCCTGTTGAGAAAGTTTTCGAGCGCCGACGACATGGTCGCGACATCGTCAGTCGCCACCGCTTCGCGGAAACCGAAGTCACGCGAGACGACACCGGCCGCCTCCTCGAGCTTGTCGGCCCGCATCTGCCACAGCCGGTTTGAGACCGCTTCGGTTGCGGCCATTTCGTCATCGATTTTTTCGCGCGCCGCTGCCTCGATCGCGAAGTAGCTTGTCAGCACGTTGACCGCCAGGATCAGACCCAGAAGCCCGCCATACGCAACAACAAGTTTAGTTTTAAGGTGCCGGAAGGCCATGCGCCGCACCCTATTCGGCAGCGCCTGGTGGCGGCGGCGAATAGCGGGCAGGAAGCGTCAGCTTCATTAAGTCGCCTTCGAGCACAGGCGTGACATCAACCGTCTGCCCCCCGGACATGTCAGGCTGCCAGACTTGCGCAATGCCAGCGTCGGCCGGGAGGCCTTCAATCTCGACGCGGCCATCTGCATCGCTGACACCGGCATAGGCAGCGTCACTGACATGGATATAGGCGAGCATGAGGTCGTGGATGTTGCAGCCGATCGCCACAATACCCGGCGTATCGAAGGTGACGAAACGCTGCTCTTCGCGGCCATACAATTCGAGCTCGAACCTGTTGCCGCGCGAAAACGAGTAAACGTGGTGACGCACACGGTCGAGGTTCGGAAAGGTCACATCCGCGCCGGTCGGAACGGCCAGCACATAAGGCTTGAAGCGGATGTTTTGCTGACTGAGCGCGAGCGGCTGGCCGTAGGACGAAGGCGTCGCGCCGCCCGTATCGAAACTGACGACAGCGTGAGCCACGGGCGCGCCGGACGAGTCAACCACAACTATCGGACGCGCAAAGGATGGCGATGAACACGATACCAGCAACAGAAATAGCGAAATCAGTCTCATTCGTATTTTCTATACAATGTTATTTACACATCTATTAATTATCGGCCGCTATTTCTTGTCACCGACAAAAAATGATCAGGGACAAGTTTATGCTTTCACGACTTCGCAAAAGCGTAATCATGCCGCTTCGCGCGGCCTTGGCAGCGGGCGTTTTCCTCGGGATTCCAGTTTCAGCAGCACACGCTGACATTCTGGATTTCGAAACAGGCGGAAAGCTGCTGCTCACCCGCGGTGTGACCAGCGTCGACGGCGCCGCAGGTGGCGGCATCACGCCCTGGGCGGTCATTGCCGGCAATTCCACCGATCGCGGCATGGGTGGCACAGCCCACTATACCTATCTCGATCTGCCCGATTACAACTTTCAGTCTTACGGCGCCGCGGCTGGCTTCTATAACCGGCTCGAGATCAGCTATTCGCGCCAGGAATTCGATACTGGCAGTACCGGCGCGGCGCTCGGCATCGGCGACGGGTTCACGTTCAATCAGGACATTGTCGGCGCAAAGCTGCGCGTTGCTGGCGATGCGGTCTATGACCAGGACAAATGGCTGCCGCAGATCGCTGTGGGCGCGCTCTACAAGTCTGCCGATCACGGCCCGCTTCTTGGAGCGCTCGGCGCCGAGGATGATGAAGGCGTCGAAGTCTATGCCAGCGCGACGAAGCTTCTGCTGGCGCAAAGCCTGCTTCTGAACGCGACGCTGCGTTATACCGACGCCAACCAGAATGGCCTTCTGGGCTTTGGCGGCCAGGAGGACCATCAGCTCCAGCCTGAAGTCTCTGTGGCATACATGCTTTCGCGGCGCCTCGTCATTGGCGGGGAATACCGTATGAAACCGGACAATCTCGCCTTTGCGCAGGAAGATGACTGGTTTGATGTCTTCGCAGCCTATGCACTGAACAAGAATGTCACCCTCACCGCGGCCTATGCCGACCTCGGGTCGATCGCGACCTTTGAAGACCAGCGCGGCCTCTATCTTTCACTTCAACTGGGATTCTAGCCCATGCGTAATTTCTCAGCCTCCGTCGCACTCATCATCCTTCTGGCTGGTCCTGCAGTCGCCCAGCCCCTCAATGAGGGAGACTCAGTGCCGCCGCACATGCGTGAAGGCGAGCTTTATGTAGACCCTTATGAAATCTCCAATGAGAATGCCGGCGCAGACCCGATTTCAGACCCGAGCGTGCTCGCCGCGTTCAATGGACGCGAAGGCATCGCGCGCATTGTCGACAGCTTTGTTGAGGGCGTGCGCACCGATCCTCGCACAGAGAGAATCTTTGCCGCGTCCGACTGGGTCCGCCTGACCCGCACCCTGAATGAGCAGTTCTGCTATATTCTCGGTGGCGGCTGCGACTATACCGGCCGGGACATGAAAGACGTTCACCGTGACCATGGCGTCACCACGGCCGAGTTTGCTGCGGTGGTGGAGATCCTCCAGGCCGCGATGAATGAGGAAGGCGTGCCCTTCCGCATGCAGAACCGCTTCCTCGCGAAACTGGCGCCCATGAAGCGGGACACCGTCACGCGGTAGTCTTGTCTGAAATGGAATGGCGCGCCTTGAAGGAAATTCTTCGAACGCGCTATTTGAAACATTACAGGACTGGGAGCACCAACTCAAACACTCTGAGATAGACTTCAAGGCTATCTCTCAAAAGCCAAAGGGGCCGCAGTTATGAGCGGCCTTGAGAAAGCAGCAAAGATGGGCGTTAGCGCCCATTTCAAGACCGCTGCGGCGCAACAAGACAAATCCAAGCCCGCACCGCCATTCTCCCTGCGTTTGACCGTTGGAGAGCGCGCAAAGCTGGAACACATGGCCAATGGCAAGTCGCTCGGTGCGTACATCAGAAAGCGCCTGTTCGGTGATGATGCAGAGCCGCGAATGTCACGCCAACGTAGGCCGACTGTTGACCGTATAGCTCTAGCCAGAGCGCTGAGCATCTTGGGCAATTCACGGCTCGCCTCCAACCTCAACCAGATTGCAAAAGGCATCAACAACGGGACCCTGCCTTTGGGGCCTGACCTTGAAGCTGAACTGGCAGGCGCATGCGCTGATATACAGACCATGCGCGACGAACTCATGAGGGCGCTTCGGACGGGCACTGAGGGGCCGTCATGATCCTCAATGGCAATCAACGCGGCGGCGCGAAAGACCTGGCCGTACACCTCATGAAAGAAGAAAACGATCACATTGAGCTTTATGAGCTTCGTGGTTTCGTCGCCGATGACCTGATGGGCGCTTTTGGAGAAGCACAGGCGATCAGTAAGGGCACGCGTTGCAAACAGTTCTTGTTTTCGCTGAGCCTGAATCCACCCGACAAGGAATTGGTGGCGGTTTCTGAGTTTGAGGCCGCGATCGATAAAGTCGAGAAAAAGCTTGGGCTGGAAGGCCAGCCTCGCGCCATCGTCTTTCATGAAAAGAATGGGCGTCGTCATGCTCATGCTGTGTGGAGCCGGATCGATACAATCAACATGAAAGCGATCCAGCTTTCTCATTCGCACAGAAAGCTGCGAGACGTATCCCGCGAAATCTACAGAGAGCATGGTTGGGAGTTGCCCACCGGCCTCATTGATCGCGACGCCCGTGATCCGAAGAATTTCTCACTCGCCGAATGGCAACAGGCTCGGCGCATTGGGAAGGACCCGCGAGCGATAAAATCAGCGCTGCAAGATGCCTGGGCAATTTCCGACTCCAAGTCGGCATTGGTGCAAGCGCTCGAAGAAAGGGGTTTCACCCTCGCCAAGGGCGACCGACGCGGCGTTGTTGTCCTAGATCGGGAGTGCGAGATTTATTCACTTCCCAAGTGGCTTGGTATCAAAACGAAAGCCGTTCGCGAAAAGGTCGGACCTTCTGCCCCTCTAAAGAGCGTCGAAGCGGCTAAAGCAGAGATCGCATTGGCCATGACACCGGCTATGCAACGCCTGGAAGCTGAACGGCGCGCCAAAGCGAGATTGGAACGTAAAGCTCTGGACAAACAACGGAAAGAGCTTGTCCGCTTGCAGAGTGCGGAGAGGAAGGCGCTGCAAGAGCAGCACCGCAAGCGCACGTTGATTGAAGCCAAAAGGCGGCAAGACCGCTATCGCTCCGGCATCGCTGGTATTTGGGACATGCTGCGGGGCGAAACGCGTAGGCTTAAAAAGCAAAATGAATTTGAGGCTTGGCAATGCCGGGTTCGCGACCGTTCCGAATTGGATGCGCTTATCTTTGAGCACTTGGACCAACGCCGCGAACTGAACCACGAACAGAAGCAACAGCATCGACGTCAGGCCGATTTGAAACTTACTCTTACTGATGAGCAGCGCAGATACGAGCAAATGCGCAAGCATCTACAACGCTCTGCGAAATCACGATCGTCGCGAAATCTGGAACGGGAACGGTAATCAGTGCGCCTATGAGAATAACGCTTTCAACTCCTGAAGCTGTTCAGCATGGCGCTCTGGATCATTTGTTTTGAACTTCTCCAGATTGAGCAGCTTCCAGCGCACGGCTGGCAAGTCAGCGGCTTGGGACAGGCCGATAAGCTCAAAATCTGGTTCGCAATTGTGAACGCTTTCAAGAAAGGCGGCCGCATCGCCAGTCAATTTGCGGCGTAGCTCAGAAACCAACCTATCGCGTGCCTCATAGAGAGTTTCTAACGGCAGCGGCTTGGCGGTCATCCCTTCGAATTCTCGGGCGTAGATATCACCGAGATCAATCTGACCAGGATCGAGTAATTCATGAATAGGCCTGTTCGAGCTGATTAGATAGATCAGCGTTGCTTGAAAGAGCGCGTCTGATATTCCCTCGCCATGAAGAAGATGATGGACGTCAAAAAGATCGCGGGGGTGAGAGCGATCAAGTGCCGCAATGATCTTACCTGCGAACAGCTCTTCGAAATCGATTACAGGCATTTCTGCAAATCCAAACGCTTCTTCGACTGACGCATGTACCATCATCGGCTTTGGTGGAAACAATGTGCCGCGCATGACAGGTGATACCTCGATCTTCACCTGAGCTTCTGGAGTCTGCACAATGATACGCGTTTCCTGATTGCCGCCGCCAGACACGATGGTTGCGCGGGCACCAGCAACGCTCTTTTCGATCTTCTTCGCTAACCGCCCCAACCCAGATGCGATTGTCGCTAGGCTCCTAGCACGGTCTTCGATCGGTAGATAAATGAGATCAATATCGACGGAATAGCGCGGTAGTTCGCGATAAAAGAGGTTGATCGCCGTACCGCCCTTAAGGGCGAAATCTACTTCTTCCGCCACAAAGGGGATGAGGCGAACCAATAACCGGACCTGGGCGGCGTAGCGTTCACGCATCATCACTCTCTTGCCCAGTGGTCACAAACTCGGTCGGCACCGTTATCCGATAGGTTGGGTGTATTTTGCCGCCTTTAACCAACTGACGATCGCCTTTGCCGAAATCAAGTTTGCTCTTGTCGAGATGTTTCAGCCAAGCATGGCCATGGCGATCCGCGAACACGAAGAACAAGCGGATAACCTTCACCTTCCGGCAGTTTGATAGAAGAGCCATGAGCTTGCGCGGACTCAGGCTCGCAAGCCCCTGGAACACCATATCGAGCTGATCAAATCCTGCACCTTCCGGCAATTCATCGAGCGCCTCCAAGATCGCGCGCTCCGGGCTTGATACCGGAAAGGATGCCTCTCCACCGAAACTGAGGCCACTGCTCTTCAGTGGCTCAACGCCCAGATACGGATCGTTGAAAAGCTTTAGTGATCGTGACTCAAATTTGGCGTTTGCATTGATTTTGGACAACCAGCCTGGAAGCTTTTCGGCGTATAGCGCCACATGCTCCGTGCCGCCCAAAGGCAGATAATGTCCGTGACTACTTTGATTTAGGGCCGTTATGCCACCTACATGGAAATTGATCTCCATGATCATATTCATAGAAGCAACGACAACTTGCCAATCAAGCGGCTTGCTCGCATCAAACTCGGTATTAGGTCTCAAAAGAAGCCCATGAGCTAGACGGACAAACCAGCCACGTTGTACGTAGTCATGGTACAGTGAGTCTGCTATTTGATGCCTACTCATCCACTTGGAATCCACGAGCGCCCCAGGCGGAATAGCATCAAGCACGCTCTTTATCTTATGTCCGTTATCTCCGCTCATAACGGATATTATAGATAAAATTCAAAGATTACTCCAGTCCTCTCTTTAAAAATAAGCGAAAATATCCGTTTTCAACGGAGCTTTCTTAAACTTTTTAAAGGGCAAAGGCTGCGCATAACAATATGTCAGTTTTGGACTTATATTTATTGACAATGTCAGCTTTTTGTGAGAATGTGGCATCAAGGAGGTTAAAATGACCGATGGCCCATTCAAAAATTTGAAGCTCGACAGCCGCTCAAGGCGGTTTGCGGAAGCTGTGCAGAATGAGGCTGAAGATCATGACACTCGTTGCGCTCTTGGCAGCCATGCCATCGTAAACGGCATCCTGTCAGAAAACGAAGGACTGATCCGCGACCTGCAAAGCTATGGTGATGACGGGCAGCTCGATCTTGACCCGAAGGGATCGATCAAGGGCATCTTCGAAAAGTACGACAAGTCGGAATTTTCGGATGACCTCCACCGTGAAGTCGCCATGAGGCTGCACGAGGGCGATAGCTCTCGCGATGCTATCGACAAGGCCTTGGACGCATGTGTCGAAACCAATATCGGCAAGACGCTCACCCGTATTCAGGAAGCTGGCTATGAGGCGCACCGGGAAGGCCCGATGCATAAAGACCAGCTCGAACGACTCATTGAAGGCTCGAACCAAGTAATCAAGAGCCTCGACCGTGCGCGCATTCAGGATGCTGTGAAAAGCTGCGACAAAAATGCGTTCAAGAAGGACGCCAAAAAAAGAACCGGTCTCGATGACCCAATACTGTGATTGTAATGAGTGATTTTTCTAAGATTTCTGAGCGTGACCTAACAATTCTTGAAGCGGGGCAAGCGACTCCGCGTCGAGGCGCTAAGGGGCGCATTTATGCGACCATCGGCTCAGAGATTAAGTGCGATAAGGACATCTTTGACAGCTACTGTCATGAGGGCTGGAGCAATATCCACCACGACCTGCTGATTGTCTGCGCGGCCGTCGAATTTGCCGATCGTCGGTGGGGACGCGGCAATGCACATTGGGCACGGCACTTTCATGTGACTGTGCCCGTGATTGAGCTCGCGACCTGGCAAGATGCAGCTGTTAAGCAAAGTCTTTCCGATACCCTGAGCCACCTGACTGGTGACGCGTGGCGCTTTAGCTTTGTGCGCCATCAGGGCGCGGCAACAAGTAAGCCACGACAAGGCCCGCTCTTCCCGAAACAGCAAAAGGCGTTCGCCATTGCGTACAGTGAAGGCTTGGACTCGCTAAGTGTCTCCGGTCTCTACAATGAGAACGACAATGCCGTGAGCGTGCGGGTTTCGAAATTCAAACAACGCCTCCGCGAGGATGAGCGGCCGTTCGACCGCCTTCCCTTTGATGTAAAGGTGAAGCCGAATGCCGAGAACAGCGCCCGTTCGCGCGGTTTCAAATTTGCGGCGGTGACTGCAATCGCCTCGCAACTGTCAAATGTCAGCCGGATCATTGTGCCAGAAAGTGGTCAGGGCGCTTTGGGGCCTGTATTGCTTCCCCTGCTCAACATCTATCCAGATTATCGGAACCACCCGACTTTCTTCAGAAAGATGGAGCGCTTCATAAAGGCGTTGCTTGGTATCGACCTGACCTATGAACAACCGCACCTCTGGCATACCAAGGGCCAGACCATCGCAGCGTTTCTGGCAAAGCCAGGGGTAAGGCCCCAGCAGGTGATTGATACCCGCTCCTGCTGGCAACAACGGTTCAATGTTCGCGTCGCGGGCGAACTGCGCCAATGCGGCGTATGTGCGGCGTGCCTATTGCGCCGGATGAGCTTGCACGCCGCCGGCGTTGAAGAGCCGCCCGAGAAGTATGCCATTGCCGATTTGCGGGCCGCGCGATTTAGTGATGCCCTGTCGAAGCAAAACAGTTTCAGGGCCACCAACACCCTTTACGATTACGGCTATATGGGCGCGCGGCACCTGCACCAACTGGCCGATTTCGCCAGTGCGCCAGATGCCGCGCTAAAGCCTCACGCATTCCAAATCGCTGAAGCCCTGGGATCGTCAGTAGATGACGTGACGAGCCAGCTTCGGGACATGCTCGTGCAACATTCGAAAGAATGGGCAGCATTCGAGCAGGACCAGGGCGAAGAGAGTTTTCTGCAAATATGGACGAAGGGAGGTCGCCATGGCTGATCTAAACGAGCTGACCGCACAGGAGATTGGTCGCCGCCTTCGCCTTGCCCGCGAAAGCGCAAAAATCCGTCAGGACGAAGCAGCCAAGGTAATTGGCATGTCTCGCCCCACTCTCGTTTCGATTGAAAAGGGGGATAGGCGGGTACGCATTCAGGAGCTTCAGGCGCTTGCGAACCATTATGGGGTATCGGTGAATGCCCTGTTGCGCCGTGAGGCAGTCCATACTGACCTTGTGCCACGCTTCCGCCGACTTCGCGAAACCGAGGATGAGCATACCGGCGAGGCAGTGCAACTGCTGAATGATCTCGT